>DPGN01000059.1:31333-37586 GCA_003523185.1 Halieaceae bacterium
CGTATCGAGACCAATGTCCTCACCTTCAAGTAGTAATACCGCACGAGCAAGTCGGTCGAGCGCGAGGTCGGTATTGGCAAGTCCGGCTGGCGTGGTAGCGGCTTCCATAGGATTAAACGGCTGTTGAAATAGCGATGAGCCAAGTGACGTTTCGTCTGCGGGGTACTGCGTGATCCATTCTCTGAACAACACAGCGCCACGAGACTCGCTGTTGAACCGGCGATCCCAGGCGGCCAGCACGTTACAGGCTTGGGTCAGGTTGACTGGGGTGTCTGCAATAGTGCGTTGAGGCGTTGCATCACAGGCCGCGAGTAGCTCGGGCAGGAGCATGTCGGCGGTCAGGCTTTCATTGCTGAACAAGGCGGTCTGAATTTCACTACGGCTAAATTTACTATCCTCACCAGCATGTCCGTACGGGCTATCCGGGCGCAGTAAGGCAATATTCATGCGTGTGCGAACGCTGCGAGGTGTCATTGTCGGCCCGTAGAGGGGAGACAGTGCTACGGCTGGCTTGTCCGGGTCACTGAGCCAGTAGCTGTCATTTGCATTGAAGACATACTGATTGCTCTCGATGAGTGGCCGACGCTCAAACGGCTCGGTATGTGGTACCGGAGAACTTGTTTCTAGCCACTCACTACTTGGCTGGCTGCCATCAAGTATCACGAGCCCTCGGGAGAGGTAGAGATACTGAAGCTTCGGTACAGCTTTCAGGGTGTTTTGCCAGCTGAGAATGGCCTCCTCACTTAAGGCACCGACATTGGAATTGTCAATGTAAACCGCGCGGCCGTCGGCTGAAGCAGCGATCGTGTTAACCCAGGGCATTGCATTGTAGGTGCGATGCGCCTCGATGAATTCATCCATACTTTTCGCGCTACCCATGGCTTGCCACTGGGCGAAGGTATGAAGGTTTTCCGCGTTGGCATCTCGGACGGCAAACGCTGTGAGGGGATCATCGGTCAGCCCGGGTAGGGCCATCAACGGACCATGATGCGAAAACCAAACAGTGTGCTGTCTATTGCTTAGCCCATCTGGCGTTTTTACGTCAGCGCTGACGGTTACCGAGTTGAGGTCGCGCCAACCATTTTCCCACCGGTACTGCCGAGGGTTATCTGGATTGAGTGCGAGTTGATAGATCACGGTGCGCTTTGAGTTCGACACTGTATGTGACCAACCAACCGCTTCATTGAAGCCAATTGCGACGCCCGGCGCGCCGATTAAACCCGCGCCATAGGCATCGTAGACACCAGGAATCGTCAGGTGTTTTTCCCAGAATCGTGCTATGCCGTACCAAGGGTAATGTGGGTTGGCTAGCAGCAACCCTTTGCCGTTTTCCGAGCGCTCCGAGGCAATTGCCCAGGCGTTTGAGCCCATATCGCGAAGCTTCATGTCCGTGAGCGTATCGCGCAGTGGTGGCGCCTTCGCGAGCGCGGCGATAGCTGCACTTGCCTCTACTTGCGGAGTGGGTGGTGCCGCTGCGGTAATTGCCCCCGCAATTCGTGGCAAGGTGTAGACCAAGGTAACGTACTGAGCCATGAACTCCGTTGCCGTGACCGGTCTTACCCAGTTCGCTTTATCACACCATGATCCAAACTTGCCGGCGCGCTCATTAACAAACTGGTTATATCCGGCGGTATAACCCTCGACCCATTCTTTGATCTGAGGCTCTTGCGCTGTAAGCGCCTCGCCAGCCTTTTCGGGGATGCCAAGCGCCTTAATGACAATGTCTCTGCTGAGATTTCGGTTACGGGGCCCCGGACCAAAAACTGCGGCGCTCTCACCGCGCGATTGCACCAGCGCCAGTGCCATATTGCAGATGTGATCTTCTGCTGCCGTGTAGGCTTCTCCAAAACCTAAGGAGCCCCAGGACTCAGCCGTGATGTGCGGAATGCCGTATTCGGTCTTTACCACGGTCGCTTCATAGCGGTTTGACCTATCAGTCTCCGATTGACTGCATCCAAGACTGACCATCATTCCACTGGTCACAACAATTGCTAGGATCCGTTTGGCCTTGCTAAGAGGGGTAATGCTTATTTTTTTGGTTGGTTTCTTGGGGGAGAGTGAGTACATGCGGCATCTCTTTTTTTCGTCGATGGTCGCGCTACACGTTACTCGGAAAGTGGCAGATAGCGCCAGTGAAAGCGCTGTTTTTTTGGGCGATTGGGGCCAAGCGATGATTAGCTATGAGTGAAGATATCTGCGTTCGCAGAGTGAGGGGTGCTGATTAGAGCGCTGTCGCCCCTTCGCCATTTACCCGATGGTAAATTCAATTGTACCCAGTGGCCCGTAACTGACTTCATAATCGCCTGGATCTGCTTCCATCGCGGCTCCGTTGGTCCCAGCGAGCAGCACCCCCCCTTGAGGTATCGTAAATCCAAGGTTGCTAGCTTTGTTGACACACCATTCAAGCGCTTGCTTGGGGCCGCCAAAAGAATCGAGGGGTGAGGTCGTAAGTATGACCTCACCGTCCCGCATCAATTCAATGTCAATGTCCGCAAGGGCAATGAAGTCGAAGCTATCCCAAGCGCTCATCTCACCCAAGATAAATTGGTCCGCGCCCAAATTGGCGAGTGTTACGTTGCCGGGGGTCAAATCCTCAGGTCTGCAGAAGTCCACACGGACAAATTCCACGGCGGGGCCGATGCTGATAGGGCTGCCATCGCTGTTGAGCCGCATAGCCAGCTCACACTCGATGCGGCGACTGGCGGTGTATGACAGTGTTGCCGCGTTCTCGGTTTCGCTCTGTTGGTAAAGCAGGCCAAGTAAAGGCTCTTCCAGACCAAAAAGTGCCTGAAGGTCTGCGTTGGTTACGCCAGCCTTAATTCCCGCCGACGTTTCACCGGAGATGAGGCTCGTCAGCTGAGGGATGAGTGAGTAGGCCTCGGTAACGGTGACGCCAGAGGGGAATTCAGGCCAGATTGATTTGGTTTTGATGGCATCCGCGAGATCCTCGATAAACCTATCTGTGCTCATCGTTCAGTATTTCCCCACATTGCGATTTTCTTACCGCTCACCACTGGGTGTCAGCGATGGTGACCCGATGTAACAGTCGATCGTAGCCATCGAAGCCACCCGTTGCCGAGTGTAGGAGGGACCGATTATCCCAGATGACCAGCATGTCCTTTTCCCATTTGTGGCGATACTGGAACTTTTCCTGCGTCTGATAGACATACAATTCCATTGCAAGGGCCTGCGAGTCTTCTAACGACATACCTTCAAAGCTCTGTATGTAGGCAGCGGATGAAAACAGCGCTTTCGTGCCGGTCTCGTGGTGCTCCCGCACAAATGGGTGTGGACAGGTTTCGCGTGCTTTCTCGCTGGGTTTGATCTGCATGCTGCGACCAGCCGCTTGATCGCCTTCACCATAGGCCCCATCCGGGGCATAGCCCAGAGCGGCGGAGTGTATGGCGGTAAGGCCCTCAACTTTCTCGCGAAGCTCGTTGGGCATCTCCTCGTAGGCCTTCACTTGGTCAGCAAACAACGTATCACCACCCTGGGGAGGGATTGTGATGCCAAACAGTGCTGTGCCCGCCGGCGGTACCGCCATAAAACTCCAGTCGGTATGGAAGATCTCAGCAAAGATGGGGGTCTTCTCGTCCGCGTCGCGTTGAATCGCACAAATATTGGGGTAGCCATCGATGTGCCCGAAAAATGGGTCCTCTCCGACTTCACCGAAGTATTGCGCTACTCGCTCGAGGTCCTCTGGCGTCAGGGCTTGATTGGGTAAGGCGATGACCTTGTGTTCCAGCCACAGTTGCCTGAGTTCGGCAATCTGTGAGTCGGTAAGATCTTGAGTGAGGTCGATGCCCTCGATGCGAGCGCCGCAGGCTTGTCCTGAGGGGGTAACGGTTAATGTCATTCCATGTTCTCCGCTAATTATTCTTTTGTTTGTTGTTAGATTAAGGCGCGTGGTTCCACCATGCTAGATCCGAGTACGCCCTCAAATCCAGCTCGTGTGTCCACGCGGAGCGGTGTTGATGAGCGATGTGGAAGTAGGTCTCTGCCATTTCACTCGGCAGCAGAAGGCCGTCATGCTCCTTGCCACGGGTCTCGCGGAGTTTCTCGAACATCTCAGCGCCCAGCATTTTGCCGAGTGTATCGGGTGCATCGACGGCGCCATCAACGATGATGTGCGCAACGTGAATTCCCTTTGATGCGTATTCGGCGTTCAAGGTTTGACAGAGCATGCGTCGGCCGCCCATGGCAGCCGCGTGTGAATGCTGCCCGGCATTACCGCGAACCGCAGCGGTGGCCGATGTCACCAGAATGGTGCCCTTGCCACGAGCTTCCATCGCCGGAATGACGGCTTTGGCGAGTCGGAATAGGCCCATACAAGCCATCTGCCAGCCGAGTTCAAAGGTTTTTAATGCGGTGCTCTCGAGTGGTCGGTTACCAATCTGTGCACCCAGGTTGAACAGCACCACCGCGATGGGACCGATTTGCTCAACCTCTTCCACTAGTTTTTCGATGGCACCTTCCTCGACGGCGTTGAGCATGTGACCTGAGGCAGCTCCGCCATTTGATTCAATGCCATCAACGAGTTTTTGTAAGCCCTCAGCGTCACTTCGACGGCATAGGGCGGCGTGATAGCCATTCGCGGCAAACTTCGCTCCCACTGAGCCGCCAATGCCCGCGCCCGCGCCGATAATCAAACATACTTTTTTCATCTCATTGTTCTCCGATGCTTAGTGGCCGACCTTAAGCCGGCTGTTCTCGATGAGTGACTCGATGGTTTCTTCGTCATAGCCAAGTTCTGCCAGCAAGCTTGGACCGTGTTCGCCAAGCTTTGGCGCGGGTCCTGCGATTTCGCTGGGCGTTTTGTCAAAACGTGCGGCTGGGCGTGCCTGCCGGACTTCGCCGAAACCTTCATGAGACGTTTTATTAATGGATTCGTTGGCGAGGATCTGATCGTGATCCATCAACTCCATGCGTGTCAGTAGCGGGGCGCAAGGGACGCCCTCGGTATCCAGCCGCTCGAGTACTTCACTGCTCGCCCACTTCTTGATCTCGCCTGCGGTGATTTTTTTACGCTCTTCGACATTAACGAATCGATCACCAGCGGTCTTGAAACGCGGATCCTCAATGAGGTCATCGCGATTGAGCGCGCGGCACATGCCGGCCCATTCTTTGTCTGAGATGGCACCCGCAGTGATATAGCGGTCCTGTGTTTCGTAGATGAGGTCCTGAGTGCCCTGCAGTTTGGTCACGTCGAACTCCATGTCACCGTAGGTGAGCCCAGCCATACCCTCGGGCCAGAAGAACGACAGCATCGTCTCGAGCATTGATAAGCGGATGTGCTGTCCTTCTCCGGTTTTCCCGCGCACGTACAGAGCCGAGCTAATCGCTTGTGCCGCAGTCAATGACGTCACCTTGTCCGCGAGGATGATGCGGAACATCTGCGGCCGCCCTGAAGCCCGATCCATTTGAATGTCGGTGGCGCCTGACAGTGCCTGAATGACGGGGTCGTACACCCGCTTTTGTGAGTACGGACCGCTCTCGCCAAAGCCACTGATCGACACGTAGATCAGTTTTTTATTGGTCTCACGGAGCACATCCTCGCCAAAGCCCATTCGCTCGATTGCCCCGGGGCGAAAGTTCTGAATGAAAACATCGGCGTCAGCCGCGAGCTCGAGAAGAATCTTTTTTCCCTCTTCGGATTTGAGGTCCAAAGAAATCGACTCCTTACCGCGATTGCACGAGTAAAAGGCGGGTGACACGTCGTTATGCTTTCCACCAATGTGTCGCATTTGCTCGCCTACAAGCGGCTCTACTTTGATAACGCGAGCGCCCTGGTCTGCCAACATCATTGCCGCTACCGGCCCCGATACCATGCTGGTTAAATCAAGGACCTTCAGTCCGTCTAAGGCACCCATTAGTTACCTCCAAAAAGGTCAGGATAGTTTCGTTTCATGGCTCGCATATACGTGGGGCGTTCAGCAATGTGAGCATGATAGACATGCAGACTGTCTGGCAGAGCGACCTGATAGGCGTTCGCCCAGTCAATACATGACATTAGGAAGAGGTCGGCAAGTCCAAATTGATCGCCTACCAAATAAGGTCGCTTGTCCAGCAGCTGCCCTACCACTTCAAAGTGCTTCTCGGCATAGGCACGCGATGCGTTGACCGTCGTTTCAGACTCGCCGTAAATCATGCCGAGATCGCCATGGCGACGCATGACATACAAGCTTGTCTCGTCTAACTCACCGTAAATGTAGCAGCACCATTCGTCCTCTTTTGCCCTGGTAACAAGGTCCTG
>DPGN01000059.1:37708-40646 GCA_003523185.1 Halieaceae bacterium
GCCAGACTCTCCGATAGCTTTACGTCCCCGTCCTGCATAAAAGGAATTTTCTGCTTTCGATTCAGCTGCTGGTATTCGGGGGTTTGCGTCTCGCCGGTCCTTGGTCCTATAGGCTTGTGCTCGTAATGAATGCCCAGCTCTTCAGCCATCCACAGGGGTCGAAAGCTTCGCGGTGTGCTGGTTCCCCAGATGGTTATGCTTGGTGTGTCCATGCTGACCGTTGTCCCTTTATTTTTTTGATACCGTAACAAGCATTTAGTACCAAAACTAATGAGTTGAGATCGATGATTCTTACATTAGATGCTTTTTCTATGGGGTAAAGGACAGTCTTCGCTGCCCAGTTACAGTCAGGTGATTTGGTCGAGTTGCCGCTACCCATGTCTGTCGAGTGGAAGAGCGCGTTGCTCGTCAAACGTGAAACCTACACAACACCGCTTGCGCGCCACATGGTTGGCCTATTTTAAACCGTGAAGAGAGAGGTCAATGAATCGCTGAAATAACTAAAGTTTAGCGGGTGCTCGGCGCTGACCAGTCAGTCCCTGCTCTTTGACAGCCGCAATAATGCTCTCGACGTCGCTTAAATCTGTGATGAGCTTTCCCAACGTGAGCGTTTTTGTCTTGTAGTTAACAATGATTGGCACAACAGGGGCTGATGCCGCTTTGGCAATGCGGGCGAAGCCTGCTCTTAACGTCCCGTCACTGTTGCGGGTCCCCTCAGGTGCAATGCCGAGCATCAGTGATGATCGAGAGTTGAACTCGCTGGTCATTTTTTCGATCAGTCCTTGGGGCGATCGCCGGTCTACGGGAATCCCCCCCACAGCTTTGAAGAAGAAGCCGTGGGGAAACTTAAAGAGGGTGTGCTTGCCCATATAGTTTAGCTTTAAACCCCATGCCCAGATGACAGACAGCGCCAAAATAAAATCAAAGTTCGAGCTGTGCGGCAGCGCCACAAGCACCAGTTTGGATTTATTGGGTAGGTTTCCCTCGAGCTTCCACCCAATGAGCTTGAAAACCACGCGCCCGATTAGCGTGCGAATAGGGTGCTTTCGCTGAGGGACAGCGTCGCCGAGAAGGGGCCACTTCATTATTCTTATTTACACTGCTTTGTTTGAAGTCAGCAGTATCATTATTTTTTTCTTAGGTGAAAAGCAAATTTTATGTGGTGTTGGGCGATTGCCTTATCCATGCTCTACTGATGGGGTCGTCGAGGATCGATGAACACCAAAATGACTTAATAAGAATAAGTAGTCATCGTGTGAAAGCACTAAGGGGGAGTTATGAAGGCAGCACTTATTACTGGTGCGGCTCAAGGCATTGGGCTGGCTATTGCACGGCGGTTTGCCCGAGAGGGTTATCAGGTAGGTTTGTTTGATATCAATGCAGAGCGTTGTCAGGCGTTGTTGTCTGAACCGGATTTTCAAAACGCCGTAGCCGGTTATTGTGATGTGAGAGATAGCGCTTCCATCGAAGAGGCTATTGCCATGTTTTCGCAGACGACGAGTGGGAGGCTCGACGTGCTCGTTAACAACGCAGGTGTTCTGACGGGCGGCGAGCTGATGTCGCAATCGGAGAGTCAGATTCGCGCGATGGTGGATGTCAATGTGACGGGGCTCACCATGGTTTCTTATGCGGCACATCCCCTCCTTAAAGCCACCGAAGGGTCCATGGTGATTAACCTGTGTTCCGCATCGAGCATCCATGGTATCCCTCTGTTAGCTGTTTACAGCGCGACCAAGTTCTATGTGGATGGCTTCACTCAGGCGCTGAATATCGAATGGGAAGATGACGATATTTATGTGACCTGCATTAAGCCGCCGGTCATCGATACTGAAATGGGACGCTCGCTAGATCCTCGGCACATCGAGAATATGACGTGGGAAATGAAGCCCGACGATGTCGCCTCTGCCGTCTATGGTTTGACCCAGCGTCGCGAGCTTCATCATGTCTTGGGCTCATCAACCCGCCGATGGCACCGTTTGAGCCGACTCTTTGGGATGGGCGTCAGTCGATGGTTGACTCGGCGGTTGACCGGATAAAACGTCTCAGTCAGGTGTGTTGAGTCTCTCGGAGAGGGCGACAGCAAGTGTCTCGCAAGCGCGTTCGGCCTCATTACTCACGCGGCCAAACATAAGGTAACTATGCGTCAGACTCTCGAAGCAAAAGTGTGTGACTTCGTTTCCTGACTTTGTGAGCCGTTCCGCGAAGGCATTCCCCTGGTCGCGGATTGGGTCAAAGCCCGCGGTTCCGATGACGGTTGGCGGGAGGCCAGCAAGACTTTCCGCATGTAATGGATGGGCCCATGGATGATCTTTATTAACGTCATTGGGAAACACCTGCGAGTTAAAGAAGTGCATGGTGTCGGTCGTGAGAGGAAAGGTATTTGCGCAGCTACTGAGACTCGGCTGATTCTCATTGCTTGTTGTGACCCAGGGGTAGGCCAGACACAGGGCCTTGGGTTGACGACCACCCTCGTCCCGTAAAATGAGTGCGAGCGTGCTACTGATCAAGCCGCCCGCACTGTCGCCTGCCAGCGCAACCTGTGCAGGGTCGATACCATAGTCGTCACTAAACGTCTGAACGTGTTCCCAAAGCGCCTTGGCGTCCTCGATGGGCGCAGGAAATGTATTCTCGGGGCACAACCGGTAATCGAGAGAAAAAACGACAGCTCCGCATCGTGCCGCCAGCAGCGAGCAGAAGTGGTTGTCCGTGAGATGGTCCATGATCACCAGCCCACCCTGATGAAAAAACAGCACGGCGGGCTTGGGGTTAGCGTCTGATGCTGGGCGATAGATTCTGGCTTTTAGCGGATTGCCCCGTAGCTCAATGGGGGTGTCTTCAGTGGAAACGCCCGCTACGGTGGGGAGGGTCAGTTCGCCGAACTCGGCCGCTGTGCGCCGAATATCATCCACGCTTGGTGGGCCATCCGATGCCCTCGGTC
>DPGN01000047.1 GCA_003523185.1 Halieaceae bacterium
GAGCCGTCGGCGATCCCCATCACCAACTTGCGCTCGATGACGCGCTTCATTTCAATTTTATAGGTCACCAGTTTGCTGGTAGGCAGTATCTGTCCGGTGAACTTAACTTCACCGGATCCTAGGGCACGACCTCTGCCGGGATTACCACGCCATCCTAGGAAAAAGCCAACCAGCTGCCACATGGCGTCAAGGCCCAGGCAACCAGGCATCACGGGGTCGCCCGGGAAGTGGCAATCGAAGAACCACAAGTCCTTGTGGATATCGAGTTCGGCCAAAATGAGACCTTTGCCCGCCTTACCGCCATCGCTATTGATCTCGGTGATGCGATCGAGCATCAGCATGTTGTCAATGGGTAGCTTGGCGTTACCGGGGCCGAATAAATCGCCCATGCCGCAGGCGACTAACTCATCTTTGGCGTAGGAACTCTTGGGGGTAAATACAAATTCTTCACTCATCCGCGTAGATTACCTTGGAGCGATCTGAGTTGCACTTGGTTTCCTTGATGCAAGTGGAGGATGTCACAATTGAAGTCTCCTGCGGCGACGGTACTAGTTAAGACCCGCGCTGTAACATTTCGTCACAAAATTGTAATACGCTGGTAGTGAAAGCAATAGAGCATTAAAGCTCGGCGCTGAGGTCCTTTAAGGTCAAAGCTCAGCGAGCTCTGGGAATGTAAATGGCAACAATAACTCCCGTCCTTCTATGTGGCGGTGTCGGAAGCCGGCTATGGCCGGTGTCACGTCAGGGAAGACCGAAGCAATACCTCAATTTGATCGGTGAAACCTCTATGCTGCAGCAAACGCTTACACGCATTGAGTCAGTGGCGCAAACCTCGCCCATCGTTGTCTGCAACGAAGAGCACCGATTTCTGGTAGCGGAGCAGGTGCGGCAATTGGGTTTAACCTCTCCGACGATCATTCTAGAACCCGAAGGCAGAAATACGGCGCCTGCCATCGCACTCGCAGCGTTTGCAGCGTCGGCATTAGATCCTGAGTCCAACCTTTTGGTGCTGCCAGCGGATCATTACGTCGGTAAGCCCTCAGCCCTTATCGACGCCATTGAAAAAGCCGGATCCGCCTCGAGCCAAGGCAAGTTGGTTACCTTTGGACTTGTGCCCTCGCGCCCCGAGACTGGCTATGGTTACATCAAACGGGGTGAAGCGCTCGCGGCTGATGTTTTTGTCCTCGAGCAGTTTGTTGAAAAGCCCGATCAGCCGACAGCAGAGGGTTACATCGCTTCGGGAGATTACGTTTGGAATAGCGGCATGTTCATGTTCACGGCGGCACAATTTTTGGCGTCGCTCGCTGAATTTCAGCCGGAGATGGCCCAAGTCTGTGAGCGAGCCATGGAGCGAGCCGAGTGCGATATGGACTTTATTCGCCCCGATGCTGAAGTCTTTGCAACCTGCCCATCGGACAGTATTGATTATGCGGTGATGGAGCTCACGCCCGAGGGTGCTGTTGTGTCGCTCGATTGCGATTGGAGCGATATTGGGGCTTGGTCTGCGCTGTGGGAAGCTGGTGATAAAGATTTCGCGGGTAACGTCACCCAGGGCGATGTGGTGCTCAACAAGACCCAGAACAGTTACGTAAGGAGTCAGTCACGGTTAGTGACTACAACGGGCGTCAGCGACTTAGTGGTGGTTGAAACGGCGGATGCGGTCATGGTTGCCGACCGGCACTCGGTTCAAGACGTTAAAGACATTGTTCATTCATTAAAAAGGGCAGATCGCACTGAGGCGGATGTCCACCAGCGTGTATTTAGACCGTGGGGCTCGTATGAGTCGTTGACATCGGGTGATGGGTTTCGGGTCAAACGCCTAATCGTTAATCCAGGGCAGCAATTGTCTCTGCAACTGCATCAGCACCGCGCGGAGCATTGGGTCGTTGTTCATGGAACCGCTAAGGTGGTCAATGGCGATAGCGAACTAATCCTTTCGGCAGACCAGTCAACCTATATTCCGCTGGGTGTTAAGCACCGGCTCAGTAACCCGGGCCCTGAGGTGCTAGAACTGATAGAGGTGCAGTCAGGGTCCTACCTGGGAGAAGACGATATTATTCGCTTTGATGACGTCTATGGGCGCTGATCATTGCTCAATTAACAGAGTTTGGAGGTCAACATGATTCAAAAATGCTTATTCCCGGTCGCCGGTTACGGAACCCGGTTTTTACCAGCGACTAAGAGCACACCGAAAGAGATGCTCCCCGTCGTTAATAAGCCACTCCTGCAGTACGGGGTCGAAGAGGCGCTAGAGGCTGGCATGTCCAACTGCGCCTTCGTGACAGGGCGGGGTAAGCGCGCCATTGCAGATCATTTTGATATCTCCTACGAGCTGGAGCACCAGATTTCTGGCACTTCAAAAGAGAAGTACCTTGAGGGGATTCGCAGTGTCATTGAGAACGGTATTTTCACCATGGTGCGCCAGCGCGAGATGAAGGGTTTGGGGCATGCGATTTTGACCGGTGAGCCACTGATTGGAGACCAGGCTTTCGGTGTACTTCTCGCGGATGATATGTGTATCAATCAGGATGGTGCTGGCGTACTTTCACAGATGTCAGAGCTGTACAACCAATTTCGTTGCTCCATTGTTGCGGTGATGGAAGTGCCTGAGGATGAAATCAGTGCTTACGGTGTTATTTCAGGTGAGGCAATGGGCGATCGACTCTACAAAGTCGATAAGATGGTCGAAAAACCCGCTCCAGAGGACGCGCCCAGCAACCTGGCAGTGATTGGCCGCTATATACTGACGCCCGATATTTTCGACATTATTCGCGAGACGCCTCCGGGTCGTAATGGCGAGGTCCAAATCACCGATGCGCTTCAGACACAGGCCAACAAGGGCTGTGTATTAGCCTATAAGTTCGACGGCCTGCGCTTTGACTGCGGTAGTGTTCCGGGCTTTGTCGAAGCGACGAATTTCGTCTACGAAAATTTATATTAAGCCGACTGTCAGGAGTTTCCCATGTCCGAGCCCATTCGCTGTTTTAAGTCTTATGACGTCCGCGGACGTATTCCTGATGAGCTCAATGAGGATATTGCTAAACGCATAGGGCAGGGCTACGCCGAAGTCATCCAGCCGGGAACGGTCGTCGTGGGGCACGATATTCGTCTCACCTCCGAGTCGATAAAGGCTGCTTTAATCGACGGGTTGAGAGAGCAGGGTGTCGACGTCTTTGATATCGGCCAGTGTGGTACCGAGGAGATCTATTTCGCCACGTCGCACCTCAAGGTTGGTGGTGGAATCTGCGTGACAGCGAGCCACAACCCGAAAGACTACAATGGCATGAAGTTCGTGCGCGCCGAGTCAAAGCCTATTTCGGGCGATTCGGGGTTGAAAGAGATCCAGGGTAAGGCGGAAGCTAACGATTTCACTCCTGCGGGAGCCCGCGGTCGGTATGAGGCGGTCGATACCAGTGAGGCGTATATCCAGCACCTGTTGAGCTACGTTGATCTTGACTCGCTAAAGTCGCTTAAAATTGTCTGCACGGCGGGCAATGGCGGTGCGGGCAGGGTGGTCGATTTTCTGGAACCCCACCTGCCGTTTGAGTTCATCAAGCTCCACCATGAGGCCGATGGCAACTTTCCAAACGGGGTTCCGAATCCCATGTTGGAGGAGAATCGCATCGCCTCAGCCGAGCTGGTCCGCGAGACAGGAGCGGATATGGGTATTGCCTGGGATGGCGATTTTGATCGCTGCTTTTTCTACGATCACGAGGGCAACTTCATTGAAGGCTATTACGTGGTTGGGCTTCTGGCCGCAGCCTTTCTCGATAAGGCTAGCGATCAGATTGTCGTGCACGACCCGCGCCTGACCTGGAATACGATTGATGTGGCCAAGGCCGCCGGCGGCAGCGCGGAGCAAAGCAAAACCGGCCACGCCTTTATCAAGGAAACCATGCGACGTGTTGATGCGGTCTACGGTGGCGAGATGAGTGCGCACCACTACTTCCGCGACTTTGCCTACTGCGATAGCGGCATGATTCCGTGGCTATTGGTCGCTGAGATCATGTCCACCACGGGTAAGACGTTGGCATCTCTGGTGGAGGAGCGCACCAAGGCATTCCCCTGTTCAGGTGAGATCAATCGAACCGTATCCGATGCACAGGCCCTGATCGCCAAGGTCGAAGCGTTGTATGCAGAGGGTGCGAACACCATCGAGCACATGGACGGTTTGAGTCTGAGTTACGACGACTGGCGTTTTAATCTGCGCATGTCCAATACCGAGCCTGTGGTTCGACTCAATGTGGAGAGCCGAGCGGACGAAGCGCTGATGGCTGCGAAAACGCAGGAGTTGCTAGCGATCATCGACGCTGCCTAGCGACGCTCGAAAAACAGTATTTGTTGAACAAGCGCCCGTGTGGCTCCGGATTGGTTTGACGTCTTCATCCGGCCCCCCTAGCCTGACAGCGACACATGCGAGTCAGCATGTTATTGCGGAGGATCGTCAGTCATGGAAATGAGGCCATTTAAACCCTTTGGATCGGTCAGCGCGCTCACCTTGGGCGGCGGCGGTCTAGGGCAGGTCTGGGGCGCCACCACACGCGATGAAGCGGTGGCTACGGCGAGGCTAGCTTTGGACTCGGGAATCACACACTTTGATATGGCGCCCATGTATGGTCGCGGCGAGGCCGAGTCTGTGATTGGTGAGGCGTTTAAAGGAACGAATAAGTCGAACCTGAGATTTACCACCAAGTACCGACTGGGTCATGTCGCCCCAGAGCAGACCTACGACAAGCTCAACGCCTCCCTCACACGCTCGCTTCAGACCATGGGCATTGAACGGGCAGACTTGTTCTTTCTTCACTCACAGTTAATCGAAGATGGCCATGTGCTAGCCCAGTACGATGAAGTCCGCGACCGTCTGGCGACCCCACTGACTTACCTATACGAGTCGGTGATCCCAGCCTTTGAACGCTTGCAGGCAGAAGGGAAGATTGGCGGTTGGGGGTTTGCACTGGGTCAGCAGTCTGCACTGGAATGCGTCATCGCTTCAGATACACCCCCTACGGCAGTGCAGTGCGCAGTCAATCCGCTTAATTCTGTGGGCAGCATCGCGTATGTCACCGAGTCATTCGATTGCCGCAGCGTGCTTGATGCCTGCCGGGCGAATGGTGTGCCTGCGCTGGCTATTCGGGCAGTGCAGGCGGGTGCGCTGACGTCGAAGATGGATCGTGAATTGCCCGCGGATGACGCGGATCAGTTAGATTTCGATCGCGCTCAGGGGTTTCGTCAACTGGCGGCTGAGTGGGGCCAGACCCCTGCAAGACTTGCGCATCGGTATGCACTGTCTATCCCCGATCTTGGCTCGGTCATTCTGGGCGTGAAAAACCGGGATGAACTGCAGGAGTGTTTGCAGGCAGAGCGTGACCCACGACTGACCTTTGCGGAAATTGCATTGGTTGAGGCTGCCTGTCGCTAATTTCCGTCAGATCACAGGCTTGAAGTCTCTATTAGCCGAATTAGCCGAGCCTCGCCCTGGGGCCTGTCAGTCTTGACCCTGCCATAAAGGCAACGTAGCGTAACGCGGCACAGTTGATCAGTAAGGTCATAACAATAGACAGAGCCCAAAAGGGCTCAAACACTCACTCTCAGGAGAAGCATTATGGGTAACGCATACATTGTCGATGCATGCCGAACACCGCGAGGCATTGGAAAGGTAGGTAAGGGTGCGCTGGCACACCTACACCCCTCGTACCTTGGTTCAACCGTCCTTAGCGCAATGGCTGAGCGAAATAATCTCAACACCTCCGAGGTCGATGACATTATCTGGGGCACCTCCTCGCAAAGCGGGAAGCAGGGCGGTGATCTCGGTCGTATGGCGGCACTCAATGCCGGCTATGACGTGCGTTCCTCGGGCGTAACACTCGACCGATTCTGCGGCTCTGGTATCACGACCGTTAACCTGGCGGCGGCCCAGATCATGTCGGGTATGGAAGACCTGGTAATTGCTGGCGGTACCGAGATGATGAGTTACCACTCTCAAATCGGCGATCCAAGTAAGCCGCCCATGATTGATTCGGGCAACTTGCAGCTTCGTGAAATGCACCCACAGTCACAGCAGGGCGTTTGCGCCGATGCGATTGCAACCCTCGAAGGTATCGATCGTGATGCGGTGGATAACCTTGCGCTGGTCAGCCAGGCTCGCGCAGCGCGCGCGATCGCGGAAGGACGCTTTGATAAATCGTTGATTACGGTCAAGAATCCGGATGGGTCTGTCGCGCTCGATTACGAGGAGTTCCCACGTCCCGAAACGACTAAAGAAGGATTGGCGGACCTCAAGACGGTATTCAGCATGGTCCGTGATGTGCCCGTTGATGAAGACGGCACAACCTACGGCGGTTTGATTCAGCGCCGGTATCCTGAAATCACCGAGTTCAACCACATTCACCACGCGGGTAACTCTTCGGGTGTCGTGGACGGTGCAGCGGCACTCTTGCTCGCGTCTGAGTCCTACATGGAAAGAACCGGCATGACGCCGCGTGCGCGCATTGTTGCGACAGCGAACATGGGGGATTGTCCAACACTCATGTTGAATGCGCCCGTGCCCGCAGCGGAGAAGGTGCTCGCGAAAGCCGGATTGACCAAAGACGACATCGACGTATGGGAGATCAACGAGGCGTTTTCTGTCGTAGCAGAGCGTTTCATTCGTCGACTCGATCTTGATCGTGAGAAGGTGAACATCAACGGTGGTGCTATGGCCCTGGGTCACCCCATTGGTGCCACAGGCTCCATTCTAGTCGGTACTGCGCTCGATGAATTAGAGCGTCAGCATGGCCGCTATGCCCTGATCACTATGTGTGCCGCCGGTGGCATGGCGCCCGCGATCATCATTGAACGCGTCTGATCAAAAACTTAACGAGAAGCCCGGCCTGGCCGGGCTTTTTTTGCCCCCGCGAAGCGCTCCTTTATATTTATCTTCGCTCTCAACGTTTGCACGGTCCTTCTGATCACAACGTGTCACTTTTGACGCTCTCTGCAGTAATTTCTAGCACATCTACTAGTTGTCAATGAACGCTCTCGAACTTAGTTTTTACTGTGAGGCAGATCTTTCCCGTACGTTGGAGACTGTATTTGTTGTGCTAAAAGCTTTAGTTCCCATACTCGATAGAAATCGAGAAGGCTTCGCTGTTGGAATAATCGATTTACCTGCGACTGAAGAATATGCAGTCATTCAGGGCTGCCCGATTGTATTTAGTGTGGAAAAACCGGAAGCAATCGAGCGTCAGTATATGGCGTCACATTATGGTGGCTTAAATCCTTATGCTTTCAAGATTTGGGAGGAAAGAATTAACGCGTTTCGGGTCATAGCCAGGGTCGACTCGTTCTCGCTTAGCTTCGACCAGTCTGACCAGATTGCGAGGGGTGAAGACATCAAAGTTTTATCGCGACAGGAGGGAGAGGTTGTCCTACATACCTACCTTGGTTTGACGTCCGCAAAGACGGCGAACGCTATGAATCGGAGTAAATCTACTGTCCATGCTTATCGAGACAGCGTCAGGTGTAAAGTAGGGTCCAAACTTAGTGCAGTCGCTTTGGCACGCTTGGTTTATGCTCATCGTGCAGTTGAAGAAATGAACTACTTAGAACCCAGGGTTGGGGTGGGGAAACATTACAATCTTTGAGGTCGCAACGGACCGAAAATTTAGCTCATGCGCTCTGAGTAAAAGTGCAATGGCATGGGTTGTCATGACATAGATCGGTAACAAAACTTTTTGAGTCGCATTGGCGAGACCACACTAGTCGTTTGCTAAACGCCACATTTTGACGAGTGCCGCACTCGACAAGTCGAGTTCTTCGAGTCCTTCGCCAGTCTCGAGCGTTGCCCGAATCTGCTTGCCGATGACTTTACCGAGTTCAACACCCCACTGATCAAAAGCGTTTAGCCCCATCAAAACCGACAGGAAGTAGGTCTTGTGCTCGTAGGCGGCGATTAGCGCCCCGACGGTTTGGGGGTTCACCGAGTCCATGATCAGCGTATTGTGCGGGTGATTGCCGGGCATCTCAAAGTGAGGTGCTAGCTTGCTTGGCAAACCTTTATCTGCAGCGAGCGCCTTTGACTCTTCTGCACTTCGGCCAATCAAAAATGCGCGGCTCTGTGCAAGCGCATTCGATGCGAGTTTGCGATGCGCGTCTTTGTTCACGTCGCCATTGGTGAGCGGCAAGACAATGTCCGCACTGAAGCGTCGATTTCCCTGGTGTAACAGCTGGTAATAGGAGTGTTGGCCAATAGTCCCGGCGGATCCCCACAGCACTGGCGCTGTAACTTCGCTTATAGCCTTTCCATCGAGCGTTACCCGCTTGCCGTTACTCTCCATAGTGAGCTGCTGCAGGAAGTCGGCAAGA
Organism: Halieaceae bacterium; assembly: GCA_003523185.1. GTDB lineage: Bacteria > Pseudomonadota > Gammaproteobacteria > Pseudomonadales > Halieaceae > Luminiphilus. The sequence goes on from DPGN01000047.1 coordinate 8,344, forward strand.
TGCTCAAGTCGCTGCGAATAGGGCAGGACTAGGTGTGTCTCGGTGTTCAGATAGCGCGTATTCCATAGCTCAAGAAGCGCCATCATCACCGGTATATTCTGTGTGCACTTGGCTGCCCGCGTGTGTTCATCCATTGCCTTAGCGCCAGCTAGGAAGCTCGCAAACGTGGACCAACCAAAACCCAGAGCGATCACGAGGCCAATTGCGGACCAGACCGAATAACGACCACCCACCCAGTCCCACATAGGAAAACAGGCGTCTTCGCTGATACCAAACTCGGCAGCGGTAGTAAGGTTGGTGGTCACAGCAAATACGTGCTGACCAATGGAGTTCTCAGACACCCCGCCGTCGATAAGCCAGGACCGAGCACGCTGTGCGTTGGTCAGTGTTTCTTCGGTTGTAAAGGTCTTGGAACAGATGACAAGAAGCGTGGTTTGCGGATTGAGGTCGCGAGTCACCACATCCAGATCGTGAGGGTCAACGTTGGATATGAAGTGGGTCTTTAGCTTTGGCGATGGATCATCCAATGCACGGCAGACCATTCTCGGGCCAAGGTCTGAGCCTCCAATGCCAATGTTAATGACGTCCGTGAAACGCTGACCTGAAGCACCAACGTGATCACCTGAGTGGATGGCCTCAGTGGCCGCGCGCATTCGGCTGAGCGTTGCATTTACTTCCTCACCTAATGCGGGCAACGCATCTTGAGCCGTCCCACGGAGTAATGTGTGCAATGCGGCGCGCTCTTCGGTGATGTTGACCTCAGCCCCCGTGACTAATCGTTCGTAGGCACCGGCAAGATCCGCACCTGCCGCCGAGGCAGCTAATGCCTCGAGGGCCTGCCCGTCAATCAATTGCTTAGATGCGTCCAGCGTCAAGCCTGCGCCACTGATGGTTAGTTGTGAAACGCGGTCCGAGTTTTGGTCGAGGAGAGTCGCTACAGATGTTGGACGAAGTCTTTCCGCCTCTAAGATCAGGGCGGCGTGGTCACTGCTTTGCAGCATGGGTTAACTCTCCCGAGAGATAGAAAATTCAGCGAGTTTCTGAAGGCTCACCTTAGCGGGGCTTGATGACAGTTCTGCAAGCGCCGATGTAACGCGGTCACAGTGCTCGACAGCTGCGCTTCGTGTTTCGCGGATGCCACCGGAGCTGTCGGCAAGTGCGACAATGTCACTGAGTCGATCGGCAGACTTGGTGCGTAGCGCATCAGCGATCAACGCTGCCTCTCCGGGCGTGCCGTGACTCATGGCATGAATCAGCGGCAGTGTTGGCTTCCCTTCATTGAGATCGTCACCTACGTTTTTGCCGGTTGTCTCGGGGTCGCCCTCGTAGTCTAGAACGTCGTCGATTAGCTGGAAAGCTATGCCAAGGTTCAGGCCGATGTCGTGCATGCGCTTAAGGGTTTCATCGCTCTTGCCGCTGAGCATGACTGCGCCTTCGCAGGCAGCGGCAAAAAGAATGGCGGTCTTTCGGGTGATGACATCGAAGTACTGTTCGCGCGTTGTGTCCGGGTCGCCAGCGCGCACCAATTGCATCACTTCGCCTTCGGCAATGAGATTGGTGACATCAGCCATGAGCTTAAGGACCCGCATGTCGTCTAGCTGAACCATGAGCTGGAAGGCTCGGGTGTACAAAAAGTCTCCGACCAATACGCTGGGCGCGTTACCAAACTCGCTGTTGACCGTAGGGCGTCCCCGCCTGAGCGTTGAAATATCCACAACATCGTCGTGTAGGAGCGTGGCGGTATGAATGAATTCGATGACGGCCGCGAACTTGATGTGCTTTTCTGTCACCTCGCCTACGGATGCTGCCGCTAGTAACGCCAATAAGGGGCGCAAGCGCTTGCCGCCGGCATCAACAATGTATTGCCCGACGTTTTCGACCATGTCGACATCTGAGTGCAGTTGGTCAACGATAAGTGCGTTTACTTTGGCGAACTCAGCCTCAACACTGGCTCTTATTTCATTTATCACAGGTCTATTATCACTGGGTCGTAAGGCGACCTTCTCGAGGCGAGGCGGGATTATAAGATGTCGCCGTCTTTGTTGTCACGAAGTGGGATATTCACCCTATCTTCGCCTTGCGTAAGCCCAATAAACCACGTATTCTCCGCGCCCTTGTTTGTGATCAACACTCGAGTGCCTACGCTCTGCCCCGCGACAGCGGTTCTTATACAGCGAGCAGGCTAACTGGAAGGAAATACACATGTACGCAGTAATTGTTAGCGGTGGAAAGCAGCACCGCGTTGAAGAAGGCGAAGTCCTCAAGCTCGAGAAGCTTGAAGTGGCTACAGGCGAATCGGTCGAGTTTGACCAGGTGCTGATGGTTGGCGAAGGCGCTGACGTCAAGATTGGTGCACCGGTTGTCGAGGGTAGCTCAGTCACTGCTGAAGTCGTGAGCCATGGTCGCCACGAAAAGATTAAGATTGTGAAGTTCAACCGTCGTAAGCACTACCGCAATGAGACAGGTCATCGCCAGTGGTACACGGAAGTGAAGATCACAGGAATCAAGGGATAATCGGGGAGTAATCTAATGGCACACAAAAAAGCTGGTGGTAGTACCCGTAACGGTCGCGATAGCGAAAGCAAACGCCTTGGCGTTAAGGCCTTCGGTGGTCAGGCAGTCTCAGCTGGCAGCATCATCGTTCGGCAGCGTGGCACAAAGTTCCACGCAGGCGCTAACGTTCGTGTAGGTAAAGATCACACATTGTTTGCAACGGCAGACGGTAAAGTTGAGTTCTACACAGGCGGACCGCAAAATCGTAAGCAAGTTCGCATTGTGACAGGCTGATAGCAGCATAGTTTTCGGAAAAGCCCTGTCAGTCGACGGGGCTTTTTTTTTGGTTCACGGCTGATGTGTAAGCGAAAGCTTATGGGAGTGACGCGTGAAATTTGTCGATGAAGCAGTAATTGAAGTTCATGCTGGTAAAGGCGGGAACGGCTGTGTCAGTTTTCGGCGTGAAAAATATATCCCTCTCGGCGGCCCGGATGGCGGTGACGGTGGCGATGGCGGCAGTGTGATTCTCGAGGGAAGCGCATCGCTCAACACCATGGTCGACTATCGCTTTACTCGAAAGTTTCGCGCTCAAAACGGCGAGTCCGGTCGCGGTCGTAACTGTACTGGCAAGGCTGGTAAAGACATTGTGCTGCCAGTGCCACTTGGTACGACTATTATTGACGAGGAAACCGACGAGATCCTGGGTGACATACAAGCGGCGGGTGACCGACTGGTTGTGGCACAGGGAGGTTTTCATGGCATTGGCAATACGCGTTACAAATCGAGCATCAACCGCGCGCCCCGACAGTTTTCCGAGGGCACACTAGGCGAGTCGCGCACCTTAAAACTCGAACTTAAGGTACTGGCAGACGTTGGCCTTTTAGGACTTCCCAACGCTGGTAAGTCGACACTGATCCGTGCCGTGTCGGCGGCGAAGCCGAAAGTAGCCGACTACCCCTTCACCACGCTGGTGCCGAATTTGGGCGTCGTAAAAGTTGATGCCTACCGTTCCTTCGTTGTCGCCGATATTCCCGGGTTAATTGAGGGTGCCTCGGATGGTGCGGGCCTAGGAATTCGCTTTCTAAAGCACCTCACACGCAACCGTATTTTGCTTCATCTCGTGGATGTCGCGCCATTTGATGAGAGCGACCCAGCGGAGCAGGCACTGTCGATTGTGCGCGAGCTTGAACGCTTCAGCCCGACGCTTGCGGCCCGACCACGATGGCTGGTGTTGAACAAGATCGATCTCATTGATGAAGAGACCTTGGCTTCGCGTCGCGATGCGATACTCGAGGCACTTCAGTGGGAGGGTCCGGTTTATGAGATTGCAGCTATCAGCGGGCGCGAGACGGCACGCCTCACCGGGGACCTTATGACGGCCATCGAATATTTGAACGAGCAGGAAGCGGAAGATGAGGAGCTGAAGCTCCACGAGCAGGATGTTCAGATGCAAATGCAAAGCGAAGCCCGCGAACGCATCGAATCATTGCGACTCGAGCGGAAGGCGGCTCGCTTGGCAGCGCAACAGGATGATGACGACGACGCTGATGATGGCGATGTTGAGGTTGAGTACCGAAGTTGACCGAGAGCAGTCGCCAAGCACTCACTACCGCGCGCCGCTGGGTCATCAAAATTGGTAGTGCCATCCTGACCGATAATGGTCAGGGCCTGAGTCACGAATTTATTGCGCGGCTTGCCAGTGATGTTATTGCTCTGCGCGAGCAAGGCCGAGAGGTCATCATTGTCTCTAGTGGTGCCGTGGCGGCAGGACTTGCGCGTTTGGACTTGGACACCCGTCCGTCCGCGCTCGATGAACTGCAGGCAGCAGCGGCTGTTGGCCAGTCATCGCTCGTGCAGGCGTATGAGGCGGCGTTTGCGCCCTCCGGTTACCTTTGCGCACAGATTCTGCTCAGTCACGACGACGTCAAATCGCGCGATCGCTATCTCAACGCACGTGCGACGCTTCAAACGCTACTGCATAAGGGTGTGATCCCTATCGTGAACGAGAACGATACGGTGGTGACTGATGAAATTCGTTTTGGCGATAACGACACCTTGGCAGCGCTGGTGGCTAATCTCATCGATGCGGACGCACTCTTGATGCTGACAGATCAGCAGGGTTTATTTAATGCTGATCCACGAGCTGTGTCTGATGCCACTCTGATTCAACAAACGGACGCGCACGATACGTCGCTCGATGCCATGGTTTCAGAGGGCTCGGCTCTGGGGCGGGGTGGCATGGTGAGTAAATTACGCGCGGCGCGTCTCGCCGCGCGCTCTGGCGCACTGGCTGTTATCGCCGACGGCAGAGAGCCACAGGTGGTACGGCACATTGCTGATGGCGCGATCACCGGTACGCTCTTCACTACGGAAAAACAGCCTCAGCCAGCGAGAAAGCAGTGGCTTGCGTCGCTTTTGTACCCCAAAGGTCAGCTGGTGCTGGACGCGGGTGCCGTTAAGGGCGTTTCGCAGGCCGGTCGGTCCTTGCTTCCAGTCGGAGTCACGGCTGTGATTGGCGACTTTTTGCGGGGTGACCTGGTCCGTTGCGTTGATTCTGATGGTGAGGAGATAGCACGAGGCTTATCAAATTACAGCGCTGTTGATGCAAAGAGACTTCTCGGCAGAGCATCAGCTGATATCGAGGCAATTCTTGGTTTTGGTGGTGAAGAAGAACTCATCCATCGAGATAACCTCATTACCACGCGATAGTGGATAGGATCTAATGACAACGCTTCTGGCTTACAGCACCGCTTTATTTGTCGCCTCGTGGATTGGAGGGTGGTTGCCACGGCGCTTTGCCCTTACGCATGTGCAGACACAGCTCGTGATGAGTCTCGTGGCTGGCCTGATGCTGGGAGTCGCCGGTTTTCATCTGATTCCCCACAGCGTTGAACTGGGCCAGTCCATCAACCACACCATGTATTTTGTCGTGGGTGGTTTGGTCTTTATGTTGTTGCTGTTGCGTTTGTTCCACTTTCACCAGCACGACATTGCGACGGATGGTGAAGATTGCGGGCATGCTAATGAGCATGATCACGCCAATGCGCACGACCATGCGCATCCGCCGCGTGACGTGGGCTGGATGGGGCTGTTTCTGGGCCTGAGCATCCACACCATTCTTGATGGGGTTGCCTTGGGTGCGATTCTCCGTGTGGAGGTGGACTCACTTTTATTGCCTGGTCTCGGCGTGTTCGTCGCCATCCTGCTTCACAAGCCGCTGGATGCCTTATCGATCGAGACCATGATGCGCTTGGATGGCTGGAGCGAAAAACATCGGGGCATCGCTAACACGCTGTTCGCGCTACTCTGTCCGATTGCGGCGATCGTGTTCTATTTAGGATTCAGTGGACCGATAGCCAGTGTGCTCCCGGCGGCTCTCGCCTTCTCGGCCGGCGCCTTCATTTGCATCGCACTGGCGGATCTCTTGCCGGAAGTCCAGTTTCACAGTCATGACCGCTTTAAATTGACCGCGAGTTTTGCCGTGGGTCTGCTAATCGCCTTGGCGTTGGGCGTCTTAGAGCCCCACTATCATCAATAACCCATCAATAGCACATCAGTCGCCCATCAATAGGCGCTCGGACATTAGTTCAGATCCCCTCGAGGCTGAGTAGCGCAACCCCAGGAGCAACTATCGGCTCAGTTGCCACCTAGGCGAATGGCTTCTGCCTTGGTTACATCGACATCGTATTTGGGTGCCGTCCAACCGTTAAGCTGCTCCGTTACTAGGGTCGTCAGCAAATCAATGTGGTTATCGGTCGCGTTGAGGCAAGGGATGTACTCGTAACGCTCGCCACCCGCTTCGATGAAGTAGTCGCGGTTTTCCATACCGATTTCTTCGATGGTCTCGAGACAGTCGGCCGAGAAGCCTGGGCAGACGATCTGCAGTGACTTTACACCTGCTTCCGGCAGACCCTGCAGTGTTTCGTCGGTGTAGGGCTTTAGCCACTCGTCGCGACCAAACCGGGACTGAAACGTCGACATGTAATCGTCTTCAGAGAGTCCCAGCTCGTCGGCAACAAGACGAGATGTCTTCATGCACTGGCAGTGATAGGGGTCGCCTTCCAACAGGTAGCGTTTTGGCATGCCGTGGTAGGACAGCACCAACTTGTCGGCTCGTCCATGAGACTCCCAATGTGCGCGGATGCTATCGGCAATGGCTTTGATATAGGCAGGATGGTCATGATAAGAGCTCACGAACCGTAAATCGGGAAGCCATCGTTGGCCTTGAAGCTCGTCGGATAGCGCGTCAAAGGTGGAGGCGGTGGTGGGTCCACCAAATTGTGGATACAAGGGTAGCACCACCAGTTGTTGAACCCCTTCACCGAGAAGCGCCTGGACCTGAGAGCCGATGGAGGGCTCTCCGTAGCGCATCGCACCCTTAACAATAATATTGTCGCCCCACTGAGCTTGCAGCCGGTCGGTAACACCAGCGACCTGATCCTCGAGGTGGTAGAGCAAAGGCGAGCCTCGTTCAGTCCAGACCTCAGCGTAGGCTTCAGCCGACTTCTTCGGGCGAGTCGTCAAAATGAAGGCATGCAGAATCATCCACCAAAGCAGGCGGGGTACTTCGACGACTCGGGGGTCCCACAGGAATTGCTTAAGGTACGGGCGTAGCGCTTTCGCTGTTGGTGCCTCAGGTGTCCCGAGGTTGGTCAGCAGCACACCTATTTTGGGCTTGGTTCCGTGGTCGTAATTCGACGCACCAATAAATCGCATGTTGTTTCCTGTGAATCTTGCTGTAAGGCCTGGTAACGCCCTTACACACTACGCATACCTCGTATCCGCGGATGCCATTCTAGCGTGTTATTCGATTTGACTCGCCCCCCTGAGCCGCCTATAACCCAGAGGACAACAAAAATAATTCTGGGAACCCACGATGAGCCTGACTTTTGACTCCGCCCGCATTCCAAACCCGCATTTGACCGAGGATCACTTGGCTTGGCGAGACGCGCTTCGGCGTTTTATCGACAAGGAAATCATGCCGTATGCAGAGGATTGGGACGAGGCTGGTCATATCCCCATCGAGCTTTGGCCGAAGGCTGCCGAAGTAGGGCTTCTCGGCGCTGGTTATCCGGAGCAATACGGCGGCATGGAAACCGACAGCTGGCACAACTGGATCGTCAATGAGGAGCTGTCACGTGTGGGCGTGGGCGGCTTATCAGCATCACTCATGGTTCACGGCATTGGCCTACCCCCGGTTATCAACTGGGGAACTGAGGAGATGAAAGCTGAGATCGCACCACCGGTACTGCGTGGTGAGTCCTGGATCTCGCTGGGCATCACCGAGCCTGGTGGGGGCTCGGATGTGGCGAGCTTGAAAACCACGGCAGTACGCGACGGCGATCACTACATTGTGAACGGTTCGAAAACCTATATCACGGGCGGTATGCGCGCCAACTACGTGTCTACCGCGGTGCGAACCGGAGGCGAGGGTGCGACGGGCGTTTCGATGTTGCTCATCCCAACCGACACAGAGGGCTTCTCGCGAACGCCACTTGATAAAAAGATGGGTTGGTGGGCGTCAGACACGGCGACACTTTATTTCGACAACGTCCGAGTCCCTGTCTCGAACCTCATCGGACAGGAGAATCAGGGCTTTAAGGTCATCATGACGAACTTCAATTCGGAGCGCATGGGCATGGCCGCCTCTATGGAGGCCTTTGGTCGCGTATGTATGGAGGAGGCGGTTGCCTGGGCGACCGAGCGTCAAACCTTCGGTAAGCGTTTGGCGGACCACCAGGTTATTCGGCACAAGATTGCTATGATGAAGCAGAAGCTCAACGCGACTCAGGCGTACATTCGTATCTGTTACGAAGCCATTGAGGCGGGCGAGCCCAACGCCGGCGATATTGCGCTGTTAAAGGTACAAGCGAGTGAAGTCATGGAGTTCTGCGCGCGCGAGGCCATGCAGATTCTGGGTGGCGTTGGCTACATGCGCGGTAATCGCGTTGAGCGGATCTACCGCGAGGTTAGAGTCAATGCGATCGGCGGTGGCTCCGAAGAGATAATGAGAGATTTAGCGAGCCGTCAGTACGGGCTCTAACAATAAGACAGGTGAATGATATGAGTGCAACCGACACGAGCTTGCAGAACTTTCAAGCCGACATCGACAAGTGGATGTTAGAGAACGTACCCAAGAAGCCTGGCTTCCTGCTGCCGCTGACGTTTCTGGAAGTCGGCACTGAGCAGCAGCTGGACTTTCTCCGCGAGTGGCAGCACAAGTTATGGAGCGCAGGATTCCTTGGTATGCACTGGCCAACGGAATACGGCGGTCAAGGTGCTGACCCCGCCTATCAGGGCATCGTCGACAAAGCCTTGGGTGCTCACAACGCACCGATCATTTTTAACACCATCGGTCTTAACTGGACTGGGCCATTGTTGCTCGATGTGGGTACCGAGGAAGATCGCAAGCGTTACATCAAAAACATTCTGACCGGAGATGAAATCTGGTGTCAGGGTTTCTCGGAGCCAGACCATGGCTCCGACCTCGGTAATGTGCAGACAAGAGCGGTTCGCGATGGTGAAGAGTTCATTGTGAATGGCAGCAAGATTTGGACGACACTCGGCAATTATGCGGACCACATGATTTTGCTGGCGCGAACCGATACCAGCACGGCCAGAAAATACGACGGTCTGTCGTTCTTCCTAGCCCCAATGAAAGTTGCCGGTGTTGAGGCGCGGCCCATTAGAAAAGTGACGGGTGAGTACGGCTTTAACGAGACCTTCTTCACCGACGCGCGGATTCCCGAATCTTGCCTGCTGGGCGATGAGGGCGGTGGTTGGAGAATGGCGATGAAAACGCTCGAGTACGAGCGAGGTGTAATTGCAGGTCAGGCCAGCGCTCACTCGATGCAGTCGATTGGTCTCGAAGACCTGATGGACGCTATGCATGACTTTGAGCGAGATGGCGCTCCCATTCTGGAAGACGCCATGATCCGCGATGAGCTCGTTAAACTGGCGATTGAAGCGAAGGCGAATTCGATTAGTGATCGACGGGCGGGGATCCCTGCACTGAACACCGACTACCCGTTCGGCATTGCCCTGTCGAACAAGTACCGACACACCGAATACGCGCGACGGCTCAAAATGATGGGTGCCCACGTTCAGGGTGCGCAAGGAGCGCTCTTTATGGACGACGATAAGGCGTACATGGGTGGATTCTGGCAGCGCGCTTACTTTGCCAACTTTGGCACCACTATTGGCGGGGGTACCACTCAGATTCAAGCCAACATTATTGGCGAGCACGTGCTCGGCCTGCCCAAGTCGTAAGGAGGTCGAGTGATGAGCGCCATTATTGGAAGTAAGAAGATCGATTTTTCCGAAGAGCAGGGCATGCTGCTCGACGTTGCGCGGGAATTCGTGAAGGACAAATCGCCCGGCAGCGAAGTCAGGAAACTGCTCGAGAGTGAAGCTGGCTTCTCGGAGCCTGTCTGGCAGGAGCTGGTAGACCTCGGTTGGACTGGTATCAACCTCCCCGAATCTGTGGGTGGTTCCGGGCTTGGGATTGCCGCTTTGATTCCCGTTGTTGAGTCGATGGGTAAAGGACTGATGGGTACGCCGCTGGTGTCGACGGTGTTGGCGGCGGAGCTCATTCGCCGAGCCGGTGGTATTGCCGAGGAAGATGTACTCGAAGATATTTCCGGCGGCTGTGCTGCGACCGTTGCCTATCTAGACGGTAGCGACTGGGGTGGCGCCAATACGGGCGTCAGCGTTGATGAGAACGGTGTGCTGTCTGGTAGTAAGTTCATGGTGCCCGATGCGGCGCAAGCAACGTGGATTGCGGTTGTCGGGTCGAATGCCGAAGGTGATTCGGTTATAGCGCTCGTGGCGGGCAGCGATGTTGCGGCACAGGCGAAAGCATCCCACGCGCTCATTGATCTCACCAAGCGCGCGACAACGATCGACTTTACCGGCGTCAAAGCGCAACGCGTTCTTTCGGGTGACAAGGTGGCCTCGGCCATCCGAGATTACCTGCTAATTGGCGCGCTGTTGACGGCTGCAGAGGCGGTGGGTTCCACCTCCGCGTGTCTGGCCGGCATTGTTGATTACCTCAAGACACGAAAGCAGTTCGGCAAACTGATCGGTTCGTTTCAGGCGTTAAAGCACCCTACTGTTGATATCTATGTGGGCATGGAGCACTCCCGGTCACTGGTCTATCACGCATCCAGTGAGATTGACGACGGTCCCCTGAGTGCTGAGGCGGAAGTTGCCTGTCGCATGGCGAAGGCCAAAGCGTCAGACACCATCCAATATGCGGGTGATCGATCGGTGCAATTCCACGGCGGTTTTGGTTTTACCTGGGAGTGTGATTCGTCGCTCTTTATTCGACGCGCGGCCTGGAGCCAACAGCAATTCGGTGACGCAATGCATCATCGCAAGCGTTTGGCACCGCTTTTATTAGACAGCTAGTGTTGGGTAGCCAGTGCCGAATCGCTAGGTCCTATAGAGCCCCCGGGGGCTTCCGTACTGACGCTGTCGGTTAGTGGTATAAGGAAGAAAACGGTCCTGCGATCGTTGTCTGGTCCTGTCTAACCTTATTAACCCCTTGCATGGGTCTGAAGCGTGGTGAGCGTCGTAACCCTTGCCATGAATGAATCCAAAGTCATCCTCGTCCTCGGCGACCAACTTAACCTCAACCAGCCTGCCTTAGAGCAGGCCGAGCCGGGGCGCGACATTATCGTGCTCGCCGAGGTCGCTGAAGAGGCCACCTATGTTCGCCATAACCGACACAAGATTACGTTGCTGTTTGCTGCCATGCGTCACTTACGTTTCGAGCTTGAGGCGCTAGGACACAGCGTCTACTACATCGCCATCGATCAAGGCGTGTCGAGTCTAGAAGAAGCGGTTCGTAACGTCCTGGCGCAGACCGCCGCTACCGAAGTCGTTGTCTGTGAGCCGGGAGAATATCGCCTCGTGGATCAGATGCGGACTACTTGGCCATCCTCGCTCGGTGTTCCGGTGACGGTTCTTGAGGATGATCGGTTTTTGGCATCCCATGTCGATTTCGAGGGCTGGGCTCGCGGCAAAAAGCAGCTTCGCATGGAGTTCTTCTATCGCAAGATGCGCGAGCGCTATCAGCTTTTGATGGATGACGGTCAGCCGGCCGGTGGCAAGTGGAACTACGACGCCGATAATCGTTCGGGTTGGCGTAATCAGCGGGAGATTCCAGGGCGTCCGGACGTGCCTGTCGATGACATTACATCAACCGTGATTGCTGAGGTTAATCAACGGTTCCCCAACAACCCCGGCAATTTGAGTCAGTTCCGACTGGCCGTGACCCGAAGTGAGGCAGAGCGTCAGTTCGATTGGTTTGTAAACCACGCGCTAGCAGATTTTGGGACGTACCAAGATGCGCTGGTTGAAGAATCACCATGGGTCTTCCACGGCTTGATCTCCATGTACATCAACTGTGGGCTGCTTGACCCACTCGCGGTCTGTCAGCGCGTCGAGATCGCCTGGCGAGAGGGTGACTGCTCGCTCTCTGCTGCGGAAGGCTTCATACGGCAGGTGTTGGGGTGGCGCGAATACATACGCGGCATTTATTGGTTACTGATGCCCGAGTACAAAACCCGAAATACATTGAGTGCAACGCGTCCGCTGCCTGATTTTTTCTGGGATGCGAATACCGATATGCGCTGCTTGAGCCGCGCAATAGAACAATCGCTCGATCATGGCTATGCCCATCACATTCAGCGCCTGATGGTCATTGGTAACTTTGCACTCTTGGCAGGTCTCGATGTCATGGAGGTCTGTGACTGGTATCTCGGTGTCTATGTGGACGCTTACGAGTGGGTAGAACTACCCAATACCCTCGGTATGGCCTTGTATGGCGACAATGCAGTTATCGCCAGTAAGCCTTACGCTGCCAGTGGTAAGTACATTCAGAAGCAGGGCAACCACTGTCAGCAGTGTCGTTACAAGCCATCTAAGACCACCGGTCCCGACGCCTGTCCCTACAACAGTCTCTATTGGCGTTTTATTGATCGCCATCTCGATAACTTGGGTAGCAACCCGAGAATGGGTTTGATCGCTGCGAACTGGCGTAAGCGCGATCCCGAAGAGCGAGCCGTTATCGTGCAGTGGGCCGATAAAATGATTGAAGAGTGGGCCTAGCTATTGCTTTTTCTTCAGCGTGTAACGACGGCCCGAGCAACGTTTCGAGCAATACACCACAGAGTCCCAGTTGAGCTTCCACTTCGCACGCCAAGCGAACGGACGATCACACACAGGGCAGACTTTGGTGGGTAGATCAGACTTTTTCACTGTCGATGGGCCAGTCGGCCTCGTCGGTGATGTAGTCGGGTTGCAGTGGTCGAACACCGCCCCACTTAGCCACAAAAATGCCGTATGGATCATGCTCGGCCGTTTGCTTTCCTAGATTGAAATGACGCCCACCTCGCGGATCGCTTCCTACCCCCGCAATGTACTGCCAGTTCCCATAGTTGCTTCCGACGTCATAGTCGATCAGATGTTTCTCAAAAAAGGCCGCCCCGAACCGCCAGTCACCCTGCAATTCGTTGATAAGACAGCTCGCCGCGATTTGACGCCCGCGGTTGCTCATCCAGCCGGTAGCCACCAACTGTCGCATCAAGGCATTGACGATGGGGTAGTTGGTGTCACCTGCGCACCAGCGCGCGAAATTGCGTGGCTCGAAGCTGGACCGTCGCGGCTTACCCGTTAACCCTGAGAGCAGGAATAGTGCCTTACCATCAACCTCGGCGCGCCAGTAGAAGAATTCGCGCCACAGCAATTCGAAAAACAGCCAATACGTGGACTCGTTGGCGACTTCATTTTTCTCGAAATCAAAAATGGTATGCGCTACCTCACGAACTGACAGATTGCCGTTGGCTAGCCAGGGGGAGAAGGTGCTTGAACCATCAAATCCATCCAGGCAATTACGCGTTAGTTTGTACTGTGTGATGGATTTATCGTCCCAGATAAATTGCTTAACCCGTCTCAGACCTGCCCGGCGACCCCCTGGGAGTGGTAAGCCAGGGTGTGGTTTGTGCATGGAGGGCGGAATGGCATCGAACTGTGCCGAGGGTGGCGGTGGAAGTTGTTCTGGTGCTGACTTTGGACCTCTGACGTTCAGTTTTTCGACCTTTCGTCGGAAGGGGGAGAACACCTTTGGTAGGTCTTCAAGTGGCATTGGCAAGTCAGCTTCAGTGAATAAGGTATTGCCGCGATGGATTTGAATGGGGATATCCAGCTTTGCCGCCAGATAAGCGATGGATTGCTTTTCTTCCCAGCCCGGATGGTCACTGACGCTGACCTCGGTGATGCCGTAACGTTCGACGAGGTGCGGTATGACCAGTTCGGGAGATCCCTCCAGAACCAGAAGATCTTGACCTAGCGCACGAAGTTCTTGTCTGAGCTCTATCAACGACTCACGCAAAAAACGGTCTCGCTGCGCACCAATACCTGTGAGGTTGCACCATGGTTTTGGCTTGGGCATGAGGAACAGGCATAGCAACGAGTCTGCGGCCGCATGGCTGGCGAGCGCAGGGTTGTCGTTGAGTCGCAGGTCGGTTCGGAACCAGTGAAGATGACGCATGCAGAGAGGCCTTGTGATGAGTGGTTACTGTACAAGAGGTCGATGCGACGATGATGAGGGTCGAGACACTTCAAGTCGGACGTAGGCTCGACGCGCAACCCGGCTTTGTTTTGCATTTAGGGCGAATGCGAGTCTATTCTTCTTCGCGCGT
>DPGN01000058.1:0-16221 GCA_003523185.1 Halieaceae bacterium
CCTATAAGCACCTGCCACAAGCAAGCCATGGATTCGTATGCTCTGAGGGCGACTCAGAGCATTTTAGGGAAGCCGTGCGGATTGCGAGCCAGTGGCTAGCAACACCGCTTATTCTGAAATCGCCTCAAGAAGATTTAGGATCTCCGACTTCTCAAGCTGTCTAGGACAGAAGTAGCCATCACCCTCGTCCATGGCCGCCTCGGCAATAACATCAAACTTATCGCGCTTGATGCGTGGGTCCGTCGGAGCAATGCCAACATCGGCAATCAGCTTTTCGACTTCAGCAATGAACGCCCGTGCACGTGTCTCAGGATGACCCGAATCTGAAATGCCGGTTGCCACAGCAAGCTCAGCTAAGCGATCGACCGCCGTATCTCCGTAAAGCGTCAGTACGTGTGGTAGCACCAGCGCATTCGCGTGGCCATGGGGTATGCCAAAATTGGCGCCTAGCTGATGAGCGATAGCATGTACGTTACCGACATTGACCTGGTTAATTGCGACACCCGCGTTATAAGCCGCAAGCGCCATACCTTCTCGCGCATCCATATTGCCGGGCTCCTCACAGGCCATTCGAAGCCATCGAAAAACACCTTGAACGGAGATACGGCCCATTTCGGTCCGGTTACCGCGCTCCCAAGTAGAGATGTAAGCCTCGATACCATGTGTTAACGCATCGATACCCGTCGCCGCTGTGATGGGCTTAGGTAAACCCACCATGAGACAGGCATCCAAAGCGACTGCCTTCGGATGGATGGCTTCACCACCAATGATCTCTTTCTTGTGTGAAGCCTGGTTCGTAATAACGGCGCCCATGGTCGCTTCGCTGCCCGTGCCCGACGTCGTTGGAATCACAAATAGTGGCGCCGCTTCATCGGGACCATTGCCCATGCCCGCCCACTTGGTCATATCACCGTCGTTATACTTCCTGAACGCGATAACTTTTGCGCAATCAATAGACGAACCACCCCCAACCGCGAGGATCGCGGTTGCACCAGACTCTTTCAGAATGCGCGCGCCTTCCTCTACATGTCCGTACGTAGGATCAGGGTCTACTTTGTCGTACCAAGTCAGCGTTACGCCATCGCGGTTGAGGCCAGCAACAGCCTCGTCTGCCAGGCCGAGATCTCTGAGCGCTCTGTCCGTTACCACCAGAACCGAGGTATGTCCTAGCTCGACGATACGATCACACAGGCGTGCGCAACTCGCTTTGCCGACAAACGCCATGTAGTTGCCTTTCGGCTTCCCCGCAATGACTTTTGCCATTGCAAAAAAGATTTGGTTTTTGAGCTTACGAAGAAACATTGGTTTAGCCATGATTTGCCCCTGACTTTGGTGCGACACGCGATTAGCCGCTATGCTCGCCAAATTGTTGTATTTTGTTTTTAACAGTAACTCGAGGATCGATTAAGCGCCACTATGTCACACCACTATATTCACATAGAAGACCCTGAAACCCTCGAGCTGAGAGAGGCCGAAGACCTAAGCTGTGCTGCCGACGAAGTTGTCATCGATGTGGCTTATGCCGGCATCAACAGAGCCGACGTGCTACAGCGTATGGGGTTTTATCCACCACCTGAAGATGCGAGCCCTGTCATGGGGCTCGAGGTGTCGGGAACGATCCGCGTAGCAGGCGAGCGCAGCGGCTTCGCCGCAGGTGAGCGGGTATGCGCGCTGGTTCACGGAGGCGGCTACGCGACACAGGCCAAGGCCAAAGCTGACTGCACCTTGCGCGTGCCTGCGGCGATTGATATGAAAGTTGCAGCCTGCCTTCCCGAGGCATTTCTCACAGTCTGGTACAACGTAGTTGTTCGTGCCGGGCTGAAACACAGCGAGACCTTGCTGGTACACGGTGGCACCAGTGGTATCGGCAACATTGCAGTACAGCTAGGTAAGTCGATGAACTGTCGCGTCATTGCAACCGCAGGCTCGGCCGATAAGTGTCAGTTGCTTGCCGATATCGGCGCCGATTTTTTTCTGAACTACAACGAGGCGCCACTGACAGAGCAGTGCGCGCAACTCGGTGTGTTAGGGGGTGTAGACGTCGTACTTGATATGGTCGGCGGTGATTTCGAACAATTTAATCTTGAGTGTCTTGCCGTTGATGGACGAATTGCCTGCATCGGGCTAATGCGGGGCGGTCAGGCCACAATTGACCTGACTCAGCTACTTATGAAGCGCGCAACCTTGACCGGCAGCACCTTACGACGCCTGACCCACGAGGAGAAAGCGCGATGTTTCCGCGACGTTGATGAGCAGCTCATGCCCCTCGTCGAGAGCGGTCAAATGCGCCCGCTCATGGACAAGACATTCGAACTAAAGGATGCCCTGGAAGCGCAGACCTACATGTCCTCGGGAGCTCACGCTGGAAAGCTCTTGTTAAGTTGCGCGTAAGCGTGGACAGCAGTCTGTCATAGTAGCTCCACAGCCGGTTAATCCGACTGACTGTTGGGCCCATGATTTAACAACCGGAATAAGAAGCCCGAGACCGCTCCTGTTGCAGCATGGGCAAAGAGTCCCGCCATTGTTCGGGTCGAGGCGACAACCACACCACCCGACCCCATCACCGCATCGAAGCTTAGATAGAATGCCATTAGCGAAAGTGCGCCAATTCCCGCATACGTTACCCGCGCGACAACTGTCGTCACCGCCCTATTTCGAAGTATACGGCCCAGCAACCAAAAGCAGATGGCATGTAATATGAGGTATAGGGGCAGATAAATGGTCCCCAGACCTACCCACTCCTTGGAAATCATGTCCAGTCGGTCCGATAGGCTGACCTCAATACCAAAACCAACCAAGGTCGCTGCACTCACCGATGCATTGATCACAATGCTCAGGCTGTAACCAACCAAAACTGCCACCAGCAGACTTATCACCCACCTCATATCAACATCCAATTCTTCACTCCACAGGCACAGGAATCTTGCGCTATAGTCGGCCGACAATCCAGTTTAGGAAGACGCCTCATGTTTTCACGCCTTTCTTTTAAAGCCTTGCTCGTCTCCGCGCTTTGCAGTGCGAGCTCGATATCACTTGCTGCACTACAGATGGAAACCATTGCCGAGGGTCTAGACACGCCTTGGTCGGTCGTAGAACTCCCCGACGGGGGGTTCCTGGTAACCGAGCGCCCGGGGAGCATCAAGCGCGTGGCACCCTCAGGGGAGATGACGACAGTCACAGGCGTACCTGAAGTCTTTGCCAAACGACAGGGCGGGCTTTTCGATGTTGTGCTTCACCCCAACTTCGCTGCTAACAACACCGTTTTTCTCGCCTACGCCGCAGGGTCAGAAGACAGTAATCAAACGACCGTGGCGCGAGGAATCCTGGATGGAAACGCCCTGACCAATGTCACCGTTATCTTCGAGGTCAGCCCGACCAAGCGCGGGGGTGGTCACTTCGGGGGCCGTATGGCCTTTTTGGCCGATGGCACCATGCTACTGTCGGTAGGTGAAGGCTACACCTTACGTGAAGATGCCCAGAAAACAGGCAGCCAGCTCGGAAAATTGCTGCGCATGACCGAAACCGGTGAGGCGCCTGCCGACAATCCGTTTCCAGATGCGCCTTACGTCTACAGCTACGGCCACCGAAACCCGCAAGGGTTGATCGTCGATGCGGTAACGCAGTCGATCTGGATGACCGAGCACGGACCTAAAGGTGGGGACGAGCTCAATCGCATTGAAGCCGGCAAGAACTATGGCTGGCCGGCGATTACCTACGGTGTCGATTACTCGGGCGCTATTATCTCTCCCTTTACTGAAGCACCCGGCATGGAGCAACCAGTCACCTATTGGGTGCCCAGTATCGCGACATCGGGTCTCGCGCTGTACACAAGTTCAGCCATTCCAAGCCTCACTGGTAAGTTACTCGTCGGTGGACTCAAGGCCAAAAAGGTAGTCGCGGTTGATGTGTCAGGAAAGTCACCTGTGTTAAGTGAGCCATTCCCTGAACTTGAGGCACGTGTTCGCGATGTCCGGGCTCTGAGCGATGGATCGGTCGCCGTCATCGATGAAGCCGGCGGAAAGGTCATTCGAGTCAGCCAAGGCGCAGACTAAGACAGATAGTTGGGGCGCCAGTTAGCTCGCGATGCGCTCCAACTTTCTCGCCTTCTCATCAACCTGCAATCTCCCCACAGGCGCCCACTTGCGGCGGACACCCGGCGATGGGGTTAGATAGAACAGGTCTCCGTTATTACCTGTAAAGGTTACGGGGACACCGCTTTCCCGGGCGATAGTAGCGTTGGCCTCCATGTGACGTTTTTCACCGTGTACGGGAATGCTTAGTCGAGGCTTTAAGGTTTCATAAAGGTCTTTTAGCTCATCCTGGCAGGGGTGTCCCGATGCATGAAGCGTGATTGCGGCATCATCCGCATGGATCACGCTCACACCACGATCCTTCAAACCTTCGATCAACCGTTGTACCGACTCCTCGTTACCCGGAATGGTTTTCGACGAAAAGATCACGGTATCACCCTCGCCCAACGAGAGATGTGGATGTGTGTCCATCATCAATCTGTGAAGCGCTGCGCCAATCTCGCCTTGAGTGCCGGTAGCGACAGCCAGCACTTCACTCTCAGGCAGGTACCCCAAGTGCTCGGCATCAATGATCGGCACCTTGGGCTCGAATACACCCGAATGCTTGGCAGATCGCACCATAATATCCAGCGAGCGCCCCAATAATCCGACACGACGCTCCGAGGCGTGGGCCGCACGAAATACGCTTTGGACCCGGGCAACATTGCTGGCGAAACAGGCAACGACGACCCGCCCCTTCAGTGATGTGACTAGTTTTACCAAAGCATCGCCAACCTCACCCTCGGTCGGCGATCTGCCGGGGGTTGTGGCATTCGTTGAATCACAAATGACGGCATCGATACCCTTTGCAGCGAGGGTTTTCCAGGTACTGGGCGACCAAGGCGATCCAATGACAGGTCGCGTATCTATTTTCCAGTCAGCGGTATGTAGGATCCGGGTACCCTGCGACTCCAGCAGTAGTGCGCAGGTTTCAGGGGTCGAGTGTGTTATGGGCAGCCAGGTAACGTCGAACGAACCAATAGTATGAGTGTCACCTGGCAAAACCTCGATCAATGGCGCAGGTGGAGGTGCACCTCGCCAGGCCGCTTTTTTTCTAAGGACGGCTGCAGCAAAGGGCGTCGCGTAAACAGGACACTGAAGCTCCTGCCATAAATAGGGGATGGCGCCGAAATGATCCTCGTGCGCGTGCGTCACCACCAAGCCATCCAACTGATCACGCTGACTCGATATGAAGGTTGGATCCGGCATCTGAATAGATGGCCTGCCGCGGTGATCCTCAGTCGCTTGCTCAAACGTGATACCACAGTCCACCATCAACCAGCGACCCTGAGACGAAAACAGATTTAGGTTCATGCCGATCTCGCCGCAGCCACCCAGTGGCAGGAAAGAAATCGGTGACTTGTCGTTGCTCAAAAGGACGGCCTGCAGGCTAGTGGGTTACCAACTATAGCCAACTCTCAAGTTATACGACTGATCAATTGCTTTTTTCCCTGCCGCCGCTGCGCCATCGTAATCGACAGTGAACTCCGCGGCGGCCTCAAGACCAAAAAAGAAAGGGAAACCGAAGCCAATAGTGGTATCCAGGATGACACTGTTGTCGTCACTGACGTTCAAAATACCAACGTGCGTCAGATATACCTTTGAGTCGCCACCCAGGATTTCGCTTTCTCCCGTGACGTTCCAGTTAGCACCTAGATACTCTGTGTCTTGCGCGCTGAAAAAATCGGTATCCACCCAGACAAATCCAAGTTCGCCATCAAGCTTGCCCCAGGCACCATCAAATAACTTTCGCCCGTAATAAGGACCCAGATAACTTCGCAACCGAATGTCGGCAAATTTGTCGGCCTCTACCGATGCGTTGACCCCAAGGTAGTGATTGGTCCAATCCTCGAGGTAATAGTCGTACTTGGTCACCACCTGCCAATTGTCGGCAGAGGGCTCACGCGAACGCACGATGTCGTTGGTGCCTCCATTACCTTCCGTCTGGACGGAAACAACAGAGGTATCCTGCTCTACATTGGCCCGCAAGGTGATTCGATCACGCGTACTATCAAACTGCGTATTAACTGCAAGATCGAGTTGATCGGAGTCGGTATTACCGCGTGCAAAGGTAAATGCGGCGGACGCTAAGCCCTCCCAGGCATAACCTTGTCCTATCTCCCACGGCTCAGGGTTGAGCTTGTCGACGTCGGCCAACTTAATAATTTCACCATCAGACAGGGCCATGATCCCGGAGGTGACCATCATTGGTGCGGTTTCGACGCGCCGACCATCTTTTAACAGCAGGGTCGACACCTCTCGATCATCGGCAGACGCCTGAATATCCTTGATTAGAGCCGTATCGATTTTTAAGTCGCGGCTAAAGCTTGTAGATAGTGTGATTTGATCACCTCGATAATCGACGATATCGGCGACAATGGACGAGCCATCGTGGAGCACAATACGTGCATTGGTAAGCGCGTTTACGGTCGGGGACAAAAATAGAGCCGTCAGACATAAACCCAAGAAAAAGGTCATTCTTAACGACCAATCGAGAGATCGATCTGTGTATCGCGGTACAATCATCATTCGGTGGGTCTGCATTAGAGTCATCGAGAAGCTGAGCCACTCTCTACGCTAAACCCTAACGCGGAGCGCCCAACATGCCGGAAAGCCATAAGGATACCAGTTGCGATTTATTTGTCATTGGCGCTGGCTCAGGCGGTGTCAGGGCCTCACGTGTTGCCGCCAGCCTCGGAGCAAAAGTCATCGTGGCGGAAGGGCTCTATTTGGGAGGCACCTGTGTGAACGTTGGCTGCGTTCCAAAGAAGCTTTACGTTTACGGCAGTGAATTCAGCAAGGCTTTTAAAGACGCTGCCGGCTTCGGATGGCAGGTCGGTAACACTACCTTTGACTGGGCGACACTTCGCGACAATAAATCTCGTGAAATAAGTCGACTGAACAGTATTTATGAGCGCCTACTCGACGGCTCAGGGGCCACGACACTAGATGGAATGGCGCGCTTAATCGACGCGCACACCGTCGAGGTCAATGGGACTCAATACCATGCCGACAAAATCCTGTTAGCAACCGGCTCATGGCCTTCGAAACCGAACTTTCACGGCAATGAACACGCCATTACCTCCAATGAAATATTTGACTTGGAATCGTTCCCCGAGCGCCTTTTGGTGATCGGCGGTGGCTACATCGCCACCGAATTCGCAGGTATCTTTAACGGCCTGGGGTCAGAGGTAACCCAGCTCTACCGAGGCGACCTGTTCATGCGCGGATTTGACGGTGATATCCGCAGCTTTGCCGCCGAAGAGATTCGCAAGACCGGCGTTGACCTTCGTTTTAACACCAATATCGAATCGTTGACCGCGGTCAGCGATGGCTATCAGGCGACACTGACCGATGGCAGCACACTGGTTGTGGATGCGGTACTGTGTGCGACCGGCCGCCACCCCAACATTGAAGGCCTGGGTCTGGAGCATACCAAGGTCACGCTCGATAGCAGAGGGTACGTGAAAGCCAACGCGCAATTCCAAACCGAAGAGCCGAGCATTTTTGCCTTGGGTGATATGACCGGCGGCCCTCAGCTCACGCCAGTCGCAATAGCCCAAGCCATGGCATTCGCTCACACCCAGTTTGGGAACGATTCAAAAGTCATGGACTACGAATTCATCCCTACCGCCGTGTTCTGTCAGCCGAACATTGGTACGGTCGGGCTGACCGAAGAAGCAGCGCGAGACCTGGGACTCGAGCTTCAGATCTTCAAATCAGATTTCAAACCCATGAAACACACCTTGAGTGGGCGTGATGAGCGGACCTTAATGAAATTGATCGTCGATAAATCGACAGATCGGGTCGTAGGTTTACACATGGTGGGCCCTGACGCGGGCGAGATTTGTCAGGGTATGGCCGTCGCAATGAAGGCCGGCGCGACCAAAGCACACTTTGATAGCACAGTGGGGATTCACCCAACGGCGGCAGAAGAGTTCGTGACGATGAGGACCCCCAGCTCATGATGGACTTGGTTTGGTGGGAAATCGTTGTCCTGATTGTCGCTGGCTTTGGTGCCGGTCTCGTCAATGTCATGGCAGGTGGTGGCTCAATCCTGACCGTGCCCATCATGATGTTTTTAGGTATGCCTGGGCCCGTTGCCAATGGCACCAATCGCATCACTATCGTTGCACACAATGCCTCCGCTATCGTCACCTACCTGCGCCACGGTGTGCCTCACGCCAAGCTTTGCGTTACCTTGACCTTGGTGGCTATTCCACCGGCACTACTAGGCGCTTGGCTCAGTACGAAACTAAATAATGAGCAGTTCGAAGGTCTCTTGGCCATTGTCATGATAGCTGTTTTGATCTTGATGCAGGCGCCACAAGCCAAGAAGCAGAGTGATGCTGATAACGAGCCAAAAAACCTTCGCCTCGGCCACGTGTTAATGGCCGTCGCGGGATTTTGGGGTGGCTTCATTCAAATAGGAATGGGCTTTGTCGTCTTGCCGATTATGCACAGGGTAATGGGCTTGAGCCTTGTGGACACTAACATCCTTAAGGTCTTCATCATCTTTACCTACACCTTGTTGGCCGTGTTCGTATTTGCCGCTACTAGTGAGGTTCTCTGGTTAATTGGCGCTATCGCCGCCATAGGGAATGTCGCTGGCGGTATGGTCGGCGCGCGGTTAACCCTTTCACACGGCGAGCAACTCATTCGCCGGGTGCTGACTATCGCCATCGTTGCGATGATCATAAAGCTTTTGTTTTTCTCCTAGACTGCACCGCCAGCCCTCGGCAAGGCAGTACACCAAGATCGACGTTGTTATTGCCCAAAATAGCACTCACTAGCCAGGACCGAAAAGCTGCCGCTTTGTTAGCAGGTCATAGTTCAGGCGGTGACCAGTCGAGCGGGTAAATCGCGGCCCTGCAAGCCTGCAAATAAGTTCGCGAGCGCAAGCTCGAACATGGCGCGTCGGGTACGCTCGGTTGCACTGCCAACATGCGGCAGCAATACGCAACCCGGGAGTTCGCGAAGTTCGCTGGTCAGGGGCAAGGGTTCCTCAGCATAAACGTCTAGACCCGCCCGTAACCGTCCGGACTTAATCTCAGCAACCAGCGCTGCTTCATCGACGAGGGCACCGCGCGCGGTATTAATCAGCATTGCGCCATCTTGCATCAATGCGAGTTCTCGCCGACCGATCATCCCCGATGTTTCTGATGTCAGCGCAGTGTGCAACGAGACAATGTCAGCGGTGGAAAGCAGTATGTCGCGATCGACAAGCTCTATGCCCTCAACCGGTCGCATTGTGCGATTCGACGCAATAACCCGGCACCCAAAGCCTTTCAATCGGGCGGCAACCGCTTGCCCGATGGGACCGAGTCCAATAAGGCCAACCGTTGCACTACTGAGGTCAGTGCCCAAAAGTAAATTAGGCTTCCAACCATCACTCCAAGCACCAGATCGGATCAGCGCGTCACCCTCTGCAACGCGTCGCCCCACGCCTAACATGAGTGCGAGCGTAAGGTCCGCCGTACTATCAGTCAGCACCCCAGGCGTGTGTCCGACAGTGACACCACGCCTCGCCGCCGTATCAACGTCGATGTGATCAACACCCACCGAAACGGTTGAGATAATTTTCAGTTTTGGAGCGTGTGCCAGTACCTTACTGTCAATGGGGCAGGTCAAGGTAGTCAGGATAGCGTCGGCATCAGTGGCCCAATCAATCAGTGTCGAGGTAGGGATACTTTCTTCACTGTCCCAGCATTGAAGCACCGCGTGCTCTGAAATCATTTGCTTTGCGACATCTGGAATAGGAAAGGTAACGACAACTTTCATCTCAGCTCAGCTCCAGTCGATTAAATTTTCGCGCGGCTGTAAACGACCAAATGACCAAAAACAGCACCATGGTTGCGCTGCCTAACCAAGCAGTGCTGAAGTCCATGGAGTTCAATAGTCCTGCGGCAAATAGCGGCCCAACGATACGCCCCGTGGACGACGCCGATGCCGTCATACCCATCATTCGACCGCGGTGGCTAGGATCCACAACTTCAGAGGCAATGGCGTTTAGCAGCGGTAAGCACACCGTAGAGCCGCAGAATGCGAGGAGTATCATTACGGGCATCGAAGGCGTGGTTTCGGCGGCTGCAACGACAAACAAAGAGATTGCAAAGGTCACTGAGCCCACTCGCAATACATTGATATGCCCAAACACTTTCGTCAGCGCCGCCAGTAATCCGCCTTGTAAGGTAATCATCACTACACCTACCAGACCAAAAAAGTAGCCCACATCCTTGGGGCCCCATGTGAATACATCAGCGACCCAAAGTGGGAAGAGATAGATAATGGCGCTTACCGAGCAGGTATGAGTTACGTACTGCATGAGTAGCAGCTTGTTTTGCGTAGGCCCAAGTACTGATACCGAAGCCGCTCGCTCCTGCGCTTCAGAGCGTGATGAAAGGGGCTTAACCATCGTTGCTGGTAGCATGGTTTGAGCGCATATCGCCGCCACAAGTGACATCACTGCGGCGGTGTAAAAAGGTAGCGCGAAACTTTCCGAATCGCCCGTCAATAGCCCCCCGAGGACTGGGCCTGCAATGAGCCCAAGACCAAACGCCGTGCCCACCAAGCCCATGGCCTTAGCGCGTCGCTCGGGTGGACTGAGGTCAGCCATTAATGCGGTGGCTACCGGCAAGCTGCCCGCGGCAAGGCCAGAGAGGGCACGTCCAAGATAGACCTGCCAGAGCGTATCGGCCATAGCAGTCACTATGTAGGCAATACAACTGCAAAGCAGGGCCAGAACAAGCGCCTGACGCCGTCCCGACTTATCAGAAAGCTTCCCCCAGGCAGGTGATACCAAGGCTGCGCCCAAGGCATAGGTAGTCATGATGAACGCAACATCTGTTGAATCGCCGCCTAAGCTGGGAGCCATGAAGGGAAGCAGAGGTATGACCAGCCCAAACCCAACCAAATCGATCACAATGACGAGAAAGACCAGCCATATCAGCGGGCTATGGCGCGAGGGCGTGTCAGAAACCATTAACTCTCGGTCCAGCGATGCGTATCCGGTGCGTCGAGTCCAAATAAATCCAAAGCTCTACCGACACTGTGATTCACAATGTCATCTAAACTCTTGGGAT
Organism: Halieaceae bacterium; assembly: GCA_003523185.1. Lineage (GTDB taxonomy): Bacteria > Pseudomonadota > Gammaproteobacteria > Pseudomonadales > Halieaceae > Luminiphilus. The sequence continues at coordinate 11,153 of DPGN01000058.1, forward strand.
TTGCATAAAACGCGGGAAGCGGCGGCGCTATAACCGCCCCCATTTCCGTAGCAGCCACCATATTGTTCAAATGCCCAAGGTGGAATGGTGTCTCTCTCACCATCAGTACCAGGCGACGGCGCTCCTTGAGTGCGACATCAGCTGCACGCGTGAGAAGCGACGAGGTAACGCCAGAGGTAATTTCGCCTAGCGTCCTTATGGAGCAAGGTGCGATCAACATGCCAAGGCTTTTAAATGATCCGCTGGCAATCGATGCACCGACGTCACGAACGGAGTGAACCTCCGATGCCAGGGCTTTCACCTCCTTGGCCGACTGATCCAGTTCGTAGTGAATCGTAAGCTCAGCCGATTTCGACATCACGAGGTGCGTTTCAATATCGAGTGCTCTCAGCATCTCGAGAGCCCTAACGCCATACACGACCCCGGATGCTCCACTGATTCCAACTACAATTCGTTGCATGTTGATCCCACTTACTTTCAGAGTCATAGCCTACACAAGCGCGGCACCCTCAGTCGCCTATAATCAGCGATTCCTCAGCGATGCTCCGAGTAAAAACCTCGACAGGGTATACCGGGGAGGTCATTTCGTCATATCCTTGGTGATCAGTGAAACTTGAGTGTTCAAGGCAAACATGACGTTGCGGCTTCTGATATCGACCTTAATCGCCACTTTTTTGGTGGTAGGTTCGGTTGCGCACGCGTCAACACACGAGGTGCTGCCCGAAGCGGGCCACGAACTCGTCGAGTGTCATGGCTGTAGTGTCGTATTAGCGACGAATAAAACACTCAATACACACTTTTATCTTCGCGTTACAGCGGTCGTCCGCAAGACCCCGCCCAGCTTGGGGCTTGCCACACCATTTAATCACTATTCCTCAAGAGCTCCCCCACGTAACTGAATCACCCTTTTTTCTGATTCTTTTTGCTACCTAATTCTCTCTTGAGGAGCTAATTTATGGCACGTATAGCCTATGTGGCGGTCGCCCTGTTGTGCGCACCGCTCGCTTTTTCACAAGACACAACCATTGAAGAGGTGGTTGTCACTTCATCATTAACCCACCAGACACCCGGCCAAATTGAAGGTCCCATCCACGTCGTTGATGGCGACGAAATTTCCGAGAGTGCGACACAGTCTCTTGGAGAGCACCTTGCTACGCTTGCAGGCGTCTCATCCAACAACTTTGGCCCAGCCGTTGGCCAGCCGGTTATTCGTGGCATGTCGGGCAACCGGGTAAAGGTACTGCAAAATGGCATGGTCATCCGCGATGTTTCGGGTGTAGGACCCGATCACGCGAACGATGTTGATCTCAATAATGTTCAACAAATCGAAGTGGTACGGGGTCCCTCTGCGATCCTTCACGCCAATGGCACAAGTGGTGGGATCATCAATATTGTAGATAACACCATTGCGCGGACAGACATTGAAGAGCCCACGATTACGCTGTCTGCTGAGTCTCAGTCAGTCAATGATGGCAAGGGCTTCGCTGGCAACCTGCGCCATAACGTGGGCGGCTTCAACATCAGCTATGACTTCAAGGAGTTTGACGCAGACAGCTACGACATTCCGCGAGGCGCGGTACTTCATGAGGAAGAGCACGACGAAGAACATGAAGAGCTCGAGGGAGAAGAGGAGCATCACGAGGAACATGATGAGGACATGACTACTCTCGAGGACTCGTACTTTGAAACCACAACCCACCGGTTTGGTGTGTCGAGAACAGGTGACTGGGGCTACCTCGGTGCATCATTTCAGGATCTAAGCTCTACCTATGGCATCCCATTCCACGGCGCCCATGGCGGTCACGAAGACGAGCATGAGGGTGAGCACGGTGATGAAGAAGACCACGAAGAAGGCGAGGAGCATGAGGAAGAGGGTCATGGTGAACATGAAGATGAGCAAATCTTCTCGACGACTGATTCTGAAATTCTCTCACTCGAAGGACAATTCATTCTTGGCAGTGGTCTGGTAAAGGACATCCAGTTCAGCCTGCGCGACACCGACTACCTTCTCACAGAGCAACACGCCGAGGAGGCACATGAGGGAGAGGAACACGAGGGTGAGGAAGAGCACGAAGAGCATTCCGAGGAACCCACGTTCTTCAGTAACGAATCAACCGAGGTACAAGTGGTCTTTAACCTAGGCACGGATGACGCGCCCCGACGTGTCGTGCTTAATCAGGTAACCGAGAAAATATCTATCCTGGGTGAAGAGGCATTTATGGAGCCTGTGAAATCTACGGAGACCACTCTTGGCGTATTTGCAGGATTGGAGGCCAATGGCTTTGATATCGACCTCGGAGCTCGCTGGGACGATATTGAAAGAAAGGGGACAATTCGCGAACTCCATCACGAGGAGGAAGAGGAGCATGAAGGTGAGGAAGAGCATCACGACGAAGAGCATGAAGGCTTCGAGCTAGAGCCCTTTACCTTCAAGGATCAGTCGTTGAGTGGTGCCGTCACCATCGGGCGCGCTATCAGTGACAGCCTTACCGCTTCAATGAATCTTGGCATTGTGAATCGAACACCGTCGGCGGTGGAGTTATTCATGAATGGCGAGCACCTGGCGACAGCTCGATACGAGGTTGGGGATGCAAACCTCAAAACCGAGCGCTCCAACAACCTCGATTTGTCCTTGAGCTACGAGTCGAACGACTGGTATGCCACCGCTTCAATCTATCGGAATCGTGTTGATAACTACATTTACCTCCGAGACGAGAGTGAGGAAGAGCATGAGGAGCACGAAGGTGAAGACCACGGCGATGAAGAACATGGCATGCATGGGGATCACGGCGGACTGCTGTTAGCCGAGTTCATGCAAAGTGATGCAACCTTTACTGGTTATGAAATCGAGTTAGGCCGTCGGTTTGAGTTCGCCGGTGGGGAGCTCGATATTCGCGTGCAACGCGATGAGGTGTCAGCAGACTTCAACAACGGCGGAAACGTACCGCGTATCACACCAGCCAGAACTGTTGTGGCACTTGATTACTCAAGAGATCTGACCTCGGCCATGCTTGAGATTCAGGATGTTGATAGCCAAACCACCGTCAGCAGCTTCGAAACACCAACCGCAGGTTTTACGCTGGTGAATGCCCGTTTGGCACACCGAATAGAGCTGAGCGAGGACGCGGTATTAACCATCAGCGCCTATGGGCGCAATTTGACCGATGAGATCGCTCGCAACCACACCTCGTTCGTTAAAAATGAAGTGCCACTCGCCGGTCGCAATATTGGTATCAAGGCAAGCCTATCGTTCTAATCAGGGCTCGATGTAGCAACACCGAAACTATAAAGGGCTGACATTGCGTCAGCCCTTTTTTTGAAGCCTCAGGTCAGCTAGCTGCCTTTAACTGCTCCAGCATCTCGCCCATCTGTTTCCAAACCGCATTCACGGCTTTGAGCGGTCGAACCATCACTTTAAATTCGACAATCTGATCACCTTCGAAGGTGATGATGTCCACGCCGTTCACGAAGATTCCATCCACCTTCACTGTAAACTCAAGGACGGCATGATTATCCTGCACCACCTCTCGCACGTACTGAAAGTCCTCGGACAGCGCTTTGTTAGCAGCGCGCAAATAGGCATAGGTGATTTCGCGGCCTTCCTGCGGGGTATGAACCACGGGCGATATAAAAACACAGTCTGGATGAAGCAGGTCATAGAGTGCCTCCATATTCCCCTCCTCCATTACATGGTGCCACCGCTCTAATCCGTTCATACAAGCTCCTTTTTCTTTTTTATACTTTTGGCCTTAGCCAAAGCACGGCGTCAAACGATTAAGGTTGCGAAAGCGATGCGTCGTAATCGCGCTGCGCCTTCACCCTAATCTCATAAGCGGCTTGACCACGCAGTCGCTCTGAAGAGCGCATCCGCAAATCCCGGCGATGTCTCTGAGCAGCAGCTAACTGCTCGGAAAAAAACGACGCTTGATATTCACCCGCCAAAAGCGCGTCAATCAATGCGATATCGATACCAAGTCGATACGCAATCCGGCTGGGTCTGATCCGATTCGCATGAAATTCAGCAACCAAGCGAATCTGCTTTGCCTCACTGAGATCACAGTCACGGGAGTACCCCAAAGGCGGATTGGGCGCCCGATTGTTGTTTGGTTGGATTGCCACCAAAAAAACCCTGTCAGTCACCAGGACCCTCAACATAGGATGAGTTTCTGGCTGTTTAAAATATCAACTTGAGCAAAATACAGGGTTTGCTGTAAAAACCCTAGTCAGTTCTGATTCGTTTTGGGGGAAACGCAGATGGGCAAAATAAAGATGCCGTGTCCAGCGATCATTGCGCATCGTGGCGCCTGCGGATATCTCCCGGAACATACCTTACCCGCCGTAGAACTCGCGCATACATTCGGTGCAGATTACATCGAGCAAGATGTAGTTCTAACGTCAGATGGCGTTCCGATCGTGCTACATGACATAACACTCGAACTTACGACTAACGTAGCAACATTGTTTCCAGAGCGGCACCGAGACGATGGGCTCTTTTATGCCATTGACTTCACGCTTGAAGAGATAAAGACGCTGAACGCCCACGAGAGGACGGACAGTCAGGGTAATCCTGTATTTCCCGGGCGCTACTCGGGCACGGGAGTTGAATTTAAGGTACCGACCTTGGCAGAGGAGATTGAAACCGTTGATCGACTCAATGCAGCATCGGGCAAACAAACAGGCGTCTATATCGAACTGAAGCGCCCTGAGTTTCACGAAGAGGAAGGCATTGACATCTACCGCGCGGTGCTGGACGTTCTGATCGCATTCAACCGCCTTGGGGAAAATGCCGAGACAGTAATTCAGTGCTTTGATCCAGAGACACTGAAGCGCTTTGCCCATGAAGGAATTTTCAAAGGGCCACTTGTCCAGCTCGTTCTCACTGAGAGCATCGCCAACTGGCGTGGCGATTTCGAGGCCATGCATACGACATCTGGGCTAAAAGAGGTCGCAAAGTATGCCCATGGAATTGGTCCTGACGTAAATCTTCTCGAGAATATGGCGGGCGACCCCTCCGAAATGGTCGTGGCTGCCAAAAAGCTTGGTCTTTTTTTGCATCCCTACACCTTGCG
>DPGN01000058.1:16323-17857 GCA_003523185.1 Halieaceae bacterium
ATAGATCTAGAAGTAGACGGCGCGTTCACGGATTTTGCCGATCAAACGCGCGAACTGCTCGTACACATGGGGAAAATTTCGTAGTGTCAAACAACGCCATCCGCGTGCACCGAAGAACAAAAATTGTCGCCACCGTTGGACCGGGAAGCGACAGCGAGGACATGATAGGCCGTCTCATTGCTGCAGGGGTGGATGTGTTTAGGCTGAACTTCAGCCACGGTGCAGTAGAGCACCATCAGCTTATCGCTGAGCGCATACGGCGACAGGCAAGACACCAAGACAGATATGTAGGCGTTCTTGCCGACCTTCAAGGCCCCAAAATTCGAATTGCCAGTTTTGAGGCAGGGAGTGTGTCACTCACCGCAGGTGACTCATTTCGTTTGAGCCTCACCGTGGACGGTGAGAAGGGTAATTCGTCGGCGGTAGGCATTGAGTACCGGGATCTTCCAAAGAGTGTCGAGGTCGACGATGTGCTGCTGCTTGATGATGGAAAGATGCAGCTTCGGGTAGACAGTGTTTCCGATTCTGACATCGACTGTACTGTACTCATCGGTGGGACACTGAGCTCTCGCAAAGGCGTCAACAAGCTGGGCGGTGGTATTGCGGCGCCGGCACTAACAGAAAAAGATAAGGCGGACATCCGCGCCATGGAGTCGATTAAGCCCGACTTCGTCGCCGTCTCTTTCGTCGCAGCAGTACAGGATATTGAGGAAGCCAGAGGCCTGCTCCAAGAGGCGAGTGTTGATGCGGCCATCATTGCAAAGATCGAGCGGGCTGAAGTTGTAGCTGATCGCGATCTGCTCGATTGCATCATCGATGCCTGTGAGGGAGTCATGGTGGCACGGGGCGATTTGGGTATTGAGGTGGGTGACGCTGAGCTTATTGGTATTCAAAAAGACCTGATCTCAAGAACACGAAAACGCGACCGGATGGTCATTACAGCAACGCAAATGATGGAGTCGATGATTAGTAATTCGATGCCAACACGCGCTGAAGTGTTTGACGTGGCTAACGCTGTGCTGGACGGCACGGACGCTGTGATGCTCTCAGCCGAGACCGCGGTAGGCTCGTATCCTGTCGAGGTGGTGAGAGCCATGGCAAATGCGGCAGTTGGTGCTGAGAGCCACCCGGTGGCGAGAACATCACGATATAGGCAGGACAGGGAATTTAGGTCGGCACAGGAAACCGTAGCACTCTCGGCAATGTACGGCGCCAACCACTTTCCTGGCGTGCGGGGTATTGCTACTCACACAGAGACAGGGGCAACACCTATGCTCATGTCGCGGTTGAGCTCTGGCCTCCCGATTTTTGCTTTGAGTCGCAACCCGGAGACCTTGCAGCGGCTCGCGTTATGCCGTGGAGTAATCCCGCTCTATTTTGATATCACCGCCTTTGATATGCGGGACGTTGATTCGCGAACGATGGAGTTTTTGAGTGATGCGGGATTTGTCACCAAAGGCGATCACATCTTGATGACCATGGGCACCTTGATAGGAAAAGCTGGAGCTACGAACTCGATAAAGCTCTTATCTAT
>DPGN01000058.1:17999-49366 GCA_003523185.1 Halieaceae bacterium
AAAACATAGTACCGCCATAAAAGGTTCATTAGACGTTAGGTCACACAGGGCCTATAGTGATGGCTCGCGTGGTGATGCGTCGACGTTGCGACCGCTTCTTTTGCGTTCTCTTAGCGAATTTGTGCGTTAGCACAGTTACATTTTTAAACGATAGGTAAAACAGTATGTCTACAGTTACAGGTACCGTTAAATGGTTCAACGAAACCAAGGGTTTCGGTTTCATTGAGCAAGAAGGCGGACCCGACGTGTTCGTACACTTCAGTGCTATTCAAGGCGACGGCTTCAAAACCCTTGCAGATGGCCAAAAAGTCGAGTTCACAGTCACAGCTGGCCAGAAAGGACCACAAGCAGAGAACGTAGTTCCTGTATAAAATTTTTTCCCACCCAAAAAAAGGCCGCTTAATGCGGCCTTTTCTTTAACTGACGGTGCGATTAACCCAAATCCTTTGCTAGCTCTTCTAGGCGATTCTCTTCGCTAGAAATGTACTTAAGCCACTGATCGGCATAAGACCGCGCACGCTGATCCTTCCTGGCTTCGCGGAACGCGCGGCGCGCTGCATTAAAATCACCTAGGTTGAAATAGGCCATGCCTAAAGCTAGGCGAGCTTGATCGGGACGCTTAACACCACCCCTATCGAGGCCTTTTCGAAGCGCTTCAACCGCCTCTTTGTTCTTATCAACATCGAGGTACACATTACCAAGGCGCGCATATAGCTCACCCTTCTCGGACTTCGATGCCGCCGCTTCCAACATGGGCAAGCTCTTGGTCACTTCCTGCGCTTGACGCCATGCCACACCGGCTAGCTCGTAGTTCTTTGACTCCTTATCCACAAGGCCGTCTGCCAGGCCTTTCTCCATTGCGAGTGCCGCTGGAAATGGTACCTCTGCATTCAAATACAGCTGCGCAATTAGGACGATGTCCTGGCCACGATCCAGTAGATTTTGCTCATAGGTGGCTTCAAGTAATGCCAGTTGTCGGGCCTCGTCTTTCTCTTCTCCGTACAAATGCGAAGCTTGCACCCAATACTGTTTCTTTGGGTAGTACATGATGAGAATTTCGAGAATATCTAGTGCCGCACGATAGTTGTCACGATCGAAGTGGATAAACCGCGCTAGGTTATACCACTGCTCCTTGGGCAATTTACCGGCGGCCTCTTCGCGATCGATAGCGATCTGGATGTTCGTCAGGCTCTTATCGTAATCCTTGAGCTGAAAATAGCCATTTGCCAGCAATACATACGCGTTTGTGCTGGGTGTGTCAGTCACCGACATCCAGGTATTGAGCGTGTCGATGCCCTTCCGCCAGTTCTCCTGCAGGAAATAGAGCTGCGCCACCGTGTAGAGTGTGTTGATCTCGAGAGCAAGCGGAATCTCAGGCCGCTGATCAATGACTTTCTGATAGTAATTCAACGCACCATCGTAGTCTTCGACTGCATAGCGAAGGTAAGCATACGTATTGTAAACGTTAGCTAGCTCGTAGCGGTTAAGCTTGCTCTTCTTGCTGGTGGCATCCAGCATGTCGTTGAGTATCGCCTCGGCTTCTGCGTACTGCTTCGCCTCTGCAAACACCTGTGCTTCAGCAAGCTTTTCATAAATGTTGTTTCTGAGAGCGGGCGTCTTGCGCGTCTCACGCTCCTTCTTGGGTGTATCCTGCGCGGTGGCGGTCGACACGAAACCAGCATCGAAAGCCTGATCGGCAACAAGAAGTAGCCCCAACGAAACGCTCGCTGCACAACCACAAACCACTAGCTGACGGAAGATTTGAGAAACCAAACGCATTATCGGCGACCTCCCTCTAGCTCGTAAGTAAACTTGTTTTGTACCCCAGCCACTTCGATAGCCTGACCATCCACGACGCGGGGCTTGTACTTGAATTTGAGTGCTGCCTTAAGCGACGCACTCTCGAAGATGCCCTTAGGTGAACAGTCCGTCTCATTCTCCACATAGGGGTCCCGAATCGCACCTGTTGTTGTCACCGTGTAGGTCACAATGCAATAGCCCGTAATACCGCGGGTCTGCGCACGCCGAGGATAGATTGGCGCGACCTTCACGATGGGGAGGTACTCACCATCACCCGACGAAAGCCCGGAAGCGTTGATGCTTACGTTGACAGCAACGGTAGGTGCCATGTTCGCCGTGCTCATATCGAGATCTGTATCAAAGTCCAACGGCTCCATATCGGGCGGTGGCTCATCAGGATCTTCGACCTTTTCTGGGAGCACTTCTTTTAGGTTGGTCTCAATGACCTTATCAGGAACGACGATGTCGGCAATCTTCCGCGTTTTGACATCCTCTTGCTCAAACTGCGTGTCAATGAGGCTTTGCATTAAATAGAACAGTCCTAAAGCGATAGGTACCGCTGCAACTGCTCCAACAATAGATCGTAATGTCGCTGGCATTTTTCTACTCGTCTATCGTAGAGAGGCATGGAGGAGCTGTGAAAGTGGACCGCAAGGAATCAAAAAGTTCCTCAACGACGTATCCAGGACTGTCGTAGTCAGCCTGAATCACGATGTTCGCCCGGGGAGTCTCATCCTTCGCCGCTTTAGCTAAGAAATTAGCTCGCTCTAGTTTAATGGGATTTTTGTTGTAGTGAATCTTGCCCTGATCATCCACTGCAAAAATTATCGTTCCATTCGGGCACGCCTCTGTGGTCGTTGCCCCTGGCTTATCAATTTCAACGCCGGGCTCCTTCACGAACGATGACGTCACGATGAAGAAGATGAGCATGATGAAAACAACATCAAGCATTGGCGTTAAATCAATTTGGCTTTCATCCTGCTGAGAAGCCGCGGACGAGCCTGCCTGGTCTCGTAAGCTCATAAATTAACCCTTGTCAGTGGCCCAACTAACGTTGTATTGACCCGCCTCTCTCGCCGCGTCGGCGACATCAGCCACGATTCCCGTTGTAGCTCCTTTGGCGACCTTGATAGTCACAGGCGCCTCGGGATCTTCCGCCAATAATCGCTGGATGTTGGCACGAACCGCTCGCACATCAACACGACGGTTCTCCATCCACAACTGGTTATCAGACGATATCTCAACGACGATGCTGATCGAATCGTTTGGATCCTGAGGCTGGTTGTCATCAGGGCGATTAATTTCTAGTCCAGCTTCCTTCAAAAAAGAAGCAACGACGATGAAGAAAATCAGCATGATAAAGACGACGTCCAGCATGGGCGTCAGGTCAATTTCCGCTCCCTCTTCTTCACGTTGTTTGGCTATTTTTCTCACTTAAAATTCCTCGGTTGATCCATCAGTGGTCAGAAGTCAGCTGATCTTCTAACAACTGCTGCTCACGGGCCGCCATTCTCTGAAGCTGAGTGTTAGCAAACAAGCCTGACAGCGCGGACACCATGCCGGCCATGGTCGGGATCGTAGATCGCTCTACACCACCGGCCATCGACTTAGCATCACCACCACCCGTAACCGCCATGACATTAAACACTTCGATCATGCCCGTCACGGTACCCAACAGCCCCAGTAGGGGACAAAGAGCAACACAGGTTGCGATGAGGCTCATGTTGTCATTGATATACGTTTTGCTTTCCGACAAGAGCTTTACGCGGATCTGCTTTGCGTTCCAAGACTTTCGCTCGGCGCGGCCTTCCCAGCTATTAATTGCAGCCAATCGATCGGCTTTCCAACCACCTCCGAGAAAGTAGATGAATCGCTCAATGATGAGGGTCCACATAAAGAAGACAAGGACGGCAATGATCCACAAGACATTGCCACCTTTATCCATGAACGCCAAGATGGTTTCGAACAATTCCATCGCCTTCTACTCCGTGCTCAGCCCGCCGCTCAGTTACCCGCTGCCTCAGCGCGCTCAGCAACGATTCCCGTCGCCTGCTCGTTGAGAATGTGGATGACCTTCTGCGCACGGCCATTTACGACGGTGTGTAGAAGCACTGTGGGAATCGCCACCAAAAGACCCAATACGGTAGTGATCAAGGCGCTAGAAATACCGCCCGCCATCGCCTTAGGATCGCCCGCACCGAAAATTGTGATCGCCTGGAAGGTAATGATCATACCGGTAACCGTACCCAAGAGACCCATTAGCGGCGCTACCGCAGCGATGATCTTAAGGAGCGTCAAGCCCGACTCAAGCTTCGGCGTCTCTCGCAAAACAGCCTCCGCCATCTTCAGCTCAAGTGTCTCAGTATCAATATTTGGATTCTCTTGGCTGACCAACAGCACACGACCCAACGGATTGTTTGCATTCGCCTCGCTAGACTTAAGCTGGCTGTTAACTGCCGCGCCCGTCATGGTCAGCATGATCACGCGAACAATTGCCAACAGGAACGCAAAGATACCCACGGCTGTAATCGCATAGCCAACATAGCCGCCTTGGTGCCAACGCTCCTCGAGGTTGGGCGTGTCAATGATTGCCGCTAGGAATGAACCGCCGGTTGGACCCGTTGGGTCGATACCAAACTGGCTCAAACCGCTCGTCGCATCTGCCAAAGCCGCTGCGCTACCGACAGCGCCACCACCGGGCTGCCGCGGCAGCTCAGCAAGCTTTTCATTGCCGTATGACAGGTAGTTTCCGTTAACATCAATGATATTGAACGCACCAACACGCACAACTTCCCGCTGCGCAATCTCGCCTGAAGGTGTAGCTACATCTGCCGTAAAGCGCGACACAACACCTTGCTGCGTGATCTCATTGAGCATCTCATACCAAACACGCTCAATTTCCTCGATCTGGGGCAACTGATCGGTGCCACTCATCTTAGCGATCAGATCTTTCAGGAAGCCCTGGCGGCTCGGATACTCGGAGCTTACCAATGACACCTCGATATTCGAGGCCAAGTCGCCCGATGCCGCTGTCAAGTGACCAAACAGCTCTGCCAGCGAACCGAGACGCTCTTTCAATTGCTCTTGCTTCGCCGCGATTAGAAGCTCGTTGTCCTCAAACTTCTTCTCAAGTCGAGCAGACCGGCGCTCTTCAGCGGCTCGCTCACGCTCCGCGCGATTGAGCTCCGATTGTTGGTTCGCCTTGTCTTGCGTGAAACGCTGCTCGCGCGCTCGATTTTCGCCAGCTGCCCGAGAGCGGCCCTGCTTTACTAATTCCAACAGCTCGTTCATGTTTTGCGCCGCCACTTCCTGCGGCGTGGGACCCGCTGGGACTTCAGGTGCGGCCGCATCATCCTGCGCTACTGCAACACTGGCAAACAAACCCGCAACTACGAAGGTTGTCGCTTTCAAAAACTTAGCATTCATCTTAGTTAGCCTCCGGTGCCGCGATAGGCATATTCAAGAGTTCGATAGTCGCCTGCTTTTTGGCGATGCGGACCGCTTTTCGCACGGCCGCTGAATAGTCAGCAGACGAGAGTTCTTCCCAGCTGCGGCTGCCGTTGTTCCATGCACGCGTTGAAGCGCCGTCGGTCGTTTGAGCAACCAGTGCAACGCGGCCAATTCGAAGCACGTCAACCTCGCGCGACGCACCATCAACTTCGATGGTATCTGAGTAGGACTCAATGCCACGTCCGTATTGAAGTTCTATCGAGTAGAGCTCGAGCACCTGGCGGAACGCCTCTGCTGAGGTGACATCAGAACGATCGAGGTTAGCTCGAACGGCTTCAATATTGCCCTTGCGGGTATCGAGATCAAACGGCATATCGAGATCAATAAACTGATCCAGGCCATCGAGCATCCGGGTTACCAGCGGTGGAATCTGCCGCTGGATAATGGCCGCATCCGAAATGGACTGATCGATGTCAGAAATTCTGCGCTCTTGGTTCGCAATTTGGCGATCGAGACGTGCGTTGTAGACCCGAAGGCCCTCAACCTGCTTCATTACTGTCTTGTAGTCAGCCAGAAGGTCGCGTGTTTCGTCTGCTAAGCGATCAATTTTGGTCTGCGAGGCGCGCGCTTCTGCGGTGCGCTCCTTGCCGACTTGCATGATGGCTTCGAGCGAATCAGCGCTAGCAACTGCTGCTCCGCCCACGAAGCTGGCGGCGATAGTCGCCGCGCCTAAAAGTGTTTTAAGCCGAGTGATAGTCATGGGATTTGTGTTTCCTCACGCAAAAGAGTCCGTGGTCCACGAGTGGTCCGTTTGTCGTCGGTACGGTAAAAGTCCGGTCGCAGATCTGTTTATGATGCTTAGGATCGGCCGACACGGTTTGGACTCTAAAGCGTAGCTTGTTGCAGTGCAATGCCTCTTGGGGGCTAATCGCACCTAAATCCGCAAATTTTAAGTCGATTGAGTATTTTCAAGCTCGATTACAGAAAAGTCGTGGCTGTTGCGCTCTCCCGCTGAGACCTCAATCCGGCTCAACTCGCGCCACGACGCAGTTTGTCCAAGATCAAAAAACGCATCGCCATGAACGTTTCCATGGACACGTGTAAGGAATGCTCGCGACGTAAATGGCAGCGCCTGCCGATAAACCTCGGCACCACCAATCACCATGACACTGTCAGCTCCATCGATTAGCGCCTGACCCTCTGCGATCTCAATAGCCTGCTCCATCGAGGTCGCCACCGACACGCCCGGTGTATGCCACGTACTGTCGCGTGTCAGAATGATATTAAGCCTCCCCGGCAGGGGGCGGCCGATGGACTCGAAGGTTTTACGCCCCATGATGATCGGCCGACCCATGGTTGTCCGCTTGAAGTGCTGTAGGTCGTCCGGAAGATCCCACGGGAGCGCGTTACCCCGACCGATGACGCCGTTGTCAGCGACAGCAATAACGATCGCGACTGGCAGGCTGTCAGACTCTCTCATATCAGACTGCCACGGGTGCGGAAATATTGGGCTCCGGATCGTAACCAACCAGTTCAAAGTCTTCGAACCGGTAGTCGTATAACGAGTCAGGTACTCGGTTGATCTGCAAGCTCGGTCTCGATTTTGGCTGCCTAGCCAACTGCGTTTCAACTTGCTCTGCATGGTTGCTATATAAGTGACAGTCGCCCATCGTGACCACAACTTCACCGGGCTCCACACCTACCTGCTGACACAACATGTGGACCAATAAGGACACAGACGCGATATTGAAAGGCAGCCCCAAGAACGCATCACTCGAGCGAATGTACAGCATGGCCGATAGCTTTCCGTTGGCCACATAAAACTGGTAGAGAAGGTGGCAGGGCGGAAGCGCCATGCGGCCCGCCTTCACGTTCTCCTGAGGCGACATCGTCTCGTCAGGCAGGTACTCCACGTTCCAGGCGTGAAAGAGAATACGGCGACTCTCGGGGCGATTTTTCAGGCAGTCGATCACGTAATCGATTTGATTTATCTCACCACCATCACGCGTGGGCCACTTTACCCATTGCGCTCCGTAAAGGGGTCCAAGGTCACCCTCTTCAGTTGCCCACTCGTCCCAAATCGATACACCGTTTTCTCGCAGCCACTGTGTGTTGGTGTCACCACTTAGAAACCAAATGAGCTCGTTAACGACGCTCTTAAAGTGAACTTTTTTAGTGGTAAGAATGGGAAAGCCTTCGTTCAAATCGAAGCGCAACTGGCGACCAAATACCGAGCGCGTTCCTATTCCCGTACGATCACCTCGATCAACGCCGTTATCACGAATGTCTCTCAGGAGATCCAAATACTGTTGCATGAAAGTCGTCCTACGTTCTGGCGTCGCGTCTGTACGCCCAAATAATAATAGCCAAGCCAGCAACAATCATCGGCAGGGACAACAATTGTCCACGTGTTAACCAGCCCAAAGCGTCGAATCCTATGTGGGCATCGGGCTCACGGAAGAACTCGGCAATCGATCGAAACACGCCGTAACCCAAAAGAAATAATCCGGCGGAAGACCAGCGAGGCCGGGGTGTTCGCGTGTACCAATACAAAATGAAAAATAGGAGCAAGCCTTCCATCGCAAATTGGTAAAGCTGAGACGGATGCCTCGCCAGCCCTGAAGGATCGTAAGGGAACACCATTGCCCACGGTACATCGGTCGGTCGCCCCCAAAGCTCCTGATTGATGAAATTACCTAAGCGTCCCAGCGCCAGACCGATGGGCGCCAAAGGCGCGATGAAATCGGCGAGTGCCGAGAACTCTAAATTTTTGTGGCGGCACAAAAACCAGACGGCAATCACTACACCAAGAAAGCCGCCGTGAAAGGACATGCCCCCCTCCCACAGTCGGAACAATCGCGTTGGATCGTCAAGCAATGACTCCGAACCATAAAACAACGCATAGCCAATTCGCCCACCTGCGATAATGCCCAAGGCAGCGTAGAAAATGAGGTCATCGACCTGGGCCTCCGAGATAGGCGAGCCGGCAACACGCGAGCGCTGCCTCCCTAGCCACCAGGCAAACATCAACCCACCGACATAGGTAAGGCCATACCAATAAATTGAGATGGGACCTAACGACAGTGCTACTGGATCAATCTCGGGGTACTGAATCATTGTTTCCTCTCTTACCCGCGCCGACGCTGGCAAGCGCTCCTGGGCTTCACCGCTTCCTGCGTCGACGCCGAGATTTGGCTTTTGGCAAATTAAACGCCATCAATTCTGACAGCGCCGATCGATAGACTTGCTGCTTAAAATCAACCACTGAGGATATCGGATACCAGTAGCTCACCCATTTCCAGTCTTTAAATTCGGGCGTGGTATCGATGTCGAGGCGCACTGCATCGTCAGGCGCATCGAGCCGAAGTAAAAACCACTTTTGCTTCTGACCGATGCAAACAGGGGTTTCGTTCTTTCGAATAAATTTGGCGGGCAACCGGTAGCGATGCCAGCCTTTGGTTACCCCCAACAGAGTAACGTGCTCGGGCAGGAGGCCAACCTCCTCTCTCAACTCCCGATACATTGCCTCTTCCGGCGCCTCATCAGCGTTGATCCCACCTTGAGGGAACTGCCAAGAGTCCTTACCTTTGACGCGCTTGCCCCAAAGCACCTGTCCCTCGGCATTGGTCACAACAATGCCAACGTTAGGTCTAAAACCCGCATCATCAATGACGCGGTCTTTCTCTGCTGTGCTCACAAAAATCCTTCGACATTGCGCATACGCGCATCTGTACTAACTGCTTCATAACTCGTAGTGTCCCACATCGCAGGTCTCTCTGCTTGCTATCATCTAGCGATCGTACCTGTAACTCACATACGTAACTTTAACGAAAGGCGGCATCATGGGCTTGGCACTGTTTGATCTAGACAACACCCTCATCGCAGGGGACTCAGATCATTTGTGGGGCGACTTCTTGGTTTCAGAGGGACTCGTTGACTCTGACAAGCATAAAGCGCTGAACGAGCACTATTATCAACAGTATCAGCAAGGCCAGCTGGATATTGATGAATATCTGTCTTTTGCGCTGGGCCCCATGGCTGGAATGACGCCCGAGACACTCTCGGCGCTTCAAGACAAATTTCTCAAGAAGCACGTCGAACCTATTTTACTCGATGCCGCGTTCGACCTTCTGCAGGCTCACCGGGTAAAGGGAGACACCCTGATTATCATCACTGCAACAAATACGTTGGTAACACAGCCTATTGCCGACCGTTTGGGTGTTGAATACCTGATTGGCTGCGAGGCTGAGATCGAAGACGGTCGGTACACAGGCAAGCCGGAAGGCGTACCGTCTTTTGGCGAAGGCAAAGTGCAGCGAATCAAGGCATGGTGTGCCGAACATCAAACCTCGCTAGAAGGCGCCGTTTTTTATAGCGACTCACACAATGACTTACCGCTATTACGTGAGGTGGCGCGGGCAGTCGCAGTCGACCCTGACGACGTTCTCCGGCTGGAGGCTCAACAATGCGGCTGGGAAATTATTTCCCTAAGACCCTAATCTTCCTCGTCGCAGAAGGCGGCATAATCATCAGCCGACATCAGCGCCTCTAACTCACCGAGATCATCAGGCTGCATCTTGAAAAACCAGCCATCGTTGAACGCATCGGAATTTACGACCTCAGGGGCATCCTCGAGCGCTTCGTTGGTTGCTGTTACCTCACCTCCAATAGGTGCATAGATGTCTGAAGCCGCTTTTACGGACTCTACGACACCCGCCTGATCACCCGCCGCAATGGTATCGCCCACCTCCGGGGTTTCAACGAAGACAACATCGCCCAATGCATCTTGAGCATGCTCGGTAATGCCAACCGTGACCGTCCCGTCCTCTTCACAACGAACCCATTCATGGGTCTTCGCGTAATATAGTTCAGATGGGTTTTGGCTCATAAGATGGTCCTCTGTGGGTGTCGAAAAAAGAGTAATACCGGCGGTTTAGGCTGGCAATGGATTATAAGCTCAATTCGAAAAATTCGCTGTAATTCGGTGCAAGTAGAAGGGCGAATATTCGCTGGAAATAGAGGGGCGAATAGATGAGGCTGGGGTCACTTAGCCCCAACCGCCTGCTGAACAAACCAACGTTTGGCTACGGGAAGTGCATCAACAGAATTCAGCCCGATATTGCGCATGAGCGTGACTGCCGGATTTTTGGAGCCGAAACCCCACTTGAACGCCTGCATGGTGGCCATCATGCCCAGATTATCTCCCTTGCGTTGCCGCTCATAACGACTAAACACCTGAGGCGAACACCAATCGGCACCGCGTTGATGGGCCCTAACAATCTCATTTCCGAGGGTCTGCGCATCAGACAGGCCCAAATTAATACCCTGGCCTGCTAATGGGTGAATCGAATGCGCAGCGTCGCCAACTAGTACAAATCGCCCTAAGGAGTAGTCGACTGCATGACACTGGATGAGTGGAAACATCTGTCGGTCACTGACCTCTAGAACCTGAGGCCCTCGACCAGAAAGCGCAAGGTTCAGACCCCCGACAAACCCGTCATGATCAGCCTGAATCCAGTGATCGCTCAGCGCATCATCGAGCGACCACACGATAGAGCAAAGATCATCATTGGCCAGCGGAAGTAGCGCCAAAGGGCCTGTGGGAAGAAATGCCTGCCAGCAAGCGTGACGATGATGTGGCTCGACCCTAACCGTGGCCACTATCGCGTTCTGACCATATCGCCACTCACGGGTGCGCATTCCCGCCAGCTCCCGGCTTTTAGAACGACCGCCGTCGGCTCCTATGGTCATATCCGCGATGACGGTATCACCCGAAGACGTTGTGAAACGGACGCTCTCTGCTTCAACATCCATCGACTCAAGGCGCGTACCCCAATGAATCGATAGGTTGGGCGCAGCCTCGGTGGCACTGATCAAGGCATGGGTCGTCAACGACGACTCAACAATGGTCCCTAGTGACTCGATATTGAGATCGGTGGCTGTGAAATGAACGTTCCCTGTTCCCTCTGAATCCCAGACAAACATGTCAGTGTAGGCACCACCGCGTTTGCTCCCCTCGATCAAGGACCAGGCATCCAGAGACTTCAAGAATCGGATCGACTCAGGTGTCAGTGCTGTTACCCGCCGATCCCAGTCATTGAGCGCAGTTCCTTGGGGACCTGCGCTGGGTTTGGGCTGAGCGTCGAAAAGAGCAATATGAAGGCCCGTGGGCGCCAGCGATAAGGCGGTGGCGAGGCCGACGACGCCAGCACCTATGATTGCGATATCAACCTGACGCTCCTGCACGGTTACCTCCGACCCATCCCGAAATCCGCTACGCCTCTTCGTAGGGGCGCAAGAACATCTATGGCAGAAAGCGCCATACTGCTCATGGAGTCTATCAATGGTTGAGGCATATCAAACAGACCAGAAAGCAAGGTGGTGGCAGCGATTGTCTGCTCATGGTCCGACAGACTGGCACGTTCAAAATCCGACAGTCGTGCCACTGAATCAAATGGACTTTCGGTCTGCAACTCGGCTTCTAACAGCGCAATGAGCCGGCCGACGTCGCGTACTGACAGGTTAAAGCCCTGACCAGCCACCGGATGAACCGTATGGGCGGAATTACCCAGTAGCAGGCAGCGGGATCGAACCAGCTCACGACTCACGACAACGCTGAGCGGCCAACCGGCACGCCTACCTATCTTAGTTACGCGCCCCGCTCGCCACCCCACCATGGACTGAAGTTCATCAATGAAGTCTTGATCATCAAGGGCAAGAAGACGCGATTGCGTCGCTTGGTGTGCGCACCAGATGACGTTGTAGCGCAGCTTGTTATCGCCGGAGCCCGGGAGCGGCAAAAAGGCGAGGGGGCCTTCATTCGTAAAACGCTCGTAGGCGATGCCGGTATCAGCACCGTCAGTTTCGCAATTAAAGGCAATAGCAAACTGCGATGGGGCATGACGTTTTGCGCCAATCCCCAGTTGGTTTCGAAGCGACGACTCCGCGCCATCTGAAATGATTACCAGATCGGCTACTAACTGTCTCTCATCATCCAGCGTCAGCACCGGTCGTTCTGATGTTGTGGTGAATTTGACGACTTCGTGCCCCTCAATAACGTCCACAGCCACCGCTTCACAACGCGCGAGCAATGCCGCCTGCAGCAAGGCATTCTCAACAACCCAGCCCATCGGTTCATTTTGAGCTGCGTCGTCCTGTAACAAAGCGCTACCAAAACGTGACTTGCGCGACACATGGATGTTTTCAATCGCTTTTGCAGATGTCGATACCTCTGCCCAGAACCCCCATGACTCGAGAAGCTCTTTCGAGCCCCGACTGAGTGCCGTTGCACGGGTATCAAGCGAGGCCTCAGGCGCTTTGGGCAACGCGCGCTCAATGACCGTGATATTGAGCAGATCGCCAAAACGCTCACCCGCATGAGCCGCCAACAGCAGTCCCGCAAGGCCCCCGCCAACAACGATGAGCTCCGGGCATTTGGCCATTATGTCGCCGCCATTAGCGCTTCTATTTCATCCGCCAGCTTTGGAACGCCAGCTGTTAAGACGTCACAGCCCGACTCCGTCACCACAACGTCGTCCTCGATACGGACACCAATGCCACGCCATTTTTCGTCAACATTCATGTTGTCTGTGGCCACGTAAATACCGGGCTCAATGGTGAGAGCCATGCCCGGCTCAAGCGGTCGCCACTTTCCATCGATGCGATATTCGCCAACATCGTGGACATCCAGGCCAAGCCAATGGCCAGCCCGGTGCATGTAGAAATCTGTATAGGCACCAGATTCAATTAGCGCGTCAACATCGCCCGACAGTAAGCCCAACTCTACCAACCCCTCAGTAATCACCCTGACAGTGACGTCATGGGGATGATTCCACTTCTTGCCCGGTTTAGTAGCCGCAATGGCCGCTAGTTGCGATTTCAAAACAACATCGTAAATAGCGCGCTGTTCAGCAGTAAAACGCCCATTGACGGGGAATGTCCGTGTAATGTCTGCCGCATAGCCCTGGAATTCACAGCCAGCGTCGATAAGGACGAGGTCGCCATCCTGCATCTTCGCATCGTTTTCGGTGTAGTGAAGACAGCAAGCGTTCTTTCCACTACCGACAATGGAGTTGTAGGCAGCAAAACGCGCGCCGTGCTCCGCAAAACCGTGTTGAATGGAGGACTCCAAATGATATTCATAACGACCCGGGCGACACTCGCGCATTGCGCGGCAGTGAGCCTCGGCACTGATATCGGCTGCCCGCTGCATGATGCGCACCTCAGCCTCAGATTTAAGCAATCGATGCTCATGAAGCAGTACAGCCAAATCCGAAATATCCCCAGGCGGCTTTGCACCCGTTCGCACCTTGGCTCTAATCTGGTTGATCCAGCCGAATACCTGCCGGTCAAAGCTGTCGTCGTGGCCCATCGAGTAGTACACGGTCGACCGACCCTCAATAAGGCCAGGGACGATGTCGTCCATATCGCCCACAGGGTACGCGTCGTTCATCCCGAAGTTTTTTACGACACCCTCAGGACCCTGCCGATAACCATCCCAAAGCTCTCGTTCAGGATCTCTGTCACGGCAAAACATCAGCACTTGCCCTTGCCGTCTCCCAGGCAATAAAAGTAGGACACCATCAGGTTCTTGGAAGCCTGTTAAGTAAAAAAAGTCGCTGTTTTGGCGAAAAGGGTATTCGGTGTCTCGACTTCGGGTCACTTCCCGGGCCGCTGGGATGATGGCAACACTGTTAGGCGCCATTTCTGACATCAAGCGCTTTCGACGAGCAGAAAACTCTGACTTACTAATTTTCACGATTGAGATTCCCTCTGGTTAATCGCGTCTTGCACAATACTTACCGCGGCCAAACGAACATAGTCTACCAACTCTTCAAGCTGCCGCTCCGCTTCCTCTGTCTCCATTTGATCGGTGTCTACTTGTGCAATCGCTGCAAAATCCTTCAGCACGTCAGCGACCTCTGGCTCGATGGCGAGGCCCGCGGCTTTTTGAACGGTCATGCCCTCGGTGAAACCTGATATAAAACCAGTGACCCAGTTGGAGAACGAGCGGAGGCGCTGCTCGATGGGATCGTCGTCATCAGGCAGCAGAATACGAAACGCGTAATCCGTGTCGACAATCGCCGATAAGGTAGCGAGATTCAGACGAGAGACAATGTCCACCAGTTCGCCCTGTAATTGGACGCCTACCGCTTTTTCAACAGAGGCTAAGGTCTGTTCCAGATGATGCCTGTCATCTGGGTTAAAGCCCGCGCCCATAAGGCCAACCAAAACCCCATGAAGCTCTGATGGGTTCAGCGTTTGACCCGCATTGAATAGCTGATCGGCGATTTCGTCCCATTCAGGCATATCCTCAAAGGCGCCTAATAAATCCAGCATAGAGTTTCCATTCGTTGATTACCCCCTCATTCGGGGCAAGGTGGTCTGTCTTCGATTGACCCTTATGGGTCGCTTACCTATAGTGAAGCCGAATAGCGAGAAGGGTGCAATCCACGTGTCAGATAAGCTTGTAAAAACACTGGAAACAAAAGTGAACGGCCTTATCGAGCTCAGCACCGAGCTAAAACTCGAGAATCAAGCGCTGAAAAAACGCCTCGCTGACCTGCAGCACGAAAAAAGAGATCTTTTGGAGCGGCATCGACTAGCCGGTGATTACATCGATCGCTCGATCAATCGGCTAAGCTCGCTGGAGAACAGTCAGTAATGCGACAAAACACAGTCACGATCGACATCCTGGATAAAGGCTACCAGGTGGCTTGCGAGCCTGAGCAAGAGGAAGAGCTTCGGCAAGCGGCACGTGAACTCGATGATCAAATGCGTGCTATTCGATCGACGGGCAAAGTCATTGGCTTGGAGCGGGTCGCTATCATGGCCGCGCTGAACCTCAGCCATCAGGTGCTATCCCTGAAGTCAGGCGAGCAGCTGGACGACTCGCAGGAAGAGGCGATTAAAGGCATCACCAGCCGGATCGACGAAGCACTATTCCAACTGCGTCAGTTCGAAATTTCTTAATACCCCTAGCGAGAGTCGGCTATAATCCCGCACTGACCTGGTGTATTTGCTAGACCGTCAGTCCTCGAGCCGATAAAGCACCACCCGGAGATGTCCACTTCTGGCTGTTGTGCAAGCCCGGCGCGACCGGGACGCCTGATGCAGAATGGGGATCACCACCTTGAACCGCTACGGTTCAAGGGCGACACCGTCGGCGGTACTCTGGGTCAGACTCCATCTTTGAGCTATTGGTGCCATGCCAGACGTCAAACTAGCAGTTCGCAACGATGTGCTTGGTAAGCGTCGGGCACTGTCCACTGAATCTCGAAAACAAAAGAGTCAGGCAATCGTTGACTCCCTTATCGAACTAAGTCTTTTTAAGGACGCGATGACGATCGCGACCTACTTGCCACTTACGTCGGAGGTGGATCTGTCCCGCTTGTTGCGGTTAGCGCATCGATCCAAATGTTTAGTCGCCCCTCGCACACTGCCAAACTTCGAGATGAGCTTTAATCGAGTCACATCGATCGATACGCTTGAGGCGGGCTTTGGCGGCGTGCAGCAACCGACCAAAGCCGCAGACCTCGTGTCACCCTGCGCGATAGATCTGTTTCTGGTCCCACTGGCAGCCTGTGACCGACAGGGAAATCGGTTGGGCTTTGGAAAGGGCTACTACGACAGGGCGCTGGCAGATGCACCGGGATACAAACTCGGCATTGGATTTCATTGCCAGTTATTGGAACACGTTCCTTTCGATGCTTACGATGTACCTATGAACGGGTTCCTCAGCGAAGAGGGGCTGATTCAGTTCTGACTTATCCAAAAACGTAAGTACTGCGATGACGGCCGTGTGACTAGTCTAAATCCTGTTGCCACGACTGACTGAGGTTGGTGCTTTTCGAGTCCTGCTCTCTTGCGGTTAGCGCACTGGCTGTAATAACCACAACGAAACCGAGCAAAAGGACACTAAACAACCCCGGCTTTCTTTTCCCCACAACTTCCCCACTGCTTTTCTGGTTCTTCGTACTGCTTTCTTATTGACAGCTTCCAATAACGCTTCGTGCTCGCTTATCCCTGCGAGCTCGCAACATCATAGTGGTAATTTGTCACAAAGCAAGTGGCTTTAGATAGGCCTGGTAGGCTGGATTTTCGGTTTCTTCCCAATAGCGGAAGCCAACCTGATCGAGCCTAGTGATGAGTCGAGAGGGATCCCGATCATTATCTGTGAAGCCAACCAGGATGCGACCATAGGCCGCGCCGTGGTTACGGTAGTGGAACATGGAGATATTAAAGTCCGATCCTAGGGCATCGAGGAACTTCATCAGCGCACCGGGGCGCTCAGGGAACTCAACGCGAAAAACTCGCTCCTCGCTCTCCCGAAGAGTCATTTTCCCACCGATCATATGCCTTACATGTAACTTGGCCATTTCATTGTCGGTTAAGTCGACCGCGCTGTAGCCCTGACTCTCCAGCTTACGTACCAAGTCTTCTACATCGTCGCTTTGTGGCGCGACCGTCAGACCGACAAACACACGGGCCGTCTGCTCATCAGTACCGCGGTAGTTAAACTCCGTGATGTTGCGTTTACCCACCGTGCCACAGAATGCCTTGAAGGCCCCCGGTACTTCGGGAATCGTAACGCTGAGAATCGCTTCGCGGCGCTCACCAATATCCGTGCGTTCCGAGATGTATCTCAAGCGATCAAAGTTGGTATTTGCACCGCTTAGCACCGCCACCACTGATGCTCCGGTTACATTGTGTTCCGACAGGTAGGTCTTCATGCCAGCAATGGCGAGGGCGCCGGCCGGCTCAGCAATAGCGCGCGTATCGTCAAATATATCCTTCACCGCCGCACACATTTCATCCGTAGTGGCCGTAATGATGTCATCGACGTATTGCTCAATGACGCGATGCGTCTCCTGACCCACACGAGCGACTGCACAGCCATCGGCGAACAAGCCAACCTCCGATAAAGTGACCCTCTCACCGGCTCGCCTCGCCGCGAGTGCGCAGGCAGCGTCAGCAGGCTCCACGCCGATCACCTTCACATCCGGCCAGGTATGTTTCAAGAAGACCGCCATGCCGGATAGCAAGCCACCGCCACCGCAGGGAATGAACACGTAGTCAGCGGGTTTAGGTGATTGCTCAGTGACTTCAACACCCACGGTGCCTTGACCCGCAATCACCGCGGAATCGTCAAAAGGATGCAGGTAGGTGGCGCCTCGCTCCTCGACGAGGCGATTGGCAAATTCGGATGCCTGATCGAATGCGTCACCTTGGAGAACAACGTGAGCTCCGCGTCGCCGGACCGCCTCTACTTTTATCGAGGGCGTGGTGACAGGCATGACAATCGTCGCCTGCACACCGAGCTTCTGCGCGGCTAGCGCGACACCCTGTGCATGATTACCCGCAGAGGCGGCCACCACACCCCGGGCACGCTCCTCATCCGATAGCGATGCCATTTTGTTGTAAGCGCCACGGCACTTGAAGCTGAAGATTGGCTGAAGGTCTTCCCGCTTTAATCTCACGTCGCAGCCCATCCGCTCTGATAACGTCGGCGCTTGCGTCAACGGTGTTTGAGCGGCGACGTCGTATACGTCGGCGTTGAGAATTTTCTCGATGTAGGGATCTGTCATCGCAAGCGGCACAGCGGCAAAACGCGAAGTCTACGCGAATATTAACAGCGGCGCCGCCTCGCGCTGCTAAATGCTACCCGCGCTGTAGCGCTCCTGCATTTCAGCTAATGACAAGGGCTTTATTCTGGATGCATGCCCTGCACAGCCGAAGGCCTCGTATCGGGCAACGCAAATATCGCGCATCGCAACAAGACTCTCCTTGAAGTACTTCCGCGGGTCGAACTCAGCGGGATTCTCCGCAAGGAATCGGCGAATCGCCCCCGTTGATGCTAATCGTAAATCTGTATCGATGTTGACCTTGCGGACGCCGTGCTTGATGCCCTCGACCACCTGCTCAACTGGCACACCATAGGTATCGGGGATTTGGCCTCCGTACTCGTTAATGATGGCGAGCCAATCCTGAGGCACCGCAGACGAGCCATGCATCACCAGATGCGTATCTGGAATGCTGGCGTGAATCGCTTTAATGCGATCGATCGCGAGAATGTCCCCGGTGGGAGGGCGCGTGAATTTGTAGGCACCGTGACTCGTACCACAGGCAATGGCCAGGGCGTCCACACCGGTATCAGCAACAAATTGCTTGGCCTCATCGGGGTCGGTGAGCATTTGATCGTGTGTCAACTTCCCTGCGGCACCGACGCCATCTTCCTCTCCCGCCTCGCCGGTCTCTAACGAGCCTAGGCAGCCAAGTTCACCCTCAACCGACACCCCGCAAGCGTGTGACATCTCTACTACCTGTGCCGTCACCTGCGCGTTGTAGTCGTAATCCATGGGAGTCTTGCCATCAGTTCCCAATGACCCGTCCATCATTACCGAGGTAAATCCCAGCTGTATGGATCGCTGACAAACAGAGGGAGACGTTCCGTGATCTTGGTGAACCACAATGGGCACATCCGGAAATTCGGTCGCTGCCGCATCCATCATCGCCCGCAGAAACGGGGCACCGGCATACTTCCGCGCACCGGCACTGGCTTGCATGATGACGGGAGCATCACAGTGAGCAGCAGCCTCCATAATAGCGCGAGTTTGCTCGAGATTATTGACGTTAAAGGCCGGCACACCGAACTGATGCTCCGCAGCGTAATCCAGTAACTGCCTCATGCTTATTAGTGCCATGTTATGTTCCTCTAGCCTTGGTCACTGATCCTGATGTTCGTATAAGATGGCAACAGCAGGTAGCTCTTTGCCCTCTACAAACTCTAAAAACGCACCGCCACCTGTCGAAATATACGAAACGCGGTTCGCGATATCGAATTCATCGATAGCAGCGAGCGTATCGCCCCCACCCGCCAACGAGAATGCCGAGCTGTCGGCGACCGCTGAGGCCAATGCACGAGTCCCTTGGGCAAAGGCAGGAAACTCAAAGACGCCCACAGGGCCGTTCCACAGGATCGTCCCAGCAGCCAACAAGACCTCGGACATCTGAGCTTGCGACAGCGGACCCACGTCTAAAATCATGTCGTCCGCCGATACGTCAGCCGCCAGCTTAACCGTTGCTTCAGCTGTCTCGCTGAACTCCTTTGCGACAACAACATCAATGGGCAAGGGAATATGGGTCTTGGCCATCAACGCTCGCGCTGTCGGAACAAGATCGGACTCATGCAGCGACTTACCCACCGGATAGCCCGCCGCCGCCAAGAACGTATTGGCAATCCCGCCTCCGACCAGTAGCTGGTCACATAGCTCAGACAGGCGCTCTAGGACGGCCAACTTAGTCGACACTTTTGAGCCCCCTACAACGGCAACCATCGGTGACGCGGGTTCACTCAGCGCGCGGCCCAGAGCATCAAGCTCACCCGATAGCAGCGGGCCAGCGCAGGCTTGAGGGGCAAATTTGGCTACACCGTGCGTCGATGCTTGCGCGCGGTGAGCCGTGCCGAAGGCGTCCATGACAAATACATCGCATAAGCCTGCGTAACGTTTCGCCAACTCATCGCTATTCGCCTTTTCGCCAACATTGAAACGAACGTTTTCTAGCAGCCAGACGTCACCTGCCTGTGGCGCATCGATCGGCCACTCGGGCTTTAGCGTGACCGGCAGTCCCAGCAACGCAGACAACGCATCGGCAACGGGTGAAAGAGAGAACTCGTCCGAGGCCTCGCCCTCAACGGGCCTACCTAAATGCGACATGAGGATGACGCCTGCACCAGCCGCAACCGCAGCCTCAATCGTTGGAACCGCAGCTCGTAAGCGAGCGTCATTGGCTACCCGCCCGTCGCGCAGCGGGACATTGAGATCCTCACGAATCAAAACGCGTTTCCCCGCGAGCGAAAGCTGGTCCATCGACAGCATAATTAACCTCTTTTCGTTTATATCTTGAATTCGTTTTAGCCTGCTAGCTGGATGACTCCTCAGCCACAAAATCCGACAGCCGAAGGACGATATCGACCATGCGATTGACGAATGCCCACTCATTATCAAACCAAATCATCAGCTTGATCAGACGGTCGTTCGATACCTGTGTCTGCGTTGTATCAACGATGCTTGACGCTTCCGCGCCAAGAAAGTCACAGGACGCCAGTGGTTCCGAGTTAACTGCTAGGACACCATAAAAATCATCGAGTGACTCGCTTATTAGCGCATTGACCTCATGAGCCGAGGTACTTTTATCGACGGATAGGACGACATCGAGTGACGACACATTGAGCGTGGGTACACGCAGTGCACGAGCACTAATTTTGCCTGATAGGTGAGGAAAGAAACGCTCAACCCCCTGCGCCAAGCCCGTCTCAACCGGAATGACCGAGTTAAAGGCCGCTCTGGTCTTCCGTAAATCAGTGTGGTGATACGCGTCGATGACTGGCTGATCATTCATCGCAGAATGGATCGTGGTGACGATACCAGCGTTAATGCCAAATGCCCTGTCAATCACCGACAGCACCGGCATCAGCGCATTACTAGTGCAAGATCCAGCCGAGATAACGGACATTTCAGGCGTCAGTAGGCCGTGGTTCAGACCCCAGATAATAGTACTGTCGACATCGATACTGGCGGGCTGCGAAAGCAGCACTCTACTGACACCGCTGCCCAGATGCGCCGAAGCCGAGGCACGGGTGAACTCAGTACCCGTGCAATCAATAACAATGTCGACTCCACGATCGCCCCAGAGCACATTTGATGGCTCATTCTCATGACTTAGACGAGTAGGACGATCAGCGATTTGCAGTCCACCTTTATTGTCGAAAGCGACAGGGTAGGAGAACCGCCCGTGCGTGGAATCGTATTTGAGTAAGTGCACGACGGTTTCGACGTCTGCAACCTCATTGCACATGACCAGCTCGAGTGCATGCCTCGCGTCATCGCGCTCATACAACCGACGAGCTAGAAGACGGCCGATGCGTCCAAGGCCGTTGATACCAACAGCGGTCATTAGCTGAGAATCACATCCTCAACTGCTTCGATGACGTTCTCGACCGTGAAACCAAACTCCTTCATCAGTACAGGCCCTGGCGCAGATTCACCAAAGGAATTCATGCCAACCACTCGGCCATCGAGGCCGACGTACTTGTACCACCAATCTTGGTGAGAGGCCTCAACGGCAACTCGCGCCAGAAGATGGCTAGGCAGCACTGACTCACGGTATTCGACATCCTGTCGCTGGAAGACTTCGGCACATGGCATAGACACTACGCGAACGCCGCGACCTGCAGCGGACAGCTTTTCAGCCGCCTCTATCGCAAGTGCAACCTCCGAACCGGTCGCGATGATGACTGCCTCGAGCTCGCCTTGTTCCTCTCGGAGGATATAGGCACCACGCGTAACATCGGAAACACGTTCAGCCGCCCCGATCTGATGCGGCAGGGTTTGACGAGAAAATACCAAGGCTGAAGGTCCATCGCTTCGCAGGATTGCTTGCTTCCATGCAATAGCGGACTCAACCGCGTCGCAGGGGCGCCAGGTATCTAAGTTAGGTGTTGATCGCATCGCTGTTAACTGCTCTACCGGCTGATGCGTTGGACCGTCCTCACCCAAACCCACCGAGTCGTGGGTAAAGACGTAGATAGCGCGCTGCTTCATGAGCGCCGCCATGCGAACCGCATTTCGCGCGTATTCCATGAAGATAAGGAAGGTGCCACCGTAGGGAATGAATCCACCGTGCAGTGCAATGCCATTCATCATGGCTGCCATGGCGAATTCGCGAACGCCGTAATAAATGTAGTTACCCTCGGCATCCGATGCATCGGCACCGGTAGCACCAGGCCACAATGTAAGGTTTGAACCCGCCAAATCAGCGCTGCCGCCCAGTAGCTCAGGCAATGTCGGTGCAACCGCTGCAATCGCCTGCTGCGAGGCCTTTCGTGATGCAACATCAGACTCGTTCGCAACACACTGTGCGATGAAATCGTCCACACCCGTTAAAAACTCTGCTGGCAACTCGCCAGCCATCCGCCGCTGAAACTCGTCGGCGAGCTCAGGACAATCGCGCTTGTACATATCAAACAGCGACTGCCAACTGGCCTCAGCCTCGGCACCGGAAGTGCGTGCATCCCAGTGCGCATAAACATCGTCAGGCACGACAAATGGGTCATGGCCCCAGCCTAGGGCCTCACGCGTCAGAGCGATTTCGTCCACACCCAACGGTGCTCCATGACAGGACTCTGTTCCTTCCTTGTTGGGACTGCCTTTACCAATCGTTGTCTTACAACAAATGAGAGAAGGGCGTGACGTTTCATTAACTGCCTCGTCAAACGCAGCTGCTACTGCGTCTGGATCATGGCCATCAACGTCGCGAACAACGTGCCAACCGTAGGCTTCAAACCGCGCGGGCGTGTCATCGGTGAACCAGCCCTCGATTTCTCCATCGATTGAGATCCCGTTGTCGTCATAAACTACATTGAGCTTCCCTAAACCCAGGGTACCCGCCAGTGAACAGGCCTCGTGACTGATGCCCTCCATCAAGCAACCGTCACCAACAAAACACCAGGTTCGGTGATCGACAACTCGGTGACCTTCTTTGTTGAAACGGGCGGCCATGAGCTTTTCTGCCACCGCCATACCAACGGCGTTGGCTAGGCCCTGGCCCAGCGGCCCGGTGGTGGTTTCAACGCCCGGGGTGTAACCGTATTCGGGGTGTCCGGGCGTCTTGCTATGCAACTGACGGAAGTCTTTGATGTCGTCTATCGACAGGTCAAAACCGGTGAGGTGCAGCAGCGAATAAATCAGCATAGAGCCGTGCCCGTTAGAGAGTACGAAGCGATCCCGGTCTGCCCAATCAGGATTCGCGGGATTGTATTTCAGATAACCGGTCCACAAAACTTCAGCGATGTCCGCCATCCCCATGGGGGCGCCTGGGTGTCCTGTATTAGCTTTCTGAACAGCATCCATGGAGAGCGCTCTAATGGCGTTTGCTGCGTGCTGTCGAGTTACGGTTGAGCCATTAACTTCCTGCAAAACGAGGTCCTCAATTGGGTTGCGAGTGAGCGGCGCTAATGATCGCACGGATTGACTATCAAAAGCCGCGAACTCGCCAATTTTTATTGCAAACTTTTACTTCGAATGAGGTGAAATGCCACCGCGTTTTATCCGATGAGATCTGAAAACACGCCAGACCTAAAACACACTAAAACGGACCTTAAAAGAGTACCCGTGTTCGCAAGGTCCCTTCGATCGCCGTCAAGCTCGTAATTAAGGCTTTTGAATAATCCGCCTCGATGTCGATGACCACGTAACCCGTGTCACCCATCGTTTGAAGATACTGTCCGCTGACGTTCACGTTATTCTCACTGAACACCTGGTTGATAGCACTCATAACGCCCGGAATATTCTGATGAACGTGAAGTAAACGATGCTTACCATCGTGCTCGGGTAGGGCTACCTCGGGGAAATTTACTGCCGACGTGGTTGTTCCGTTATCGCTGTATCGCGTCAGCTTCTCCGCCACCTCAACACCAATATTCTCTTGGGCCTCCTCGGTCGAGCCACCAATGTGGGGCGTCAGGATGCATTGATCCAGGCCTCGAAGTGGCGAAACAAATTCATCATTGTTCGAACGTGGCTCCACCGGAAACACGTCTATCGCAGCGCCACCAATGCGCCCTGATAGAAGTGCCTCGGCCAAGGCATCTAGATCGACCACGTTGCCACGTGACGCGTTGATGAGCATAGCGCCCTGTCGCAACTTCTCTATCTCTTCACTGCCTATCAACAGCTCCGTACTGGCGTGCTGAGGCACGTGCAAGCTCACAACATGAGCATCCTCCAGAAGACTGGACAGGGTTGCCTTGGGTTGCGCATTACCCAGCGGGAGCTTTGACTGAACATCAAAGTAGATTACCTTCATACCAAGGCCTTCGGCGATTACGCCGAGCTGCATACCGATATTGCCGTAACCAATAATACCCAGTGTCTTACCCCGACACTCATGTGAACCCTCGGCGGTTTTTCGCCACTCACCTCTGTGCGCGGCAGCACTTCGCTGTGGTACCCCTCGCAATAAAAGAATGACTTCGGCCATCACCAGTTCTGCCACACTTCGCGTGTTTGAGAAGGGCGCATTGAATACGGGAATACCGTTGCGAGAGGCGGCTTCTAAGTCGACCTGGTTTGTACCAATACAAAAGCAACCAATGGCAACAAGACGCGGCGCTGCCTCAATCACCTGAGCACTCAGCTGGGTCCGAGATCGAATGCCCACAAAGTGAGCATCTTTAATCTCGGCTATGAGCTCTTCGGTGGGAAGTGCCTTCGAGTAGCACACGACGTTGTCGTAACCCGCCTTCGCTAATGCATCAATCGCACTTGGGTGAATGCCTTCAAGCAGTAAGAACTTAATTTTGGACTTTTGTAACGATTGTTGTTTCATCGAGTCTCTGACTTGGTGTCATGGCGCGGGGCGCAGATGGTAACATTACGCCCATTGTCTTTATGGAGTTCAGTGTGGCCGGATTGTCGATAGACATTATTCAGAAGTTAAGTGCGGTACTGACTCCGGAGCAGGTGGCTGTCGATCCCGCATCACTAGAGGCCTACGGTCAGGACTGGACCCGATTTACTCCACCGGCTCCGACAGCCATCGTGTTTCCCCGAGATACTGCCGATGTAGTGGCCGTTGTCGAATGTGCCCGACGCTGTCAATTCGCGCTCGTCCCGTCGGGCGGTCGAACTGGCCTGAGCGGTGGTGCCTGCGCCGCAAATGGCGAGGTTGTAGTGTCGATGGGTAAGATGAACGCCATCGCGCCTGTTAATCTGACGGACCGCACTGTGACCGTAGGCGCCGGAGCTATCACCCAAAACGTACAACAGGCCGCTAAAGATGCAGATTTGTTTTATCCGGTCGACTTCGCATCGAGTGGCTCAAGCCAAATCGGTGGCAACATTGCGACGAATGCCGGTGGTATCAATGTCATTCGTTACGGCATGACCCGAGAGTGGGTTGCTGGCTTAACCGTGGTAACCGGCAAAGGTGAGGTGCTCGAGCTCAATAAAGGTCTGATGAAAAACAATACCGGGCTCGACTTTCGTCACCTATTTATCGGATCGGAGGGCATTCTCGGCTTTATTACCGAAGCAACCCTCAAGCTCACAGCGCCACCCACAGACCCCACCGTTTTGGTATTGGGTCTAAGTGATATGAGCGCGATCATGGCCGTGTTAGATCGCATTCAATCAACAACGCCATTACTGGCCTATGAGTTTTTCTCAGAGCTTGCGGTCTCAAAGGTGGTTGACCACGCGGGGGTCGCACGTCCGTTCGAGACAAGAACACCGTTCTACGCCTTGGTCGAGTTCGAGCGCGAGAATGACATGACCGATGCGCATGTCTTTGAGGCGGTAGAGCAGTGCATGGAAGATGGCTGGGTGATTGATGCTGTAATGAGCCAAAGTGTGGCCCAAGCAAAGGCCTTGTGGCGGCTTCGCGAAGACATATCGGAAACCATTTCAAAATGGACGCCTTACAAGAATGATATCTCCTCGACCGTATCAAAGGTTCCTGAACTACTGGCAGCCGTCGACGACGTGGTTCACGAGAACTACCCCGACTGGGAAGTGGTTTGGTACGGCCATATTGGTGACGGCAATCTTCACCTGAATATTTTGAAGCCCGAGAACCTGAACATTGAGGAGTTCAAAGCACGATGCAATGAGGTCTCTACGGATATTTTCGATGCTATCAAGAGACTCGGGGGCAGTATCTCAGCCGAACATGGCGTGGGCACACTCAAAGCGCCCTATCTCGGCTACAGCAAATCGGATGCAGAAATCGATGCTATGCGTGCGATTAAGGCAATTTTTGATCCGGACGGTATTCTCAATCCAGGTAAGGTGTTCTCCGCCGCGTGAGGCACAACCACAATAATGCAAAAAAGGAACCATCATGGATGCGCACGCGCTGAAGCAGGCAGTAGCCAAGGAAGCCATCAAGCGAGTCGAAAGCCATCAAGGCAACGACATTATTCTCGGGATTGGTACTGGAAGTACGGCCGAATGCTTCATCGCAGAGTTGCCGAAATTACGTGACAGGATAAAGACCACGGTCTCAAGCTCTGAGCGCTCATCCGCCCTGTTGCTTGAGCTCGGCTTCGAGGTGCAGGACTTAAATGCTGTCGATCGCGTCGATGTCTATGTCGATGGCGCCGACGAAGCCACGCGAGACGGTTTTCTGATCAAAGGCGGTGGCGCCGCTCTCACGCGCGAGAAGATCGCAGCCGCAAAGGCAAACGAATTTATTTGCATTGCAGACAGCAGTAAATTGGTGACGACGTTAGGCAAGTTCCCCTTGCCGGTTGAGGTGATTCCGATGGCTCGCACCTTGGTCCGCGACGCACTGAATAGTCTGGGGGGCGATGCCGTGTGGCGCGAGGGTGTGGTAACCGACAACGGTAACATCATCCTCGATGTTCACGGACTCACCATCACTGACCCGCTCGAACTCGAATCCGCGATCAACAATATGACTGGCGTTGTCTGCAACGGCATCTTTGCGCATCGGCCTGCCGATGTCCTCCTCATCAGCAATGACTTGGGAGTTGTCCGAGTTTTGTAGTCAACTCAAATGACTAAACATTGACATATAAAGATATCTTTATATGATGCGTCGAAAGCAAGTCGGGGGATATACCTGTGAGTTCGTACGCATTATTTACTTCGGAATCGGTATCAGAAGGACATCCGGATAAAGTGTCTGACCAAGTATCAGACGCCATCCTAGACCTCTACCTAGCCAAGGATCCAAACGCGCGCGTTGCGGTGGAGACGCTGGTTAAGACCGGCATGGCAGTTGTGGCTGGTGAAGTCACCTCCTCAGCGACTGTGACGCCCGGCGAAATTGAAAGCACAGTGCGGAAAGTCATTTGCGATATCGGCTACGACAGCTCGGACGTCTGTTTTGATGGCAATACCTGTGCCGTGATAAACGCAATTGGCCTTCAGTCTGCGGACATTGCGATGGGAACGCACGAGGCCGATGAGGCGAATCAGGGTGCAGGTGACCAAGGTCTCATGTTTGGCTACGCAGCCAACGAAACCGATACATTGATGCCAGCGCCGATTTACTACTCGCACCGCTTGGTTGAAAAACAGGCGGAGCTCCGCCGCTCGGGTGCTGCCGACTTCCTGCGCCCGGACGCGAAAAGCCAGATTTCAGTGCGCTACGAGGACGGTAAACCCGTCGCAGTAGATGCAGTGGTTCTGTCCACGCAACACTCCGCTGACATCGATCAGGAAGCGCTGAGAGCTTTTGTGAAGCGCGAGATCATCGAGGCAGTGCTTCCTAGCGAGTGGCTGTCTAACGACACCAAATATCACATCAACCCCACCGGTCAGTTCATCATTGGTGGCCCAATGGGTGACTGCGGACTCACTGGACGGAAAATCATTGTCGACACCTATGGGGGCATGGCGCGCCATGGTGGCGGTGCCTTCTCGGGCAAGGATCCTTCCAAAGTCGACCGTTCAGCTGCCTACGCCGGTCGTTACGTTGCTAAAAACATCGTCGCTGCCGGCCTTGCTGATCGCTGCGAAATTCAGGTGTCCTACGCCATAGGGGTTGCAGAGCCCACATCTATTTCCATCGATACGTTTGGCACGGCAAAGGTCGGTGAAGACACCATTATCGATCTGGTAAGAACGCACTTTGATCTTCGACCCAAAGGTCTTATCAATATGCTTGACCTGAAACGACCCATCTATCGCCCCACGGCGGCCTATGGTCACTTCGGCCGCGAGCAAGCGGACTTTACATGGGAACGAACAGACAAAGCCGATGCACTACGCGCTGCGGCAGGATTTTAAGTAATTACGGCTTTAAGGAGGTTTTTATGACCACTGCCATCGATTTAGCAACCTTTTCTGACTACAAAGTCGCCGATATCACGCTCGCCGAGTGGGGTCGCCGTGAACTGGAGATTGCAGAGACAGAGATGCCCGCACTGATGACACTGCGCGAGCGTTTACGTAATGAGCAGCCCCTTGCAGGCGCGAAAATTCTCGGCTGTATCCACATGACTATTCAAACAGGTGTATTAATTGAGACGCTGGTCGATTTGGGTGCCGAGGTCCGTTGGTCAAGCTGCAACATTTTCTCCACTCAGGATCACGCCGCCGCCGCAATTGCTGCCAAGGGTATTCCTGTCTTCGCATGGAAGGGCGAGACAGAGCCAGAGTACGAGTGGTGTATCGAGCAGACCATCCTACAGGACGGTAAGCCCTGGGAAGCGAACATGATTCTCGATGATGGTGGCGACTTGACCGCCATGCTGCACGAGAAATACCCCGAGATGCTCGAGCGAATTCATGGCATCACTGAAGAAACAACCACGGGCGTGCATCGACTGTATGACATGCTCGAGGATGGATCGCTCAAAGTACCGGCGATCAATGTGAACGACGCCATCACAAAGTCAAAAAATGACAATAAGTACGGCTGCCGCCACAGTTTGAATGACGCGATAAAACGAGGCCTCGACCACTTGTTGGCTGGTAAGCGCGCTTTGGTCCTTGGCTACGGAGACGTTGGCAAGGGGTCAGCGCAATCGCTTCGCCAAGAGGGCATGATTGTCCGCGTGACCGAGTGTGATCCTATTTGCGCCATGCAAGCCTGCATGGATGGCTATGAAGTTGTCTCGCCTTTCATTAACGGTGTGAACGACGGCACTGATGCATGCATTGACACCCAATTGCTCGGACAAACGGATCTATTGTGTTCCGCAACCGGCAATGTTGATGTCTGTAGTGCGGCGATGCTGCGCGCACTCAAGCCTGGTGCAGTCGTGTGTAACATCGGCCACTTCGATAATGAAATCGACACGGCTTACATGCGCGAGTATTGGGAGTGGGAAGAGGTCAAGCCTCAGGTGCATAAGATCTATCGTGATCGCGATACCAACGACCACTTGCTGCTGCTTTCTGAGGGTCGTCTCGTGAACCTGGGTAATGCGACAGGGCATCCCTCGCGCATCATGGACGGCTCCTTTGCAAATCAGGTACTTGCTCAGATCCACTTGTACGCAAAGCGATTTGCCGATCTTCCAGCGGCTGACAAGGCCGGTGCTATCACCGTAGAGGTGCTGCCTAAGCATCTCGATGAGCAAGTCGCTGCGCTGATGGTAGAAGGGTTTGGCGGGGTTATGACCAAACTCACTGAACAGCAAGGTGATTATATTGGTGTGAGCGTCGACGGCCCCTTCAAGAACGACAGCTACAAGTACTAAGCCTTCGAACTCGGTAGCTGTTAAGCTTCCGCACTATGGGCAGCTACCGAGTTTACTCATCACGACCCCTAACGGTTGACGAGCAGTGCGATCTTGATGATCGTGCTAGGCACCATCTCGCCCGGGTGTTACGAGTCAAACCGGGTGACCGGCTGCATGTGTTCAACGGAGACGGCAACAACTATCAAGGTGCCATCGTCTCCGCCACCAAACATCAGGTATCAGTACTTATCGACAGCATCGAGCCGGCAGAGACTGAGTCGTCATTGAACACCTGTCTGGCCTTAGCCGTGTCTAAAGGCGATCGCTTTGAGTGGGCGATTAAAAAGGCTACGGAGCTTGGCGTTACTTCCATTGTGCCCATCCTGAGCCAACGCGTTGATGTACGTCTGTCGCCCGAGCGTTGGCAAAAGAAGCAGGAGCACTGGCAGCAAATAGTCATCAGCGCCTGTGAGCAAAGCGGTCGTGCCGTTGTTCCCAAGGTAAAAGAGCCGACAACTCTGTCCCAGTGGCTGTCCGATGTCGAGGCTGACTGCAAGTTGGTGTTGGACCCTGAGGCAACACCCAGTGCATTGCATGATCAACCCGCAAGCATTGCTCTGCTGATTGGGCCAGAGGGTGGCCTGGCTCCCTCGGAGCTAACACTGGCATCGGAGAATGGCTTTTCTGCCATGCGGCTGGGTCCCCGCGTATTGAGAACCGAGACAGCACCACTGGTCGCCCTTAGTGTCCTCGGCGCGCGTTGGGGCGATATAAACGCTTGAACCAGAACCGCCCTCGAATCAGAATCTCGAGAGCAAACATCATTCGTGAGTGAAATCAGCATGGCATTACGTATCGGGGTCTTAATGGACCCCATCGCCACTATCAATACAAAAAAAGACACAACGCTCGGCCTGCTTCGAGCAGCGAGTGCTGCAGGTCATCAGCTCACCTACCTTGAACAAGCTGATCTCACTGTGAGGAATGGTGAGACCATGGCCTCACTGCGGCCACTGACAGTTTATGACGACGACACCGCTTGGTACGCAATGGGCGAACGGTACGACGCCTCGCTATCCGCGCTTGATGTGGTTCTGATGCGCA
Organism: Halieaceae bacterium; assembly: GCA_003523185.1. Lineage (GTDB taxonomy): Bacteria > Pseudomonadota > Gammaproteobacteria > Pseudomonadales > Halieaceae > Luminiphilus. The sequence continues at coordinate 48,571 of DPGN01000058.1, forward strand.
AAGACCCGCCCTTTGACATGGAGTTTTTCTACACAACTCAGCTGCTTGAGGATGCTGAAAGACGCGGCACCCTGATAGTCAACCGCTGCGCGAGCCTTCGAGACTGCAATGAGAAGCTATTTGCGACGCAATTCCCGGAGTGCTGCCCACCCTTATTGGTATCCCGAGATCCCACCGCACTTAAGGCTTTTTACGCTGAGCACGGCGATGTCATTTTCAAGCCTCTTGACGGCATGGGTGGACAATCGATTTTTCGTGTCAAAGAAAACGACCCAAACCTCAACGTTATTCTGGAGACACTGACTGATAATGGTGGTGTCACCATCATGGCGCAGCAATACTTGCCTGCGATCAAAGACGGTGACAAGCGCGTGTTGATGATTAACGGTGAGGCGGTTCCCTTCTGCCTTGCGCGACTGCCGATGGCCGGCGAAAACCGAGGCAACCTTGCCGCTGGGGGCTCTGGTATTGTGCAACCGCTGACAGATCGCGATCGCTGGATTGCCGAACAGGTAGGTCCGACGCTTCGCGAGAAAGGATTACTATTTGTAGGCCTCGATATCATTGGCGACTATCTCACAGAGATCAATGTGACCAGCCCAACCTGCATGCGCGAAATCGACCGAGCGAAGAACACACAAATCGCTGAGCAGCTCATCGCGTGTATCGAGCGAAACGTCTCGGAGTCGCGTGGACGTTAACTATGACGTTTCTGGCAAGATGCCAGTGGCAACGGGTGTGTCCCTGCTACTGCACGGCATGCTGGCCATTGCTATTTCAACCACGCTGTTCATCT
>DPGN01000088.1 GCA_003523185.1 Halieaceae bacterium
GATGTGCCGGTGTTACCTGACGGTAGCTTCGTTGTCGGTTTGGGACGAAATGCGCCTAACGAAATGGATCTTACCGTCGGAGAGGATGTGGTTTGCTCGCTCAATATAGCCACCCGTGAATACCGCATTTCGAGGGTAGAGGGTGTACCGCAGCGCACGGTGACACCTCCGGCAGAGCAGTTAGAGCGTATCCGACGTGAGCGAGAAAAAGTTCGAAGCGCTAAATCAAGACGCATCGAGAACGAGGGCTTTTTGAAGGCAGTCAAAGCTGGCTTGTCGTGGCCCGCTACGGGACGGATCAGCGGGGTTTATGGCAGTCAGCGATTCTACAATGGTAATCCAGGAAACCCTCATTATGGTGTTGACATTGCACGGCCCACGGGCACACCTGTCTATTCGCCTGGACCGGGTCTCGTGACACTCGCCGAGCCCGATCTTTTCTATAGTGGCGGCACGGTGATCCTGGATCATGGCTACGGCCTGAGCTCGTCTTTTCTACACATGAGCCGCATCGATGTTGAAGTCGGTGATGTTCTCGAGGTGGGCGACCTGATTGGGGCCATCGGCGCTACTGGACGTGCTACAGGCCCGCACCTGGACTGGCGGATGAGTTGGTTCAATCAACGAATTGATCCTCAGTTACTGGTGCCCCCGATGCCCTAATGAGTATTAGCGCGTATACTTAGCGGTTAAGTGAGGAGATGCCCGTGCTCGATAAGAAGTTGCTGCAAATTTTGGTATGCCCAGTCACCAAGGCGCCCTTGGATTATGATGAAGCGAAACAAGAGTTGGTCTGTAAAGCCAGTGGTCTTGCCTACCCGGTGAAGGATGGCATTCCCGTATTGCTGGAAGGTGAGGCACGACAGCTAACAGCCGACGAGAAGTTGGGGTAGATCTCGTGGAAGACACCATATTTGGAAAGATTACGCGTGGAGAAATCCCAACCGATTTTCTCTATGAAGACGATCTTTGTGTCGTGATCAAGGATATCTATCCGCAGGCGCCTACCCACGTGTTGATTATTCCCCGCAAGCCAATCCCTATGCTGAGTATGGCGAGTGAGGAGGATCAGTCGCTGCTCGGTCATTTGTTGGTGGTTGCTGGTAAAGTTGCAGACCAATTGGGAGTCGCTGATGCGTTCCGCTTGGTCATTAATAACGGTGCAGGTGGTGGCCAAACGGTATTCCACTTACACCTACATATCCTCGCTGGCCGAGACATGAAAGAGGGTGAGCTTGCTTCGGGCTTGGCCTAGCAGAACACCTCCCGTTACTAATTTTGAGATCCACGCATGAAGACTGCTGAAATTCGAGAAGCGTTTCTGTCGTATTTTGAGCGCCAAGGGCACACGCGTGTCGCGTCAAGCTCGCTGGTGCCGCACGACGACCCCACACTCCTGTTCACTAACGCGGGAATGAATCAGTTTAAGGATACGTTTTTGGGACTCGAACCCCGCGATTACAACCGGGCTGCATCGAGTCAGCGGTGCGTAAGAGCAGGAGGCAAGCACAACGACCTCGAAAACGTGGGTTACACGGCGCGTCATCACACGTTCTTTGAAATGTTGGGTAATTTCAGTTTCGGAGATTACTTCAAGCGCGATGCTATTCAATTTGCATGGACCTTCTTAACGGAAGATCTGAAGCTTCCAAAGGAAAAGCTCTGGGTCACAGTCCATATATCGGATGATGAAGCAGCAAAGATCTGGATTGACGAGATTGGTATCGACCCTAATCGCCTGTCCCGATTGGACGAGGACAACTTTTGGCAAATGGGTGACACCGGACCCTGTGGTCCGTCATCCGAGATTTTCTTTGACCATGGCCCTGAAGTGCCCGGTGGGCCTCCGGGTTCACCTGACGATGACTTGGATCGCTACATCGAGATCTGGAATTTAGTCTTTATGCAATTCAACCGAGACAGTTCGGGCGAATTACATCCCCTTCCTGCACCGTCGGTCGATACGGGTATGGGACTCGAGCGAATTTCTGCTGTACTCCAGGGCGTCCATAACAACTACGACATTGATCTTTTCAAGGCATTGATTGCAGCGGCAGCGGATATCCTCGGGGTCGAAGATCATTCACACACATCGCTCAGGGTGGTGGCTGATCATTTACGATCATGCGCATTCCTGATCTCTGACGGCGTTCTTCCGAGCAATGAGGGCAGAGGCTATGTCTTGCGCCGTATTTTGCGTCGCGCTATTCGGCACGGTAATAAGCTCGGTGCCACCGAACCATTTTTTGCCGCACTGGTGCCTGCTTTGGTGCGGGAGATGGGTGGGGCCTACCCTGAGCTCGTCGCTCAAGAGGCGACAATCATCAAGGCGCTGGCTTCTGAGGAGGAGCAGTTCGCGCGCACCTTGGATAAGGGTATGGATATCCTCGAGGAGGCTTTAACGTCGCTTCAGGATTCCCAAATTCCGGGTGAGGTCGTTTTCCGCTTATATGACACCTACGGCTTCCCCGTCGATCTGACCAATGACATTGCCAGAGAGCGTGGTCTCGAACTCGATATCGAGGGCTACGAAGTTGCCATGCAGGAACAGCGTAAGCGATCGCAAGAGAGCGGTGCTTTCCAAGTTGATTACAACAATGTGATTAATGTGGATGGCGAAACCGAGTTTCTCGGATATAGCGAAGTTCAAGCACAGGCGACTGTCCGCGGTCTTTTCCAGGATGGACAGTCCTGTGAGCGCGCTGAAGAGGGCGATGAGATTGTCGTTATCCTGGACCGGACGCCCTTTTACGGCGAGAGCGGGGGCCAGGTCGGTGATACCGGTTATCTCACGACAGATTCTGCCAGGCTTGAGGTAAGAGACACCACGAAAGCACAGGGTCATCATTTACACCATGCGGTCGTTGTTAGTGGCGCAGTTGCTGCAGGTGACATTGTTTTGGCTAGCATTGATCAATCGCTGAGGACACGAATTAAAGCAAATCACTCCGCGACACATCTGATGCACGAGGCACTCAGGCTAGTGTTGGGTGAGCATGTTCAGCAGAAAGGCTCCCTGGTTGACGCTGACAAGCTGCGCTTCGATTTCTCCCATGGAGAAGCCGTGTCAGGTGAACAGTTATCGCAGGTCGCGAAAATTGTGAATGACCAGGTGCGAGGCAACTCCGAGGTCCTAACCCAAGAGATGGGCATGGAGGCAGCTATAGAGGCGGGCGCCACGGCACTGTTTGGGGAGAAATACGGTGACGAGGTGCGTGTATTGACGATGGGTGCGGAGCGCTTTTCGGTGGAACTGTGTGGTGGTACGCACGTTGAACGCACCGGTGATATTGGCGTATTCAGAGTGGTGAGCGAAGGCGGTGTCGCTGCCGGTGTCCGTCGAATCGAGGCTGTTACTGGCGTGGGCGCACTTGAAGATATCGCGAGAACCGACAGAGCACTTGCGGATATCTGCGATGCAGTGAAAGGCTCGCCGGCCAATGCGGCAGACAAAGTGATCAGCCTTCGAAAGGAGCTTCGCGAACTTGAAAAGCAAGTCACGCAACTAAAACAAAAGCTGGCAACGGGGGCAGGTGCCGATTTAACAGCGGATGCCAAGGAAGTTTCAGGTATCAAGGTACTGGGAACAGTGGTCGATGGTGCTGATGCGACTACCCTGCGTCAGACACTTGATCATTGTAAAAATAAGCTCGGCTCGGGGGTCGTACTTCTAGCTGCAGTAGAGGGCGATAAGATATCCCTCGTGGCCGGCGTGACGGCAGATTTAACCGATCGCGTAAAGGCTGGTGATCTCATGAGAGAGTTTGCGGGTCGAGTTGGTGGAAAAGGTGGCGGTAGACCCGATATGGCACAAGGTGGTGGTACTGATGTCACAGCCTTAGAGCCTGCACTTTCCGACTTGGCTAACTGGGTGGCTGAACAGCTTAGCTGAGGACGAGCGCATCGCTAAAGAACGAGTGAAGGCCCCGTATGGGGCTTTTTCGCCTTTATATGGCTCCCCAAACCGTGTTTAATACGCGGCTTTTCGACATAGACCCAACTAACTATGGCACTGATCGTGCAAAAATACGGCGGCACGTCTGTTGGCTCGGTAGAGCGAATAGAAGCGGTTGCTGATCGAGTTGCAAGGCACCACTCAGACGGTGATCAACTGATCATTGTCGTGTCGGCTATGTCGGGTGAAACCAATCGTCTCTTGGGGCTGGCGCGAGATCTGACCTCCAAGCCGAGCCCTCGAGAGCTCGATGTACTGGTTTCCACCGGCGAACAGGTCTCCATGGCACTTTTGGCGATGGCACTTCACAAGCGGGGCATCGATGCACTCTCGCTCAAAGGCAGTCAGGTCGCGATTCGTACTGACAGCTTTCACAGCAAAGCGCGCATACAAAGCATTGATGATCGTCGGCTCCGAGCGGAACTCGACCAAGGCCGCGTCGTGGTGGTGGCTGGATTTCAAGGGGTTGATGAAAACGGCGAAGTCACGACATTGGGTCGGGGCGGATCTGATACCTCGGCGGTTGCTTTGGCAGCTGCGGTTGGTGCGGACGAATGTCAGATCTACACCGACGTTGATGGCGTTTACACGACGGATCCGCGCATCGTTGACGGTGCACAGCGACTGGAAAGCATCACTTTTGAAGAGATGTTGGAAATGGCCAGCATGGGTTCGAAGGTGTTGCAGCTCAGGTCGGTGGAATTTGCAGGTAAATACCAAGTGCCACTGCGGGTACTCAGTAGTTTCAAAGAGGGGCCTGGAACCCTCATAAAAATGGATGAGGACGATCCCATGGAAGCTCCAACGATTGCTGGTATTGCGTTTAATCGCGATGAGGCGAAGCTCACTGTCATTGGTGTCCCGGATACTCCCGGTATTGCTTATCAGATATTGGGCCCCATTGGTGATGCGAATATCGAAGTAGACGTTATTCTTCAGAACGTGGGTGATGAGGGAAAAACGGACTTTACATTCACTGTCTCGCGCAGCGACCTAGAAAAAGCCGAAGCCATTTTAGAATCACACATTGCTGAATTGGGCGTACTTGAGTGGCGATCAGACAGCAGGATCGCCAAGGTTTCCGTGGTTGGAGTTGGTATGCGCTCTCATGCAGGTGTGGCTGCCAAGATGTTCAAAGCCCTGGCTGAGGTCGGCGTCAACATTCAGATGATCAGCACGTCCGAAATCAAAATTTCAGTGATTATCGAAGAGAAGTTCTTGGAGTTGGCTGTACGTACGCTGCATTCAGCGTTCGGGCTCGATCAACCTCAGGCTGGAGAAGCACAGGACTGAGGTGTAGTCTGTCCCTGTGTCTAATTAACAGGGAAGTTGACGATGCTTATTCTCACAAGGCGGATTAACGAGTCACTGGTCATCGGTGACGATGTCACAGTCACTATTCTTGGTGTCAAAGGTAATCAAGTTCGTATTGGGGTTGATGCCCCGCGAGATGTATCTGTCCATCGTGAAGAGCTTGCGCACAAGGATGACGAGACACCCACTTCGCGCGCGGATAAAGACGCGAGATAGCAGTTAGGGCACTATTCAATCGTCCCAGTGTCGGTATTTCATGACCTGAAGTCGGTGAGATTGGACTCGATTTACATCACTTAGTACCTTCGTTAGTCTGTTCTCGACAGCAATAATAAAAAGCCAGGCAGGAGGAGCGAGTGACCTCTGAACTAACGATAGAACCCCTGACCCCCTTTATCGGGGCTGAAATCACCGGTGTCGATCTCAGGGAGGTGACCCAGGAGCAGGTGACAGGCATCCGAGCCGCGCTATTGAAGCACCAGGTCGTATTTTTCCGAGATCAGACCCTCAATCAAGAGGAGCATATTCACTTTGCGAGGCAGTTTGGTGAGCTAGAGATTCATCCAGCGACGCCAAAAGGGCAGAACAACCCCGAGGTACTTCATATAGCCCATGGCCCCGAATCCAGAGGCCGGGAAAATATGTGGCACTCCGATGTCACATGGCGAGAAAAGCCATCACTTGGCTCCATTCTCAAGGCTGTAGAGGTGCCGGCGGTAGGCGGCGACACGCTGTTTGCCAATATGGCGGAGGCTTATGAAAGGTTGCCGGATGACATCAAAGAAAAGATTGCAGGAAAAATTGCAGTGCACGATATTGCACGGGTATTTGCTGGTCGTCTTAACAAGACAGCTGAGCAATTAAGGGAAACTTATCCAGTGATGGAGCATCCCGTTGTTCGAACGCATCCGGAAACGGGCGCTAATGTACTCTATGTGAATAACGCCTTCACCAGTCACATTAAGGATATGGATGAAGATGAGAGCATGGAGTTACTTCAGGCTCTATACCGCACTGCATCAAACCCGGAGCTTCAATGCCGTTTCCGCTGGAAAGCAGGCTCATTGGCCTTCTGGGATAACCGCGCCTGTCAGCATTTTGCGAGCTCGGATTACTTTCCGCAGGTCCGAACAATGGAGCGGGTGACGATCGCTGGGGATAGACCCTATTTCCGGGCAGCTTGAAAATACGATGGCGTTATTGGGTGCCCATGCTGCACGGGATTTTTTGCGGACCTGATATCGCAAGCGCTAGAGGTTGTGCTATTCTCGCGCACCGCGCGGCAAGGACAGAAAGTCCTGCAGATGACGCTTTTTTTCGCGTCATGGAGGAAAATTTTTGGAGAAGTGGCCGAGTGCTGACCGAGCAATCGAAGATTGCGGAGGTGCGCCCGAGTCACGAGGGCGACCCGAAGGGCGAGACGCGCAGCGTCGAGTAACGCGCTCCCCGGGAGTGTCCAAAGGCTTGTATCGAAGGGTATGAGTGACAATACACGGAGAAGTGGCCGAGTGGCTGAAGGCGCTCCCCTGCTAAGGGAGTATACGTTAATCGCGTATCGAGGGTTCGAATCCCTCCTTCTCCGCCACTAATAAAAAGGGACTCGCTGAGTCCCTTTTTTATGATGCTCAGTGGTCAGTTGGAAGAAGGTTCTTGCGGTAAAAATAAAAAAGATTGGCTGAAGCTCGCAAGAGCTTGAGCTGACTGTCCTTATTTGATGCCCTTCGGATAGGCGGATGAGGACAAAAAGGGCGCTGCGGACCGCGGTAAGCGATACACGGGCCGCGCATTCTAGTGATACTTTGAGTTACAAAGCGATGGCGAGATGTTGGTGACTTTGGTAGCACAGCTTGCATCACTGACGTTTCATATTCTCTATGCTGTGGTAGCGTGTGCTCATAATTTGCGCATCAATAACGCCACACAGCTGGTTTTTGATGTGATAGTTGTGCCAATTAGCAGACAACAACAATAAGTCGAGAATTGCATGGATCCGCTATCTCAGAGCTACTACAGTGGGGCGTCCGACGCCCAAATCATCTATGAGACGATCGGCAGTTACTTTGACAAAATAGCTGATGCGCACAGTACCAACCCTGCACTGGTCGTTCGACACCAGGGGGTTAATTGGACTTACGGTGAGCTGCAAGAGCGTGTGGGTCGTCTTGCTACGGGACTGATTCACCTAGGCGTTAAGCCGGGCGATCGCGTTGGAATCTGGGGTCCAAACAGTAGTGAGTGGGTGCTGGTCCAACTGGCGACGGCAAAGATTGGCGCCATTATGGTGTGCATTAATCCGGCGTACCGGTTGTACGAACTCGAGTACGCGCTGAACAAGGTCGAGTGTATGACCTTGATCACTGATGTCAGTTTTAAAACCAGCGATTACCTGGGAATGATCAACAGCTTGGCCCCCGAATTAGAGAGTAGTCATCGGGGACAGTTGGAGGCAGAGAAACTGCCTCATTTGAAGCACGTTATTCGTATGGGCTCCGATACTACTCCCGGGATGTATAACTTCGATGCGGTTTGCGCGGCTGGAACCGGCGAAGATCAGGCCACCATGGATACGTTGCAGGCTCGCTTACAACCAGATGATGCGATCAACATCCAATTCACGAGTGGGACGACAGGTAATCCGAAGGGTGCAACGCTATCTCACTGCAATATTTTGAATAACGGTTTTCTGACTGGATTGGCGATGCAATTGGGTCCGGAAGACAAGCTCTGCATTCCAGTGCCCCTCTATCATTGCTTTGGCATGGTGCTCTCAGTGCTGGCATGCGTTTCTCATGGTGCCACCATGGTATTTCCCGGACCGTCGTTTGATCCCGAGGAAACGCTTAAATCTGTTGAGGCTGAGGGATGCACCGCGCTCCACGGCGTACCTACCATGTTTATTACCGAACTCGATCATCCACGTTTTTCAGATTTTGACCTGTCGACTCTGCGCACTGGCATTATGGCTGGCGCACCTTGCCCTGTAGAGGTGATGAAGCGTGTGCTGTCCGAGATGCACATGGAGGACATTCTGATTGCCTACGGTCAGACTGAACTAAGCCCCATCAACAATATGACCTTGCCAAACGATACCTTAGAGCGACGAACTGAGACGGTTGGCCGTGCTATGCCGTGGGTTGAGATAAAAGTCGTCGATGAGGAGGGACGGGTAGTACCCGTGGGTGAGAAAGGTGAAATCTGCACGCGCGGTTACTCGGTCATGCAAGGTTACTGGAACGACGAGGAGCGGACAGCAGAGACGATCGATAGTGCGGGCTGGTTACACTCGGGTGATATAGCCACCATGGATGAGGCGGGCTATGTGCGCATCGTTGGTCGCATCAAGGATATGATCATCCGAGGCGGTGAGAATATTTACCCGCGAGAAGTCGAAGAGTTTTTATATCAGCACCCCGCGATTTCCGAGGTTCAGGTGTTTGGCGTACCCGATGAAAAAATGGGAGAAGAGGTTTGTGCCTGGATCCAGCTCAACGAGGGGTTCGATCTCACGGATGCGGATGTTAAAGCTTATTGTCGCGACCAGATCACCCATTTCAAAATTCCTCGGCATATTCGGTTCGTTACTGAGTATCCGATGACCGTGACGGGGAAGATTCAAAAATTCGTCATGCGTGATGAAATGCTTGAGCAACTGCGTAACTGAATTAGTAGCGTTGCTTAAGCACCTCAGACTGGCCCTTTAATCGCGAAAAGCCCACGACTGCATCGCATCAGCGATGGCATCAAAAAGGGGTGATGCCCAAGCCTCCCCCTGCTCAATACTGCCTGCTTTCTCCACGATATCGATCGCGCGGGCGACCTCAATGATGGTTACTTCAGACCCATATTCAGCAGCACGTTCAATCAGTGGATGCCACGCGGCGGAGGAGCCCTCTTCATCTGATAACCCGCCCCGCACCCGAGCGCCTCGGTTTCCAAGTTTCACCGCCTCATAAAAAGGCGCCATATATTTCTGAAGATGTGCTTCCCATTCGGGGTTTCGTTTATTGGTCCCGGACACGAGCATTTGGGCACCCGGTAAGGGGTTTTGTGCATTCGGGATATGCGCATCGGCTGTAAGCAGGATCGTCTGAACATTGGTGTTCCCTTTATGTACGCCAGCGATGAAGTGCTCCAATGCTTGAAAGCCCGGCAGATCCTCACCGTACTGGGTGATAGAGGGGGTCAGCACAAAAAATCCACGCGCCTCAAGCCGCCTTGCGAGCGCGCGTTGGGTGATGGTGTTCCATTCTTTTCCAATATGCCTGCCGTCAACCACGGCCCCTGGTTGTATGGCAGATGGATCGGTGTATTGCATCGGTAATACGGCAATGGGCTTCTCGGTATGGATACGGATGCCTGCGACGTCAGCATGAGTCCAGTTTCTTCCCGTGTAGTTGAAGCGAACCTGATAGAGTCCGGAGCCTTTCTCGAAGGTAAAGGTGCGGTCGGTATCCATGAATGACCGAGTCGTCGCTGCGTGAATCGGCGAAGCGGTTAACGACGCAGCAAGTAAAAGGATAACGGCGTAGTGTCTGCGAAGGGGCATCATGTAGCGTCGATCCGGTACACCCGCCTTGCGACGCCTGAAAACAGGAGGTCTTTGTCCGCTTCTGAGAAATCCAAGGTCATCTTCTTTAGACCATTCCATAGCACGCGGTAACCAATGGAGAGTCTATCCACCGGAAAGTTACTTTCGAACATACACCGCTCAACACCGAAGCAGGCTATGGCATGCTCGTAGTAACGCGATTGCGCTTCCACAAACTCGTCTGATGAAGGGGGGTTGGAGCGCTCATGCCATCCGAAGCCGTTATCGGGCATTGCGAGCCCCCCCAGTTTCGCAAAGACGTTGGGACATGCTGCAACGCGTTCAATGTCCTCTTTCCATTGCTCAAAGATGGCCTCTTTTTGATGCGCAAATTCGCCAACACCCAGAGGGGTCCCAAAGTGGTCAAGAATCATGGTAGTAGCGGGCACAGCTCGGGCGAGTTCCACAAAATCATTGATCTGAAAGTGGTAAAGCCAGGTGTCATAGGTGAGACCACGCTCTCCCAAACGAGCCACACCTGCTCGGAATGCCTCATTAGACATAAGGTTGCGATCAGACCCTCCTGGGATCGCTAGGCCTTCTATGTCTCCGGCAGAGGCACCTGCATGACGTATGCCTCTGAAGAGACCCTCGGCGGCTTCTTCGTGGGCATCAAGAACATCATCGAGCTGAGCTAAACGGAGGTCAGCATGCGCGACAATGCCGACAATCTGGGTTGGCGCCTTTTGCGCGCGCGCAATACTGGCTGCTTGCGCGACAAACGCTGTTTCACCCACGCATCGAAGAAAATTGGGCCCGTCCTTTCGGTAGGCGGCGCCACATTCCATAAACACGGTTTGGCTAACTGCATGGCCATCCGATGTGTCGGCTAACAGTTCATCAATGTTGTAGCCCATAGAAGCTTGGGGCCAGAGATGGTGGTGCGGATCCACGATATCACGTTCAGGATCGATAACCGCCTCAGATACTTGTTCGAGCCACTCATTATTATTAAACATGGCGTACCTCATTGTTGTGGGAGCACAGTCGAAGATTACCGTGTGGATAGCGTTGTTTGGAATGTTTCGTCACCTGCTATTGTGAAATAGGCATGGTCTTTGCAACGCCACCACCCAAGCAGTAAATTCGTTTTCCATCGCGTGAGATTTAGTAGTGAGTTGTGACAATTTGGATCAACAGTTCCTTGAGACTTTTATTCAACAAGAGGGACTGAATGACATCTTTAGGCGCAATGTCACTGATTATTTCAATGCCTATGCACATCGGCTCGCTCAAATTGCCGAGGCGAGCTCTCGACCGATTATTGTTGGTCTAAACGGGGCGCAGGGCTCGGGGAAATCAACCTTAAGTCAGTATCTAAGCCAGATGATGCCAATGCAGTTTGGCGTGGACTGTCACGTTCTCTCTATTGACGATTTTTACTTATCCAAGACCACCCGCAAAAGATTAGCGGCTTCGGTTCACCCACTCTTGGCCATTAGAGGTGTACCCGGAACCCACGATGTTCCTCGACTTTTGGACGCTTTGGCAGATTTTATTGAGCCTAGCGTTCAGTCAGTGACGGTTCCTATCTTCGACAAGCTTAAAGATGACCGCACCAGAAAGGTGCATAAGATCCAAAAGAGTGCGAAGCCAACCATTGTTTTATTTGAAGGGTGGTGTGTTGGCGTTCCAGCGCAACGCCCACTCTCGCTTGCGGTGCCCGCCAGTAGCTTCGAGTTTTCGAACGACAACAACGGTGTCTGGCGATCCTATGTGAATGAATGCCTGGGCGGAGACTATGTTGACGTTTTCAAATTACTCGATCGTTTGAGTATGTTGAAGCCGCCTTGTTTTGAGGCTGTCTATGACTGGCGCGTTGATCAGGAAATACGCCTTGTTGCTCGGCGTCGCCAAAACCCGACTGACGCATCCATCCCGGGTATGTCGGTTAAACAAGTAGGGGAGTTCGTCGAGAATTTTCGCCGACTCACGTGCCATGCGATCGAGGTGCTGCCCGATCTCGCAGACGAAACCTGGGAGTTACAGGCTGACCGTTTGGTACTTGAGGAGCGCTTCCGATCGTGAGTGAACTTCCGGTTATTTTTACCGATCTTGATGGAACGCTTTTGGACCACGATACCTACAGTGCCGAAGAGGCGCGATCCGTCCTTGAAAAGGTGACGGCCAAGGGTATTCCAGTTATTCCCGCAACTAGCAAGACCTATAGTGAGGTCGTTGAGTTTCGCGATTCGATGAACCTGACGTATGCGTTTATCGTCGAAAATGGTGCAGCTCTCTACGTGCCGATGGATACCGATATTCGCTGTCCGATGGGGAGTAAATTATTTGAGGGCTACTGGGTCCGAGAATTTGGCGTCAAACGGCAGGCACTTTGCGATGTGCTGGAAGCGCTAGATATGAGCGGCTCGTACCACTTCAAGTCATTGACCGATATGCGGACTTCCGAAGTCGCCGACATAACTGGCTTGGACGTGGCATCGGCGCAGCGCGCGCAACACCGTCTCTATTCAGAAACACTGGACTGGCGCGATAGCGAAGCGGCATTAACCGCATTTTCAGATGTACTTACGGGCATAGGGTTCTCGGTATCTCAGGGCGGGCGTTTCGTACACCTGATGGGACCCAATAACAAAGGCGTCGCCGCACAGTGGTTTCAAGCGCTTTTAAAACGCGAGGTAACGCCTGATGTCGCGACAATTGCGGCCGGCGATGCGCCGAACGATCGTGAGCTCTTGGAGATGGCGGACTATGCGCTTTTGATGCGAAACGCGCGTGGTAAGCCACTCGAGTTGCGGCGCTCGGGTCCAACGTGGTTATCAGACAGTGCGGGTCCCATTGCGTGGGCCAAAGGCATATCAGACATATTAACGAGTATGGGGTGGGACATTTAATGGCTGATTTTTATCAAACGCCGTATATCTCGACATTGCACAATCTGCGTAACAGTGCGGTCGAGGAAATAGAGGCGCAATTAGTTAATTTCTGCAGCACAAGGCCTCTCGGCTTAATCTTACCTTCCTTGTATTCAGAGCTTGAAACGCCTGCGATGCCCAACATTCGCGAGGAGCTCAAGAAAGTACCTTATCTCTCTCAGATTGTTGTCGGCTTAGATCGCGCTGATGAAGATGATTTTACGTCTGCCCTGCGCTTCTTCTCAGAACTGCCTCAACAATATCGCGTCATGTGGCACGATGGTCCGCGCTTGAGAGCCATTCATTCGGAGCTAGCAACCAGAGGCTTGGCGCCGCATGAGCCGGGGAAAGGGCGCAACGTCTGGTACTGCATGGGTTATATACTGGCAACCTCGCGAGTCGATGCTGTAGCACTGCACGATTGTGACATCCTCACCTACGACCGAAGTCTGCTGGCGCGCTTAATTTACCCCGTGGCGCATCCGCAATTTTCCTTCGAGTTTTGTAAGGGTTATTACGCGCGCGTTGCGGGCAATAAACTTAATGGCCGTGCCTGCCGGCTCTTGGTTGGACCACTGATCCATGCGACTAAGCGTGTCCTGGGTGAAAACGATTTTCTCAACTATCTCGATAGCTTCCGGTACTTGCTTGCTGGTGAGTTCGCTTTCCGGCGTGACCTGTTAAACGACATGCGGGTTCCGAGTGATTGGGGTCTTGAGATGGGTGTGGCATCTGAGATGTACCGAAACAACAGTGCGAATCGTATCTGCCAGGTTGAACTCACCGACTTCTACGACCACAAGCATCAGGATTTATCAGCGAATGACGCCCAGCGAGGGTTATCCCGCATGTCGCTCGATATCACCAAATCATTAATACGGAAGTTGGCGATTCAAGGCGAGGTCTTTAATCAAGAAACCTTCCGCACGCTCAAGGCGACGTACTACCGAGTTGCACTTGATTACGTCGAGAGCTTCCGGCGAGATGCCATGATGAACGGTCTCGATTTTGACACCCATGCGGAAGAGCAAGCGGTTGAATTGTTTGCAACCAATATTCTCGAGGCAGGAAAACAATTCTTGGAGCGCCCGTTGGACGCTCCTTTTATGCCGACATGGTCCCGAGTTGTCAGCGCTGTACCCGACATCTATGAGCGTTTGGTGCAAGCAGTTGAGGAGGATCACAAAGAGTTTTCAGTTCGGGGGCGCTAGTGATTGGTCAGAAAGAGCGAGTCCACTTTTTAACAGGTCAGTTGTATCGATCTGTCGTTGGTGATGAGAGCATCAATAACATTGTTGATGATCTGATCGACACGATCGGTGCCTCAGTACCACCTAATGAGTCCGGTCCGGCTCATTCGACGGATCTTTGGTCTCAGCGTGACGTTGCGCTTATCACCTACGGTGACTCGATCGTGGACGAAGGGTCAAAGCCCCTAAGGGTGCTACGTGACTTTTGTCAGACATGGCTGGGGAACTGTGTCACCTGGGTTCATATTTTGCCTTTCTTTCCATGGACGTCGGATGATGGTTTTTCCGTTCTCGATTACTCATCGGTGAACCAAGCGTTGGGCGACTGGAACGACATTAGTGATATAGCGACCGATTATCGATTGATGGCTGATTTGGTGTTGAATCACTGCTCAAGTCGTTCTGCATGGTTTGAAAATTTCAAACAAGGTATCGATCCGGGCCGAGATTATTTTTTCACCAAAGAGCCCTCGTTTGATGTCTCTAGAGTGGTACGACCGCGTACCTCTGATTTGACAATGCCCGTCTTAACATCGTGGGGCGAACAGCAGGTTTGGTGTACTTTCAGTCACGATCAGGTGGATTTCGATTTTTCAAATCCAGCCGTACTGTTGGAGTTCACACGAATCATTCGTTTGTACCTTGATCGCGGCGTTCGCATTTTTAGGCTGGATGCTGTCGCTTTTACCTGGAAGCGGTCAGGAACCACCTGTATCAACCTACCCGAGGCTCATGATCTGGTTCGACTACTGCGCGCGCTCATAGAGTGGGTGCAGCCTGATGCGATCATCATCACCGAAACCAACGTTCCTAACATTGAAAACCTTGCATACTTTGGTCAGCGAGACGAAGCACACTGTATTTATAACTTTGCACTTCCCCCATTGCTCATTCACACCCTCGTCGAGGCTGACAGTTCGCGCATCACACGCTGGCTGATGAGTATGCCGCCAGCCATCCTGGGCACCACCTATTTCAACTTCCTCGCTTCACATGATGGCATTGGTCTCCGACCGGTCGAGGGTTTGCTCAGCGAGGGTGAGCTAGACTCGATGATCGATCAGCTCCAAGAGAACGGCGCTTTGCTGTCCTGGCGTGAACACGCTGATGGGGCGAGAACAGTCTATGAAGTTAACGTGTCTCTGTTTAATGCGTTCAAAAAGTCGGATGAGGCGGTCGATAGGACGCTTGACCGCATGATCCTCGCTCATGCGATTTTGCTGGGGTTGGAGGGTGTTCCAGCAATCTACTTACATAGCTTTGTAGCGACCAATAATGACCTGAGTCGGGTTGAGAATACGGGTCACAACCGTGCAATTAATCGTCATCAATGGGCGTTAGACGAGCTCACTGGACTGTTGAATGATGCCAAGTCCCAGCATGCACGATGCCTAAAAGCCATTAAGCAATTGATTGACATGCGACAAGGGCAACCCGCCTTTCACCCCAACGCGACCCAGTTCACGCTGAATTGCGGACGGTCAATATTTGGGTTTTGGCGACAAAGTCTCGACCGAGCACAGAGTATTTTCTGTATCTATAACGTGACACCCATCAGCACCACCATTGCTGCAGCATCGTTGAATTTGGTTGGCAGCGACAGTTGGCGAGACTTGATCAGTGGCGAGACAGTTGATTTGTTCTCGGAGGATCCCTCTATCGAGCTTGCGCCGTATCAGGCTGTTTGGCTGACGAATACGATGACCTAAACCACGATTTGTGGGGCGCTCGACGTGGCTGTCTGAGTGCGCAGGTTCGGCTGGTCTGGGTCGGCATAACTGTGTGATCATCACCGTCATGCTTGCAATTGGTTTTTTTGTTGTTGCGCTTATTTATTCCGCCGTAGGCTTTGGCGGTGGCTCAACCTATATCGCGCTGCTGGCCTTAAGTGATCATCCGGCCGAAGTTATTCCGCTCATTGCGCTGCCCTGCAACATTGCGGTGGTCTCCGTCGGCAGCTATCTCGCGGTGCACCGGCGAGACTTTGATTGGCGGCTGTCCGTTCCGTTTTTTGTAGCCTCTGTCCCTATGGCATTTGTCGGTGGTTTAATCCCGCTGGACGCTACCGTCTATTTTCTACTGCTGGGCTTGAGCCTCGCTATTGCTGGTGTGAGCTTGATAGTCCGTACGGCACCTGACGAAGCAACGACCTTGGGCGCACGCGGCTGGGGGTTGGCCAGTGTTATAGGGGGAGGGCTGGGTCTACTCTCGGGCATGGTAGGCATAGGTGGTGGGATCTTCCTAGCACCCATCTTGCATCACCTCCGCTGGGCTTCGAGTAAAACGATTGCTGCATTGTGCAGTTTTTTCATCTTGATCAATTCATTGAGTGGGTTGGCGGGACAGATTCTCAAGACGGGCACTTACTCTGCTGTATCCGGACTTTACGAAGCGATTCCACTGTTGATTGCAGTCGCCATAGGTGGCGTTGTTGGCGGCAGGTTTGTGATTGAAGGCGTTGCTAACCAGCGAGTTGCGCAACTGACAGGCCTCTTAGTCTGCGTTGTGGGGCTTCGTATTCTGTGGGCATGGACTGCCTACCTTCATTAGAAGGCTGTGGTGTATCAACGAAACTTAGCCGAGGTGATGAACTGGGAGAAGCGCTCACACCAGATGACCACCGAGTTGAATCTCAGATCGTTGATTTCGGCAATATTTTCTAACGCGAATCCCTCGAACGTCTTGATAGACCCCACCTGCGCACTCTGCTCCTTTATTTTTAAGAAGGCCTCTTCGGTCTCAATATACTGAGGGGTGAGATAGAGTCGGTAGTCCGGGCCGGGTGATAGTTCTCCCTCAAAAACAATGGTGTCTTTGTAGAGTCTGATCTCACCGTCGCCCCAATGAAAAGCATCGCTGTCAGCTCTCTCTCGATCAAACCTTGCGGTGAACTGGGGCCCGGTCGTTTGCGCTTCCTCTACTGCGGCAATATTTGGTGCCTCTGGCTCAATCAGTATTGGGAGAGAGTAGACTCCCATGGCGAAGCCAATAGCACCCATGCCAAGATGGCTTAGGGTCAGTAGCAAGTAGCGCATGATGGTTCCCTAGTTTTTATGTCAACGGGGGCACAACGCTCCGACGTCTAGCGCTCCAAGTCAAGGTCGAATACCTTAGTGCGATAAACACAGCGATCTATCGTCTCGCAGGAGGCCATAATGCCACTCAAAAAAGCGCTTGTTGGCGTCTCAATGCTTCTCATTTCGGCCACCACATCAGCCAATCCTCTAGCCGGTTACCGGCCTGTCGATCTAACTCACAGTTTCGATGAAGATACGATTTACTGGCCCACCGAAAACGATTTCGAGCACGAGAAGCGCTTCGAGGGCATAACCGAGGGCGGCTGGTACTACACAGCATTTAGCGTTCATACCGCTGAGCATGGCGGTACCCACATGGATGTGCCCATCCATTTTGCAGATGGGACATGGACAGCCGACGAAGTACCGCTTTCGAGTCGCATCCTTCCAGCTATTGTGGTTGACGTTAGGGCCGAAGCGGCGAGTGATCGAGACTTTTTACTGACGCGCCAACATCTCGAAGCTTGGGAATCACAGTATGGCCGCATACCTGAGAATGTGGCCGTTCTAATGAACACAGGCTATGCGCACTTTTGGCCTGATCGGGAGCGTTACATGGGGACTGCTTCAAGGGGAAATGCCGCGGTGGCGAAACTCCATTTCCCGGGGTTCTCAGCTTCGGCCGCGCGATTTCTGGGGAAGGAGCGAGGGGTTGCGGCAGTAGGACTGGATACGCCCAGTATTGATTTTGGCCAGTCCAAGGACTTTATCGTTCATCAAATACTTTACGAGCAGAATATTATTGGCTTTGAGAACATAGCGGCGATGGATGAATTGCCAGCCACGGGATCCTGGCTTTTCGCTCTGCCTATGAAGATCAAAGGAGGCAGCGGCGGACCACTAAGAGTCATTGCTTTGGTGCCAGAGTCGGCGTCTTAAAAGGGACATAGTTATGAAAGCGGAAGGCTTACCCCAATCGCAGCAAAATGTTTTTGGTGAACCCATTGAGATGTGTTGTAACGACCCTTTGACCGGTTTCTATCGAGATGGTCATTGCAATACGGGGCCCAATGATTTGGGCACGCACACCGTCTGTGCGCTCATGACAGATGAGTTTCTCGAGTACTCTGCGGCAGCGGGTAACGATCTCAGTACGCCTCGACCCGAATTCAACTTTCCGGGTCTGGTCGCTGGTAATCGATGGTGTCTTTGTGCCATGCGTTGGGAGCAGGCGCACAGAGCAGGGAAGGCACCAAAGCTCTATCTGAAGGCCACCAATATCGTGACTTTGAGAGCCATTCCATTAGAAATTCTTAAGCCCTATGCACTAGATCTCGTCTGAGTGAGAACTAATAACGGTTTTGGAGGATGGTCTCCGAAATGGCTCTACTGATACATTCGCGCGACATGCATGAGTGAATACACAACAGGTGAATCACTGAAGTGCGGAGAGCGAGTTCTTTTCAACTCATTTTCGAGATAACACCGTTAGTTGTGGGGGAAAAATGAAAGTATCGCGTGTGGCAGGGGCGCTCGGAGCGGAAGTCACCGACATCGACGTCAGTGCGTCGCTTGCAGACGGCAGCATCGGTGTTATCCGTGATCTACTCAACGAGCATGAAGTGCTCTTTTTCAGGGATCAGGGTATTGCGCCAAGTGAGCAACGCGATATGGCGCGGCTGTTTGGCCCGTTACAGACACATCCAGCCTACGATACGGTCGATGGATTGCCTGAAGTCATGCTACTTGAGAGCACGGAAGCGAAGCCTTCCAAGATTGAGGTCTGGCACTCCGATATGACCTTCCGCCAGCATCCGCCTTCAGTCACTGTCCTAAGGGGGGTCACTATTCCCACGGTGGGTGGGGACACCTTGTTTGCCAGCATGACGTCAGCGTACGACGGACTTTCAGCGGGTATGAAGGCCTACCTTGAGCCGTTGATTGCGGTCCATGACTTCTCGCAGGGGTTCAAAGAGAGTCTTGCAGAGCCGGGAGGTCGCGAGCGTTTGGCCGGTGCGCTGACGGATAACCCGCCGGTACGTCATAAGGTCATTCAGACGCACCCGGAGACGGGAAAGAAGGTCATTTTCGTGAATGCCTTATTCACCTCGCATATCGAGGGTGTCTCGCCACTAGAGTCCTCAGAAGTGCTCAATTTTTTGTATCGGCATTGTGTCTTACCGGAGTACACCTGCCGCTTCAACTGGGCGGTCGATAGTCTCGTCTTGTGGGATAACCGAAGCACCCAGCACAAACCGGTAAATGACTTCTTGCCCGCAAGCCGAGCGCTGCACCGCGTTGTCAGTGAGGGTGATTTACCTTATTGATTTACGCGGTTTCGCGAAGGTAGGCCTCTACCTCACGTCTCACCATCGGCGCAAATAGATACAGCGCGACCAAATTGGGTAGCGCAATGAGGAAAATCATTGCATCCGAGAAGTCTAGGACGGCTTTGAGCTCTAAAACACAGCCGAGTGCAAAGAACGTCAGAAAGACCAACTGGAAGCCGAGCGTTCGCCACTTGCCCACGCCAACAAGGTAATTCCACGCCTGAAGTCCGTAGTACGACCAAGCAAGTGCAGTTGAAAACGCAAACAAGACTGCGGCGAAGGCTATCAGATAGGGCGACCATGGAATGTGAAACGCGAAGGCGGCAGAGGTGACCTCAATGCCCGAGAGTCCCCCACCCATCAGTCCATTGGGCAGTGCCGTGGTCAGTATGACCAATGAGCTTAGCGTGAGGACCACAACGGTATCGATAAAAGGCTCGAGCAACCCCACAAAGCCCTCGGATGCGGGTGCGCGCGTCTGAACAGCTGAGTGCGCAATGGAGGCCGATCCCAGCCCCGCCTCGTTAGAGAAGAGTGCACGTTGGAATCCCATGATGAGTGCGCCCAGTGCACCCCCCGCCATTGCATCCGCACCAAATGCGCTGGATACGGCCGTCGATATGGCCAACGGGATGTTCTGCCAGCTCAGACTGATGATGACGAGACAGCCAATAATGTAGATACCCGCCATGAAGGGCACTATGTAGGCAGCCACTCGAGCGATCGACGTGATACCTCCGATGATGACTAACCCTACGATGCCTGCCAGAGCCAATCCGAATAGCAGTGAGTAGTCAGTTAGGAAGCTCGTCTCTCCACCTGTGATGACGAGCATTTGTTGATAGGCCTGATTGGACTGAAACATATTCCCAACACCAAAACAGCCGATGACCAGTGCGAGCGCGTAAATGCCGCCCAATGTCCTTCCGATTCGAGGACAATTGCGTTCTTTGAAATACCCATCGAGATAATACATGGGGCCACCCGAGACAGAGCCGTCCGCGTGCACTTGTCGATACTTCACGCCTAGGGTGCACTCGATCAGCTTTGTCGACATCGAGAGGAATCCTGCGACAAAAAGCCAGAAGGCCGCACCTGCGCCGCCCAAACTAATAGCCACAGCAACGCCACCAATATTGCCAACTCCGACAGTACCTGAAATAGCCGTAGCTAACGCTCTGAAGTGACTGATTTCACCCTCGGCTGATGGGTCCTTGAAGTCGCCTCGCACGTGACGAACTGCCAACCAAAAGCCCCTGATATTGATGAATCGAAGGTAAAGCGTAAAAAAGAGCGCACCAATGGCGAGCCAAGCGACAACCAGCGGCACCTGTTGACCAAAGACTGGGACCGAAAAAAAGACAAACGCAGAGAGTGCGCTTGCCAGCGGTGCCATGAAAGCATCGATCGATGCGGCCAACGTATCCATAGTGATTCCTTACTTTTTTATTTGGCAACCCAGCGATTAGCTTCCAACTTCTCGTATTGCAGAGCCGAGGAACAACGGTTTAACTGCGACTTCGAATTTCGCGTGCCGCGCCAAGTGCGATACCAACACCAATCCACACGGCTTCATTGGTCAACACGTAGAGCACCACGCCAAAGACCACGCCAATGCCAATCGACAGTCCTTGAGGGCGACTTGGTTTATTGTTTTCCACGGTTTTTCACTCACGTTTGGCAATGGAATTGCCGTTTCCCAGAGGTGTCCAGCCTGAGGAAGTGGTAACTTGTAGTCAAGTCGCCGTCCCGATCGCGCAGAGTAGAGGGGACAAATGAGCTTTAAAGAGACCTGTATCAAGATCATGGCTTGGCTAAACTTTGGGCTGGCACTCGCCGGCTTAGCGAAGTTTTTGCCTATTGGTTATCTGATGCTACTGTCGGTCTGGGAACCGATCGACCCAGCGGCTTATGAATGGTCGATCGACTTAATTTCCGATACGTACTTAATCGTCCTGGTCTGGTGTGTTGCGCTTGCCATTATCAAAGCAGTCAGCGGTCACTTCATCGTCAGGCCTTGGCGCCACCCATGATTCTAAAAGGCCCATGACAGCGCCTTTTAACCCGCGGTGTACTTAGGCTTACGGACCCAGCACGAGGGCTGTCGTGACTTGGGTTTACTTCTGAGCGTAAGAGGCCGCCCCTAAGAAGTGTAGTGAGACGTAGGGTTCCTCACCCACCACCCAGCTATCGTGCGGTGACGGGGGTACGTAAAACACATCACCCGGATGCATCTCAACAATCTCACCATTGGCCATGGCAGCTGTAGCACAGCCTGAGACCACCATTCCTACGTGCTCAACATGGCAATGCAACTCACCCAATGCCGCGCCAACGTCCTCTGACCATCGCCAGCCGGGTTGATAGGTGGCGCGTCCAATGGTCATTCCTCCAATTTC
>DPGN01000087.1 GCA_003523185.1 Halieaceae bacterium
AGCAGTAGGGGCTCAGCGAGCGTGTCATAGACTGTCATGCGAGGGTTCAGTGATGCGTAGGGGTCCTGAAAAATCATCTGCATTCGACGTCGAAGCGCTTTGAGATTGTTGCGATCAAGTCCACCTACATCGATTCCATCAAAGCTGATCTGCCCATCGGTGATCGGTGTCAACCGCAGCAATGAGCGGCCAAAGGTCGATTTGCCGCTACCGGACTCTCCGACAAGCCCCAACACTTCGCCCCGCTGGATTGATAGCGATACATCGTCAACAGCCTTGACCGGCTCATCACTATTTTCAGAGGTGAAGTAGGTCTTGAGGTTGCTGGCTGTAATCAGCGTGTCTCGCTCGTTGTTGGGCTCGGGTGGCGCGCCGCTGGGAATGGCGGCCAACAATTTTTGTGTGTAGGGGTGCTGTGCGTTGGTAAAGATGTCCGCGGGTGCGCCTTGCTCAACGACCAGTCCCTTCTCCATTACGACAATGTGATCAGCAATATCAGACACCACA
The DNA here is from genome assembly GCA_003523185.1 of Halieaceae bacterium. Lineage (GTDB taxonomy): Bacteria > Pseudomonadota > Gammaproteobacteria > Pseudomonadales > Halieaceae > Luminiphilus. Next base: position 508 of record DPGN01000087.1, read on the forward strand.
GCGAGGTCGTGACTGATGAACAAAACGCCAATGTCGCGCTTTTCCTGCAGCGACTTAATCAAGCGAAGAATCTGGGCTTGAATGGTGACGTCCAAGGCTGTGGTCGGCTCATCGGCAATCAGAAGTTTGGGCTCAGTGATGAGTGCCATAGCAATCATGACCCGCTGCCGCATGCCGCCCGAGAACTCGAACGGATAGGCGCGCATAGCCGCTTCCGGGTTTTGAATACCCACTTCATCAAGTAGTTCTATTGCTCGCCGGGTCGCTGCTTCTTTGTCCGCCACACCGTGCACGAGAAGAGGCTCAATCAATTGCTCTCCAATTCGCATGTAGGGGTTTAGGCATGTCATAGGATCCTGAAAGATCATGGCAATGTCGGAGCCCCGAATGCCCCGAAGTTCTTGCTCGGACAGTGCGAGCAAGTCTTGGCCATTAAATTCAGCAGTGCCAGAATCAATCCGCCCTGGGGGTTGTGGAATTAGGCCCAAAAGTGCGTAACAGGAGACCGATTTCCCAGAGCCGCTTTCGCCGATGATGGCGGTGATGGACTTCGGTTCTACCGTGAAACTGACATGTTTGACGGCTTCTGTGGTCCCGTTCCGAGTAACGAAGCTGACGCTTAAATCATTAACGTTGAGCAGACTCATGGATTAATCCTTTGAACCGCGAACATCGAGCGCGTCACGAAGACCATCGCCGAGGAAGTTGAGAGAGAACAGCGTAATCGTCAGCGCCAAACCGGGGAAAATGAGTAGCCAGGGGTACTCCTCCATGGTTTCGGCGCCGTAGCTAATCAGTAGTCCCCAGCTGGTTTGTGGCGGCTGAATGCCGAGACCCAGGAAGCTCAGGAAGGCCTCCAGCAACATCACGCTCGGAATTGTGAGTGTTGTATAGACAATGATTGGGCCAAGCGCGTTGGGGATGATGTGTTTAAAAATGATGGCCGAGGGAGGGAGTCCCAACGATACGGCCGCCTCGACAAATTCCTGCTGGCGTAAGGATTGCACCTGAGTCCGCATGATTCTCGCCATGGTCAACCACTCAACCGCTCCGATGGCTAAAAAAAGGAGCAGGATGTTTCGGCCGAAAACCACCATCAGCAGGATGATGAAGATCATGAAGGGCAGGGCGTAAAGGATATCGACAAAGCGCATCATGACCGAGTCGATGCGACCACCAACATAGCCTGCAACGGCTCCCCAAGTCACACCGATGACCAGTGCCACGGCCGTGGCAATAAAGCCAACCGCCAGTGAGATCCGGCCACCGTAGAGAATCTGTGTGAGTAGGTCTCTGCCAAAAATGTCGGTTCCCAGCCAGTGCGCAGCGGAGGGTGGTGTGGCGCCGAGGTCCAGGTTTTGAGCCTCGTAACCGTAAGGCGCAATCCAGGGTGTCAAAATCGCCAGGACGACCATCACGGTAAGCACCACGCCACCAGTGACTGCGGCGCGGTTCTTTTTAAGTCGGAGCCAGGCGTCGTGCCAGAGCGATGCACCGTCCTCTGCTTCCATGAGAAGTGCCGTTTGTTCAGTATTCATTAGGCACCTCCTTTGAACTGCGCTCGCAGACGCGGATTAAGCCACGCAGCGATTACATCACTGATCAGGTTGAAGAAAACGATCAATGTCGAGAGGAACACCGTGGTGCCCAGGATCATCGTGTAGTCACGGTTAAATGCAGCCTGAACGTAAAAACGACCCAGTCCCGGTATCTGGAAGATGGTCTCGACAACGAACGAGCCTGCAAGCAAGCCCGCAAAGGCTGGTCCTAAAAATGCGATGACAGGGATGAGGCCGCCGCGCAGGGCGTGTTGAATAACAACACGCCATTCGGGAAGCCCTTTCGCCCTGGCTGTTCTAATGTAGTCCTGCGACAAGATTTCGAGCATTCCAGCTCGGCTGAGACGCGCGATATAGGCCGCGTAGGCGCTACCCAAGGTGATCGATGGCAGTATCTTGTCTCCCGGAAGGTCTCCCCATCCAGCGATGGGTAGCCAGTCAAGATAGATGCCAAAGATCAGGACCAATAACGGCCCTAACAGGAATGACGGCATACAAATGCCAATCATCGCCATCCCCATGGGTATGTAGTCTTGCCGTGTATTGGGCCGTAGTGCAGCGAACACGCCGGCTAGAACACCAATAAGAAGGGCGAAACTCAGTGCATACAGGCCGAGCTCGGCCGTAACCGGTAGCCCACTACCTAAAATTTCGTTGACGCTTCGGCCCGGGTATTTGAAAGAGGGGCCTAGATCGCCATTACTCAGGTCACCTAAATAGGCGATGTATTGTTCATGAAGCGGCAAATCGAGTTTGTATTGCGCCTCGAGCGCACGCTTCACCTCGGGGAGTACCGCTTTCTCACTGTCGAATGGACCACCGGGTGCGGAGCGCACCAGAAAAAACGTCGCAGTGATCACGACGAAGATGACCGGGATCGCCTGAAGCAGTCGCCAAAAGATAAATCTCAGCACCTTAGTTTGCCTCCCCATAGAGACTGCGACCGGGGTGCAGTTTCACGTATTTCAAATTGAGTGAGTCCATGAGGTTGGGGTAAATGCCTTCAACGCTTGGGTGTACTAGGTGCTTACTGGTGTAGGTGTAGATGGGGATGATGGGCATCTCGTTCATCATCATGGTTTCAGCCTTGTAGAACAGACCGTAGCGCTCATCACGAGACTTAGCCTTGGGCGCCAAGTTGAGGATGATGTCGTCAAACTCGTCACTGGCGTAGCCGGTGTTGTTGTTGCCACCGTCTGTAATAAACAAGTCTAGGAAATTGTTCGCATCGACGTAGTCTCCAATCCAGCCGCGCCGTGCGACTTGGAAGTCGCGTTGCGATACCGAGTTGAGATAGACCTTCCATTCCTGATTAGAGATGGTGACGTCGATGTTGAGTTCTTTTTTCCACATCTGCTGAACAGCCACCGCAATTTTTCGGTGTGCTTCCTGCGTGTTGTAGATGATTTCCAGCCCAGGCCATCCCTCGCCATTGGGATAGCCTGCCTCCGCCAATAGCTCGCGGGCTTTCGCGGGGTCGTAGTCGAATAGCTTGGGTGGGTTGTAACCGAGCGTGTCGGGCGGTGTGATGCTGTAGGCAGGAATAGCAGTTTCCTGCAGCACGGTTCGCGTCAGCGTGTCCCGATCCAGTGCATAGGAGAGGGCGCGGCGTACGAGTACATTGTCCACGGGAGGTCTGTCTGTGTTGACAAGGTAGTAGTAGGTTCCCAGATAGGCAGCCTGAACATAGGACGTATTGCCTCGCTTTCGGTATTCCGGAATCTTGTCCAAGGGCACGACCTGGGTGTAATGCAGCTGCTCTGCGCGGAACATGCGTTCCTCGCTCACGACGTTCTCGGTTGGATAAAAATAGACGCCGTTCAGGGCCACGTTGTCGCGATCCCAGTAATGCTCACTTTTCTTTATGATGATGCGCCGGTTGAGTGACCACTCATCGAGGGTAAACGCGCCGTTACTGACGATATTGCCAACGCGCGTCCACGGTGTGAACCGGTCGGTCATCTTTCCGTGTTTAAGCAGTGTTTCAGGATGTACCGCGAAGCTACTGTAGTGATCCATCAACTGAAGAAAATAAGGGGTGGGCGCGTTCAACGTGACCTGCAGCGTCAGATCGTCGAGCGCCTTGACACCCACTTGCTTAAAGTCGGTGATTTCACGCTTGGAGTAGGCCTCTGAATTGACAATGGGATAGAGCATGTAAGCGTAGAGAGAGCCGGTGTCGGGATGGAGCGCTCGGTTCCAGGACCAGACGTAGTCCGATGCGGTCATCGGCTCCCCATTGCTCCATTTGGCTTCCGGGTTGATGTAGAAGGTATAGACCGTTCCGTCATCGGAAATGTCCCATCGCTCGGCAACACCGGGCTCGGGCTCGAGTGTTATGGGATTTTTAACTGCTAAACCTTCGAACAAAGCGCGGATAATGTGGTTCTCGGGAACGCCCGTGACCACATGAGGGTCGAGACCCTGAGGCTCGGCTCCGTTACCGTAATGAAGGAAGCCGTCGCGGTTTCCCGACTCCACATTGCTCTCGCCACCGCCACATGCGGTGAGCAGTGCCATCAGGACACTGGCGGGTATGATCGATTGAAAAAGGCGCATGATTCTTCTTGCTCTTGGCTTTGACGCATCCTATCCAATTTTCACTGCGCGTTGTATTTAAACTACCGAATAGTGACGTTTAAAAGCTAAGTTTCTGACTCTGCCTCAAGCCGTCTTCTGGTAAACTGCGGGCCTCAAATGAGTTGGCACACAAGAGTATCCAATGACCGTACGAACCCGCGTCGCACCTTCACCCACTGGCGATCCTCACGTTGGGACGGCCTACATGGCGCTGTTCAATCGGTGTTTTGCTCGCGCGCATGGCGGTCAATTCATTTTGCGCATCGAAGACACGGATCAAGCACGCAGCACGGCTGCCGCGGAGAAGATGATTCTCGACTCATTGCGATGGCTGGGACTCGATTGGGATGAAGGTCCTGATGTCGGTGGCGAGCATGGTCCTTATCGGCAGAGTGAGCGTCGCGATATTTACGGACAGTACGCTTGGCAGTTAGTCGAGCAGGGGGATGCCTTCGTTTGCTACCGCACGCCCGAGGAGCTCGATGTGTTGCGCGAAGCGCGGCGCGAGGCGGGAAGGTCGACTGCCCTAAAGCCTGCCGACCTCGAATTATCCGCTGAAGAGCAAGCCACTCGAAAGAGTGCGGATGCACCCTTTGTCATCCGTATGCGGGTTCCCGACGAGGGGGGAGCTTGCGTTGTGAAGGATCGGTTGCGGGGTGATATCGATTTGGACTGGGGTATGGTCGACGCCCAGATTCTGTTGAAGTCAGACGGTATGCCCACCTACCATCTCGCCAATGTAGTGGACGACCACCTCATGGGCATCACGCATGTTATCCGTGGTGAGGAGTGGCTCAACTCGGCGCCCAAGCACCAGCTTCTGTATCAGTACTTTGGCTGGGAGATGCCAGAGCTTTGCCATATGCCGCTCTTAAGAAACCCAGATAAATCGAAGCTCAGTAAACGTAAGAATCCGACGAGTATCTTGTATTACGAGCGTATGGGCTTCCTGCCCGAGGCCTTGGTGAATTACCTGGGTCGAATGGGCTGGTCGATGCCCGATGAGCGAGAAAAGTTTTCACTCGACGACATGCAAGCGGCGTTTGATATCGATCGTGTATCGCTGGGCGGTCCCATCTTCGATGTGGAAAAACTTAAGTGGTTAAACGGGCTCTGGCTGCGCGAAAACTTTGATAGTGAGCAGCTAAAAGAGCGATTGAAAGCATGGCTTTGGAATGACGCAACACTCGACAAAATACTGCCCCACGCGCAGGGTCGCATGGAGGTGCTCTCTGACTTTGTGCCCATGTCATCCTATCTCTTGTCGGGGGAGGTCGCACTCGACGCTGCTGCATTTGACGGTAGCGCGGAAACAACTGAAGAGGTTGTCAGACGACTACAGTTTGTTTTGTGGCGTCTGGAGGCTCAGCAGGACTGGGAGCGTGGCGCGCTGTTTGAGAGTCTGAGACAGCTCGCCGAGGCGCTTGAACTCAAGCCTAAGGCACTGTTTGCGCCGCTGTTTGTGGCGGTTTCGGGTAAGACCAGTGCGTATTCGATTCCCGATTCTATGGCGATTCTGGGGCCTGATTTGACGCGCGCACGGTTGCGTAACGCCATCGTTGTTTTGGGTGGCGTGTCTAAGAAGGCGGCTAAGCGACTCGAAAAAGAATACGCCGCACTGAGCTGAGACTTAACGCGGTCGGTTGAGAAGGGCGATCAGCGCTAATACTGAGACGACGACTTCAAACCCCAAAACACCCCAGGTGTAGCCTGTAAAGCTCGAAGTCATCTCGATATCTACTTGGCTGCCAGCCACCTCAAATTTTGAATCGAGTTCACGGAACACCGTGAAGGCACGCGCAGCACCGATATAGCTGGTGATGACAAAGAGGAGCCAGAGTCCGGCCTTGAGGTATTCCTTGATGAAGGCGGAGGCGAGAAGAATGGAGCCGATAGCGATTTCAAGACCGCCGTACATGGCCGCAATTTCCGCGTAAGCGTCTTGTGAGGCGATGAAAATGCCTGACCACCCTGCAGGTATCTCAGGGTCGTAGACGCTGACAACACCCAGTCCAAAAAAGATGGCGCCAGTCACGCCGAGCAGTAATTGACCAAACATAAAAAGCCTCCGAGAGTTGCTCGCGACACCATAGCAAACCTCATTCTACCTTGACACCAGCGCCGCATCCTCGTAACGTGCGGCCTCTTCGATTTGGGGCTATAGCTCAGCTGGGAGAGCGCAACACTGGCAGGGCGGTGGCACGATTGAAGTTATAATGGACACATGGGGCTATAGCTCAGTTGGGAGAGCGCTACCGTGGCACGGTAGAGGTCGTCGGTTCGACCCCGACTAGCTCCACCAAACCTTTATTCTATAAGGGTTTGCGGTTCATCTTCGTTCGAATCCCTTGGTTAAAGATGTTGCTCTGTCCTCAACTGGCAATGATATTAACCCTCTAAGCCACACTCTTTTTTTCTCAATTCATACTCTAAATTTTGGGCACACGGTGGGCACAAGGTGTGATATCCCTTGACAGTTATTTAGATATTTGTCTAAATATCTATATGTCTATACAGCAAACAGTCTGGAAAGCCCTCGCTGACCCTACCCGCCGCGGAATCATTCGCACCCTGAAAAGCGGATCCAAGACCGCGGGAGACATCGCCGAGGAGTTCCCGATGACGCGGGCCTCGCTCTCGCACCACTTCAATGCGCTCAAGGCAGCAGAACTGGTACGGACCGAGCGCCGCGGCCAGCACATCGTTTATTCACTCAACACATCAGTACTCGACGAAGTGGCGGCTATCCTAATGGACCTATTCGCCTCAAATGGAAAAGATGACAAGGAGTAGCAGGGCATGAGTACGCGTTTCGCCAACATTATAAGTCTCATCGGTATCGTTGTGCTTGCGGCATATGTGGCATGGATGTACCCGAGCCTGCCCGACCCGATGCCAACGCACTGGAACGCGGCGGGGGAAGTCGACGGCTGGTCCTCGAAGCCTTTGGGCGCCGCCATCATCGGGGGCATGGCGCTTTACTCGTTCCTTATCTTCAAGATCATCCCTGTGATCTCACCGCGCGGCTTTCGCACAGAATCGTTCAGGGGCACGATCAACATCCTGATGACTGCAACCGTTACGTTCAGCTGCATCGTCGGTATCGGGGCCATACGCGGTGCCATGGACGACAGTATTAACACTTCGACGTTTATGTCTGTCGCCGTAGGCATGTTGCTAATGGTCATGGGCAACTTCTTGGGCAAGGTGCGCAAGAACTTCTTCCTCGGCATCCGCACGCCATGGACGCTCGCAAGTGACGAGGTCTGGGCCAAGACGCACCGGCTCGGCGGCTGGTGCCTCGTCGTTTCCGGCCTGTTCATGATCGTAATGGCCATCGTCGGAGGGAACATACTCTGGGCCCTCTACGCCATGGCCGCAGGTGGTTTGATCCCTGTGGTCTACTCATACTTCGCATACCAGAACATTGAGGGCTTCGGCCCCGACCCGAAAATCGAAGATGAGTAGACCCTGGCGAATGACTGACGATGTAGAGGCGATAACGGGGTTAGAATTCCTTGCAGATATCCGCCAGCAGATTGAGAACCGTGGGCACAAGGTGGGCACAAAACTCAATTCTTCAAATCTCGATTAGATGAGATATACTTAAAGAGTGGCTTAGAACAAGGGATTGCGCCGCTTCTAACCACCTGTATGGCATACAAGAGCGTATGTCTGGCAGTGTTGAGGTCGGCGGTTCGATCCCGCCTAGCTCCACCAAGTCGACTTTTTACGCCAAACACCCAGGTTTCAATCTCCTTTATTCCGTGCGAGTCTCGTTTGCGCTTACATGCGAAGGACGGGCTCGATGGGTGTGCGATATGCATTTTTTCGTAGATTACTCGCCACGATGATTTGAACCCACCTGATCCGTGCTTCAGCTAGCTGCGCGTGCTTGCATCAGCGAATGCCGTAGGGATCTAGCGTTAACTCTCAACTTACGAGCCAGCTAGCGATGAGTAGGTATTTTTTCTCCTCGTAAGGCCAATAGTACACAGAGCAGTGTCCCAATGGGGAATAACCACGGCCAAGCCAAGAGTGGAGTGTTTGCGGTCGTTGGAAGCACCCAGTGGAAGAGTTCGGGCTCGTTAATGACCAGCACGCTGAGCATACTTAGGGCGACGGCTGGTGCCAGACCACCGACGTTGAAGCGTGTGCTCAGGATGCTTAGCGCGAAGAGGCCGAGCATAGGGCCGAGGGTGTAGGTGGTCATGGAGAAGGCGAGGGTGATGAGATCGCCGCTGTTTCGAGAGAATTGCCACGCGGTGAAGCCCAATACAATGCCCCAAATGATGACCAGGCCCCTCGATACCCGAAGGTAATGACCATCATCACTATCGGGTCTTACAAAGGGCTTGTAGAACATGGTGACTGAAATCTGAGCGAGGGCCGCTAGAATAGAGTCGAGACTCGAGATGGCAGCACTGAGAATGCCTGCGATGAGTAATCCGCGAACTCCAACTGGCATTTCGCTGATGATAAACACGGGGAAGATGCGATCGCCTTTTTCCTCCACCAGTGATGCGAGCTCTGGCGAAAGCGGGTTGAGTGTGTAAAAAGCGTACAAGCCGACACCGACGAGCAGCATCAACGCGGGGATGGTCTCGCCGGCGATGCTCCACAACAGCGCCTTCTTTGCCTCTCCCTCGTTCTTGCAGCACAGCAGGCGCTGCGTGAACAGGTGGTCGGTTCCATAAACTGAAATACCCTGAAACGGCAGCGCAATGAGAGCGGCCCAGAACGTGAATGCCACGCGCGGATCGTTAGTGAAATCGAAAACCTGAAACTTGTTTGCATTGCTCCCGAGTTCCGAAAGCGTGTTCCAGCCATCGGGGAGTGATCCGGTCATCACCACCAGCGCGGCCACCGCACCGGCGATCAAAACGAAGAACTGAACGACGTCGGTCCAGATGACGGTGGCAACGCCGCCCATCCACGTCCACAAAATCGCGAACAACGCGATCACCGTGATGCTCTCGGCCATGCTCCAGCCAGTGAGCAGTTCAAACACCAGGGCAGTGGCATACACGCGAACACTTTGGCCAAGGATGCCGCCGACGATGAAGAGTCCAGCGGTTAATCGACCAATACCCGCGCCGAGCCGGTCACTCATGTAGTCATAGGGACTGTAATAGTCGCGTTGGTAGTAGCGAGGAATGAGGAAACGGGCGATCAGAAGGCGCGCGATCACGCCACCAATGGCTAGCTGCAGGTAGGTGAAATTACCGCCGCTGGCAAATGCGATTGCCGGGACGCCAATAAAGGTGACGGCGCTGATAGTCGTGGCAATGACGGAGGCGCTAACCGCATACCAGGGGATCTGCCGACCCGCCAAGAAGAAGTCATGCGTTGTTTCTTGTTTGCCTTTCAGCCGGTGACCAATCCAAGTTGTGATTGCGACATACGCCGCCACGATGAACCAGTCGAAAACAGAAAAATCCATTACATTGCTTCTTGCAGGGCTAGATAGTTCACAACGGACAGGATGCCACGAGTCACTTTTCGTCTCACTAGGCTTTCCTTTTATAAAGCTTTCCTTTCACAAAGCTTTGGTTTCACAAAGCAGTCGTTTTACAAATCAGTTCTTAAAAAGCGGCATCGACCGTGCATGCCCTTGACTCGAGAGGGCGCCTGGTGGAGGGTAGAGGCTCAGGGAGAGCGACCGTGAAGCCGATGAAAACAGGGACAAAAATTGCGTTAGCGGCAGCCGTGATTGCGGCGGTGACTGCACGCTATTGGTTTTACCTGGCGGCGGAAGTTTCGCTCCCCACGGATCGCACCGGCTTCGTCATCGTATTCTTAGGTGCGGCGGCCTTGGGTGTTTACGCCTTGATCAAGCGAACGAGCTGGTTGGGAGCGATCCCTGCTGTATTCGCCATCGTAGTTGGCGCTTTCTTGCCCTTCACAGTGTCAGTCAGCACACAAATCGTCGAGCGCGAGTCCGTGATCGAAGTGGGTGATGCGATGCCGCAGTTCACGTCGATCGACGGACAAGGACAGGCATTCGATTCTGCGTCACTCAATGGGCACTTGGTACTCATAAAATTCTTCAGAGCACACTGGTGACCCTACTGTGTCGGCGAGTTGCGTCGACTGGAAGAACTGCGCGCAGAGTTTGACGAGCGCGGCGTTAAAGTCCTCACCGTGAGTGTCGATTTACCGGAGGTCATTGCGGACCGACGGCATCTCCATGGCTTGCAGGCGACCATGCTGTCTGACCAGCAACTGACCGTTACCGATAAGTTTGGGCTTCGTAATCAGGGCTTTCACTCGGCACCCGGTAGTGAAGAAGCTGAGGCCTTGCCCGTGCCGGCGACATTGCTAATCGATAAAACCGGAAAAGTCGTTTGGATGGACTTATCGCCAGATTATCAGCGACGCTCTGATCCATCGGTGGTTTTGGCAGCGATGGAAGCGCACTTCGATATCGCCGGCGATTAACTTTCGCGCTTAGACCGACGCTCCATCCGCTTCCGATTCCAGATAAATTGAAGCAGTCGAAGCGGGTTTTTGCGGATTTTGCGCCAGATGAGACGCTTCATCGCCGGTGTGCTGTCGTAGCTACCCTCGCGTTGCCCGTGACCGGTATGTATCGGGAGGTTGGGCACGTCGACCTCTTCAAGCGCAACACGCAGTGTGAGCGAGCGGGTTTCTGGCAACAAGCAGGTTTCATTGGTACACGCTTGGAACGTCACATGAACAGAGAGTTCGACTTCCCGCTCATCAATAGGACGACACTCGCTCACCAATTCGCCCACCGGGTAAAGTGGAATGGCCAAGTTGACCGTGCCGCTCCACACGTTCAAATCGATACCCAATGCCTTTAAATGCAGAGGTGTTGTTGGTGGCGCCTCTATCGGCAGTGTTACCAAGCCATCGGGCCCTTCCACTCTGATTTCCGTGGCGGTCAAACCTTGTGGTACGGGCTCTCCGTAGATGTGAAGGCCGTCTGGGAGCTCGAACGTGGTGACCAGTTGCCTGACAATGCCCTGCCGTAAACTGCCATTGCCGCCATGCAGTGCAGCCATTATACGAATGCCATCGTCACTGCTTACAGCTTGCGGCGCAGTCTCATCGATGGTGATGCGTCCGAGGGCCGCATCGATCAATATTTCGGGGCTTTCACGCTTTTTGTACGAGTCGTGAAAGAATTTGGAGACGACGGTGCCGTTCTCATCGCAGACATAAACGCCCGGGTAGGGGATGCCGTAGAGGAAGGCGTCCTCTTTTGACAGCTGCTGGTTAAGGAGCCCGTATTGTTTGATGACCCGGGAATCAGTATCTGACAGCAGGGTGTATTGGACTCCCTGCTTCTCTGCAAATTCAGTCAGTGTCTCCTGGTCGTCATACGACAGGGCGTACAGTTTGATGCCGGCAGCCTCAAACTTAGCAAACGCGTCTCGCAACTCACCTAGCTGCGTCCAGCAGGGGGGTCACCAGACAGCTGAGCGGTAGAAAACCAGTGCGGCTTTACTCACACCACGATCTTCGTGGAAGGTAACCATTTGCCCGAAAGCATTGGGCAGAGAGAAATCGGGAAGCCGGTCTCCGATGGCTGGGCCCGTGGGTGCGTTTTCGGGGAGGCTTGCGCGAACGGGGTGCCCCAACGGCGCTGGCGCATCAAACCCAAGTTCGTCACGTTCTGCTTTCATGACTGCAATGTGCCACAACGGATGAAAGTCTTGAAGACAGGGGGAATATGAATCGATACCGGTTATTATCGTTTAGACGCACCCGTGAAACGGGAGATGACGGGTTGCTGTCAGGTCGCTGTCACTGCTCTGACAGCCACCGACTTCAATCTTTTTGATTCAATCTCAATCGCCAGGACGCAGTGAGGATAGGTCAGTGATAAAGAGTCTGAGAACCAAGCACCATTACTCTCAGGAGCAACTCGCGCAGATGTCAGGTCTGAGCCTCCGTACGATTCAACGTGTTGAGTCAGGTCAAAGCGCGAGCCTTGAAACACTGAAATCCCTTGCTGCCGTCTTTGAAATCGATGTCGATACGTTGAAGGGAGACATTACGCTGATTGATAAGAAATCGGAGGAGTGGGCCTTAGCTCCCACATGGGTGAAGTTCGGATTTTGGGGAATACGTGATCGACGCGTAGCGATACGGTTCGAGATCTTTTCTTTGGTGTGTGGCTATGTTGGAAGTGTTGCGGCCTTGTTTTATCCGTTGGCCGCTGGTGCGCCACTGTTTTTCTTGGCGGCATATTATTACGCGGTACAGATTCGGTGGGTGGACAATAGGGGGTTGTGGACTTAAGGCGCCTCTGGCCACACACCGGGTCCACTCATGCGTTTTAGGGAAAAGGTTCCTTTATTCGCCATCGGGTGAAAATAGGGCCTCTATCGGCATCCCGAAAAGCGCCGCAAGCTTAAATGCGAGTGGCAGGCTCGGGTCATATTTACCCTTCTCAATCGCGTTGATGGTCTGTCGAGTAACTTGCAGCTGATCGGCAAGATCAGCTTGAGTCCAATCGCGATCCGCCCTCAGTACTTTTAACCTATTCTTCATGCACGTGTTCGCCGCAACCACAGTGTTATCACGGATAGGATGTAAGAAAACCCGATAACGAACAACACGTTGGTGGGCTGGACGTTTTCTAGCACTCTAGCTTGGGGGAGCGCGCCGTAGATAACGGTTAAGACCATGGTGATTCCCAGGGTTAATGCTATCGCCTCGAGGTGGGTTTGACGCTGCATTTCATCCATGGCACTTAGATGTTTAAAAAAGCTGTAAAGCATGACAAGGCCGATTATCAGGTTTGCCGCAATGGCTAAATAGGTTGTTGAGGCGTCATAGCTCCACAAAGTACTCGGCCCAAACGACATGATGGCAGTACTGCCTACCCAGGCCCCCGTTGCGAGGAAAAGCGTAAACGTGGATTTTTTGAGGCCTGCTTGTAGCGAAGTTTGTGTGCGCTCGTCGGTCATGTATGTATTGCTCCCATTACAAAATGTATAGTTCGCTTTACATTTTATGGCAGGATATCGGCAGAGTAAAGGACACTTTACATTTTGTCTCTTTCTACAGGCTTATCCCTGAAATCCCAGAAACGTAGCCGCGTCCTCTATACTTTTGCGTTCGGACACGACCGCGTTGGCAGGGAATGAATCATCCGGCCAGCCCAGTGCGACCGCTTTCATGATGACCTGATCGTCAGCAATATTGGCATGCTCTCGCACCACGGGAGATTGCATGATGCCCTGGCTGTTGATGACTGCACCGAGACCTCTAGACCAGGCGGCGTTGACCAGTGCCGTCGTTACCGCACCACAGTCAAAGGCCGTGTCGTCGCTGTCTGCTAACACCGCATCATAGGTAATAATGACGCAGACAGGCGCGTCAAACTGTCGAAACCCTCGCAAGACCCAATCCTGACGTTTTTCGGTGTCTTCTCGGGCAATATCCATGGCCGCAAACAGTTGCTTGGCTACGCCCACTTGTCTATCTCTGTGTTTCCCCGCAAACGGAGAGCCAATCCGAAACTCCCGCGAGTGCGGAACACCTGCTAAATTGCGCTCGGTATTGCCCTTGCGGATACGGTCTAGTGGTTCGCCCGTTACGACAGTGAAGTTCCAAGGTTGGGTATTCATGGAGGAGGGGGACCGCATCGCCAGACCTAAGACTTCTTTAATTAGGGACTCGGGTACTGGATCTGGCTTGTAACCCCGAATGCTCCGCCGGCCTAAAACCACCTCGTCATACTGCACAGTCTCTCTCCTTGAATCATCGACGCGACTAACCTAGATCAATCTCTAATGAAAGGACAGTGGGATCGCGGGTTTACTGTCTGCCGAGTGCAAAAACTGAGGCTTTAAAAATGGGAGACAGTTACCACTAGCTCCTGATTTGCAGCGTTTTTAAACAGGTATGGCGGAAGAGGTATCCGCCATACTAATGATTCAG
>DPGN01000014.1 GCA_003523185.1 Halieaceae bacterium
GCGGCCTATGCTCAAGAGTTCATCGAGCGATTGCCACTGGGTTATCAAAGCGAGATAGGTGCCCAAGGCGTCCAATTGTCTGGCGGACAACGTCAGCGGATTGCGCTTGCTCGAGCCATTTTGAAAAACCCTGAAATTCTCTTGCTGGATGAAGCCACCAGTGCGCTCGACACAGAGAGTGAGTACTACGTGCAACTGGCTCTTGGCGAGCTCACTAAAGGCAGAACGACCATTATCATTGCGCACCGACTGTCCACCATTATTAACGCGGACGCTATCGCGGTGATCGACTCAGGCTCCGTTATCGACGTGGGCACGCATTCTGAACTCTTGACGCGCTGCGATCTTTATCAGCGCCTTGCCAATATGCAATTCAAAGAGACGCCTACGGAGGAAGCACAGATTACATCGCCCGCGGCCTAGGGCAAATCCAGATCGCTAAATAGCCGCGACCGGATAATCTCAGCCCAAATATCATAGCCTTTGGCACTGAGATGCAGCCTATCAAAAACGTAGTTATCGGGGCTGGGCTGACCGTCGCTCATCAAGGCTTCACCCGTATCAATGAAGTGCGTATTTGGCATCTGCAAAATGAGCCTGTGAATCGCCTCGTTGACCGCAACGGCTTCATCCCAGATAGCCCAGCGCAACGGAGATGGCGTGATCGCAATATAGTAAACGGGCACATTCGGATGCTGTTTCCTCAAAGCCGACATCATGGTTACAAATCTACTGGTCATCGTATCAACTGACTTTGTCTGCTGCGGCGTCATGTCATTGGTGCCGACGAAAATCACAATAGCGCGCGGGTTATCTGCCCGAAACAAGGTTTCGGCTTAGTGCACAACATCACCTATTTTAGAGCCTCCGAATCCGCGGTTTACGACGGGTACAGGCGTCATGTCTTCGGCAAGCTCACCCCAGAATCGAATGCTGGAACTTCCTACAAACAAAAGGGATTCGGGCTCGCCGAGACCTCGCCGCGCAAATGTTTCAATATCCGAGGCCCAGACAAGGGGGTCTTCGCTCTGTGCCTTTTCGAGCCGGTGGGAGACATCAAAAAAGAGATAAGCAATGACAGCGAGCAGTAATACTGCACTCATTCCCAGGATGCGTTTAATAGTCATAGCGTGGCTTTCCTTTTGTTAGTTATCTTTCGAGCCGCAGTTCAAACGCTACTCCGGCGAAAGCGCTCATTGCAAACAAAAACGTATCGCCTTTTTTTGCCCGAATAACGCGCAAAAAAAAGGCGCCGTGTTCTGGCGCCTTTCCATAAGATCACTACCAACCGGACGATTAAGAGAACTCTCTAACCAGGCCACCAATAGACTCTTTGGCATCGCCAAAGAGCATACGGGTGTTGTCTTTGTAGAAGAGCGGGTTTTCGATTCCTGCAAAGCCAGAAGCCATCGATCGCTTCAATACAAAAACGGTTCGTGCATCAGCGACATTGATGACTGGCATTCCGTAGATCGGGGACGACTCGACTTCGCGAGCAGCTGGGTTCACGACGTCATTGGCACCAATGACAATCGCGACATCGACGCTTTCCATGCGCGGGTTGATATCGTCCATCTCCAACAACTGGTCGTACGGTACGTCTGCCTCGGCCAGAAGCACGTTCATGTGACCGGGCATTCGACCTGCCACCGGGTGAATACCGTAATTCACCTCACAACCATTGGCCTCAAGCAGCTCCATGAGTTCCTTCACAACGTGTTGCGCCTGAGCGACAGCCATGCCGTATCCAGGGATAATAGCGACGTTAGTCGCTGCCTCGAGCACGTAGTACGCATCCTCTACAGAGATAGGCTTAATCTCGCCCTCAACCTCTGTGACCGTCGTTGAGACGCTGGCAAAGCCTGAGAACAAGACGTTACTCAAAGAGCGATTCATTGCCTTGCACATGATCTGGGTCAAGATGATTCCTGACGCACCGACTAGCGAACCGGCCACAATCAACACGTTATTGTCGACGGCAAAACCGGCTGCACAGGCCGCTAGACCCGAGTATGAGTTCAGTAACGAGATCACAACTGGCATGTCCGCGCCGCCAATTGGGATCACCACCATGATGCCGAAGAGGAGCGACAAGCCAACCACTGCGTAGAGCATATTGATGTTAGTTGGGTCCATGACGAACATCACGGCACTCGCCAAGATTCCGATAACAATCAAACCGTTAACAAATTTCTGCCCGCCGAAGGTCACGGCTCCACTACCGATGGTCTCAGACAGCTTGCCGTAGGCAACCAGTGAGCCAGTGAAGGTCACACCACCAATCAGGATGGAGAGAATAATGGTGATGTAGGTAAAGCTACCGTCTGCGATCGAGAGCGCAGCGACACCTACAAGGCCAGATGCTGCACCACCAACACCGTTGAACAACGCCACCATCTCAGGCATCGAGGTCATGGCAACCGTGCGCGCTGCGACGGCGCCAACCGCGCCACCCACCACCATGCCGCCTAGAATATATTCGTATTGGACAATGCCCTGATCGAGCAGTGCTGCAACAATCGCCACCAGCATACCAATCGCGGATATGGCATTACCTCTTCGAGCTGTATCGGGAGACCCAAGCATTTTGAGGCCAAAAATGAAGAGGCCTGCAGCAACGACGTAACCCAGTTGAATAATCAAGTCGAGACCCATGTCTTAGCCCTCCTTCTTCTTGAAGAAGCCGAGCATGCGGTCGGTCACCATGTAACCGCCAACAACGTTGACACTTGCAAGTGCTACCGCACCAGCACCCAACCACTGAGCCATGTCGGAATTGCCACTTCCTGCCAGTGCAATCGCACCCACGACAGTAATCCCTGAGATTGCGTTCGCACCTGACATCAATGGGGTGTGCAGTGTCGCAGGCACCTTATTGATCAGCTCAAAGCCCAGAAAAACTGAGAGCATCAAAATGAATAAAAGATATGAGACATCCATCTTAGCCTTCCCCTTCCATTAGGTTTTTAATAGTGGGGTGAACCACCGCTCCACCGTGCGTGATGACACAGCCCGGTAAAATATCGTTCTCCATATCGAGAACAAATGTCTTCCCTTCCGTATCCCAAGTGTCCTCAACCAAGTTAAACAGGTTGCTGGCATACATCTGAGACGCGTCCTTGGCGACCTCGTTCGCAAGATTCGCGGTACCGACGATTGTCACGCCATCAACGACGACGGTCTCATCAGGAACTGATCCCTCAACATTACCGCCTGTCTCTGCGGCCATATCGACAATCACGGAACCTGGCGCCATACCCTCAACCATGTCCTTGGTGACGAGAACAGGCGGCTTGCGGCCAAACACTTGCGCCGTGGTAATCACGACATCAGAGTCAGCGATCACATCTTTCTGAGCCTGGCGCTGAATCTCCACCTGCTCAGGAGTCAATTCTTTCGCGTAGCCGTCCGACGTCTGACCGGTATCTCCAAGATCGATTTCCAAAAACTTTCCGCCCAACGACTGAACCTGTTCCGCAACGACGGGGCGCGTATCAAATGCAGTGACTCGAGCACCGAGGCGTTTTGCGGTAGCAATTGCCTGAAGACCGGCAACGCCAGCACCGATGATGAATACCTTAGCTGGCTTAAGCGTACCTGCCGGCGTCATAAGCATTGGGAAAATGCGGGGAAGCTGCGCTGCTGCCAACATCACGGCAACATAGCCGGCCAGGTTCGCCTGAGAACTCAACGCGTCCATCTTCTGACTTCGTGTGGAACGCGGAATCATTTCCATACTGATGGCAGTAATGCCCTTGTCCGCCAGTGTTTTAATTAAATCGCGCTCATTGAACGGATCTAAATAAGACACATGGATACAACCAGACTTCATCATGCCGATTTCGTCAGGCTCCGGTTTACGAAGCCTCAGAACCATATCGGCAGAGCCAAGCAAGGCGGCACGATCCGCAACGATCTCTGCGCCAAGCTCCGCATAGATGCTGTCATCAAAGCCCACCGCTGCACCAGCGCCGGACTCGATAGCCACTTCGGCGCCGAGACGGATCATTTTCTTTACAGTTTCAGGAGTCGCGGAGGTGCGTCGCTCGCCTGCAACCGACTCGCGAGGAATAACTATACGCATGGAAGATGCTCGCTTTTTTAAGTTTGGGGGTTGTACGTCTATTGGGTGGAAGAGGATCTCATCGAGTCCGCTTTATCGATACAAAAATCCGCAATATCGCGAATAGCCCAAATAAATTTCTGAGCCTTATCGAATAGGTTTTAGCTGCCTGCGCACCCGACCGGCGCAGAAACGATCGGCTTGGAAAAGACTAGCCCGCTCGAAGCTGCAACAGTGGACTCAACCAGCGATGGTGCCAGTGAGTGAATCGAAGCGGTGATTCCAGAACCGCCAGACAAATGCAGTCGCCACCGGGGAGTGCCGTCGGCGCGTGAATGTCACCCGCTTCACGGGTGATGAAATCGCCGGCATGGTACGAGCCGCTTTCGTCGCTAAAACCACCCTGCAAAACCAAAGTCATCTCTGTCCCGGAGTGATTGTGCTGAGGAATACGGCCGCCCTCTGCGATGTGGTAAAGCGAGAACTCCGCCGCGCCATCAATATCGCCCAGATCAGCGATACGCAGTGAGCGAGTCACTTTTTTCCACTGAAGCTCATCCAGATTTCCCTTGCGGATCTGCTTCACTGTCCATGACATTGTTGAAGCGTTCGCATCGTTGGCCGCACGGTCGTCTTCCACCTCATCGAGGCGAGCAAGAACGTTGTCGAAGAGGCTGGGATTGATATCAACGGGCTCGGCATCCTCAAACATTGTGGCACCAAGGCTCTCTAACTGTGCAAGCCTTTGGCGACATTCCGAGCAAAACTGGAGGTGCGTAGAAACAACAACACTTTGTGCGGCGGGCAGTGAGCTCGCTGCAAACTCTAAAAGTGTATTGGTATCTGGATGATGTTTAACCATGTCGATCTTTTAACCCTGCCCTTGCGATTAGTCTACTGCATATTCAACGTCTGCGGTACGACCGACTGTATCCGCCGGTTCAGCACGAACAAACATTTCTACCACTTATGCAAACTAATACCCATATTTTTGCCTTTGCGGATCACTCCTCCGAGCCCGCGTCCATAAACACCTGTAATTTTTGAATAGCCAAGCGTACGCGAGACTTCACAGTACCAAGCGGCAAACCTAACTCTGCAGCTGTCTCAGAGTGCGACTTACCTTCCATGTAGACCTTCGCAAGGATCTGCGCCTGATCTTGTGGAAGGTCACTCATCAGCTCCCGAACACGAACAGCGCCTCGCGACGCATGAAGGGCCATTGTGGGCTCATGGCCCTCGAGCTCAAAACCAACGTCCTCGGCTTCGAGCTGCGTATCAAACTTCTGAAGTCGTCGGAACATATCGGTCCGACAGTTTCTCGCAATGGTGTACACCCAAGTACTAGCGGCAGCTTTCTCTGGATTAAAGCCAGCAGCTTTCTGCCATACCTTTAGCATCACCTCTTGAACCAGCTCATCGGCGTGCGCCGCAGATAGCGAGGAGCCCGACAAGGCAAAAGCCTTGATAAGAGGAGCAAAGTGCGAAAAAAACTTCGCAAATGCGGTGCGATCGCGATGTTCTGCGATTCTGACAACGCATTGGCTCCACTCATCCGTTCGGCGCCCCGCGGGAACCGACCAAGCAGAGGTCGCGGGCTGCCCGCGTGCGCCTTCTCCCTGCTTGTCCACCATCTAGCACTCCCTTTTGAGCGTATCTCTCAACAGAATACACAAATCAAGTAAACTTGACAGCATTATGTGTATATAAAAACTTACATAATGACTGTTATTACGGTATTTATTGTGAGTGCGGCATGGAAGCGGTTTTGAGGTAGAGCAATGGCTACTGCCATTATTGGTTCAGGAATTTCAGGTCTTGGATGCGCCTATCGTTTGGCGCAAGCGGGCGAGCCTGTTGTTGTTTTTGAAGCGGCAGACAAGGTTGGCGGCCACACGGCCACCAAGCAAGTGTCAGTTTCCAGCGGTGAATACGCGGTTGATACCGGATTTATTGTGTACAACGACTGGACATACCCTGAGTTCATTTCACTCATGGACGAGTTGGGGGTAACAAACCAACCCACCTCGATGGGGTTCTCTGTTTCCGATGACATCACTGGCCTCGAGTACGCTGGAAACAACCTAAACACCTTGTTTGCGCAACGTCAGAACCTGCTCTCGCCTAAATTTGTTGGGATGGTCAGAGACATTCTTCGATTCAACAAGGTAGCGGTGGAAGACCTCGAAGCTGGCAGGCTGCGCAGCGGCGAGACGCTGCAAGACTATCTAGAGCGGCACGGCTTCAATGAGTTCTTTCGACGCAACTACCTTATCAGCATGGCATCAGCCATCTGGTCTGCAAACTTCGAGGAAAGCCTGAACTTTCCCGCAGAATTTTTTGTTCGATTTTTCAAGAATCACGGTCTGCTACAAGTCAAAAACCGACCTCAGTGGCGAGTGTTACGCGGCGGCAGTCAGAGTTACTTGATGCCCCTGTGTGCGCCGTTTGAGAAGAACATTCGCACCAACTGCGCAGTGACCGCCGTCGAGCGTGAGCAAGGTCAGTCTCCCAGATTACGGACACATCAGGGTGAAGACCTGAGCTTTGATGACATCGTCATTGCGACACACGCGGATCAGGCAATGGCCATGCTTAGTGACATCGATGACACCGAATCATCTGTGCTGAGCGAACTCCCCTACTCTGAGAATGAAGTTGTGCTACACACCGACACACGCTTGCTACCCAGGAAGCGCCTCGCGTGGTCGAGCTGGAACTATCGGCTGCGTGAGTCGAACAGCCAAGCAACGCTGACCTACAACATGAATATTCTTCAAGGGATCAACTCTCCAGAAACCTTTTGTGTAACGCTTAACGACAGTGACGCAATTGACCCGAGAACGATCTTGGGCGAGTACCGATACGCACATCCGCAGTTCACCATTAAAGGCATCGCCGCTCAGCAACGCTGGCCTGAAATCAGTGGCCCTCGAAACACGTGGTTCTGTGGTGCCTACTGGCGCAACGGTTTTCACGAGGACGGCCTTTTCAGCGGCAATCGTGTCGCCGACGCCATCATCAAGAAGCGGGGCTTCCTGTGAATTCTGCGTTCTATGTGGGTCGACTGGCGCACGCGCGGACGACACCCAAACCTCATCGGTTCAGTTATCGGGTATTCATGCCCTTTGTTGATGTGGAGAAGATAAGCGACATTACCCACCGAGCCATAGGATGGGATTCGCGACGTTTGGCGCCAGCGCGCTTTATCCGCAGCGACTTCATTGGCGACGAAAACATCACTGTGGCAGAGGCCGTCAAACGGCGTATTTTCGAAGAGACAAACCAGCACTTCGAGGGACGGATCTTTCTGCTCGCCAATTGGCGATATTTCGGGCTCCAGAATAACCCGATCGCCTGCTATTTCTGCAAAGGCACATCAAGTGAACGACTCGAATTTATTGTCGCCGAGGTCACCAATACGCCCTGGGGTGAAAGACATAGCTACGTCCTCCCTGTCGACCATTCAGACGCGCTTTTCCAGACAGAGTTTCAAAAGGAACTTCATGTTTCGCCGTTCCACGGTATGCAACAACAGTACCGCTGGTCGTCGACGGTTCCAGATGAAACCTTGGCCATCAAGCTCACCAATCTTGAGAACGGGAAACGTGTTTTCCATGCATCGCTGACGCTTTCACGGCTCCCGATTACGGGTTTTACCGGACTCTCCCTGCTCGCGCGCTTTCCCCTTGAGACAGCCAAGGTCACAGCAGGTATTTATTGGCAGGCACTCGTCCTATTTCTGCGGCGTGTGCCTCTCTTCGCTCATCCAAAGAATAACTCTATTAGTTAATTAGGAATGTCTTATGACCACACGGCAGGTAGACGTTAAACACATTGAAAAATTGCCCTCGGTAAAGTCATGGCGCAGTACTGAACTCACAAAACGTCTGGTGTTCAAGCTCTTCAGCGGCCTGCGGCATGGTGAGCTGATCGTTCACGACAATGGAGAGACACACCGTTTCGGCGGCGGTGATCTATCGATTGCGCCGAGCGCCTCGGTCGCGATTCACGAGCCCGGCGCTTACTCCCGGATTCTCATGGGCGGAACCATGGGTGCTGCAGAGGCGTATATCGACGGCGATTGGAGCACTGATCAACTCACCAATGTGACACGGGTATTCAGCGCCAATATGCCAATTCTCGAGTCCATGAAAAACAATCAAAACTGGTTGATTAAAAGTGCGCTTAAACTTGCACACACAGCACGTAGAAACTCACTGACGGGATCGCGGGAGAACATTGCCGCGCATTACGATTTGGGCAACGACTTCTTCTCGCTTTTTCTAGATCCTACCCTCATGTATTCGTCGGCGGTGTTCCCACCGAATTGCGATAACCTAGCCGAGGCTTCACAGCACAAGCTAAAGCTAATATGCGAGGATCTCGAGCTGAAGCCAACAGATCACTTGATTGAAATCGGCACGGGCTGGGGAGGCATGGCCATCTACGCTGCAGAGAACTACGGCTGCAAGGTAACCACCACCACAATTTCGCGTGAGCAGCTGGAACATGCGCAAGCAGAAGTCAAAAAGCGAGGACTGCAAGACAAAATTACCCTGCTCTTCGTAGATTACCGAGACCTGTCCGGTCAGTTCGACAAGCTGGTCTCCATCGAGATGATCGAAGCCGTTGGGCACGAGTACTTCGATACGTATTTCAACTGTGTCAGCAACTTACTCAAGCCCGATGGCAAAGCGGTGATTCAGGCCATCACCATCAACAAGCAACGCTACGATGACTATCGGAAGTCAGTCGATTTTATCAAAAGATACATCTTTCCGGGCGGCTGCCTGCCCTCGCTGAATGTTATCAGCGGCGCGCTGACCCGCAGAACCGATATGCAAATTATCGATCTTAGGGACATCGCCCTCGATTACGCGCGAACACTCCAGCATTGGCATGACGCCTTTATGGAGGAACTGGATGCTGTAAAAGCCTTGGGGTTCGATGAGAAATTCATTCGCATGTGGCGCTTTTACTTAAGCTACTGTGAAGGTGGATTTCGTGAACGTATTATTGGAACCTACCAAATAACAATGGCAAAGCCGTATTACCGGCCCACGTAACCTATGCTCTTATCATTTGCTCCGATTATTCTTCTTGTTTTCCTCCTTTTTTCGGCGGTTCAACTTTTCGGGGCAGATGCCTCCTATGGGCCCAACCAAGTAGCGTTACTGATCGCGTCGGCGGCCGCTGGGCTGGTAGGCATGTACCGCGGCCTCACTTGGGCCGAAGTGCAAGAGAGCATGGTGGCCGGCATCAAAGTGGGCCTGGGACCGATTTTGATTCTCTTGGCCGTTGGAGGTTTGATTGGCAGCTGGATGATCGCAGGCACCGTGCCTGCCATGATCTACTACGGCGTCTCAATTCTTAATCCATCGATCTTCTTTGCTGCTGCGGCGATTATTTGTGCGCTGGCTTCGATAAGCATCGGTAGCTCATGGACCGTCGCTGGCACCCTGGGTATTGGACTTATCGGCATTGCGGACAGTTACGGACTGTCACCCGCCGTCGCCGCTGGAGCCATTATCAGTGGCGCCTATTTTGGCGATAAATTATCGCCGCTGTCCGACACCACAAATTTGGCCGCCGCCTGCACTAGCGTTGATTTATTCGCACACATTCGTCATATGTTGTGGACGACGGTGCCCGCATTCTGCGTCGCCCTCTTGTTTTTCTCCCTCATTCCCTCAGGCGCGGCAACAGCCCCGGAGCAAATAGCGGAGCTGAGAGCTGCCATCAGTCAAGAATTTAATGTTGGCGTTGGTGTCCTTATTCCGCTCGCCGTGATGATTGTCCTTATTTGGAAGCGCGTGCCGGCTTACCCAGCCATCATGCTGGCCACATTGGCTGGGATACTAACGGCGCTGACTTTGCAGACCGAGGTCGTGCGAAAATTTGCATTGATGGCAAATCCAGAAGCGACCATGCCCGTTGTCGAGGGCTTGTGGCGAACGCTATTTGCCGGCTTTGAAGGAACAACGACAAACGAGGAACTAAACCGCCTCATCAGCAAAGGCGGCATCGCCAGCATGCTCAACACGGTTTGGTTAATTGTCAGCGCACTGGCCTTCGGTGGCGTGCTGGAACGGACCGGCATCCTCAAGCAAATTCTGGACAGTGTTCTCACCTTGGTAAAGTCCACAGGGGACCTTGTGGCCGCCACGGTAACAGGTGGCTTTATCACCAATATACTTGCCGCTGATCAGTTCCTTGCGATTGCATTACCGGGCAGGCTCTTCAGTAGCACCTATGACGACCGTGGGTTGAGCCGAGAAAATCTCTCGCGAACGCTCGAAGACTCTGCAACCATGACTTCGGCTTTGATTCCATGGAATACCTGTGGTGCTTACATGGCCGCGACCCTGGGCGTAGCAACCTTCGACTATGCACCCTACGCCATCTTCAATCTCGCCTGCCCACTGATCGCCATTGGATTCGGCTACCTCGCCTTTAAACAAAAGCCCGCAGCACCACAACCCGCATGAGCTGGGATCACGAAGCACCATTCATTTTACGGTTCACCGTAGAGGCCGAGCACATTGATGCGCTTGAGCACACCAACAACACGCAATACGTCACGTGGTGCAACGAGACCGCCTGGGCCCATACCACAGACCTAGGCCTAGGCGCTGATGCGTATCGATCACTCGACAGGGCGATGGCGCTTACCAAAGCCGAGTATCACTACCTTTTGGCAACACGACTGGGTGAGGAGCTCGAGGTAGGGACCTGGATTACCACTTGGGACCGACGCATGCTCATGGAGCGTCAGATGCAAATACGCTTGGTAGCCACGGGAGAAACCGTCCTGCGCGCCAAGCTGCAATTCGTCTGCATTGAAATTTCAACGGGGAAACCCAAACGGCCTCCAAAAGCCTTCATTGACGGTTATACACCTGCGCTCATTTTCTAAAATCGTTACAAGGCATCAATAGCATCATCAGCCGCGATAAAACGTTACGTGAAAACGTCTGCTCTCCGGCCAAAGTGTTCGCACTGATATCGAGTCAGGCGAGTGGCCACGAAAAGGGTATGACCTGAGAGAGTTCAGAGCGTCCTTGCGCCAGCATCAACAGGCGATCGAATCCAACTGCCACCCCAGCACAATCCGGCACACCGGCCCTTGAGGCACTAATCAACCGCTCATCAATCTTGCGAACAAGCTGGCCTCGGGAGGCTCTGAGGTCGTTATCCGCCTCAAAACGTCTCATCAAAATATCGGGGTTTAACTCTTCCCAATAACCATTGGCGAGCTCAACACCATGCGCATAAGCCTCGAATCGCGCGGCAACCGAATTACCGCCCCGCTCGATGATGCGCGAGAGCGCTGCCTGCTGTTCAAGGAAATCAACGATGAAAACAAGCCCCCATGATGCAATACCGGGCTCCACGACATGGGTCATCAGGAGGTCGAGGTAGTCGAGCTTATCGAGGTCACCAACCACGTCTATGCCAGCATTCTCAGCCGCTACCTTCAGCTCTAGCTCGGCCGCATCGTGTAGGTTGATCTGGCAAAAATGTTCGAGCAGGGCGTCGAGCGACCAAATCTGCCATGTGGAAAGCCGCAAGGTCTCAGCAATCAACTCCGCGACCTCTCGGATCAGTTGATAGTGCGTCCAGTCGACCCGATACCACTCCAGCATCACGAATTCGGGATTGTGTCTACCGCCATGCTCGCCGGATCTAAAGACCTTACCCAGTTGGAAGATATCGCCGGACCCTGAAGCAAGCAGTCGCTTCATCGCATACTCGGGCGAGCTCTGTAAAAATCGCGTCCCGTCGGACGTCGCCACCTCAAACAACTCGATGTTGGGATCTGTGATTGCAAACTGCCCCAATGAGGGGGTATCGACTTCCATCACGCTGCGCGAAGACATAAACGCTCTGACGTCGGCAAGCATAGCGGCGCGAGCGCGCAGCTCATAGATGCCTGCGCTCGGTTCCCATTCAGACATCGCAGGTGTTTACGTCAGACCTTACTGGCTCGGCTTACGTACTCGCCACTTCGGGTATCAACCCGGATCACTTCACCCTCGGACAAGAACAGGGGAACGCGCACTACCGCACCCGTTGACAAGGTTGCTGGCTTACTTCCACCTTGCGCAGTGTCACCTTTTAGCCCGGGGTCGGTTTCAGTAATTTCAAGCTCGATAAAGTTTGGAGGAGTTACCGTTAGCGGCGCGCCGTTAAACAAGGTTACTTCGAACTTTTCCTGCTCTTTCAACCACTTCTCAGCATCCGCGACGGCCGCCTTGTCCGCTGAGTGCTGCTCAAACGTGTTGGGGTCCATGAAGTACCAAAACTCGCCGTCGGTGTAGGAGTACTCGAGATCGATGTCCAACACGTCGGCGCCCTCGAGCGAATCACCTGACTTAAAGGTCTTCTCCAGAACACGGCCGGAGCGAAGGTTGCGCAGCTTGACTCTGTTAAACGCCTGCCCTTTTCCGGGCTTAACGTACTCGTTCTCTAGGATAGAGCAGGGCTCGTTATCGAGCATGACCTTGAGTCCGGGTTTAAATTCGTTGGTAGAAAAATTGGGCATGAGATCCAAACCTCGCGGCATCAATAATGGCGCGATCATACCTTATAGACACACGAATCAGCGAGTAGGGCCCAAGGTTAGCTGGACCTATTACCCAAAAAGTAGAGGGCGCCGTCCAAACCCACTGTTGATATCTGATACCGCGCCTGCGCCCTCACCACAGGCTTGGCTCTAAAAGCGACGCCGATACCCGCCGCATTAAGCATTTTGAGATCATTTGCCCCATCGCCAACGGCCAAAGTGTGACTCAAAGCGATACCCATTGAGTCCGCTATTTCACGTAACTTGGCCTCTTTGTACTCGGCATTGACGATGGGTGGGATCGCGACACCCGTTAACAGGCCATCAACAACCTCCAGCGTGTTGGCAAAGTACTCATCCATTCCGAGCTCAGTCGCAACGTGGTCAGCAAACAAACTGAAGCCGCCGGAGATAATGACCGTTCTAACACCCCGTGCGCGCAAGGTGGTCATCAGCTCTCGCGCCCCGTCGGTGTAAGGGAGACTCTTGGCTATCTCTACCGCCGTGCTGGCATCAAGATTACGCAGCAAACCCAGTCGCTCCGAAAAGCTCTGACTAAATTCCAACTCTCCTCGCATGGCGCGCTCGGTGATGGTCGCCACCTGCTCACCCACGCCGGCACGAGCCGCCAACTCATCAATGACCTCGCACTGAATGAGTGTCGAATCCATATCGAACACAGCAAGTTTAATATC
>DPGN01000057.1:0-112810 GCA_003523185.1 Halieaceae bacterium
TCTGACTGAAGGTGCCAGCGCTGTGCACATCGAGTGCTGGCTAATGTTTTGGCAACAGGCAAGGTTTCGGTGTCGACAATCCGAATCTGCTGTTCTTTTAGAAATGCCCTGACCGTAGGCAAGTTCGGCATGGCGGGCCGATTTGCCAGAATCGTAATATGCATTGACCTATTTTTGACGTCGCTTCTGGGGGGTTCATGATACCCTGAGACACGGGCGACATTGCCAGCGTTGCGCGAAAACCTCAGATTTTAGGGAGCAGGAAGTAGTGGTCTTCTGGGAGCGTTTAGATATAGGCCAAAAGACTGGCTTGCTCGCCGCCGCTGCCGTTTTTATAGCGGCACAAATAACACTGACCTTAACTCTCGCCTCAAAGGCTCATTTAGAAGCAGAGACGCGCTCCCTTCACGCGGAAGCACTGTTGAATGCTGTGGCGTCGCGCACAGCTGGGCTAGTCGCCTCAGATGACATGCTCACAGCCACAAGTGAACTCAGCAAATTACTGTCTTCCGACGTCGTCAGTGGTGCGGCAATTTCCGATCCGGATGGAGAGTTCCTGTTGGTCGTGGGATCCGTGACCAATACCGAGCAGCTGTATCATGCCCCACTCAGAATCGGCCCAGACATTGCGGGGCAGTTGACCGTGCAATTGGAGCGTGTCACGTCAAATTCATCCCTGCAATGGACGGTCTCTGCGCTCAGTCTGGTATTAGCCATGTTCAGTTACGCGGGTGCTGTGTCGATTTCCAGATCGCAATCGCATCGAATAAGAGCGATCCTCCGACGTATCGCACACTCGGGCCAAGTTGATGATCGGCTCGACGCACTGGCGCAAATAGAGACCGCAATCGATGATCTTCCGCTCGACCTCATAGGCCCAGCCAATGCCGAGGGCGTTGACGAAACGTCGCTCGACTCAATGGCCGTCACAACCATCAGCCTTGACCACCTCGGGAAGTACATCGATACCGTCGATGAAATCACCCTCGCGAATTACGTTGGGACATATGAAACGCTGGCAAAAGCGGTCGCGCAACTGCTCGACGGCGACCTGCAGACTGTTAGACCTGAGAGCCTGACGCTCTTTTTCGAAGGAACTAAACGGGGCATGACACCCGATGCTCGAGCCGTTATCGCTAGTACGTTACTGCAGCATCTATTAGCGGTAGCTGAGCGAAGCCAGCGGCGAAAATTCATCTGTGGAATCGGTGTCGGACGCAGTGACATGGGTCGTGGTGAACGGGGATCAACCTATGCCACCCTTTACAACCAAACAGTGATCGATGAAACACTGACTATGGCGCAACGGGCAGGCTCATCGGTAAAGCTTGCGCCCTCGATTTTAGAAAGCGATCAGGTTGAAGCTTTATTTGACGTCATCGAGACAGCAGATGGCGACACCCAACTGGGTGCACCCACCCCGGAACTGCTGCCCGAGCTAGATAAACAGAGCAAACTGCTGCAGCGACGGCTTTTTCCCGATGTGGGTGAGCAGTCTGACCTCCCGTTTTAACCGTCAGCGATTGCCAGTCCACTGACCTTCTGGAAGCCCTTAGGTAATCGATTGCCTCGACGACCACGCTCACCCCGGTAGTTCTCGAGATCAGAGAGTTTTAGCTTTAGATATTGGCGACCCGACTGCACCTGCACCACATCACCATCTCCAAATACCAGTAGTCCCACCACTAGCTCCTCGCGGGCCTGCGCTCTGGCCGACGGAATGCCTATGATTTTGTTTCCCTTACCCTTGGCGAGCTCCGGCAAATCCGCCAGCGGGAATACCAACAATCGACCCTCAGACGTCGCTGCCGCAACCAGTAAATTCTGTCGCTCAGGCACGATAACGGGCGGCATTACCTGTGAACCTTTAGGCAAGCTCAATACCGCCTTACCCGCTTTGTTCTTGGCTACGAGATCGCTGAACTTGGCGACAAACCCATAGCCGGCGTCGGTGGCCAGCAAGAACTTTTGATGCTCCGTTCCCGTCATCAGCCCTTCAAAAGTGGCGCCCGAGGGAGGTGCAATTCGTCCCGTCAAAGGCTCACCCTGACCTCGCGCCGATGGGAGTTGATGTGTCGGCAACGAGTAGGCCCTACCGGTCGAATCAAATACCACCGTAGTCTGATTGCTACGTCCCAGTGCAGAAAACTTATAGGCATCGCCGGATTTGTAGTTAAGCGTCTCCGGATCGATGTCATGGCCTTTTGCAGCGCGAATCCAACCTTTTTCCGACAGAACCACCGTCATGGGATCGGCACTGGTGAGCTCGAGCTCAGAGAAGGCCTTGGCCTCCTCAACCTGAACCAGGCGTGACCGGCGATCATCGCCATACTCATCGGCAATGGCGACCAGTTCACCGCGAATAAGCTTGGTCATCAGCGCATTACTGCCCAACGTTTTTTGCAGTGAGTCCCGCTCCTCGCTCAACTCTGACTGCTCGCCGCGGATTTTCATCTCCTCGAGTTTCGCCAGATTCCGCAGCTTCAAGTCGAGAATGGCGTCAGCCTGAATATCAGATAGCGAGAATCTCGCCATCAGCTCCTGCTTGGGCTCTTCCTCTTCTCGGATAATTCGAATCACCTCGTCGATATTGAGATAGGCAACGAGATAACCTTCTAGAATGTGTAGCCGCTTGAGCACCCTCTCGAGCCGGTACTCAAGGCGTCTGCGGACGGTCTGGCGCCGGAACTGGACCCAGTCGCGCAGCAACATATCGAGTGAGCGCACACCCGGCCGCCCATTCATCCCGATCACATTGAGATTCACTCGGTATGTTCGCTCCAGATCGGTCGTAGCAAACAAGTGACTCATCATGGCGTCGAGGTCAACGCGGTTAGAGCGCGGGACAATCACCAAGCGTGTGGGGTGCTCGTGGTCTGATTCATCGCGCAGATCCGACACCATCGGCAATTTTTTAGCCTGCATCTGAGCAGCAATTTGCTCAAGCACTTTGGACCCTGACACTTGATAGGGCAGCGCATGAAGAACAACTGCCCCATCTTCGCGTTGCCAAGCTGCACGCATGCGAATGCTGCCGCGCCCAGTCCGGTATATATCCCGGATCTCCTCGGGTGACGTCGTGATTTCAGCATCGGTCGGGAAGTCGGGCGCCTGAATATGACCGCAGAGCGCATCAATCGTAGCGTCTGGATGATCGAGAAGATGAATGGTCGCGTTGACGACCTCGCGCAAGTTGTGAGGCGGAATGTCGGTCGCCATACCAACCGCAATACCCGTTGTGCCATTGAGAAGCAGGTTGGGCACCTGTGCCGGAAGCACCATAGGCTCATCGAGGCTGCCATCAAAGTTCGGCTGCCAATCCACCGTACCTTGACCCAGCTCTCCTAAAAGTACGTCGGCATATTTGGTTAGTTTGGATTCGGTATACCGCATAGCAGCGAATGACTTGGGGTCATCTGCTGAGCCCCAATTGCCCTGCCCATCGATTAGCGGATATCGATACGAGAAGTCCTGCGCCATCAAGACCATCGCCTCATAAGCTGCACTGTCACCGTGTGGGTGGAACTTACCAATGACATCACCCACGGTTCGGGCCGACTTCTTATATTTGGCAGAGGACTTCAGTCCGAGCTCGCTCATCGCGTAAACGATTCTTCGCTGAACAGGTTTTAAACCGTCGCCCACGTGCGGAAGGGCACGATCGAGAATGACGTACATCGAATAATCGAGGTAAGCCTTTTCCGCATACTCCTTTAAGGAGAGGGTTTCGGTAGCTTGAGGGGCGTTAAAGAGGTCTGACATAAAACCGAATTACCTTTGGCAACAAATCGCTCGTTTTGTGGGCGCAGAAGGGCTGCGTCATGATAGCCTTCGCACGCACAGATTATCTCACAGCAGCGGCCCTAGCATGGAACAAATTAACTGGCGGTGGCGCCACTTCGACACAATGTCGGCAGCGGCATGGCATGACATTCTCATGCTGCGAGCTGACGTATTTGTCGTTGAGCAAGCCTGCCCGTACAAAGACCCAGACCAAAAAGATATTGTTAGCTGGCACCTGACAGGACACATGGGTGATGACCTAGTGGCAACAATGCGAGTTGTCCCACCCGGGGTAAGTTACGACGAGTGCTCTATTGGCAGAGTGGTCGTTCCCGAGTCACTCAGAGGACAGCGTCGGGGGGTCGAGTTGATGCAGGTAGGCATCGCTTTCTGTGAATCTCGATGGAATACGGGCATCAGAATTAGCGGGCAGGGCTACCTCCAGGGATTCTATGAGGCACTAGGGTTCAAGACCATTAACGGGCCCTACATGGAAGACGATATCCCCCACTACGAGATGCTAAAACCGGGCGTTTAGCTCAGGCGGCAGCGCGCGAAGCTCGCTTACGCTCGTGCTCTAGCAGCAGCTTCTTGCGAAGACGAATACTGTCCGGGGTAACTTCTACCAGCTCATCGGAGTCGATGAACTCCAAGGCCTGCTCGAGGGTATGTAAGACAGGCGGCGTAAGTATCAGTGCCTCATCCGTACCCGATGCTCTGACGTTGGTTAGCTGCTTGGCCTTGGTTGGATTTACAACCAGATCGTTGCTTCGACTGTGAAGGCCCATGATCTGACCTTCGTACACCTCAACGTTTGCCTCGATGAACAGGCGCCCCCTGTCTTGCAGGCTGTAAAGCGCATAGGCAAGCGTCTTACCTTTCACCATGGAGACGAGTACGCCGTTATTGCGCTGCGCCAGCTCAGCCTTGCTTACCGGTCCGTAGTGGTCAAAAACGTGCGTCATAATCCCACTACCCGAGGTGAGCGTCATGAACATTGAGCGAAAGCCAATCAACCCTCGCGCGGGAACGATGAATTCCAATCGAACACGGCCACTCGCGTCTTGGACCATGTTTTTCATCTCTGCCCGGCGCTGCCCGAGCTCTTCCATGACACCACCCTGGTGCTCGGACTCACAATCAATAACTAACTGCTCGTAAGGCTCGCAAAGCTGGCCGTCTATTTCCTTCTGGATAACTTCAGGTCGCGACACACCGAGCTCAAAACCCTCGCGCCGCATGCTCTCAATCAAAACTGACAAATGCAGTTCACCGCGCCCAGACACGACAAATTTGTCGGGACTGTCGCCCTGCTCAACTCGGAGCGCCACATTGTGAATAAGCTCCCTGTCGAGACGCTCCTTGATGTTGCGAGAGGTGACGAACTTTCCCTCTAGCCCTGCGAAAGGAGAATCATTGACCTGGAATGTCATACTGACCGTCGGCTCATCCACAGATAGTGGAGGCAGAGCTTCAGCCGCTGCGGGGTCGCACAACGTGTCAGAAATATTGAGCGAATCAATCCCAGTAACGCATACGATGTCACCGGCTTCCGCCGTCTCCACCTCGATTCGCTCGAGTCCGTGATAGCCCATGACCTGAAGGATTTTTCCGTTTCGGGAACTCGAATCACGATCAACAACAGACACTTGGGTATTTGGCGACAACTTGCCACGGGTGATTCTTCCAACCCCAATGACGCCCACATAGCTGTTGTAGTCGAGAGCAGAAATCTGCATTTGGAATGGGCCGTCAGAGTTCACCTCGGGCGCAGATACGTGATCGACGATCATCTGGAACAGCGGCTCCATGTCATCTGACATGCTATCGGGGTCATCGCCTGCAATGCCGTTGAGGGCTGACGCGTACATGATCGGAAAATCTAGTTGCTCGTCGGTCGCGCCAAGCGAATCGAAGAGATCAAAGACCTGATCTATGACCCAATCAGGACGCGCGCCCGGACGATCAATCTTGTTGACGACGACAATGGGATTTAGACCTCGCTCAAACGCCTTCGATGTTACAAACCGTGTTTGCGGCATGGGTCCGTCAACGGCGTCAACAATCAACAGCACGCTGTCTACCATCGATAACACGCGCTCCACCTCCCCGCCGAAATCCGCGTGCCCGGGGGTATCCACAATGTTAATTCGGTAGTCATTCCACTTAATGGCGGTGTTCTTCGCCAGGATAGTAATGCCACGCTCCCGCTCTTGATCATTAGAGTCCATGATGCGCTCGGCACCCTGACTCTTGCGATCGAGCGTTCCGGACTGCTGTAACAAACAATCAACGAGCGTCGTTTTACCATGATCAACGTGCGCGATAATCGCGATATTTCGAAGATTCTCAATCACTTCTTAACTCTCAATGTGTGGTTGCGTGTCGGTGGCGGCGTGGCGCGCGCGGACTTTACCATAGTCGACGACGATGCAGCTCTGGTAATTCTGCCGCGACCCCAGAGCGCGTAGCGTTGTTAGTCTCTGTAAAAACGCCGTTAAATTGCACTAAAAAAGTGCGTGTCTTTTTTTGGTGCACCAATATTGTGCATATAAAAGTATTTGCTTCTCTATATATTCAGAAAAAATAAATAAAATCAGTAGGTTAAGTAAATTAAAATACCGCGGCTATGCTGGCACACCGTTTGCTATACTTACGTCAGCAAAGGTGCATTGCTTAAATTTACGCACACAAATGCCGAGTAGATCGGCTAATACAGTCCTTAGGAGGCAACATGTCAGAGCGGACGCTCACTTTAATAAAAGACAACGATATTCGCTGGGTGGACCTGCGATTTACAGATACACGAGGCAAAGAACAACACGTCAGCATTCCT
This sequence comes from Halieaceae bacterium, assembly GCA_003523185.1. Lineage (GTDB taxonomy): Bacteria > Pseudomonadota > Gammaproteobacteria > Pseudomonadales > Halieaceae > Luminiphilus. The sequence continues at coordinate 6,620 of DPGN01000057.1, forward strand.
GCTAGTCAGGTAGACGAAGATTTCTTCGAAGATGGAAAGATGTTCGATGGCTCATCAATCGCCGGCTGGAAGGGCATTAATGAGTCAGACATGATCCTCATGCCCGATGACAGCACATCCATCATCGACCCTTTCACCGACGACGCTACTGTCATCCTGCGATGCGACATTGTCGAGCCTTCAACTATGCAAGGTTACGAGCGTGATCCTCGCAGCGTGGCAAAGCGTGCTGAGGCATACCTCGCTTCAACAGGTCTTGGTGACACAGCATTCTTCGGTCCCGAGCCAGAATTCTTCGTCTTCGATGACGTTAAATTCAAGGTGGAGATGCAAGGCGCAAGCTACGCCATCAACTCCGAAGAGGCAGCTTGGGCCTCGAACGACGATTTCGAGGAAGGCAATACTGGCCATCGCCCTCGCGTCAAAGGTGGCTACTTCCCTGTGCCACCCGTTGACTCACTGCATGACATTCGCGCAGCCATGTGTTCAGCAATGGAGCAAATGGGTCTCGACGTAGAGGTACACCACCACGAAGTGGGAACAGCAGGGCAATGTGAGATCGGTATCCGGTTCAACACACTCGTCGCTAAGGCTGACGAAGTTCAGATTCTGAAGTACTGCGTACATAACGTCGCGCACGCGTACGGCAAGACGGCGACTTTCATGCCCAAGCCGCTCGTTGGCGACAACGGTTCCGGCATGCACGTACACCAGAGTGTTTCTAAAGACGGCGTTAACACCTTCGCGGGTGATGAGTATGCAGGTCTCTCGGAGACAGCGCTCTACTACATCGGCGGGATCATCAAGCACGCGCGTGCGATTAACGCCTTCGCAAACGCGTCAACCAACAGCTACAAGCGTCTGGTACCCGGCTTCGAGGCTCCGGTCATGTTGGCTTACTCAGCGCGAAACCGTTCAGCATCGATCCGAATCCCTTACGAGCCATCGCCCAAGGGCAAGCGCATTGAGGTTCGTTTCGGCGATCCAACGGCCAACCCATACCTCTGCTTCGCCGCCATGCTAATGGCCGGTATTGATGGCATTCAGAACAAGATCCATCCAGGTGATGCGGCTGACAAGGACCTCTATGACCTGCCCGCAGAAGAAGCCGCGGCCATTCCTACGGTCGCGTCAACGTTCGAGATGGCGCTTGATGCACTCGATGCGGATCGCGACTTCCTGACGGCCGGAGGTGTTTTCACCAATGACATGATCGACGGCTACATCGAACTGAAGCGCGAGGAAGTAGAGCGTCTAAACATGACTACTCACCCTGTTGAGTTCGACATGTACTACTCAGTCTGATGACACTACAGGGAAAGCCCGCGACACACTGCGGGCTTTTTTTTGGCTCTAAATTTTATGGGAAAAATTAGCCTTTCATTATTTGCACTGAAACAGTGCAAGCGTCTAGTTGCATGAATAGAATTGACCGAAACATCGTCAAAATTTGGACACTTCAAAGCCTGGCGCTCTGGCTAGTGTCGTTGACTGCGAGTGCTCAAATTTACAAGTCGGTGGACGGAAATGGCGTTGTTACCTTCAGCGATGTACCACCGGCAGCAAGCTCGGGCAAAACAAGCACCGTTGTAAAACCCAATGTGACGAACTCGATGCCGGGTTTAAGCCCTATGGTACCGAGCCCAGAAGCGGCGATGAGCGACAAGTCTGCCGCGCGCTCAGTGTCCATTGCTTCACCCCTCAACAATGCCACCATCCCAATGGGTGCGGGTATATTCGATGTGACTGCAGAACTCGGCGCCCCTTTGGCCGACCATGAATTACTGGCACTTTATCTCGATGACGAACTAGTGGACGGCCCGCAAGTAAGCGCGGTCTGGACCCTGACTTATGTGATCCGCGGCCCACATACACTCCAAGTGCGTCGACTATCGCGCGCTGGAGAAACTATCAGCCAGTCCGAGAAAATCACGGTATATGTTCTCCGACCATCCGTATTGAGAGCGGCGCCGAGATGAACTACAAGCCAGGATTCGATCTCGATTCTTTGACCACCTGCATTGTCCTTATCGATGAGCACGGTGTGGTTGATACTCTGAACCAGTCCGCGCAGGTGCTACTGGAAACGTCGCGCCAGCGAGCCTCAGACAACCCATTTGATGAGCTAGCCCACGCTATTGGTCAAGGCGCCATCCAATGGCATGAAACACTATCGAATGCGGTAAGAACGCGCCTACCAGCGGTCAGCCGCGATCTGAAGATTGCGCTGAAAACGGGGAAAGAAATCACGGTTGATGTCGTGATCACCCCACTGAACTACGAACATGATTCGCGGATCTTGCTAGAAATGTCGCCATTGGATCGCGCCCGCGCGATCAGCGAAACCGAGAACCTCCGTGAAGCACAGCAGCGCCTACACAACGTCGTTAAAGGCATGGCGCATGAGGTTAAGAATCCACTGGGTGGCATCCGTGGTGCAGCGCAGTTGATGGCTAGAAAATTCGATGACAGCGAGCTGGACGAGTACGCCAACATCATTATTTCAGAGGTCGATCGTCTACAAGCCCTCGTTGACCGCATGCTCGGTCCCCGAGAGTCACTCGATAAACGACCCATCAATATCCACGAGGTCACCGAACGGGTTCGGCAGTTAATGGAAGCCGAAGCCAATGAGGCGCTGACTGTCATCAGAGACTATGACCCGAGCCTCCCCGAGTTTTCGGCCGATGCCGATCAGCTAACGCAAGCCATTCTCAATATCGTCAGGAACGCATGGGAAGCATCGAAGACAGACTGCCAAATCACGATCAAGACACGCAGTCGACGCCAATACACATTAAACGGACATCGGCACAAGCTCGTTTGCGCCATTGACATTATCGACAACGGGCCTGGCATACCCAATGACCTAATGTCATCCATTTTCCTGCCCATGGTCACCTCGAGACCCGAGGGCTCAGGTCTTGGACTGTCCATCGCACAACTCACACTCACCCGCCACGGCGGCGTTATACAAGCGGTTAGTGAGCCAGGTAATACCTGCTTCACGCTGCTAGTACCAATGGAAGAACTGCATGACTGATTCAAACGAAATTTGGGTGGTTGATGATGACAGCTCGATACGCTGGGTCATCGAAAAGGCGCTGTCAGGCGAAGACATTTCCTGCAACAGCTTCGAATGCGCCGATGACTTACTTGCAGCACTCAAAACAGCGACACCGAAGGCTATTATCAGCGATATTCGTATGCCTGGTATGGACGGTTTGGCCCTCCTTGGGGAATTGAAATCTATCATCCCCAATGTGCCCGTCATCATCACCACTGCACACTCAGACTTGGACAGCGCAGTGACTTCTTATGAGTCAGGCGCATTCGAATACCTTCCTAAGCCGTTCGATATCGATGAAATGCTTGAGGTCGCCGCTCGTGCGCTCGCACATACAAATAAATTACCGGGCAACGGCAAGGCACTGGATACCGGTGAGAAGGAAATCATTGGAAACGCACCGGCCATGCAAGAGGTCTTCAGAGCCATCGGCCGCCTATCACAGAGCTCGATCACCGTACTGATCAGTGGCCAATCAGGATCGGGTAAAGAGCTGGTCGCACGAGCCCTGCACCGTCACAGCCCAAGGGCAAGTGCACCATTTGTTGCGCTCAACATGGCAGCCGTGCCCAAGGACTTGATGGAATCCGAACTTTTCGGGCATGAAAAAGGCTCATTTACGGGCGCGTCCGGGCGACGCGAGGGCCGCTTTGAGCAGGCCAACGGCGGCACTCTGTTTCTAGACGAAATAGGCGACATGCCACATGAGACACAAACCCGTTTACTGAGAGTCCTTGCTGAGGGGGAGTTCTATCGGGTGGGTGGCGCCAGCGCGATCACGACTGACGTTCGTGTTATTGCAGCGACACATCAGGACCTTCGCAACCTCGTCGAACAGGGCTCATTTAGGGAAGATCTTTATCACCGCCTCAATGTGATCGGCATCAACGTGCCTAGGCTATCCGAGCGAAGCGAGGACATACCCTTACTGCTCAACCATTTTCTGACTAAAGCCGCGTCAGAACTGGGCGTCCCGACGAAAGAAGTATCAGCACAGGTGCGCGACTACCTCAGCGCGCTCGATTGGCCTGGCAACGTCCGACAGCTAGAAAACACCTGCCGCTGGCTAACGGTCATGGCTGCAGGCAACACGATTCTCATGAATGACCTGCCACCCGAGCTCACAATGGGCACTGACAGTGAATGGAATGGGTCTGTCTCCTGGGAAAAGCAGCTGTCTGACTGGGTGAGAGCAAAATTACTCGCAGGTGAGACTAACGTGCTCAAACAAGCCATGCCTCAGATAGAGTCGATTATGATGAACGCCGCGTTGGAACATACAGCGGGGAGAAAAGCCGAGGCCGCTGAGCTTTTGGGTTGGGGCCGAAACACCCTAACCCGCAAACTCAGCCAGAACCCCTAATCAGTGCGTAGAGCCGTCCGCTGGCTGCTCACCACCTTGTATCGAACCACCCTGAGCCATCGCCTGATGGTACAGCGCATCGAAATTAACGGGCGCCAACATCAATGGAGGGAAACCGCCCTTGATAACCAGTGCGTCGATCGCTTCGCGAGCGTAAGGGAATAGAATGTTGGGAGCCACGGTCGCAAGAAGCTGCTTCAAGGGCTCCTCGTCGATACCCGCTGCAAAGAATATTCCCGCTTGCTGCACCTCAACTAGGAACGCGTTCTTGTCTTCCATCTTGGCCGTCACCGTAATGGTGAGAACAACCTCATGATTACCTGTATCGTCTGCCTTTGAAGAACGTGTATTCAAATCAACATTGACGTTGGGCTGCCAGTTCTGACGAAAAATATCGGGAGACGCCGGAGACTCAAACGAGACATCTTTTGCATAGATACGCTGCATTGTGAATTGCTGCTGAACCTGCTCTTCTTGCGCTGCCCCAGCAGCTTGATCTTCCGCCATTGCGGTTACTCCTTTCTTCGTATTTACGGTGCTTCTGATCGAAGCATTGAATCTAATTGTTGACGACGCTCGAGACCATACAGTTCATCGCAGCCACCAATGTGTTGATCGCCTATCCAGATCTGAGGGACACTCGTCGCACCTGCCATGGTAGCCATCTCTGCTCTCAGTCCCGGATTACCATCAACCGGAATCTCGTTGAATGCCACGCCCTTACTGTTAAGTAAGCTCTTTGCTCTCTCACAAAATGGGCACCATCGCGTGGTGTAGATGGTAACGGTATTCATTTGTTGGTCACCGGCAAGCGCTGCTCATCCCAACTCATCATGCCACCCGCCATTCGGTGTGCATTATCAAAGCCGTTCGCCCGAAGCTGTTTGACCGCAGCTGACGCACTGCTCCCCATTCGGCAAACCACAATCACGGGCTTATTTTTATAAGCCTCTAGCTCACCCATTCTTCCTGGCAAATTCGCCGAAGGGATGTTGATCGCTTCACTTATGTGCGCCCGCTTAAACTCTTTCGAATCCCTCACATCGAGAAAGATGCCACCGCTCTTGTTTGTCAGATTAATCGCTTGCTGAGGGCTTAGCGCAGGCCCAGCCTTCCGGGACTCCGTAAAAAGTAAGAGATTGAGCGACAGTAAGAGCGCAAATACTAGCAGCCACTGCTCGGAGACGAAAATTAGAAACTGGCTAAAAGACACTGTTAGGCTCTCTGAGTTAGCTTCTGCCCTGGAGGGCACGCGCGAAAAGCGCAGAGTATACGTGCTTCAACAAGGGCTCTCCAGTAGCAGAATCACCGTCTAACGGGATGATTCTGTAACATTCATCAGGCTAAAATTCACAAGGTGAGCTTGAGGGAAAATCATGTCATCCAACACAAACGCGTTATCACCTACCGTCCTCGTTATTTTGGATGGATTCGGTTATCGGCAAGCGCCAGAAAATAACGCCATTTTCCATGCCCGAACACCGAACTTTGACCGCCTGTGGGAAACAGGTGAATCGACGCTTGTTTCAGGATCAGGACTTGATGTTGGACTGCCCGCTGGCCAAATGGGCAACTCCGAAGTTGGACACATGAGCTTAGGGTCCGGGCGTATTATTTACCAAAGCATCACCCGAATCGACAAAGCCATCGAGGATGGTACCTTTGCTGGCAACCCAGCCTTCACTGATGCGATTGATGCCGCCGTAGCCGCTCAGTCCGCCGTCCACGTGTTTGGCCTCCTATCTCCCGGTGGCGTGCACAGCCATGAAGAACACATCTTCGCCGCCCTTCGATTAGCGAGGGCGCGCGGTGCAGAACAGATATTCCTGCACGCTTTCCTCGACGGGAGAGACATGCCTCCGCGAAGCGCCGCAGCCTCTCTGGCACGTGCCGATGATGTATTCGCAGAATTAGGCACTGGCAAAGTGGCAACCGTTCAAGGTCGCTACTTTGCAATGGATCGCGATAAGCGCTGGTCACGCATAGAACCGGCTTACGATCTTATCACTCAGGGAATCGCAGATTACGAATACGCCTGTACCAGCGACGCACTCGCCGCCGCCTATGAAAGAGATGAAAACGATGAATTTGTGGCGCCAAGTCGAATTGGTGAAGCCGTTAAAATTAAGGATGGTGACAGCATTCTCTTCATGAACTTTCGAGCGGACCGTGCGCGACAGCTGTCCCAGGCACTGACAGAACCGGCATTCTATGAGTTTGAGCGCAAATACCTTCCAAAGGCTCGTTTCGTTGCGACCACTGAATACTTTGAGGGTATCAACGCGAGCGTTGCTTTCGGACCAGACGTCATCGAGGACACCCTCGGCGCCGTCGTCGCCTCTCATGGCTTACGTCAAGCGCGAATAGCGGAAACCGAGAAATACGCCCACGTCACCTTTTTCTTTAGCGGTGGTCGCGAGGCGACGTTTGAAGGAGAAGAGAGAGTGCTTATTCCTTCCCCTGATGTCGCGACTTACGATTTAAAGCCTGAGATGTCGGCGGTTGAAGTGACCGACGCCATTATTGAGAGCATCGAAAATCGTTCGCATGAACTCATTGTCGTCAACTTCGCCAATGGAGACATGGTTGGTCACACAGGTAATTTCGAAGCGGCGGTGAAAGCCGTGGAAACCTTGGATGCCTGTATCGCTCGTGTCGAGGAGGCGGTGCTGGCAGCTGACGGTCAGGCGCTGATAACCGCCGATCATGGCAACTGCGAACAAATGCACGATCACGATACGGAACAGCCCCATACACAGCACACAACGGAACCCGTGCCACTATTTTACATAGGAAAGCATGGACGAGAGTTCAGAGAGGCGCCAGGAGTACTAGCCGATATCGCGCCGACTATCCTTGACCTCATGGCCATTCCAAAACCTGGTGCAATGACCGGTGAGTCACTGCTCTCTGCCTAGTCACTCACAATGATTTTTTTTCGGCTTCGGATTCAGGCTCTAACAGTGGTGAGTGCCGCTATACTGCTGGGCTCCTGTCCCAACTTCGCGGACAGTAACGAACTCACAAGTGAGGCAGAAGCGCGCGCCGCCATCAAAGCGATTAACGATGAAATCGCGACGCTTGAGAAGCTAATTACCTCGCAATCAAAGGAGCGAGACGACATCCAGTCACAGCTTCGCGATACAGACGTCGCGATTGGTCGTGCCAACGAAGCCTTGCGGAAGACACAGGTCAGCCTTGAGCAACGTCAGCGAGCTATCAATGAGCTTAAAGCAGATGGGTTGCGCATCGAGCGCAGGATAAATGAGCTGCGAGAGACTTTAGAGACAAGCATCGGTATTTTTTCGGTATTGAAACAGGGTGGCGATCTTAAGATTCTGTTTGGCGACAGTGCGCCACAGGAAATGGAGCGGAATCTCGCCTATTTCAACTTAATGCTTAATCAACAGCTCGATACGATCGACGAATTTAAGGCGGCGGTGCTCCAGCTCGATGCTAACCGAGTTGAACTTGCGGCCGCACAGGAAGCACAAGAAAAAGACCGAGCATCGCTGACCCAAACACGTGCACAGTTAGTGGATCAGCGTTTGGAACAGAAAGCACTCATCGACAAGTTATCGGCATCGCTTGCTCGCGATGGTAAACAAGTGGCTGCTCTACGCGCCGATTCTGTTCGACTTAACACGCTACTTGCCGAGCTTTTGGAGCGTCTGGCCAACCTGTCGCTCGAAGGCCAATACGATGATTTTGCCGGACTCAAAGGTAAGCTGCGAGCGCCGCTTGATGGCGCTAGCAAGACCCGGTTCGGCCAGAAACGAGAGCGCGGTGATCTTAGATGGCAAGGCTGGCTGATCCCCGCGGACCGGGGATCATCCGTGCGGTCAGTTCATTATGGACGCGTCATTTACGCAGACTGGCTACGAGGACAGGGTTTGCTTACCATCGTTGACCACGGTGATGGCTGGATGAGTCTTTACGGGCACAATGAGAGCCTGCTCAAAGAGACAGGTGAGTGGGTGGCGCCGGGAGAGGTCATTGCTCGCGTTGGCTCGAGTGGCGGGGCTACTGAGCCAGCCCTTTACTTTGAGATACGCTCAGGTGGCACTCCGGTCAATCCGGCCAATTGGATTAGGTAGCAGATACGCATGGCACATATCGGTTTTAAGTCTCGAGAACGTCGCTTAGGCAACGGCGCTACCCATTTATTGGCAGCAATGCTTGTACTCAGCACGTCATACGTAGCCATCGCACAGACGAATGAGCCTAATGAAGAGAAACCGTCAGCGGTTAGCACCTCGTTTGAGGAGCTTCAACTGTTTGCGGATACCTTCGATGCTATTCGTCGCGGTTACGTTGAGGATGTCACCGATGCGGAGCTCTTTGAAATGGCAGTGAAAGGCATGCTAACTAGCCTCGATCCGCACTCCGCCTACCTCACCGACGATGACTACGAGAACCTTCAGGAATCAACAGAAGGCCAGTTCACAGGTCTGGGCATCGAAATCGGCTATCGGGGTGGCTTCATTGCCATCGTTACACCAATTGATGGCTCACCCGCGATCGACGCTGGATTAAAGGCTGGTGATGTAATCCTCAAAATCGACGGCACGTCGACACAGGGCATGTCGACCAGTGAGTCCTCTAAGTATATGCGTGGTCCCGAGGGCACCACCGTCACGCTTGAAATCGGCAGGGCCGGTGAAAGTCAGCCCTTTGATGTGGTTGTCACGCGCGGCGTTATCGACGTGCCCAGCGTGCGATCACGCGAGCTTGACGATGGCTACTGGCTGATTCGAGTATCCCGTTTCCAAAGAGACTCGGGACGCGAGGTCACCAGTGCGATCGAATCAGCGCTCGAAAAAGGTGACGTCAAAGGTGTTGTTCTGGACGTCCGTAACAACCCCGGTGGTGTTATGAACGCGAGTGTCGAGATGGCCAGTAACTTCCTTGATGGTGGTTTGGTCGTCTATACCAAAGGGCGTCACCCCGACTCCATGAACACATACAACGCCGAACCAGGAGAATTGTTACCGGGCGTGCCCGTAGTGGTTTTGGTGAATGGTGGTTCAGCAAGCGCCTCCGAGATTATTGCAGGGGCGCTTCAGGACCGCGGCCGAGCGGTCATAATGGGCACTCAAAGTTTTGGGAAAGGCTCGGTTCAAACCGTACTGCCAGTCTCTGACACCAAAGCCCTGAAATTAACGACGTCGCTCTATTACACACCCAACGGACGATCTATTCAGGCCGAAGGTATTGTGCCGGACGTGGTCGTTGAACGAGCGCAGTTAACCAGCCTTGAGCAAGGCAACCGACTTCGAGAAGCCGACCTCAATCGGAGTATTGAGAACACAGGATCAAACGTTGAAACAGAGACCGAGGCCATCGCGACACTGCGCGAGGATGATAATCAGGTCTATGAGGCGTTCACCTTGCTCAAAGGCATTAACGTCTACCAAAGCTTGGGAGAAACACCGCTAAGCGATGTTGGTGCTGACTCCGACGAGTCATCTTCAGACGAAGAGTAAGTTAGCGCTCACTACACTCTAACGGCAATCCCGGATTGAGCTAAGTGCGCTTTTGCTTCGGCCACTGTGTACGTGCCAAAGTGGAAAATACTCGCCGCAAGAACCGCATCGGCTCCGCCGTCTGTAAACCCCGCCACGAGATGGTCTAGCGTTCCGACGCCTCCTGAAGCAATAACGGGAATGTCCACCGCATCGGAGATGGCTCGCGTAATAGGCAAGTCATAGCCGTCCTTGGTTCCATCACGATCCATGCTGGTCAGCAAAATTTCCCCAGCGCCAAAATCAGCCATTTTTTGGGCCCACTCAATGGCTTCTATGCCTGTCGGTTTACGACCCCCGTGGGTAAACAACTCGTAACGTCCTGAGCCATTGTCGAGTGCTTTTACGTCCATCGCGACCACAATACACTGGGAACCAAATCGCTCAGCTGACTCGCGAACAAGATCCGGATTGAAAATGGCTGCCGTGTTAATACTGACTTTGTCTGCGCCCGCATTCAGCAAGCGGCGGATATCAGTAACAGCTCGAACACCACCCCCGACCGTGAGTGGAATGAATACCTGAGACGCGATCTGCTCAACAGTTCTATATGTGGTATCACGCTGCTCGTGACTGGCTGTGATATCGAGGAAGGTGATTTCATCAGCACCTGCGTCGTTGTACCGACGAGCGATTTCGATAGGATCGCCCGCGTCGCGAATGCCTACGAAGTTCACGCCTTTGACAACACGCCCCTGATCGACGTCGAGGCAGGGAATAATGCGCTTCGCCAGGCTCACTGCATTGCACTCACTTGATCTGCCAACGCCTGCGCTTGGGCAACATCTAATGTCCCTTCATAAATAGCGCGTCCCGTAATGGCGCCGACAATGCCGTTATGCGCTACCTGAGACAGCACCCGAATATCCTCAATATTGGTCACACCACCTGAGGCAATCACGGGCAAGCCACCTTCTTTCGCCAGATTAACCGTTGCACTGACGTTGACGCCCTGCATCATCCCGTCTCGCTCGATGTCCGTGTACACAATCGCCTCGACCCCGGCGTCACGAAAATCACGCGCCAGGTCTACGGCAAGTACCGTACTGGTCTCAGCCCAGCCATCGGTCGCGACAAATCCGGCCTTGGCATCAATGCCTACGATGATGTGCCCTGGAAAACGCTCACAGGCTTCTCGAACAAAGTCAGGGTTTTTGATAGCGGCTGTTCCAATAATGACGTAGCTCACGCCGGCACTGAGGTAGCTTTCGATTGTCGCGCAATCGCGAATACCGCCACCGATTTGGACAGGTAAGCTGGGAAGCGCCCGGGTAATCGCCCTGACAGCCTCAGCATTCTTTGGCTTGCCCGCAAACGCGCCGTTGAGATCAACCAGGTGCAGCCTGCGCGCCGTCGCTTCTGCCCAACGCTCTGCCGTGGCGACTGGATCGTCAGAGAAGACCGTGCTGTCTTCCATATCGCCCTGCCGTAAGCGAACACATTGGCCGTCTTTCAGGTCGATTGCAGGTATAACTAGCATGTGGCGTCCCATGTCAAAAAGTTAGCGAGCAACTTTAAGCCGTTATCATGGCTTTTCTCAGGGTGAAACTGTGTTGCAAAGACATTGCCCTTGGCTATCGCGGCACAGCCCTTGACGCCGTAATCGAACGACCCCGTCACACAATCAGATTCCGCCACAGCCAAAAAGAAGCTGTGTACAAAGTAGAAATACGCGTTGTCCTCGATTCCATCCCAAATTGGGTGAGCCTGGCTTTGCGACACCTGATTCCAGCCCATGTGAGGAACTTTCAACTTCGTGCCATCGGTATCACTATGATTCCTTGGGAAACGCATGACTGTTCCATCAAAGAAGCCCAAACAATCAACACCGCCATTCTCTTCTGATCGCGCCATGAGCGACTGCATGCCAACGCAGATTCCCAATACGGGTGTACCGCGCTCAACGGCTAGTCGAAGCGTTTTGTCACAACCCAGTCGGCGAAACTCAGCCAGACAGTCGCGAATGGCGCCAACTCCAGGAAACACGATGCGATCGGCCTCCAAAATAGCCCCGGCATCTGCTGTGACCACAACATCGCTCGCGCCTGCCTCTCGCAGTGCGCTTTCAACGGAGTGAAGATTACCCATGCCGTAATCGATAACGGCAACCGTTTGCGTCATAGAGTTACAGAACGCCTTTGGTTGATGGCATTGCCGAGGGTGCGCGCTCATCTGCAGAGACCGCCATACGCAGCGCTCTACCGAACGCTTTAAATACGGTCTCGGCTTGGTGGTGACTGTTCTCACCCTTCAGATTGTCGATGTGCAAGGTCAGGTGCGCGTGATTGACTAACCCGTGAAAAAACTCCGCGAATAGATCGACATCAAAATCGCCTACTGAGGCGCGTGTAAAGGGCACATCGTAGTGAAGACTAGGGCGACCCGAAAAATCGACAACAACGCGAGACAATGCTTCATCCAGCGGCACATAAGCATGCCCATAGCGCAGGATGCCGCGACGATCGCCCACGGCTTTTGCTAGTGCCTGACCGAGCGTAATGCCGATATCTTCTACCGTATGGTGCGCATCGATGTGCAAATCGCCATTGGCCTTGATATTGAGATCAACCATCCCGTGACGCGCTATCTGATCAAGCATGTGCTCGAGGAAGGGTAAGCCCGTATCAAACTCAGCTTTTCCCGTTCCATCCAGGCAAACCGATACGGTAATTTGAGTCTCAAGTGTATCTCGTGAGACTGTGGCTTCACGCACAGGCGTTTGAGCGTTGTCCATCTGTTTTTCCTAAACTTGGGTCGGCTATTGCGCCGAGACGCTACACTAGGCCGCGGATTGTATAGCAAAGCGCTTAACAGCTCATCTTATGACTCAGCTTCCTACATTTTCAGAGCGACTTTTGTCGTGGTTTGACGAGTACGGTCGAACCTCTCTCCCCTGGCAGCAGGATAAAACGCCCTACCGCGTCTGGGTCTCCGAGATCATGCTGCAACAGACGCAGGTCTCGACCGTCATTCCGTACTACACCCGATTCATGTCGGTCTATCCGTCCGTAACGGACCTAGCAGAAGCACCTGTCGATGATGTACTGAGTCTATGGACCGGGCTCGGTTACTACGCACGCGCGCGCAACATGCATCGCGCAGCACAAATGGTTGTCAGTGATTTTGACGGAGAGTTTCCCAGCTCCGTCGAAGCACTTGAAACATTACCCGGCATTGGCCGGTCGACAGCCGGTGCCATTGTGACGCTTGGACAGGGCGGTTGGGCACCTATATTGGATGGCAACGTTAAGCGCGTGTTGGCTCGATTCCACGCTATCGAGGGCTGGCCCGGTAAAGCAGACGTAGTGGCAGCGCTCTGGGCGGCTTCGGAATCACATACGCCAAGGACCCGAACTGGCGATTACACACAAGGCATCATGGACTTGGGAGCGACGCTCTGCACCAAATCAAACCCTGGCTGCCTGTACTGCCCTATGTCCGATGACTGCCGAGCGCGCATTGAAAATCGACCAGCCGACTTCCCGGGCAAAAAACCAAAGAAAGCGATCCCCATCCGGTCAACTGTATTTCTGCAGTGCCTCGATCGAGAGGGTCGCGTTCTTTTAGAGCGACGCCCCCCAACCGGAATTTGGGGCGGGCTCTGGTCATTTCCCGAAATAGAAGCGAAAGCAGAGTTGGCCGACTGGCTCTCAGATAACGGATTGACGGTCGCCGGGAATGTGACCGAACAATCCCGTCACACCCATACGTTCAGTCACTTCAAGCTCGATATCACGCCGGTCTCATGTCCAATAGCGGCTGCATCGTCCAGAATAAGTGACCGAGATAATCGCCGCTGGTTTACAATAGACAAGGCGTTGGCGCTCGGGTTGCCAGCGCCAGTGCTCAAAATGCTCAACACACTCACTGCTAAAGACTGACGAGACAGCTCATGCGAACCGTTCATTGCCGCCGCTACCAAGAAGATCTAGAAGGACTGGACAGGCCACCCCTCCCCGGAGCGAAAGGCCAAGACATCTTCGAGTCCGTATCAAAAAAGGCGTGGGGTGACTGGCAGGCGCTACAAACCATGCTGATTAACGAAAAGCACCTGAATATGATGGATCTAGATGCAAGAAAGTATCTTTCTGAGCAGATGGATCTTTTTCTGAGTGGCGGAGAGCACGATCACGCTGAGGGTTATGTGCCCCCATCACAAACCAGCGAATGACGTTGGTTACCGAGATTTAAGCGATGCGAAAGATTCTACCCTGGCTGATCACGTTGGTTGGCTGCTTTTTGGTAACCGGTGCACTTGCGGCGGTGAAATACCAGCAAATTACGGCTGCGATTGCTTTTGGAGCGTCCTTCCCGGAAACCTATGAAGTCGTCAGCGCGCGCCGGGTAAGCTCAATGACACATACCCCAGTTCGCCGCCTTGGCGGGACCATCAGAAGGCCTGAATTTGTGGAAATCAGCTCCGAAGTTGGTGGGCGCATCGTGAGCCTTCCGTTTTCTGCCGGTGCCGTTGTTGAAAAAGGCGATGCCATCTTAAAGCTTTTCTCGGCCGATCTTGTCGCTCAACAGGAAGCGCTGAGGGCAGACCGCAACCTGGTTATCACGCAGTTGGGGCAAAGTCGCACACTCAAAGAGCAGGCGCTGATCGCTCAGGGTGACATCGACGTGCAGGAGGCTCGCCTCAATGCTCTCAACGCGCAAATTAAGGCCATTGACGCGCAGTTAACGCGACTGACCATTCGAGCCCCATTCACCGGGCGCATGGGTATCTACACTCACGTAGTGGGAGACATGCTCGATTCGGGAGAGGTCGTTGCCGCGTTCACCGGCTTGGGTGACGAGCGATGGATTGATTTTAAAGTGCCCCAAGGTCTCGCCAGGATTTCAGTAGGTGATGAGGCAAGCCTTTATGATCTCAACGGCACATTTTTAGGCATAGCAACCATCATTGTGGTCTCTGACTCTATGGACGCTGACACCCGCACCTTTGACGTAAGAGCAAGTGCAAACGGCATTGACCTCAAACACGGTGAACTGGTGCAGGTAGAGGTCGCAAACGGCTCAGCAATGGCGGTTTATGAGCTCCCACCCTCAAGCATTCGATGGGACACCGATGGGACCTACATCTATCAATTGATCGACGCAGAGCCGGACGCTCAACGCCCTTATCGAGCGAAGGTTCAGCGTATAGACCTCGTCGACGAGACAGCGGAGACCGCGTTGTTCACAGCTGCGCTCGATGAAGCAGGACTGTACGCAACAACCGGATCCTTCAAGCTTAAAGACGGTGTCTTGGCTCAACTGGGCGACAGGACAAACTAGGTATGGCTGGCTATCACGACCGACCGCGCTGGAACGATATTTTCGTCAAACGACCCGTCATTGCGGTTGTTGTATCGCTGTTGCTCCTGCTCGCTGGGATTCGTGCCGCCATTGACATGCCGGTAGTTCAGTTTCCCGTTATCAAAAGCTCGTCTATTCAAATCATGACGCCCTACCCCGGCGCGACCGCAGAATCGGTACAAGGCTTTGTCACTGAGCCCATTGAGCGCGTTGCCAACGCCATCCCGGGTGTCGACTATGTCGAGTCAACCACAACATCCGGTGAAAGCATTGTCACAGCTTGGATGCAACTTAATGAGGACAGCACCGATGCACTGGCAGAGCTCTCCTCGGGGTTAAGTCAGATCCGTCTCGAGCTGCCTGATGGCGCTGAGGATCCGTTTATTCAGGTCAGTCGTGCCGATAGTCCGTATGCCAGCTTCTACCTTGCGGTCCGCGTTCCTGAAGACCGGCCATTGGGCGAAGTGACGGACATCGTTCAGCGCAATATCGTGCCCCAGCTGACCTCGGTACCGAACGTACAGCGAGTGGAAAACAGCGGTGTAAAACCCGCCATGCGTATCTGGATGAACGCATGGAAAATGGCGGCACTCAACGTCACTGCGCACGACATTAAAAACACACTCCAAAGTAACAACGTGATTGGTGCATTGGGTGCCAGCGAGAGTGCCACCCAACGAATCACTCTAAAAACGGACTCCACTGCTCGGACGGCCGATGACTTCCGGTCGATGATCATCCGCGCTCAGGACGGTGCTGAGATCCGACTGGGTGACGTCGCGCGCATCGAATTAGGCATGGAAGAGGCGCAAATGCGCAGTCGCTACGATCAAGATTTGGTGGTCTTCCTCGCGATTTACGCCGCGCCCGGAGCCAGTGAAATTGCTGTTGCCGATGCTCTCTACGAACGAATTGACGATATCAACCAGGTTCTTCCTGGGGATCTCGAGCTATTCATGGCTTTCGACATCTCGAACTACATGCGTGACTCGCTTCGCGAAATTGTGATGACGCTCGGGGAAACCATTTTACTCGTGGGTTTTGTTGTCGTGGCGCTAATGGGCTCCTTCCGAACAGCGCTCGTCCCGCTGATGACAATCCCCATCTCCCTTCTCGGCGCCGTAGCGGCCATGTCGATTATCGGGTTTTCATTCAACCTGTTGACTGTCCTCGCGATCGTTCTGTCAGTCGGTCTGGTTGTAGATGACGCCATTGTGGTAGTGGAGAACGTCGCGCGAAACCTCAGGTCGGGCATGAGTCGATATGAGGCGGCTATTACCAGTTCTCGCCGGTTGCTTGGCCCAATTGTGGCCATGACCGCGACTCTGGCCGTCGTCTACGCGCCTATCGGCTTTTTATCGGGGCTCTCCGGTGTTCTCTTTAGAGAATTTGCCTTCGCTTTGGCCGTTGCCGTTTTGATTTCGGGCTTTGTAGCGATGACGCTGTCACCCATTTTGAGCGCTTGGGTCTGTCCCGATAAAGGGCACGAGTCAGCCACCACCAAATGGGTCAATCAGCGTTTTGATGCCACCTCTGAGACCTATGCGCGAGTCGTCGATTTCTCCCTTAAATGGCGCTACCAGCTCATTGGCGCCGGCATTTTCTTCTCGCTGCTATCAGCACCGCTGTATCTATTTTCTCTGAAGGAACTGTCGCCGGTTGAAGATCAAAGCAGTCTCGGTCTGGTATTCGAATCCGCGCCAGAGGCGTCGCTAGAAGAGACCTATGAGGGCTTCTATCAGGTCGTACAAACGCTTGAAGACAAGCCCGAGCCGTCCTACATGTGGCAGGTTGTTACTCCTACCGGCGGTTTTGGTGGGCAAGAGTTCGTGCCGCCAGATGAGCGTGATCGACCCATTAAAGACATGGTGTTTGAGATATACCAGAGCATAAAGGGATCACCCATTGTCTCTGCCGTGCCCTTTGAAGAGGCCTCACTTCCATCAGCAGGTCGCTTTGACGTAGAGGTCGTTATTACCTCATCGGACAGCAGTGAAAACATGCTCAAGGTTGCCCGGAGCATTGTCGATGAGGCACAGACATCAGGTAACTTTTTGTTCGTCGAGACAGATATCAAGATCGATCGCGTCGAGGCGCAGTTCGATATCGATAAGGAGCGACTTGCAGATTTAGGGATGAGTCTCGGCGATTTATCGACGCAGATGGGCATCATGGTCTCACCGGCCTACGTAACGCGCTTTGATGAACGTGGCCGTGCTTACCGTGTTATCCCGATGCTCGAGAGTGAACAGCGTGATTCACCGGCAGCTCTGCTCGACATACCCATCAGAATCCCCAATGGAGAACTCGTGCCATTTGGATCGCTGGTGACCTTGACGCGATCAACAGAGCCCCGTGCATTGACGCGCTTTCAACAGAAAGACGGTTTCAAGATTTACGGCGCTATTTTGCCGGGCACAACCAAAGACCAGGGGCTCAGCTTAATTGAGGACATTGCCGAGCGAACCTTGCCTGAAGGCTACGTACTGGACTACCTCGGTGAGTCTCGTGAACTTCGAAGCGAGGGCAACACAATGACGGGTGTTCTCGGCATAGCGACAGTGCTCGTGTTCTTCGTATTAGCGGTTCAGTTCAACAGTTTCCGGGATCCGCTGATTATCCTGCTCGGCTCCATACCGCTCGCGCTGTTCGCCGCATTAACGATCACCTTCTTGAACTTCAGCACCATTAATATCTTTTCTCAGGTTGGGCTGGTCACACTGGTTGGTCTGGTGACGAAAAATGCGATTCTCATCGTGGACTTTGCCAACCGGGAGCGCATGGCCGGCGTCGAGAAGTTTGATGCGATACGTAACGGCGCCATTGCGCGCTTACGTCCGGTCTTGATGACCACTGGCGCGACCGTGCTGGGTCATTTCCCGCTGGTTCTGGTGACAGGCGCAGGTGCAGAGGCGAGAAACAGCATTGGTGCCGTCCTGGTCTTCGGTATGCTCATAGGCACCTTGTTTACGCTGGTCATTTTGCCCGCGGTTTATGCCGTCATTGCCTCGAACCGAGACATGACCAAAGACGTTTCTGTCAGTGAGCCCGACCCTCAAACAGATAATCAGCCGGCAATAGCTTAGTTTACTTGACGGCTTAAGGTCTCGACGGTTTAATACGCGGCCTTTCCGGAGTACTTACTTCAGATTTGCCCAGGTAGCTCAGTTGGTAGAGCAGGGGATTGAAAATCCCCGTGTCGGCGGTTCGATTCCGTCCCTGGGCACCATCATCATAGCTGTAGCCCGCATAAACACTAGTCCTTTGATATAATTTGCTTGGTTTCTGTCAGGAATCTTGTCAGGAGTTATGCAAATGTCTCGTAAAATGCGTTACTTGAGCGAACGAAAGAATGGCGATTATCGCTACGTTCGTGACTACCCCACCAAGCTTCTCAGAGCCATTCCAAGCCACCCTAAGCAATTCTCAAAGGAGCTGGGGTTAGACAAGTCTTGTTCTGACAGTGAGCTTCTGAAGGCTATGGAAGAAGCCACCCGCCTCTACGACCTGAGAGTCAAGACAGCGAGCAATAGCGACCCCAATGCATTCTCTGAATCTGAACTAAAGATGGCCGTTGAAGAAGTGCTGCGCCAACGCAACTTAAAGGTCGGTGAGTACGCACATGTTCCTGAGAAGCAGTACACCGAAGAGGAATGGAAAAGAGCAATGGAACATGGCGCCAATATTGTTCCTGATAGATACGACTTAGCTGAACAAGCGATACCGGAAGTTGAAGATGTTGGATATGCGGAGCAGCGCGGCGAGAAGCTTACGTTTCAGCAACAGGTTTACGTAGATGCATGGAAAGCTGTTCAGACGGCTCCGAAGTTTCAAAAGAAACAAACCATGAGAGAAGCTTGGGCGAGATACGTAGCTGATAACAAGCTGGATACAACAAAGGGAGACGGGAAGGATAAGCAGCAGAGGTTTGAGCGAGTGCTGAAATACACGGGTGACTTTACGATCAGCCAAGAGACCCGTGAGGACGTTCAAGATCGTATTCAGAGCTTCATATACGGCAAGCGACAAGATAATCCCTCCATCACCGCTCAAGCCATTAAACGTGAGCTACGCGAGTTTATAGCTGCCATACGATACGTTCCTCGCGTTGACTGGGGCGATCGGCTCAAGCTCTCAGGCAATGCGTTCCAGATACCAAAAGACGAAAAGCCCGTGAAAGGACGTACGCTTAGCGATGACGAATTACGTCTATTCTTCAGCACTTGTATCAATAAAGCAGATCCCAAATGGACAGCGCTGCTGCTCATGGCTCATGCAGGATTAGGGACCAAAGAGATAATGCGGTTACGCGAAGATAAAGACCTATTCCTAGATGCCAAATACCCTCATGTGATTTTCCGCGGCGGAGATGAGGAAAGATCAAAGGCAGACTCACGTTTGAGAGTGGTGCCGATAGTAATTGGCCTAGAAGTGATCAAAGAACACCTCCCTCAAACCATTAAGTGGATGAATAGCGTTGATAAAAAGACGCCAAACGCCACGCTCAATAAGCGACTCAGGGCGTTATTAGGCAAAGAGGCGACAACCAAGAGTCACATGTTCAGACATACGTGGTTGCGCTTGAGCAGAAGGGCGAGAATTTCTGAAGATAACAAGCACGCAATCGCTGGTTGGGAAAAAGGAGACACTAACAATACGGTGATGGAGCGTGTCTACGACATACACGGCTACCGTGATGACCCTGAGTTGCTAGCCCAGCTATACGAAGACCAGAAAGAAATTTTCAGTAGATTTATTGTCGATGCGTCATCACTAAGTAACGTGATCGAACTAAAGCGTTAATTATGCCGTCGGAAGGTGCCGAACCTGCCATTAGGTTCTAAGATGAAAACCATGAAAGAACGAATAAGCAATGTGATTGCGTGGGTTGGTTTCAGTTGTTTTGTGGCTTTGGCACTTAGCCTCATCATTGTGGTTGTTGATTCTGCTAGAGAAAAGCCAGCACAAATGGGCGAAGAGCTTCTCTGTGCGGACATTAAACGCTGGAATAACCCGATTATCACCGGCATATATGACGATATTGTCGACTTAGATAAGTGTGCTAGCTACGGTCAATATGTGGCTGAGTGGAAATATAGGGGTGAGTCTTATGGTGTCACGGGCTTTTCCGCCTCGTCGGTAAACAGTATTGGCGCGGTCGACTGGCGCATTCCTAACTATACACACGGCGTTGGTGAAGATATTGCTGATAGCATTGTTCCTTGGGCGCTACCTCTTTGGCTAATTTCCATAGTGCTGAATTACATTCTCTTTGGGTCGGCACGTTTGCTGCCATGGAGGAAGGCAGTGATCAATGAAGAAGCAAGCTAAACACCTACTGGCAATCTCACTGCTGATGCTGACAACATCCAGCGCAGTATTTGCTGATGATCCAAAAGACGCACGTCTGCGTCACGGCTATTGCGACATGGTTTTTTATTGCCAGACAACAACAAGAATGGACGTATTCCCAGACGGTACGACCCAAAACCTAAGTAACGAGGCATTCAGGTTCGCGGTTAAAGGTTCTCAGTTATTAGTTCCGGAAGGAAAGTCGGTTCTAGGCGATGGCACCGCCAACTGGGATTTGACTAGTGGGTACTGCTCGCAGGAGAACCCGCAAGAGCTTCAATTTGATAGCTTTGAGGCATCCTTGTTTGGAGGGAGTCGCTATCTCAAGTTTAACGACAGCGTGATTCAGTTTGTTGATACAACTTACAAAGCAACAACACGCATATGGTTTGCCACTTGCGACAAATTTGATTGACTAAATCTTATGAAAGCCTCTGCACACTTAATTGCGACATTACTGATATTGATGGCTGACAAGTCCGTCGCAAGTCCGCACGACACTTACAACAAACCCATGAGCATCTCTCAATGGGGCGACCACTGCCGATATACTCTTGAGAAAACGAATGAGATGGACTTTGGTAGAGGCGTATCTCATGGCATTTGCATTGGCGTTATTCGAGCCTATTCAAATGAACTGCGGGACTGGTGTTTACCTCACGATGTTAGTTGGGGCGAATACGAGGAGCATCATATGAATGCAGCCGCAGGTGCAAAGTTTCCCCCTCTTTCAACACGAAAAATTAGTGACTTTATTGATAGCGTTAACGAATTGCGTTGGCCTTGCACATAAGCTTTTGGCAAGGGAGTCTTCGAGGGGCGATAACACAAAAAAATATAATAATAAAGGCAATATGTCACAATAAAGGCATAAATCCTTGACTTTTGAGCAAAAATATGCTATAATATAAATATAATTGTTTTTCTTAGTAGACTTTAGCGAGCAAGAGCTAACGACTCTAAGCCCTGCGTTCCTCCATAGATCTACAGTTATATTTATAGCGCCTCGTTGCTGTCATACGTTTAAAGACAACATCAATTAAACATCTCTTAACGATCTGTCTTTAACGACACCACCTAAGTTCACTACTACTGCCACTTAAAAAGTAAAACTTTTGTTATTAAACATTAGTTGTCCTTTTGCAGTGCATTGCTGTTTCTTTACTGCTTCTTCAACTCTTTCATTTGTTTCTATTTAGTAACCAGCTGAAGGGTTCAGAGTGGTTGTAGTAGTGGTCCATTGTTTCAACATCACAAGGAACCCTATATGTCTGATTTTCAGTGCAGTGTTAGTAAAGAAATTTGGAAGCATCAACTGTTTCCCTCTCTGTTGTTGTTAGCAGAAGAGCTACCAACTTGGGATGCCAGAGTTAAGGCACTCAATGATGCTGGTGTGACTACCTTCTACGGTAAGAGGTGGTCCAAAAATAATCTTATGAAGCTCTACAGGTCCTACCGGAACAATAACGGTCACTACTCTTGGGTTGAACACGGCCTACGAATCAAGGACCTGCAACAAGTCTTCAGCGATACATCTTCAATCAATCATCAGCCATTAGCTGCATAACAAGGAGAACCCTATGAAAGCTCAACTAAAGTCAGACTCAACTGATCTGCAAACGTTTGAAATTAACAAAACAACTTATTACGTGAGACCTTGCGAAGGCTGGGATGGTTACTACGCCTCCACCTGCGGCAACATTATTAGCACTAGAGGATTGTTTCCCCTTGTTTTGAAGCAGCACGACGATAGGGGCTATGCCAAGGTGTGTCTTCATTATCGTGATGGCAAAACAGCTAACCTGAAAGTTCACCGAGCGGTTGCCCAAGCGTTTCTAGAGTCACCTTCTAGAGATAGGTCTGGTGGTATTAGGGATCAGGTAAATCACATTGATGGAGACAAGCTGAACAATAAAGTCGCTAACCTAGAGTGGTGTTCTGCTCCAGAGAATTTAAGTCACTACAGACTTCTTAAGCAGGTCAAAGAATACATCCAAGAAGAGGCTGCTAATGACTGCTAGTCACAATAGCGATGTGCTGAGACTTGCTGTTCCTAAGGAGCTAGCTTTGGAGTGCCAAGCAGTATTAGCTGAGCAAGGTGTGCCACTCAATGTGACTCAAAGTGTTAAGGCTATGCTGCTCTTTGCCATTCAAGTTAAACGTTATAATAATTATATTTAAAGGTTAGTAAGTACTAACTTATGCTTGATGTGTGTGTCGCTTAAGTAGCTTCACAGCCACTTAATTTCGTTAGTTTTAACCCGCCTAAAAGTCTATGAAACGCACTGTCAGCAATGGTCTTAGCTGTTCTGCAGTGCGATTTTCTTACTGGTCGTTCAGCTGGTCTTTTAATTTCTTTTTCTTAACCGCTAGCCATAGGGCCAACAACGACTCGTCATCATCTTTCTTTTGCTCGAATACGAGCAGATAAAGTAGCGTCACCCAAGGCGCGAATAATAGTAATGACACTAGGTCTTTCGCACTGCTTAGGTCGATGTTTGCCCCTTCGCGAATCACCAATGAAAGCAAAAAGAGCGACGCTCCGATATTCATGAGCATAGTGATCGCATATACGAGAACTGTTCCCACTGTCATATTCCTTCTACACTTACATTGCTTGTACATTGCTTGGTTTTGTTTTTGCTGGCAATCCTCTCAAGGGAGCTGAATGAATTGGACTTGGGCGCAGACAGGGGCGCTGGTTAGCCTGTCTGAACTGAAACTTGAGTACAACAAGGCGCACCGCAATGCCTATGGTGAACGCATGACGGAAGCTCAGGAGCAGCAGCTGGAAAGGAGGCTTACTAAGTTATGTCAGATGGGTTGAACAAATATGGAGCGCACTGTAAGCAATGGTCTTAAATTCTCTGCAGTGAAATTTTAAAGGCTCTCAATTTGCTAGTCAGCTAGGTCTAAATGCTGCTCAAGCCTATGAACACGACTCTGAATATCGCCACCTCTATGGTCGATCTGAACCTTCAAGGGTCCATAAAGTGTTTTCTCCGCCGCCTCCAGACGTTTATCCAGTCGAGAGCAATAATCAAGGCAGCGTGAACGATCGAGCCAAAGAACAAAGATCAAAATCAGAGATATGCCGTGAAGCCATCCATCCATGGTTTACTCCTAGTGAGAGTCACGTCTAGTTCATTGCGATGAAAAGGATGCAGCTATTGCCACAGCCTTTGCTTCAAATACAGCTAACTCATCTATCGCATAGCCCAGATCTTCCTTAGTCATATGTTTTGGCTGAGCCTCGTAACTGAACTTGAGCAAGGTATCTTCAGTTAGATGAACCTTCACAAACGCATAATTGTCTGCCTCACGCAGTATTGAATAATAAAATTGGGTGTTATCAAGCACCTCATCGATTCCCCACGCAACAGACATTCCAAAGTAGCCGTCATCAAGCAAAATAAACCATGGAGAACCGCTCTCTCGTCTTAGCGTGAACCCAAACTCTTCCTCAACCTCAACGATGTCGCCCAAGGTACGCTCGACAATGAACGCTCGAATCTCAACAGTGCTTAGCCCCAGCTCATTGCTTGCTTCGGCAAAAGCGCCCCTACTTACTAGTGAAGTGCAAATGAGCAAAAAATATACGGCGAGTTTCATTTCCTTCTCCTCCAATCCCAAGGCGCTACAGGATCTTCCTCAGCCCATAGACCACGTTTGTTCTCCCGAGCATCTTCCTGACATTGTTTGAATTGCGGCCTGTCAGGAGCGTAATACTCGTACCACCATGCTGCACCTGAGCAGATCATGGCTGCATTGATGCTTTTGTTGTCCTCAGTGAATAGCTCAACGATGAGACGACCATAGCGGTCTTCGTCGTACTCCTTCATTTTGGCGACCATGGGCATGTACTGCTTGAGGACTCTTCTCGCTTCTTTGCCATATGGCTGGTCCTTTTCAGGAGCATCAATGCCGTACAGACGAACACGAACACCGTCTCCTCTGATGATGCTGTCTCCGTCTTGGACGGTTTGTGCCTGAGCCTGTATTGCCGCAGCTAAGATTATCCATATTAGGAAAATGCGAATCATCGCTGCAGTCTCCAATACAGATGACATGTCTCAAGGAGTTTTGAGGTGTTCTTTCCCGTAATAAATACGAACTGTCTCCTCAAACCCGTCATAGCTTGGATCCAGTGATATGTCCAATGTGTAACGCACTAAGTCTTCTATGCCATCATTGTTCATATCTGCTAGTAAGCCAATATGTCCACCAAACTCGTTCTGCAACAAACCCTCTGGGTCGTAGTCAACGTTGGTAAAATTGCCGTCTTCATTTTGGATATAAATGAGTGGCGTTGGTGTTTTCACGAAGTCTTTTTGCCACGTGTTTGAAAAATCCTCGAGAACAATGTCTGTCTTTCCATCATTGTTAACGTCATTACATCGATAGAAGTTGCCAGAGGCTTGGGTAAACTCATCCACAATTTCCCTGTCGAGCAACTCAAATTCGTCATTTGTTATATCGAAGAACAGTAGGGGTTTTACAAATTCAAGTTCAGGGATGTTATCCGCATAAACTTCCTCTTTATCGAAGGTATCTGAATTGTCTAAGCCCATGCCCGGAAAAATGATCATCAAAGTGACGTTGTCTTCTTCCTCGAAGATGCACATGTTCTCTGTCATTACCCCAGACACGAGTAACTCTCGACCATCGATTGTTAAGTATGGCTCTGGCTGTGGTTGTCCCGTTGACCAACTGACGAATTGAACTACGCCCTCTGTGATTCGTTCGTACACATCTTCTATCGCCCAGACGCCGTCTGTCTTTTTCCAAAGATTCATACCAATGGCTTTTTGAGAATCTGAGATTTGGTAGTTCATGTGAGACAAGATTCGCTGCGTAGGCTCTCCAAATCTCATATCTGCACGTGTCTCAGTTCCCCAGTCATTATTAGTAAGCTCGACGGTCGCAGACTGAGGATAATTTTCGCTGACATTGATCCATTCGCCGTCATCATATCGGTAAGCAAACACATCAACTCCGCAACAATATCCTCCCCAAATTATGTCCATACCACCTAATTCGTTACGGGCTAAGCTAATCGCATGTGCCATCATGGGCTGAGGTGTTGTGATGGCTTCTATCGAGTATTTATTGTCTGGCTGTGACAAAACAACAGCCTGCACTGGTACTTCCTGATTCAAGCGACCATCGTCATGGTTAATTGCAAGTGCAAAATCATCTTTACCATCGGAGTTAAAGTCGGCACGAACAAACTTCCGTGGCATGTGCGGGATTTTTGGAAATTCCTCCCCGAAAACTTCAACTGGGGCAGCACTGTAGGATCCATCGCTGTTTGATAGGTAGGGGACGATATAGTTTATTGAAACAAGATCATGCTCTATGCCGAAGTACTGCTCTGCTGGAGGGCAAAAATACAGAACGAACAAGTCTGTATATTCGTCGTCGTTAATATTGACGGGGAAGACCATCTCAGAAACCACAGCTGAACCACGCGCAATTTCCTGTTTTCCGCACTCTTCCGCTACCGGAAAAAGAGACAAGTCGATGACGTTAGCTTCTTCCTTAAAGACTGTTAGTTCCTCTACATCGTTGACTGTGATTGTCAGCACAATGTCTACGGAGTCAGCACCATCAGACACTCTTACGGTGACGCTATCTGCGCCATAAAAATCTGGGTTGGGTGTATACGTATAACTTCCACTTGAATCTAAATCGATCACACCATTTGCAGGTTCACTTACAACGCTATAGGTAAGTGAATCTCCATCGGGATCAGTAAAGTTAAAGGCGCCAGAGTATTCTGTATCCTCATCAAGGCTAATTTCGCTATCACTTGCGCTTGGCGGAGAATTTGTCGGAGGAGGCGGCGTCAAAGATGGACTATCCGAGGAGCCGCCACCGCCACCACAGCCCACCAAAACTCCCGCAAGAAAGAAAAAAGTAATAATTGCCTTCATATTTCCCCCAAAACACGCACCCCATTTCGGTCCAAATTAGCTATTGGGATATGTGGAGTCACGCAGTTTGTAGGGAATGTGACAAAAATCCTCGAGTATCGACCCTTAGTATCTGCTCACAACCAATAGCAGTCAGAAGACTGTAATAACGATCTGCTTCTAAATACTGTTTTTAAAATCAGCTTCTGATGTATCTGGCGGGTAACTACTGCGACAGTGACAAGAGTTTTCCGGGTCCGCCCCTAATTTCTGCTCAGGCATTTATTTTTTTGTCAGGAATCTTGTCAGGAATTGATGTAAAATCAGGGCAAAAGGCAGTATCTAAGCCATTTATATCAAGGTTTTTCGGCGGTTCGATTCCGTCCCTGGGCACCATTGTTCTGCATATCCATCGACTCTAATCCCTCTATCGTGTCGCAATTCGGCCATCCTCGAGTCTTCCAACCCATTTGTGTAAGTAGAGACCGGAATTCGGATCGAAGCACCACAGTGGTGCAATAACCTGAGCCCGAGTGATTCGCAAAAAGAGCTCCTCGGTACACTACACACCTACCATGAGACAAAGGCATGTAATCTGCCTGGAATCATGACCTCAAACAGGTGCTACTGATAATGCTAATTCTTAGATTGAAGCTGATAGTACGGAGACCAAAAGTTATTGCTCGGAGGTATAGATTCGGCGTCATCAGCACACGAAATCACCATCTGCTGCAACTTTCCATTCGTTGAGTTAGTCGTTATAGCGACAAACAGATTCACTTTCTTCCCATCTGCGTGCACCGAGAATATGTGGTTCTTATCACCATTCCATCCGTAAACGCGACTGCTCTTGTAGGTAAGGATCATTTGATCTTGATACTGCAGCCAGGCACCAACGCAGCTGTAGATCATTTCAGGGCTTGTGTCGGACTTTTGCGAGAGAACTAACGGAAAATTGTGATGGGAATTCGGTAGCAATGAACAGCCGGCGAAAAATATCACTATGAGCAAAATGCCAAGCCGCATTAGTAAGACCTCCTCTTCTCGTCTATCTTCACCTTAAACAATAAACACCTAGTTTTCGAGGCGCGACTCCAGAATTGAGTTCAGATCCCAGTTTTTTTAAGCCCAAAAAAGTCCTCTGAACGGAAAAAATACCCGTCAGCTGCCGCAATCAGCCTGCACTAATTTGGTGCATATGCAAGGCTGCGCGCCATTTAACGGCGCCGGTTATCCTGATTTACTTAGCCTAAAGTCTCCTAACACTCTGATTTTTGTATAAACAATGTCCAAGGCATGAATCGTGCTGTGTCATCTGACCTCGGAAGCTGGGAGTAAACCCGAACATGAAAATCAGACACTTGTGCATTCTTTTTCTTTCCATGGCGCTCGTTGATGTCGCGAGAGCTCAAGATAAGCGTTTAGCGTGTAACAGCTTTGCGGAACTTGCGGCAACGGTAATTCAGATACGCCAGCAGGAACAAGAAGCCACCGGCGTTCTTGACTATGCAAATGCTAATTTAAAAGACCAGTATCCCCCGCACGTCTTCAATTTGGTTAAGAAGATGATCCGCGAGGCCTTCGAACGCCAACCCGTTGGGACTAGCTCGTTAGAGGGTGAGGTGCGCACCTTCGCGAGGCAACAGCGCAGGGGATGTAATGAGTTGTACGCGCAGCTGGATCCGTAAGACGATTGAATCGAACCGACTTCTCGTTACTACGCCCTGGGACCCAATCAGAATCTTCAATAGGGATGTTGGGATCAGTATCGGCAGGCCAAAACGCCACTGCTCTAGGAAATTCCCAGTGAGGTCAACAAATTAGCTCAAGCTTCAATGTCCAAGATCCTACCGAGCATATTGTCATTGGTGTTGAGAGTTTTAAGATTAGCTTCGAAGAGATTTTGAGCGGCCTTCATCTCAAGAAGTTCTTCTGCAACATCCACATTTGAGGGGGCGTCTGGTCTTGGTTCGCCGCCGGTCTGGATATTATTTGGAGACTCAACCGAACTAACCTTTTCAACCTTGACTTCAACGCCATAGGTACCGGTTTGTGTCGTTACTTGCTGCTTTTGATATCCGTCAGTGTTTGCGTTGGCAACGTTATTGGCGCTAACTTTTAGCTTTAGGGAAGCTGCCTGTAGGCCAGATATTGCTGCGTTGTAAACTGTATTTACCATAGCGATCCGGTCTTTCTTGCTGTCAGCATTGCAGCTTCAAATTGCAGTTACAGACTCTAATGCAATGTAAAGCAACATTAAACAGCTGCTTTTACGTTAAATTAACACACTCATAACTTGTCATGATGCCACATGAAAAAATACCAATTTATTTTCTTCTCTGCGCTCGGCGTATTTTTTTTGGTGATGAATTCAGTTTCATCTAGTGAACTGGGGATACCATTGCTCGGAGCAATAATAAGCTTTTGACTCGCTAGTGAGAGTTTCAGACGCGGGAAATAGATCGCAACATAAGTCGAATCTCCAAATAGCCCCCACTTTGCGTTTGCCTGCAGATATACCTAGAGCTCGCGGGTCGCGACACTAACTTACTGCAGTTCGTCACTCACCCCCTGCTCCGCCACCATCTCCACCACCGTCAGCGAAGGTTCCTGAGTCGCCTGTGTAGGACCCGTCCTCGGAAAACTGACCACTGCCACCGCTCATCCACACAACTGAGCCGTCCGAAGACACCTCTCCCTTATGCTGTCGGTCACCGCAGCGCTTACACACAACGTACGCCTTGCCATCAGGGATATCCGCGGCATGCTCTGGATTGAAGGCGTGTCCCCAGCTGCCACAGGCGCGACATCGTCAAAAGAAACCAATGAGTCCCAGAACGAGACCAATCGCTGATGCTATGAATAGGAAGAGTTCCATATAAAAACGTCTTAGCGCCTTGCTAGCTCACATTAGGTTGCTGTCGAGAAAACCAAGCAAACTCTCATACAGCTCGAGTCTATTTTCCAGACTCCCTGCACCGTGCCCACTATCGTCAATCTTCAACCATTTCGGGTCTTTACCCACCTCTTCCAAGGCATCGCGCATGGCGTAGGCATGGTCAATCGGAGCTCTTATATCGTCCTCGCCATGGATCAACATAGGCGCTGCCTTTATGCGAGCAGCGTGTGTGGTCGGGCTGAATTCATCGAGTGCGGCCTTCTCGCGGCCAATGACGCGCTCGAGGTATCCGGCACCACCCCAGGACTTGGGTATATCGCCCGTGCTGTACATGATGTTGAGGTCGTAGACACCGACGTAACCAATCACGCAGCGCAGCATCTCGGGCTCGCGGACGGCCAACATGTAAGACGCGTAGGCACCGTAGCTCCCGCCATAGGCGCAGACACGCTCCTGATCGACATCATCCCTGGACATGGCCCAGCGAGCAGCCTCTGCAAGATCTTCGATCATCTTGCCGCCCCACTCCATATGACCTGCATCTTCAAACTTCTTCCCGAAACCACCGCTGCCTCGGAAGTTCACCTGGAGCACCGCGTAGCCGCGGCTGGCCAGCAACTGTGTCTCGTAGTTAAACGCCCAATCATCCGAGATGCCGTGAGGGCCACCGTGAGGGTTAACGATCAAAGGGGCAGGCTCATCGGTCGCTGGGAGCGTTAACCGAACAGGAATCGAAAAACCATCTTTCGAGATCACCTCGTCAATTTGCATGGGACGCATCTGATTGGGATCCATCCATGAGCGATTGGCCCAGAAGAACTCGGCACGCTTTGCTTCGGTATCGAAGATAAAAATACTGCCCGGATTGGTGTCGCTACTCGCGCGCAAAATCATGTCTTTGCCATCGGTAGAGCGACTCATCACACTCAGGGTCTGATCCCCGTAGGCCTTTGCGAGAGCGCGATGCAACCCCTGGTATCGGCTTTCCCGAACCGTGTAGTGGTGCTTTACCTTTCCGCGCCGCGAGGAGCCAATCACAATCTCACCGGTGTCCGGATCCGATAGCCAGTTAACGATATCGGCATCCAAATCTGTGAACAGGGGTTCGTAAATATTTTCCTCAAAGTCGAAACGAAAAACGGTTCGAAAGCCCTCTTCACCATGCGGTCCGTACAGGAAGACCGCATCGCCAGCATCATTCAGCCCTACGACGGAGAGGTCATCATCCAACTCAAACGCATCGCTCAATAACTGCCAGTCTGCCTTCTTGTTGGGCCGGTAGGCGGACTTCGTCAGACCATCCTCGGTCAGATAGGAAACGAAACGTATCTCGCCATTTTTGTCTGTCAGTGGGCGCGCGCTTCTAAACTTCAATCGCTCGACGGTCTTTTGCTTTCCAGAATTCACATTGAGCTTTGAGACGATCGGCGGCTTCTTTCCATCGAAGGAATAGCCGAACCCTTGCTGCGAAAACGGGAACTTGATGATGAGAATGTGATCCTCATCGTCCTCCAGTACGTCTCTCATGGAGACCGCGGCACGATCGCCCTTGCGCGTGCCGCCCAGTCGGGAGCCCGCCCGGTCATTCGATGCGCGAAATCCCGCCAACATATCGGGATCGGAGCCATCAAAATTGACAGCATACAACTCGCCCATCGAGGAGCGCTGATCACTGCCAAAGAATTGCTGGGCGTAGGTGAAGACCAATCGGTCCTCATTGACCCAATTGAAGCTGCTGATGGCATCGTCCGACTCGGGCTGAATGCCTCCAATGATTTTCTAGGTCTCCCGGTCCATGACAATCAACACGACCTTGCCATCGAACTGCGCTCTGGCCGCAATACGCTCGCTCGACGGGGAGAGCGCAACATCGAGGTAGTCACTGTCCTTCAGGAAATATTCAAGAGGCTGGGGGTTGGCTTGCGCAGCCATGGAGGAGACTGCAAAAACAATAAGGAGAAGGGCTCTAACATCACACCTGTATAGTTATTGTGTGACGTACAGCCTAGCAGAGCCTGAAATTTTTGCTCGCCCTTGGCACGACAGGCTTATGACAGTCAGCCGTCACGGGCCGTGCTAGGTTGTGGGGGCTATTCCTTCAGTGCGAAAACAATCAGTGTGATGAAGAGCGTACCCAACAGGACATACAAAAAATAAGGCCCCGCCTCTGGGTTCTTTCGCGCACCGAATTTTACCCACTGGGTGCGGGTCACTTCAACAAGTAATACGTAGAGCTTGAAGAGCGCCATGAGGGCCTTAGCCTTGGCCAATCTAACTGCCTCTTTGATCTGCGACCCAAGGGCCTATCAACGTCCGACATCAGTTCGCATAGTCGGACCCCTCTTTATCCAATATAGACTTCAATTCTGAAAAATGCCTCTCGTCCTGCTCCGGATACGCTTCCAATTGTTGCGCCGTCTTCTCAGCAACCTCGTCAGAGAGCACGCGAAACGGCCTTCCAGTCTGTAACGCCTGAATGTAGTTTCCGGCCGCACGCTCAAAGTAGTAAAGCCGGTTAAAGGTCTCGGCAATGGTGGTCCCTATAACCAAAATGCCGTGATTACCCATAATCATGACTTTGTGTTTTGGGTTGGCGAGCAACTGAGCGCAGCGATTGCCCTCTTCCTCTAGCGCCAATCCACCGTAGTTATCGTCTATAACGTAACGGTTATAGAACATGGCCGCGTTCTGGTCGATCGGCGGAAGATGACTGTCCGCGAGTGACGCCAGCACGGTGGCGTAATTCGAGTGCACATGCATGACACACTGGGCATGTGGGCAGTGCCGATGAATCCCTCCGTGCAAGCCCCAAGCCGTGACATCTGGCGCATCAGGCCCGCTAAATGACGCTGGATCATTAACATCGAGCTCAATTATGTCGCTGGCCTTGATTCGGGAAAAATGATGTTGGTTGGGATTCATGATGAATCGAGTACCGTCATCATTTACCGCGAGCGAGAAGTGATTGGCGACCCCCTCGTGAAAATTAAGCCGTGCCGCCCAACGAAAGGCTACTGCCAGCTCAATCGCTGAATCTCATAAACTCCGACGCCTATGCTCATCAATCTCGAGCACAACTTAAGCAAACCTTAACAATCTAAATATCTGCATTATTAATATCTTCTAAGTCCAGTGCGATCCTCTGCAACACAGAGCCCCAGTCACCTGCCTGGGTTTGTCTGTAAAGCTTGCCAGTCGGGTACCAAGGCGAATCAGTCCGATCGAGTAACCACCTAAAGTCTGGAACCTTGGGTAATAACAGCCAAAAAGGTCTGGCCAATGCGCCAGCCAAATGCGCGACGCTTGTATCCACGGTTATAACAAGATCGAGTCGCTCGATTAGACCACCCGTGTCAGCAAAATCAGAGAGTTCATCGCCATGAACGATTAAATTAGGTAAATCATTGAGAGCACTCTGGTCTCGCGTCCCAAACTCAATTTGTAAACAATGCCACTCAAATCCCTCCAATAAAATTGAAGAAAACTCTGCTAACTGAATGCTTCTATTATGATCGTTCTCGTGTTTCTTGGATCCAGACCACACCACACCAATTTTTCGAGATTTACTAGTTGGGATTTTATGCTCCCATCGAGTTTTAGACGCGACGGGGACAGTCAGGTAAGGAACTTGGCTTGGGATTTCGCACAATGAATGCTCGCAAACAATGGGCAGGCTCATCACAAAAACTTGATAGTCGTACTCAGACGGAATCGGATCGGTCGCCACGTTAATTCGAGAATCTAAAGTCGAAATCAAAGCACTCAGACTCTGTGGAGCTTCAATCGTCACGATAGCACCCCTATTGGCAAGTATTGGGCCGTATCTGCAGAAGTGTATTAAGTCCCCCAAGCCTTGTTCTTTGCGAATAAGAATCGACCTACCCTCTATATTTTCAGATCGATAATCGTGCCTCAACGAATCCATGTCATTTCGAAGACATTCAGTTCGTAGATCGAGGCGAGCTTCATACAGCGGTAACCCAGCCGCAAAATCTGCGTTTAAAAGTAAGAGCAGAGATTTATTAAATATGGCCTGCGCATGATTTGGAGCGGCCAACAAAATATCGTCATAAATGTCGAGGGCTCTATCAAGAAAACCTAGCATCTGAAGTAACGCTGCATAATTAAACTTTGCATCGATGTAACCGGCTGACATCTCTATTGCTAATTCGTACCTTTGCAGCGCATCCTGATACTTGCCCTCAATTTTAAGTATGTTTGCTAAGTTATTGTGAGCCTCAGGGTATTCACCCTTTATGGACAGCGCTTTCAAGTAGTAGGACTTTGCGGTTTGAATGTCAGACATTTCGGCGTAGAGAAGGCCGAGGTTGTAGAGAGCATCTGGATTGCGCGGTTGCAGATTTATAGAGTGCTGATAACTTTCAACTGCTTTGTCAAATAAGCCTAAATTCTTTAACGCGATACCTCGGTTAGCATAAACCACTGACGATCTTCGATTTTGCTCAATAGCAGCATCAAAAAATTCAACTGCTTCGTGGTAACGCCTCGAATTCAGATAACAAACACCAGTGAGCTGAAGCGCATCGAAATGTTGAGGGTTATTTACCAAAATAGTATTGAAATAACGCAGCGCAGAAGAGATTTTTCCTGCTTTTAGTCTAGTCACACCTTCATTCAGAAGATCGAGCTCTTTCATTTTTACTCTTACAAGTAGGAGGCAAGCTGGTGTAACTTACCATGTCTTTTCTACCTTGGCCCGGTCAATGCTTGTAACGATTAATACAAAGCTCCCCTTGCCTCTTATAACATCTGAAACGGAGTCTCCAATTATCGTAGTTTGTAGTCATGAGAGATCTGGTACTCATCACATGATGAATACGCTCTCTCTGAACTCAGATTATTGTGCAGACCCTTTCATAAATTTCGACCTCAACCCCATCTCGGCCTACGTAAATTTCTTTCATCCTCAGGGCGTTGAGGGGTTTTTTCAAAAGCTTATCGGTATTGAACACAAATCATCCAGGTTGTTCGTGCGGTCTATCGTGAAGTCGCATCACGATGCAGATTGTTTCCGCCTACTAATGGGATCAAAGAATGTTTATTTTGTTTACATGCTCCGAGACCCGCTATCTGTTATGGAGTCCTTTTGGAAGTTTATTCACAGATGGGAGTGGAGTGAAGGTCCTAAGACAAGCTCTCTAGCGGAATTTGTCTTGGCGCCACCACGCGGTCAATTAATGCGATATCAATCGGACACATACCCCTCGATGATCGATCGTTGGTGTGCACATGCGGATAAATGGTTATTGGCAGCAGAGGAATTTAATAATGTTATTCCTGTAGAGCAGGAGGCGTTGAGCCTGAGCCCTGAGCCAACGATTAGCAAAATTGCAAGAATTACTGGCATCTCCGTAAATGAGGAGATCGTGGAGGCGTCAAAAGAATCGTACATAACAGGTGCAGACCTACATACGGAGGTACATGATAGGGAAGTGGCACGCGAAATCATCTTCAACCACCTGAGAAAGACTAACTGCTTAAGTGAAACCCTTAAAAACCGATTTAGTAACCTCTACTAAGCAAGGCGGATGTACTCGGGTCTTTGCTTTCAAATGTAAACAACTGCCAATCTCCAAATTTTATGTCTCAATAAGTAATCCAACTTGGCATCGCTGACCTACAAACCATCAGTGCCACAACTCATTCAACAATTATGAAAGCACTTGTAAAAAAGCGCGCCGAAGAGGGCCTATGGCTTGATGACGTGCCTATCCCCGAGATTGCGGGAAACGAAGTTCTCATCAAAATTCACAAGACGGCCATCTGCGGTACTGATGTTCATATTTACAATTGGGACGAATGGGCGCAGAAGACCATTCAAGTGCCCATGGTCAGTGGCCATGAATACGCAGGCGAGATCGTCGAGATAGGCGAGAACGTCACTGGACTCTCGATCGGTGACTTCGTGTCCGGTGAAGGTCATATTGTTTGTGGTCGATGCCGCAACTGCCTTGCGGGTCGACTACACCTGTGCCCGAACACAAGGGGCGTCGGTGTAAACCGTGATGGCGCCTTCGCGGAGTACCTCGCGATTCCAGCGACGAATGTATTTAGACCGAGCGTCTACATTCCCACCGACTTATTGGCCATTTTTGACCCCTACGGCAATGCAACCCATACGGCACTGTCGTTCAATATGGTGGGTGAAGATGTCATCATCACGGGTGCGGGACCCATTGGCATCATGGCTGCCATGGTCGCTGGGCATTGCGGCGCGCGGAACGTGATTCTAACCGACGTCAACGAATACCGACTCGACCTTGCCAAGCGGATTGTGCCCAAGGTGCAACCGATCAATGTCAACAAGCAACAAATCACCCGAGATTTCATGGAAAGTTTAGGAATACTTGAGGGCTTCGATGTGTGTCTCGAAATGTCTGGCTCACCGATGGCATTCCGCGATGTGCTGGACAAAATGATCAACGGCGGCAACATCGCGATGCTTGGCATCATGCCGGACGATACTGGCATTAACTGGACCGACGTCGTGTTTAAAGGCCTCAACATCAAAGGTATTTACGGCCGGGAGATGTATGAGACCTGGTATAAAATGGTCATGATGATTCAGAGCGGGCTTCCCGTGGAGCGCATCATTACGCACCGACTTCACTACACCGAATTCCAGGAGGGCTTTGACATTATGCGCTCTGGGCAGTCAGGCAAAATCATCCTCGAATGGAAGGACTGAAATGAGCTACCAAGCGGTAAAAGCCAGCTTCGCCGACGAAATTGCTGGCATCAAAGAGGCGGGGCTCTGGAAGATGGAGCGGGTGATTGCCTCTGACCAGAAAAATGACATCACGCTGGCGGACGGTTCTAATGTCGTCAACATGTGCGCCAACAACTACCTTGGACTGGCCAACCATCCGGATGTGATGAAAGCCGCGAGCGACAGCTTGAACACCTGGGGTTTCGGCTTGGCGTCTGTTCGCTTCATTTGTGGTACTCAGGGGATTCACAAAACACTCGAGGAGCGCGTGTCTCGTTTCCTCGGCATGGAGGACACCATCCTCTACGCTGCCTGCTTCGATGCCAATACAGGTCTGTTCGAGACGATCCTTGGTCCTGAAGACGCCGTGATTTCAGATGAGTTAAACCACGCATCGATTATTGACGGTGTGAGACTCTGTAAAGCTGCACGCTACCGCTATCGCAACAACGATATGGCAGATCTTGAAGCCCAGTTGCAGACCGCACGAGATAAAGGTACGCGACGAATTCTCATCACCACAGACGGTGTTTTTTCGATGGACGGTACCATTGCGCAACTGGATAAGATCTGCGATCTCGCCGATAAATACGACGCCATGGTTCACCACGACGACTGCCATGCAACTGGCTTTATGGGCGCCACGGGTCGCGGAGTCCACGAGTATTGCGGCGTCATGGATCGAGTCGACATTATCACTGGAACCTTCGGCAAAGCGCTTGGCGGTGGCTCAGGAGGCTACACCGCGGCCCGACAGGAGATCGTCGACTTATTGCGTCAACGCTCGAGACCTTATCTCTTTTCAAATACGCTTGCGCCTTCTATATGCGCCGCATCTCTGAAAGTACTGGACATGCTGGAAGCATCAACCGCACTGCGGGATCGGCTTGAAGAGAACACACATTATTTTCGTGCGCAGATGCAGGCGAACGGCTTCGCTGTTCCTGAAGGCGAACACCCCATCGTGCCTGTGATGTTAGGTGATGCCGTCGTCGCACAAAAAATGTCCGAGCGACTGCTTGAACTCGATATCTTTGCCATTGGGTTCTTCTACCCCGTCGTCCCTCAAGGTAAAGCGCGTATTCGTGTACAAATCTCAGCAGGGCACACAACGGCAGATCTGGACAAGGCCGTTGCTGCTTTTGCGATAGCGCGGGACGAGTTGGCCGCCTGAAATAGATATGTGAGTATTATTGGGGCGCCAATATTCATCAGCCGTAGCTTCGTCCCGCGGCTTGCCAGCGCTTACTGACATGGTGTTTATTAGGCGATAATAAATCGAATAACCTAGACTCAATGATAAGCGAGACCGAAGTAAAAATTCGAGCGGTGGTCACTAAGGCCTTAACCGCGTCAGCAGCTTTTAATCGGAAGCTAAAGAACCCTTTCCGTAAGCATATGTTTCTCACAGGCATCCACGAGCCTATGGCTGAAGAGCTGTCGCTTGATCACCTCGAGGTATCGGGTGAAATACCAGAGGCGCTTGTGGGAACCTACGCCCGAATTGGTCCAAACCCTTTTAAACCTGACCCACGGGGTCACCATTGGTTTGTCGGTGATGGCATGGTGCACGGCATCCGCATAGCTGGCGGCAAGGCTGAGTGGTATCACAACCGGTATATCAAAGCCGGCACACTTGAACGAAACGGAGGACCACCCGCAGCAAGCGGACCGCGACGTGGTGCGCGCGATACGGTCAATACCAATGTCTTGAAATTGGCTGGAAAGACTTTGGCGCTGGTTGAGTCTGGGCCATTTCCCTTTGAGCTTGACCAAAACCTCGATACGGTAGCATCTACGAATCTGCAAGGAACCTTGAGCGCACCGTTTACTGCGCATCCGCATGAAGACCCCCAAACCGGGGAGTGGCATGCCATCACTTACGAATCTGAAACCCAGGACACCGTATGGCACGTCGCTATTAATCGGGCTGGCGAGGTTATTTCCGAACGCCCCATTGCGGTCAAAGAGGGTCCGTCAATCCACGAGTGCAGCATCACTGACGACTACGTCATCGTCTTTGATCTGCCTGTCACGCTCTCGCTACGGACGGTTGCCCAAGGCTACAACTTTCCCTATCGCTGGAATAAAGCGCATCCCGCGCGAGTTGGGCTCCTGCCGCGTCGCGGTGATGCAGACGAGATTATTTGGTGTGATGTTGATCCCTGTTATGTTTTTCACGTCGCTAATAGTTTCCAGAATGAAGACGGTAGCGTAATCATTGACTGCTGTGCCTACCAAAGCATGTTCGCGCACGGCCCGGATGGCCCTAATGGTGTGCCTTGTGGCTTTGAGCGATGGCGGGTTAATCCTGAGACCCGGAAAGTCACACGGACCGCCATCGATACATCACCGCAAGAATTTCCACGGATCGACGAGCGCCGTTTTGGACAGTCGTACCGACACGCGTGGATTGTCAGTCAGCCTAGCGAGACCGTCTCAAATTTTGTGGCCGAGAATGCTCTATACCATCATGATCTTGAGACGGGTGAAAAACGCAGCCACGCCTTTGGCCCCGATCTTATCGGCGGCGAGTTCGTATTTATCCCCCGAGCGCCTGACGCTGACGAAGCCGAAGGCTGGCTGATGGGATTGGTCATCGATGCAAAAAACGATACGACCCAACTACAGTTCTTTGAGGCACTCGATATTAAGCAAGGGCCCATCGGTGTAATAAATATTCCCCACCGTATACCGCCTGGTTTTCACGGGAACTGGATACCCGATTAGCCGGTTTATTTACCAATAACGATAAAGGATGACTCACATGCAATTAGATCTAGCAACGACGTCGATGCTCGCAGGCATGATGCTTAATGAGACACCTGCACTTAATACGCTAACACCGGATGAGGCGCGGCTGGTGTTCTCAGAAATTAACCGCTCCATGCCGCCTGGCCCAGCTCAAGTGAGTAGCCGTGACGTCGAGATTCCGGTTGGAGGTGGCCGTATTAGGGGTCGAGTCCTGGCCCCGTCCACCCCTGCTAAAAGCCTGATGGTGTATTACCACGGCGGCGGCTGGGTCATTGGCAATATTGACGACTACGACGCTGTAGGCCGACACCTTGCAGAGGTGTGCAACTCGATTGTTATCATGGTCGACTACCGAAAGGCCCCAGAGCACACATTTCCCACACCGGTCGATGACTGTTACGCCGCGCTTGAATGGGCCGACAACCACAGAGCCGATATGAATGCCGTCGATCTACCATTGGTGGTAGCAGGCGACAGCGCTGGCGGCAATCTCTCTGCCGTCATGGCGATACAGTCACGTGACGAGGGTGGCCCGAGAATCGATCTTCAAGCACTGATATATCCCGTGACGGATGGAAGAATGGGCGCCAAGAGTTGGGGCGATGATGACAAGCAATTGTTCCTCACCAGCGACATCATGGCCTTCTTTTGGGAGCACTACGCTGACAGCTCGCAAAGACTCGATCACAGAGCTTCACCACTGTTAGCCGATGATCTGAGCAACCTGCCACCCGCTGTCGTACTTACCGCGCAATACGACATTTTGGTTGACGAGGGTAAAGCCTATGCAGAGGCCCTAGAGGCGGCTGGTGTCACGGTCAGCTATAAGGACTTTGCTCGGCAAATGCATGGTTTCTTTGCCATGCCAGCAGCATTGCCCGCTGCTGGCAAAGCCATGCAATGGCTGGCACAGGAGATGGACCGTCACCTCACGGCAGCCGAGCGAAAGGATGTGGTGATTGTCGGCGCAGGTTTTTCAGGCATGTACCAGCTCTACAAACTGCGGGAGCAGGGGCTTGATGTTCAGG
Source organism: Halieaceae bacterium (assembly GCA_003523185.1). Taxonomy (GTDB): domain Bacteria; phylum Pseudomonadota; class Gammaproteobacteria; order Pseudomonadales; family Halieaceae; genus Luminiphilus. The sequence continues at coordinate 46,554 of DPGN01000057.1, forward strand.
TGTTTGAGGCTGGTAGTGATGTGGGCGGCACCTGGTATTGGAACCGTTATCCGGGCGCCCGTGTCGATATCGAGAGCATGGCCTACTCCTTCTCATTCTCAGAAGAGCTTCAGCAGGAGTGGGACTGGTCCGAGAAATACTCGCCTCAGCCCGAGCTTCTCAAGTATGCCCAACACATTGCAGATCGCTTTGATCTCAAAAACCACATTGCATTCAACACACGCGTCGCCGGCGCCCACTTCGATGAAGACGCTGACGAGTGGCTCGTCACCACCGAGTGCGGTCGACGTACCAGAGCGCAGCATCTGGTAATGGCAACCGGCGTGCTCTCAGCCTCGAAGGAGCCCGACATTGTCGGTAGAGAACACTATGAAGGTGATACCTACCGCACCGGTTTATGGCCAAAAGAAGGTGTCGACTTTACGGGCAAGCGTGTCGCCGTCATCGGAACAGGGTCATCGGCCGTGCAAGCGATTCCATTGATTGCTGAAGAAGCGTCTAAGCTCGTCGTCTACCAGCGCACGGCGACCTTTACGACGCCTGCGTTGAATCATTCGCTTAAGAAGGAAGACGCGGACGCCATCAAGGCGAACTACGGCGACTATCGAGCTACACAGAAGCTTAATGTGCTGGGCGTCGTAAACGAACGCTCAGTTGATCGGGCGATCGATGCAACTTCGCAAGAGCGAGAGCGTCGGTTCACCGAGGGCTGGGAGAGCGGGATTCTTCCGGGAATGCTGTTCCAGTTCGCCGATCTGCAGGTCGAGCAGGAAGCGAATGATCATATTTCTGAGTACATTCGAGACCGCATTCGCGATACGGTAAAAGATCGCCAGACGGCACAGGATCTTCTGCCCACCGATTATCCTTACGGAACGAAGCGGCCTTGCATCGACACGAATTACTATGAAACGTTCAACCGGGATAATGTCTCACTAGTGAACCTGCGCAGAACCCCAATCGAGACAATCACTAACAAAGGCATCAAAACCATGGAAGGCGAGCACGAATTTGATGCTATTGTCTACGCCACAGGGTTTGATGCTATGACCGGCCCACTGCTGCGAGTCGATATACGCGGTCGAGGTGGCGTCAAACTTCAGGATGCCTGGGTTGATGGACCGCGTTCCTATCTTGGCATCGCAATACACGGATTCCCTAACCTTTTCACGATTACCGGGCCGTCGAGCCCTTCGGTGCTCAGCAATATGCTGGTATCCATTGAGCAGCATGTAGACTGGGTGAGCGACTGCATTCAATGGATGCGCGAGGAAGGGAAAGTCACCATCGAGCCCTCCGACAGTGCCGAGCGCGAATGGGCGGAGCACACCGAGCAACTGGCCAAAATGACGCTCTACCCCAAGGCGAATAGCTGGTACATGGGGTCAAACGTACCCGGAAAACCACGCATGTTCCTCGCTTACGTAGGCGGGGTCGGGACCTACCGACTCATATGTGACGAGGTTGCGGCCAGTGGCTATCACGGTTTTGAAGCGGCTTAGCCGAGAACAACGTAAACTAACGACCCGCCGACGGCCGGGTTTTTTCTACCCGTAGGATTATTGCAAACAGTCGCGAGAGTAAAGCATGGAAATTTGGGTCGATGCTGATGCGTGCCCGGGCGTGATTCGCGAAATCATCGCGAAAGCCGCGCATAAACGGGCAATCAGCGCGACATTCGTCGCCAATCACAGCTTCAGCTTGCCCAAGTCGCCCTACGTTCGGCTATATCAAGTACCCAGTGGCTTCGACGAGGCAGATAAAGAGATTGAGCGGCGTGTTAACGAGGGCGACTTGGTAATCACTGCGGATATCCCCTTAGCCTCCGATGTGCTAGAACGGGCGGCTGTAGTGTTGACACCTCGTGGTGAGCGATATACCGAAAACAATATTAAGCAGCGCCTACAAATGCGCGATTTCATGGAGACCATGCGCTCATCAGGAGAGCATACAGGAGGTCCGTCGGCCTTGAGTCTGACTGATAGAAAAAATTTTTCAGATCAGTTGGATCGCCTGCTGACGCGCACAAAGCGCGCTTCCAAATGATAGGTTTTGAATGCCCCTCTCATTACTCTCGGTAAAACGATACGAAGGAACCCATTTGTTAACGCCAGGATTACACATACTCCCTACATCTCAACCGGTGCATTCATTAACAGATGTGTAATCTTCATGTTTTTCTATGAGGAACATGGAAATACGGACGGGATGTCGTATGCTTGCAATCATCGGGTGTCGTGTGCCTCGTTTACTAGGTTTCTTTAATGAGTAAAAAACCGAGAGATTTCTACCATATTCAGGACCGACTATGCTTGGGGTGGAGATATACCTCAGGCATTGGCGCATTGAGTAGTCAAGGCATTGCAGCTCTTACTCAGCGGATCGATTTACTGTCAGACGAAATTGAGCTGGACACTCCAAATCTAACTGAACTCATCGACCTCATGGCTCAAAAAATCTCTCTATTAGAAAAGGCATTGGATTATCAAAATGATGATCGGCTCCTCAACGTAGTTGAGGAGCGAATAAGTGTGGAGGAAGTTGAAGTTAGCCTTAGTAGCAGTGGAATGGGTTTCTTTTCAGAGGTCATCGCTGAAGAGGATGCACACGTGGAAATCGATTTAGCACTCGAAACAATGGGCCTCAACATAAGAATGGGCGCTACCGTCTTGGAGTCTAGGCTGTCGGCTGACTCAGAGAAGCCAGGCTATTGGATAAGAGTGCGATTTGACCGAAATCAAGACCAAGAAGTAGATCACTTGTTGGCCCACGTCACCCAGAGACAAATAGAGAAGTTGCAGCGAAAATCCGATAACAAGTCAAACGAACAGGCGCTTGCCTAGTCAAGCTTCACAGACAGGGTAGGAGCCTTTTGCAAGCCAATAGTGCTTGTAAAAAACAGCTTCACACACTTTTATATCATCACAAAATAGGCGTTCATTGTTCAGGCTGTGACTGACAAACCAACCCTTGGCATCGCTTAAGGTCTTACTCGACATAAAAAACTCCGCATCACGAGTGCTTCGTGCGCGTTCAGCTGCTTCTAGACATGCCTCCCATGAATCCTGGCGGATAGTCTTCGGCAGACTTAACAGCTTCTCAGACCTCGGCTCAACTCGATTAGGCTCATTTGTTGGCTCATAGCCCGCCATGATTCCGGGGGCTAAAGTTATAAGCTTAATAACGACAGCGGCTTTGATGCCACATTTTGTAGTAGCGTATTTAATAACCGGGAATACGGTTGCGAAGCTATTGTTTGCGGAAGAGGCCCTCACTAAACTCTTCATACGAATCCCCAAACATATCTCTAAAGCTTGCGACAGCGGCTCCCATTAAGTCCTGCTCTCTAACCGCGATGGAAATTGCCATAATACCTTCAGATCTGAGCACCTCATGGCAAACCATACATGCCGATAGTAGTGCTTCACTTGATGTCGCACCTGCTATGAAGATTGCATCAAATCGACTTGCTTCCGCTACTTGCATAATAGCGTCGCTAATTTCTGTCTCCGAACCAATGTGCTTAATGACGTTAAAGTCGACCGAGGTGTTTTCGGCTAGGGTAGTTAACTTTGAATCAAAGGAGTCATCCCCGTTATCTGCACAGTGTAGCTCGATCGAGTCAGCCCAGTCCGCCTCACGAACGACGGAAGCCAAGAACGATTCGTCTTCCGTCCCCAACTCCAAAACGCGAGTAACAGCGCTCTCCCTCATTGCAACTACGAACGAAGCTAACTGCCGTTCATAACTTGATTCATTCATGGCTCCACTCTCTTAACTGTCGGACCTACGACCCAAGTAATTGTTATGACAAAACATTTAATAGCTTCCCTCTGGTAGGTTGGACATTTTTACTTTGCAAGTCAACAGTAGCTTGTTTCCTCAACGTCAAGGATCAAGCCTCTGCATCTAAAACATGCTCAAGTCTCAAAACGAAAACAAGGACCTCTGCGACAGCCTTGTATAGCTCTACTGGAATTTCGTCCCCAAGAGGAATCGCTGACAATAAATGCACGAGTCTCTCATTCTCAACAATAGGAACATTTGCCTCTCGTGCGCGCTCAATAATTTCTTGCGCTAAGAGACCGTCGCCCGTCGCGGTAATAGTGGGTGCCCCCACATGATCGTAGTTTAGCGCCACAGACTTTTTTCTTGGTATTTCCTTATTCATGCAGATACATTGATACTCTTGGCATCTCGCTTATTCGTTTGCTCCGACTTACTTACTGTCTCAGCTGTAATCCGATTCACTTCTAGGCCCGCCATGACAAGCTGATTTTTAAGGGCAGGCATGGATTCAACAAAATACTGCGTCGACCCCTCCTCACTACTTAAGATATCTACGGTTAGACGATTGCCCCTCATCCCGATAATAATCGATATGGCACCCAGGGCATCTAGCTCAAATCTTAATGAAAGCTGCCACCCTGGGGATTCCTCATTTTCGGTGGAAGGTCGATGCTGCATCTCAATTTCTATCTCAATTAATTTTTCTCCCCACTGCAACGGCAGACTAGAAACCCATCTTGGCGGTGTACCGTCTTGTGGAATTGAGGATATTTGATGGTTTGTCATCGATCCAATCAGAGCATCGATGTTTCCCAACAGTCTTGAGAGCGCAGCGCGCTCCTCAGCTGTCAGACCACTTCCGTGCATTGCAGATGCAATACTTTTACGTATGGCCAGTAAAATTGTTTTGGTTGACCGGGCAGCCTGCGTTGATCTGTCTGCAGAGAACAAACTCTCCGTAAAGATACCAGACAGCATAAAAGCGGCGCGGAAGGTCTCAGCAGTTATGTTGCCTGAATTCAAAAAATTACTAGCAAGCAAGCGCGCATAATTCTCAAGGTTTAGCTGTACAGCTACAGACCTGGATGATGAAACTGCTTTCAAAGCAGCCATTAGTTGGGTGAGACCTTGACCTTTGAGTTGATTAGCATGTGCAGCTCCTCCGCCGATAACTGTATTACCGTTTATCGTACTGAAGCCCGACACAGGCGCGGACACTAATCGAAGCACCAACTTCGGCTCTACCTGCTGCACTTCAAGCATAATTCTTGCACCCGGTTGTACCGGAATATCACGCGTAGTTACGAAACTTTGACGCCCAACCGTAAGCAGCAATCCACCGCTCGGCATACGATCACTGACCAGTGCATTTATAGTCTGTCCTACCCGCCAATTTGCCAGCATGATACCTTGATTTCGCTGATCTACGCGGGCTGGTGTAAGCGTTAATTGGAGCTCTTCCAGAGGGATCTCCTGTACAATATTAGTTAATCTCTTAGTCTATACTCAAATTCGGTCACCTAAATAGGAAACTTGTTATGGACATTGCAACGATTATCGGCTGGCTATTGAGTATGGGTGCCGTCCTGTTGCTAATTGATGCCACTGACCAAATGAATTTGTTCTTTGGGACAACCACTGCAATTGTCTCTATTGTTTTCGTTTTGGGAGGAACCTTAGCCGGGACGATGGGCAGGTACAGCATGGGTCACTTCCTGGGCTCCTTACGAGTCGTTTACAAGGTTTTCGCATCAAATAATCAAGACTCTCAAGGCTTGATTGACGAAATAGTAGAAATGGCCGGGATAGCTCGTAAACAAGGCGTATTAGAACTTGAAAAAAGAAAAATATCAGACGAATTTTTGTCCGAAGGGATACGGCTTTTGATCGATGGCAGCAAACCAGAGGTCGTCAAACAAACAATGGTCTCAAATATGAAGGGCATCATCGATAGGAACGCAGCGAGTGAAAAGGTATGGAGGTCAATGGGGGATACCTCTCCCGCATTTGGAATGATCGGGACAGTGATAGGGCTTGTGGCAATGATGGCCAACATGGATGACCCCAAAGCGATCGGCCCAGCCATGGCTGCCGCGCTTCTCACAACACTTTGGGGCTCGGTTTTTGCAAACGTATTGTTTTTACCAATCGCTGACAAACTAAAGTTTAGGGCGACTGATGCAAAACTAAATCTCCTCATCAGTATAGATGGTGTAATGGCAATTCAGGGGGGTCAAAACCCCCGAGTAATTCAAAGTGTACTAGCGGCCTATCTTGACCCTACAAAGACGTCGCGCCGCGAAGAACGGCGTGATCCGAATGCGGGGGCCGCATGAGTCAAGATCAGGACATTTTTGAGGAAGAGGACGATGACTCACCTAGCCAGGGATGGCTCGTTACCTTCTCAGATTTGTTGTCACTCTTACTTTGCTTCTTCGTTGTGTTGTTATCCGTAGCAGATTTTGATCCCATCAAATACAAGCAGATCCAATCAAACATGGTAAACGCCTTTGGTGTTCAAAGAGAGATACCTCTCGAGGATATACCCAAAGGCACCAGCGTAGTCGCCACTCACTTTCAACCAGGAATACCTGAGGAGACTCCAGTAGAAACCATTCAGCAGATTACCCGCGAACAAGAAAGAGATTCACTTCGGTTGGGGGAGCCTGATGCCGAGAGAGAAAGAGAGCGAGATATGCGCGAAGCCGTGGAAACCTTAGATGAGATGATGCAACTGGTTAGAGACACTGAAATTGACGCCGATATGCTCAGGAAACTACTACGCGCAGAAATAGAGGCCGGACAAATTGACGTCGAGAGCGAGGATCGAACCATTCTTATTCGCATCAGAGAGAGGGGCTCCTTCACATCTGGATCGGCTTACCTTAACAACGATTTTGTGAAGGTAATTGACAAAATTGGGATTGCCCTGGGACAAATCGAGGGGCGCATCTTTGTTGAGGGACACACCGACAGCATCCCCATAAATTCGTTCGCCTACCCTTCGAACTGGGACTTATCGGTATCTCGAGCTGCTTCTGTTACCAGAAGGCTTGTTCGTCCTGAGACGGAAATAAATCCGCGCCGAGTAACTGCTTCTGGTTTTGCAGCAACGAGACCGCAAGCCATTAACACAACGGCAGAGGGAAGGGCTCGCAATCGCAGAGTAGAGATAATTATCAAACAACCGATAGATAGATTCGAATAATAGACCAGTGATAAATAGACAGAGACCTCTAGGTCCAGTCAGTCAACTTGACCTTAAGGCGAGCAATAGCTTGACCGTGAATTTGCGAGACTCTTGACTCGCTCACCTCTAGGACTAACCCGATTTCTTTTAAATTCAGATTATCTACGTAATACAAGGACATCATCAGCTGCTCTTTTTCCGGTAGCTCTTTGATTGCATCAGAGAGGGCGGTCGCTCGTAGCGACTCGATAACCTCGCGATCTGGTTCCAAATCGCCAGCAACAGTTTCAACATCTTCAACGGGCGTAAGTCTCGCTAGTGAGACATCGCCGAGGAGCTCGTGATAGTCACCTAAACTGATCCCCAGCTCAATAGCGACCTCGCTGTCCGTTGGGGCTCGTCCTAATCGCTGCTCTGCTCCCTGAACTGCCTTCGCAACTCTACCCAGATTTTTTTGCACTGACCTTGGAAGCCAGTCTCGAGCTCGCAACTCATCCATCATAGCCCCACGAATTCTTATAGTCGCGTAAGTAGAGAATGTTGCTCCAGAGTCGGCTTGATAGTCCTCTTTTGCTTTGAGCAAACCAATTAACCCCACCTGAATGAGGTCATCAATTTCGATGTGCGAAGGCAGCTTCACAGCCAGATGATTGGCAATACGCTTCACCAACGGTAGATGCAATGAGACGAGATCGCCTCCCTGTTGCATCGAATATGTCGCGTATTCCGCTATCACAGCTTCTATGCCCTGCTACGCAGCAGGAGCATTCTCCAGTAGTTGCTCAAGGAAGAATGCCATTCCAGGGCTGGGAGCTTCACTCGGCAAGCTTACGAGCCGCTCTGCACAAGTGCCAAAAGCTAAAGCGGCTGGAGATCTGGGGTACGCAGTAACTAAGGGTCGCCTTTCTTGGACAGCGCGTTTCAAGTAGGGATCTAATGGAATAGAACCAAGGTAAGAGAGGCTAACATCGAGGTGCTTGTTAGCAACCGCCGATAATCTCTCAAAAAGATTTTTGCCCTGATGCTGAGAGTCGACCTGATTAACCAACACATTAAATTGTTTAATATTTTTAGAGTGCCTAAGTACTTTAATAAGTGCATAGCAATCTGTAAGCGACGCCGGCTCATCACAAACAACAAGCACTGGTGTTTGGCAAGCCGCGACAAAAGTTTGAACTGTCTGATCTATGCCCGCGCCGGTGTCGACAATCATCACATCTGGTTTCACCAATTGATCAGACAGGCCGCGTATCAGCTCTGATCGATTCTCATGAGAAAGATCTGCCATCTCCGGAATACCGGATGCAGCCGGAACCACTCTCACACCAGAAACAGTGTTAACGACTATGTCACTTACTGACTTTTCGCCAGACACGACGTCAGCAAGCGTATGCGTAATCGAGAGGCCCATCAAAAGATCCACATTAGCAAGTCCAAGATCGGCATCAAATAGGACGACGTCTTTTCCAAGCCTAGCGATTGCAACCGAGAGGTTTACGGCAACATTAGTTTTGCCTACGCCACCCTTTCCCCCTGTAACTGCTACTATTTGCATTTCATATCCCTGTAAATGAGATTCGACCCATATTTTCAAAAATTCACGCTGTCTTCGAATAGCCCGATGACATTGAAACAAGCCTATTTTCTTCTACTCTTTCTCTGGCTAATTTTTTAGCAAGCTTTATAAGTCCGTTAGACGTGACTTGCTGTAAAACGCTATCAAATTGCCGAGACATACCCACTAGCGGAATTTCAGTTAAGATAAACATATCCAAAATCGCGCCAAGCGAGACTGCATCAGAGACTCGGGAGATAATGGCTCCGCTAATTGGCAAGTGCTTGATATGCAGATCAATCGATTTCAAGATCTCAGCTTGATGAGTAGCGGGCAATACCGAAATAACCTCTATGCCAAGCTCTTGATCATCGAACAAGTCGAAGATGGGATCATTCATACCTAAGGCAGGTATAAGGTCACAGGTTTCGATAATGACCTTTTTTCGACGTCCTGAGCGTTTTAAACACAGCCTGGCTTCCAGCATGCTATTCACATGAATGCGCTTAACTTTCTCACGCTTGCAAAAATCTATCAGCGCGCCCGAAGGGTCTTGCGTTGCCGAAATAACCAGGATTTGAGATGGCTTTGAGGTTTGGAGACATTTTGTAACTAACTGTCGACAAATCAGAGACCTGCAACTACCCGTTCCACCGACAATTGCCTTCGGTGCAGGGCCTAACTTTGTAGCGGCATCGTCTGCTGAATCCACCGCTGACATCACGTTGGAGAGAACACCAGACCACGCATTATTTAAACCTACGGAGACATCTATATTTGATGTAACCGCTTCGATACCAGATTTACTTAGCCCTAACGTGAATAACCTTTGCTCTATCGCGGACAAAACAGGTTTTTTACCGGCCATCTCTTGCCAAGCCCTCTCGCCCAAGGCGTTATAGAGCACCTCTCTGAGAGCTTTTAACTCGCGGTCTAAATAGCCCAGCGTAATATCGTTAACCGATTTTTCAGACGGATTATGGTGGTTTCGTGTGGTATCCATTGCAACCTCACCTCCACTGATCGCAGAGATTTCAACACCGGCGTCGCTTCTTACCGTTGAGAGTATTAACGCATCCGCTCCCAATTTTGCTTTTACTTTCTCGAGCGCACTTTTGCTATCACGCGCTACAAATGTCTCTGTATTCATATGCCATTACCCAACGTACGTCAGCTTCTTGACGCCCTAGCCCATTTTCGAGCCACAACATGCATTTATGTGATTAAAGCAAATAACGGGCCAACTTCTACTTTTAAGCTGACTGCTTACCAATTGTCGTAACTACGCGAATATTTTTATCCGCAGGAATTTCGTCATAAGCCAAGATATAAAAATTAGCCATTCTTCCCCTAAGCAAGTTAGCTAAAAACCCGCGAATTACCCCTGAAACAAGCAGAACGGGGCTAGCACCCTCCGCTTCCATTTTTCCGGTTGCTTCTCCAATTCCGGTAATCACAGTATCAACAAGGTTGGGCTCGATCACCCCACCATTACTTTGCACTGCGTTACTCATAATTTGCTCCAACTGAGGGTCAAGTACCATCACTGGAAGCTCTATAGCGGGACCCGCGACATTTTGAAAAATCGATGCACCTAATGCGACGCGAACCTGAGCTGTCATATCATCGGGACTTTTATCAACACCGCGCTGCAATGAAAGCGTCTCGGCAATCGTTTTCATATCGCGAATTGGAACACCCTCCTCAAGTAGGTTGTGAATTACGCGGGTGACATCAGCAAGGCTCATTACGCTGGGAATTAAATTCTCAACCAACTTAGGTGAATTTATTTTCAAACGGTCTAGCAACTGCTGAACGTCATCTTGCCCCACCAGCTTCGCCGCATTATTTTTTAGAATTTGGCTTAAATGGGTCGCTATCACGGTAGAACTATCTACTACCGTATAGCCCGCGGTCTGAGCCACATCGCGATGCGCTGGATCGATCCAAAGAGCATCTAACCCAAAGCTAGGGTCTTTTGTTTGTATACCCTCTACATCACCGAATACCTGACCCGGATTTATCGCGAGCTCTCTGTCAGGAATTAACTCGGCCTCGCCCATGACCACTCCGTGAATCGTTATCCGGTAAATGTTTGGCCCTAGGTCAAGGTTGTCTCGGATATGGACTGTATCGACAAGAAACCCCATTTCTTGAGACATCTTTTTTCTCACTCCCTTAATTCGACTTAAGAGGTCACCACCTTGGGTTTGGTCCACTAGTGGTATAAGGCGATAACCCACTTCCAGTCCAATTGTGTCCAAAGAAGATACATCGTCCCAGCTCAACTCAGGGTTAACCGGTTCAGATACTGGTGACGAGTTCGCTTCCAGGACCTCTGGCTCCTCTGAAGCTTGGGCGCGTTGATATCCTAATACCGCCAGAAGAGTAGCGATCGATAAAAACACCAAATTCGGCATTCCCGGGACGGCGCCCATGACTCCTATGATGCCCGCCGCAACATACAAAACTCGAGGATTGCTAGTAAGCTGACGAGACACTTCAGCGCTCATGTCTTGCTCACCCGACACACGGGTTACGATAATGGCTGTCGCGGTAGACAAAAGCATCGAAGGTATTTGCGCTACCAGGCCATCACCAATAGTCAGGAGCACATAATTTTCTGCCGCCTGGCTAGCGTCAAGGCCATGCTGCAGGGTACCAATTGCAAACCCTCCAATGATGTTAATAAACAAAATCAGAATGCCCGCAACTGCGTCACCCCTAACAAACTTAGATGCACCATCCATAGCGCCATAAAAATCAGACTCGCGTGTGACTCGCTCTCGACGCTCTAATGCCTCGTCCTGAGTAATCAGCCCGGCATTCAAGTCGGCATCAATGGCCATCTGTTTGCCTGGCATAGCGTCCAAAGTAAACCGAGCGGTCACCTCGGAAACGCGCGTGGCTCCCTTAGTCACAACGACAAAATTAATGACTACCAAAATAGTGAAAAGAACCAGACCGACAGCATAGCTGCCACCCACTACAAACTCACCAAATGCCTCAATAACTCGTCCCGCTGAGTCGGTACCTGTATGTCCATTAATCAAAACCACCCTAGTTGACGCGACATTCAATGCAAGTCTTAGGAGGGTAGCTAGCAAAAGGACGGTCGGAAATACACCAAAATCGAGCGGCCGATTTGCATAAATTGATGCCATCAGAACCATGATCGCCAAAGCAATGCTTACGGTGAATAGAATATCCAACGCCATAGCTGGCAAAGGGAGCACCACCATCGCCAGCATCATCAGCATTACAGCTGGGGTGCCCAAACCCGATATAAATCTAGTAGGGTTAGAGGAATTAAAAGTTAAGGTATTAGAGGCCATTCAAGGAACCCTCATTATTAAACTGATCAAACCCGTCAGGAAGTGGAACCGCATCCGGGCGTGGCACGTAATCTGTGGCACTCGCGCGAGCAAGCTGAAAAACGTATGCAAGCACTCGTGCCACCGCAAGAAACAAGGGGGCCGGTATCTCATCTCCAATCTCTGTAGAGCCAAAAATAGCTCGTGCTAGAGGCGGTTCAGAGTAGATAGGTACCTCATGCTCCGAGGCAATTGAGCGAATTTTTAGCGCGATTAGATCAGCGCCTTTCGCCACAACAATGGGTGCTGAAGCACCTTCTGCGTCATATTTCAAAGCGACCGAATAGTGCGTAGGGTTAGTTATAACGACGTCAGCCTGGGGTACATCCTCGAGCATCCTTCTTTGGGATGCTTCACGTTGTAGCTGTCTAACACGTGCCTTGACCTCGGGTCGTCCGTCGGTCTCCTTCGACTCGTCCTTGACCTCTTGCTTGGTCATCTTCAGCTGTTTGTTATGACTCCACAGCTGATATGGCACGTCGATAGCGGCAATGAGGACTAATGTCATTGAGAGTAACAGCACTGCCCAGATGATCATTTCACCTGAGCGGACAATGGCTTCCTTAACATTTAGTGACACCAGCTTCATAACCTCGCCCTCCATAGATAGGAAGAGCAAAATAGCGACGGCCGATATTAAGAAAAATTTCAGCAACGCCTTCACGAGCTCGATGAGGCCTTTTGTGGAGAAGACACGGCCCAAGCCTTTGATCGGATCCAGCTTTTCGATTTTAAAAGCGATAGCCTGCGGGCTAAATAAAAGCCCGCCCATAACGGCGGGGCCCGCAAGTGCTGCGACTACTGTCACTGCTAAAAAGGGTGTTAAGAGACTGCCTGCAGACGTAATGACACTCGCAAGGTGGCTAGGTAGTAGCCTCGGATTAGTTAACAGCTCGCCAGAAGGAGATAGCGCATAGGTTACTAATTCCCCACCAGTCTCAATCATCCAACCGCCCAGACCCCATAAAAATAAAATACTCGCGATCATTACGAACAGCATATTGAGCTCACGCGAGCGGGCCACCTGACCCTTCTTTCGCGATTCGTCTAGTCGCTTACTTGTCGGCTGTTCACTTCGCTCCTGACCTAACTGCTCCTCTGCCACAATCAGTTCTCCTATCTAAAAATCGTGAGGCTCTGCTCACTAGCGAACTGAAAGATATTGGTAAGGGCCACCAGAAATCCGGGCATGACCAAAAACATAATAAAAAGGCCGGCTAAGATAGTTACTGGGAATCCAACCGCGAAGATATTTAGCTGAGGTGCAGTTCGAGTAATTATTCCAAACGCAAGATTGATAAGCAGCAGAGCTGTCATGACAGGTAACGCTAATAAAATGCCACCAGCAAAGACAATCGACCCCAATGACACTAGCGCTGTAAACGATGAAGCAGAAATGCTGAGTGAGCCAATGGGAATTAGGCTATAGGATTGCACTACGGCATCAATAAGTGCGAGATGGCCATCCACTGATAAAAATAAAAGTGTGCCTAAAATAACGTATAACTGGGCAACGACAGGCACTTGAACCCCATTTTGCGGATCTACCGCCATGGCAAAGCCCAGTCCCATTGTCATAGACATGGCTTGGGCGCCAAAGACAATCGCGCCAAATGCAAGCTGCAAGGTAAATCCAATCATCAACCCAACAGCGATTTCTTGGAGACTCATTAATAAGCCCAACGTGCTCATTAAATCGAAAGAGCTAGGTATCGTCATGGACGGAGCCACAAGTGCGGCAACGAGCACCGATAGCAAAACTCGCGCCCGCAGATTAAAGCCTGGAGCACTAAATATAGGCGCCACTATCATCATGGCTGAAATTCGCAAAAAGGGTGCTGAGAACAGATATAAACCTGATAATATTCCGTCGGTAGATAACAGCATTATCTAGCCCACCAGCCCTGGTATTTCGAGGAATAACCTTTGAGTGAAGGTCACTATAAGTCTCAGCATCCATGGTCCGACTAAGAAAATAACGGCGGCAACCGCACCGAGCTTTGGGATAAAGCTCAGTGTCATTTCCTGTATTTGAGTTGCAGCCTGAATAACACCGATGACCAAACCCACCGCCAACGCAACACCAAGAATTGGTCCCGATAACATCACTGCAAGCCACAATGCCTCTCGGCCAATCTCAAGAACCATCTCGGGTCTCATAATCTCTCCTAAAGCGCAAAGCTACTGACGAGCGTCGCGGAGATGAGAGACCAACCGTCAATCAAAACGAACAACATCAGTTTAAAGGGGAGTGAAATGATAATTGGCGAAAGCATCATCATACCCATCGACATGAGCACTGCAGCTACAACTAGATCGATAACTAAAAAGGGCACAAATAATAAAAACCCTATTTGAAAGGCCGTTTTTAACTCGCTTGTCAGAAAAGATGGGAGCAAAACAAATAAAGGCACCTCATCACGCGTCGCGAACACCGGATAACCACCCAGCTCAGCAAACATGGCCAAATCCGTGTCTCGAGTCTGAGAAAACATGAATTCCCGCAGTGGTTCCTGTGCCGCAACGAGTGCAGCTTGAAATTCCATATCTCCATCTAAATACGGCGTCAAAGCTTGCGCCCAAACAACGTCAATAACGGGCGACATGATGAAAAGGGTTAAAAATAGAGAAAGCCCTAGAATGATTTGATTTGACGGGGTTTGCTGCGTCCCAAGCGCCTGACGAAGGATGGCAAGTACGATAAGAATCCGTGTGAAAGCTGTCATGGTGATCAGCATGGCGGGCAACAGCGTTAAGACTGTCATCACCATCAATATTTGGATTCCTAGAGCATACTCAGTGTTTCCATTGGGCATGGGTGTCGATGTGACGAGCGGAATGGTCTGCGCCTCAGCAAACCCTGACGCGAAGACCACAGCCATTAAAAGTAAAACTCGGGCAACAATCACTCGTTACCCCCTTGTCTACTTCGAGCAAAGTTCCACACTTCTTTAAACGTCAAAGACGTCTCTGCCTCTGAACGCGAGACCGGATGAGAGATATGGTGCAAGGTCGTGACATTACCCGGGGCTACGCCCACAAGTATTTGCTCTTCACCAACCTGGAGCAGGACCGCGCGCTCCCTCTGACCTAATGGAGCACTGGCGAGAATTTCAATATAACCTCCCTTGGAGGTGCCGACGGTATTGAATCGCTTTAAGAGCAACATCACCGCAAGCAGGACACAAATAACTAAAAAAAACGAGCCCACTACTTGTAACAAATAGTCACCAGTAAATAGGCTCGAACCTACTTCAGTAGCCACCGCATCAGCGTCAGCCTGGGCAGGTAACGCAATCAACATGGGTAATGTGCTCAGAATACGAATCATGGCTCAGTTCAACTGTTCCAATCGCTTCTTAGTGCTAACAATATCGACCAGACGGAGTCCAAATTTACCGTCAGCCGACACAACCTCTCCACGTGCTATCAGCGTCCCATTGATCATCACGTCCATTGGCTCAGTCACGCTTCGGTCAAACGTTACAACTGCGCCTGGTGTTAACGACAACAAGTCTTTAATGGCCAGCGACTTTCGTCCAACCTCAACGGTCATCACAACGGGGACATCTAGTAACATCTCTAAATCAATGTCACCGGCTTCACCCCCATTATCTTCAAGGTCCGGTATTGGAGCCGCCTGTAACTCATCTTCACTCATGACTTATCTTCCCTAAATCTAATAAATTGCATTGCTTTAAAGCCGTCGAAAGCACCGTAACGCCCCACCGCAATCGAATCGGACTCCGAGAAAAGCTCGACCTCAGATGGCTCGCTTATCGGAATCGTGGTGCCAACTTGCATCTGAAGTAAGGTCCGCAATGTGGCTTTTAACTCACATAATTCGCCGCGAACTTCCAATTTGACCTCAGGCAGCGCCGCTCTAATTTCCGGCTCCCAAGCCGAGTAGCTTGTAGCGCGCGGCTCTGCAGTAGCTTTGGGCATAAAGGACTCTTCATGTGCCTCCAAAGCATCGAAAGGAATCAGCATCCGAACCAAGTAGCTTTCGATATCACTCACGGAGATCTCAAAGGGGACTACCGCCAAGCCCAAGGATTTCGGAAGCATAGAAAAGCGATCTGGCGTGACATCAATGAACAAGTCCCCGAAATTCAGGGGGAAGCGATCTGACCAGATCTCTGACATGGCGCGAAAAAACGTTTTTGAGACGCGCTCGCCGATTCTTTGCTCCGAGGGAGTCACGCGACTCGGCATCATGGGAGCCGGTAGCGAGCCTCCTCCAAAATAGTGATTCACAAGGGTCGTCAAAAGTTCGCCTGGTAATAAAAGATGCAACTCAGTGTCGAAGGGCTCCGTTGGTGTACTGATGAGACACAAGCGCTCCGGGAACTCCATTAGTAATTCAACCGCAGTCCCAAATTCGATAGCCTTAACATCTACCGTTATCTGGACACCGTATTCAGATGATAAGAGGCCCTTCAGCGCATCCGCATGCTTGTCGAGTAAGAGCCGCAACTCAGTCCATTTGGACATTGATAACGACTGGCCACCACCGAAATCATAGGCTCGGAACTCACCATCATCGAACCCAGGTTCGCTAGCACGCTCGACTAGGGCCTCAATTTCTTCCGAGGTCAAGACTTCATCTTTGGCTGTGTCGTCACTCATCAGAACGCCTACTGAGTTATATAATCTGTAAAATAGACATCAGCAACTCGCAGCTCTGCTGTTGCACCAATAATCTTGTTGATTTCCACAAGTGTCGCTAGGCGAAGCGTCTCCCGCCCCTCCAAAGTCGATACAGCACTGAAGTCCTGTTGGGTAAAAAATATCGATAACCCGTTCCTAATCGCTGGGACGTCTGTCTCTACCTTTCCCATGAACTCTTCATCATGACCAACCAGCTGTGCAGTTAATTGTAAGTACCGAGTCCTACCTTGGTACTTCATACCTACTAAAAACTCTCCAGCATCGGCATAGAACCGATCCTTATCGGGATCGAAGACACCGGGCATAGGCGCAAACAAACTGGAAGGGTCGTTCAAATCCACATCCAGCGCGTCACCAGTTTGATCAGCAACGATTGCCTGAACCTCGCCTTCTTCTATTCCCAGAGCCGCCTTTATCGTGGGACCACCAAAGACACCACCAACAAGCCCAAGCAGAATGCTCGCGACACAACAAAGCGAAAGCACCATTACAGATACTCCGCTTTTCTCTTTAGCCTCAGATT
Source organism: Halieaceae bacterium (assembly GCA_003523185.1). Lineage (GTDB taxonomy): Bacteria > Pseudomonadota > Gammaproteobacteria > Pseudomonadales > Halieaceae > Luminiphilus. The sequence goes on from DPGN01000057.1 coordinate 63,656, forward strand.
GCTTATCTACCACTGGTTTACCTCTCCGTTGAACCATCGCTCACGAATACACTTATGACTAAGCATATTTAGCGCCAGGCTAATAAAATTTATTAAAAACAAACAGTTAAATTGCACAACGATGCCGGCGTCAAGGGTTTGACGCGGTATACGTAGACAGTACTTTAGACGCTTAGCTAGCGTCTAGCGAGAGAAATACACACTCATAAAACTACACGAAAGTGTCTACTAATTGAGCGCTGGTCGGAGGAGTTAACTCGTCAAAATCTTCCGCATCACTTCCAGAGTTAGCAGTAGTTTCTTCAATCACTTGCTCGACTGATTGATCTTCATTCTCTTTCGCATGCCGATCTGATACATCAGCATCAGTGAGAGACAGTCCCGCTTCATCCATAAGATCACGAAGTCTGGGAAGAGACACCTCAACAGCTTGCTTTGCTTGAGGGTTATCTACTACGAATGATACGCGAGCCTCATCGCCCTCCGTAATCAAACTGACCGTCATCCGCCCAAGTTCGGCTGGATGAAGTTGAAGCCGAGCCTCTCCACCACCAGAGGATTTAAGGACCCGCAGATGCGTCGCTAGCTCACTTGATGAAACCACCTCAGTCGACTTAGTCATGAGAGGCTGCTGCGGTGCTTGAATTGCATTCGCTCGGTTAACAGATTTGCTCTCCGCCTGCGTTATCGAAGACAACCCTAAACCGGGGTCGAGTGACAAAGAGCGACCAGCATTGTCTTTAGTATTAGTGGTCTCGGTAATCAAAACGGCGTCGGAAATGGTAATTCGTGGCTCATGGAGCCCAGAACTAAGATTTCCGTTGAACGATCCTATCTGGCGATTAATATTCTCATCAGGTTTTCCCAAAGGCGCGCCGATCGTCTGGCGCAAGTCGAAATTGGCCCCTTCAGAGCTGGAAGGGTCAAAACCCGAGGCACTTCTGAGTACAGTGGCCGCTGCAGTTTGAGGACTAGATGCGACTAAGACCTTATCAAGTCCATTATTAACTTGCTGTTTTATCTGATCAGCACCTATCGTAATTGCGGAAATCGCATCTGCGAGGGCCCTAACTTCTGTGATACCTTCTAAACCAACATTGTACGCGCTCTGCAGTGGCAATTCTTGCCCTGCCGGCGGCAAAAATTGCTCTCCGTCACATCCCACCATCCCATCATTTATATCAATAGTCAGCATGGCCTCTTGTAGGGACTTCCCGAAAGGTGGTTTACCTCCGCAGATGCCAGTATTTCCAGGGCTTGCGGTATCCGATGGACTATTCAAATTAAAGGCGGCTATAGCGAGGTCAATAGTATTTTGCGTCATCTTTAACTAACTCTAGCTGGTGGCAGTTCTAAGCATCTTGCTAAGAGTTTTGCAACATACGTGCCAATCAGAGGGCTGCCTTGGTAACAAATAGGTCGTCAAGCCGCTTTTGCTCGCTTTTCTCGTCAGCCAAAAGACGGGACTTCCTGCGCGATGCAATTAAAGCCTCAATACTTTTCTTCTTTGCACGAGCTAAATACCATTGCTCTCTTCGAGTCTCAACGACTGCATGTTTTGACTTCAAAATAGCACGCTGGTGCTCGATCAAAGTATCGATTTGTGTGAGAAATGAGCGAGCTGCTTTTATTTGGATTAATACGAAGGTACCAGGTCGCAACCCCTCGGACATCTTGGCGTATTCGACTCGGTAGTTCAGAGCTTGTTTCAGGTCCTTTTCCGCGCTCAGGTAATCGTTTTGGACGGCTTGGAAGGTTAGCGCTGCCTGCTTCTCTTCTTCATTCGTAAGACGAAGAACCAAATCTAGTTTAGAAGCCGACATCCGCGTTCCTTAAGATTGTACTAGCATTGTCTCTGGAGAAACGGAGCTACTAGTTGGTGACCCACTGCCAGCATCAACTGCATCAGCAAAGCTCTGAAGGGCCACCAAGTCAGACTCAAAATCAGTGGGTGTATCTAGAGGTTGCCTCAAAAATTCCATCATTGACTCTCTGTAAGCAATAGAAGAATCGATTTTGTTATCGGAGCCTTGGCGGTACGCCCCTAATGAGATCAAATCCTTATTTTGCTCATAAGTAGTATATAGCTCTCGAAATATCCGCGCCTGGTCCTGTTGCTTTGGCTCAGTAATCTGCAGCATAGATCGGCTTACAGACTTCTCAATATCGATCGCTGGATAAACTCCAGCGTCGGCCATCTGCCTCGATAAAACGACGTGTCCATCTAGGCTAGCTCTGGCTAAATCTGCAATTGGGTCTTGTAAATCATCACCCTCTACCAAGACTGTGTAGATAGCGGTTATTGATCCGCGCCCAACAATACCCGCGCGCTCGATAAGAGTAGGAATCAAAGAAAAGACCGAGGGGGTATAGCCTTTAGAGACGGGCGGCTCTCCAGCAGAGAGCGATAGCTCTCGTTGAGCCTGAGCAAAACGTGTTAACGAGTCCATGAGCAACAACACGTTTAAACCTTGATCTCGATAGTACTCAGCAATAGCCGTTGCGCGCCAACAACCAGAGACTCTCATCAACGGGGAAGTATCTGCCGGCGTAGCCACGACGACTGCTCGCTTTAGTCCCTCTTTTCCAAGGCTATCTTCCACAAACTCTTTGACCTCTCGGCCTCGCTCCCCCACAAGAGATACAACGACAACATCTGCACTGGAGAAACGCGTGATCATTCCAAGCAGGGTACTCTTACCTACTCCCGAACCCGCAAATAAGCCAATTCGCTGCCCTATCCCAACGGTGAGAAGCGCATTTAGAGCTCGAACACCCGTGTCCAAAGGCTCGCTGATAGCTGACCGGTCCATTGGATTCAAGGTCTTACCTCGCAACGGATAACCCTCATCCAAAACCAACGGCTTTCGGTCTAATGGTCTACCCGCGCCATCAACAATTCTTCCTAATAAAGCATCGCCAACAGGCACTTGATCGCTGATCGTCTCCACTCGAACTGAAGCGCCAGGAACGACACCCGCTGTCGCATCCTCACATGCCAAAAGAAGGCGTTCACCCTCAAACCCTATGACCTCTGCATTTAGAGGCGTTATCCCCTTACGATCTATTTGGCATCTAGCACCGATACCTGCCCTAAGACCTGACACCTCCAGTCGCCCCCCCGCTACTCTGACTAATTTACCGAAGGCATTAGGTTGAGCGGTCGGATTCTTATTAGCCAGATGAGCAAATCGGTGGCTGACCTGCTGGAAGTGGGAGTTACTCACTGTCATTTCCTCCGGCTTCGAGACGATTACTTGTAGACTCGACTTCAGCGCCATCAAGCACGTCTCCCGGCTCTCCGGAAGAACCGACAGGGCCAGGTACACGAGCAAGATCCATAATTGTATTTCGTAGCTGGGTTTCGATAGTTGCATCAACCAACGAATCATTCCTCTGAATTCGACAACCTCCACGAATAACGTCGGGGGCTGGCTCCACTCTAAGCTCGCCCAAATCGTCTGCCCAAGCATCGGTTACGGCAGCCATATCATCAGGGTGGAGCAATAACGTTACCTGGCCTCGCCCACCGGATAGGAGTTCAAGCGCTCGATCAATTGTCTCCCGAATTCGCTCTGCATCTGTCGACAGCTCCCTACGCAAAATAGAACTACAGACTGTTGATACGAGCGAAAGTAAATACTCACTTACTTTTAGCTCCTGTTGATGAAATGGTCTATCTAACGCATCGACCAGACTTTGAAGCTGAGCGACCTTGGCATTAGCTTGTATTTCCGACTCTTTCTGACCAGCCTCTAAGCCCTCAGCATATCCCTGAGCATATCCCTCGTTCTGAGCTTGCTCGCGCAGCTCTTTAGGAGATGGCTGACTACCCTCAGACTCAACCTGAAGCACGCGAGGATGCCAGCTCGTAAACATCACATCAGACATAGTCACGGCTCGATTTACCTATCATCAGCTCACCCTCATCTGATAAGCGCTTCGCCGTCTTCACAATTTCTTTTTGCGCCTCTTCTACCTCTGAGATCTTTATTGGTCCGGATGCCTCCAAGTCCTCTCTCAAAATAGCTGCCGCTCGTTCGGACATATTCCGGAAAAAACGCTCCGCAACCTGAGCATCAACGCCCTTAAGCGCTGTGAGCAAATTTTCTTGAGGTACATCTCGGATCAAGCGCTGCAGGCCTCGGTCATCAAGTGACATGAGATTATCAAAGATGAACATCTTCTCCTTCACTTCGTCACTCAGTGATTCATCGGCATCGGTAAGAGCCGCCAGCATCTCCTGCTCTAGACCAACGTCGGTGGAGTTAAGAATCGCCGCCAAATTATCTGGACCCATCACCTTTCGTGGGGGTGTTCTCTGTAACTTACCCAGCTGACTTTCCAACACGCGATCAAGTTCCTCCATCGCTGCAGGATCAAGTTCTTCCATGCGCGCGATACGGACAATAATGTCTTTTTGCAACGATTCTGGTAGAAGAGCCAATACCTTTGCCGCCTGCTCATCATAAAGCTGAGTCATAACAGTTGCGCTAATTTGAGGGTGCTCCTCTAGCAAAACCTCGGCGATAGCCTGAGGAGCCATCCACTGAAGCGCCTCGACACCATGCTGCTCTGGTGGCTTATCCAGAACTTGAGAAAGAATTGTGCTGGCTTTTCCTTCCCCCAACGCAGAGGTCATGACTCGGCGAGTAAACTCCGGAGCATCAAGGCCTAGAGGATTAATCTCTGAGACCTCAATATGAAATTCTGTCAAAACCGATTCGACTTGGTCGTTCGTTAGCTTAGATATGGTGGCCATTGCCTCGCCAACTTTTTGAACCTCTTTTGGATTCATGTGGCGCATTACTAGGGTAGCCGCTTCCTCACCCACACCCAGCAAGAAGATAGCTGCTCGCTGCGCTCCTGTAAGTTGAATGTTCTCAGCCATCTGATGCGATCCAGTTCTTCACGACATAAGCGGCTCGCACGGGTTGCTCGTTCGCTGAATTTCGAGCCATCGCAAGGCTCTGTTGATAATTGGGTTTCGGCGCCACAGGAGGCAGCTCAGGTGGCGGAGCGGTCAGGGCATTAATTTCCTGATTGCTCGCGCCTTCCTGATCTGGGCCCTGAAGCGCAGCATTTGCATTTCCGCCCGCGGCGATAGCAGGAGGAGCGTAGCTGGTGGAGTAGCGCACCATGGGTCGAAGTACAGTGAAGATTAAAGCTAAAACTCCCAGCGCTGCGAGAAGACCCTTCCCTAGATCCCAAATCCATGGCTGCTCTAGCAATCCAGGCTCTGGAAGTGGCTCCATGGGTGCAGGGACGATAAAGGGAGAGTTGATTATTTGAACGGTATCGCCTCGCGCTGCATTGAAGCCCACAGCCTCTCGAACTAGGGCATTTACCTGTTCAAGCAGTGCAGCGTCAAGTGGCACGCTCTCGCCGTTTTCGTCTATCTTATAGTCGACTACGACGGCAACAGATAGCTTATTCACTGCACCTGGTACTGAACGCACGTACTGAATCGTTTTATTTACCTCATAGTTACGTGTTTCCTGGCGACTCTCACGGTCCGGCGCGTCATCGACCGGTTGCTGCGGCTGATTTTGTTGTGCAAGTGCGGGCTGTGGTGGGTTCGGTACCAAACCTCCGGGTGGGCCTGCAACTACTGCATTATTAGAAATATCCTCGCTTGTCTGTTCGCTTCGTAGGGCAACATTTGGGTCAAAAATTTCGTTCGTGCTCTCAGTGCGCGTGAAATCCATATCGGCTGTTACTTGAGCTTGTACCGCGCCAACACCCAGGATCGGCTCTAAGATACCTATGATTCTGTCGTTCAATGACCCTTCGAATTGCTCAGCCAAGCGAAACTGCTCAGCTGTGTACCCAAAATCGGAATCCTGACCTTGACTAGAAAGTAGCTTTCCTGCGCCATCCACCACCGAGACACGAGACGCGTCTAAATTGGGGATACTTGAAGCGACAAGATGGATGATGCCGGATAATTGTCGATCGGAAAGGCGAACACCACCACGTAAATTCAACATAACCGAAGCAGAGGGCTCATTACCCCTCCGCAAAAAGGCTGTTTGCCGGGAGATCGCAAGATGAACTCGAGCCGCAGCCACCGAGTCTAGCGCAGTGATTGTGCGAACAAGCTCTGCTTCCACAGCCCTGTGGTAACGAGCTTCCTCCATAAAACTAGATATACCCATCTCTTGTTGGAGGTAAAGCGACTCAAAACCTATACCCGAGCCATCTTTAGGAAATCCCTCACTAGCCAACACCATTCGTGCTTGGAATACCTCGTCAAAGGGCACCTCCAGTAGTCCTGTTCCTTGCTCGAGTCGATACTCAATCCCGTTGGTTTGAAGGATAGCAATCGCCTCTGCATTATCGGACGGAGTCATCGGCCCATAAACCGACTGGTAGGAGGGAGATGTGGCCCAATTAACCAGGCCTACTGCTAATGCAATACTCGCTGCGAAGCCCACTAACAGGGACACCTGCCGCGTTACGGGCTGTGCTGCAAAGCCACTCACTCTATCTAAAATTGGGTTATCTGCCATTTTGATCTAATCCTTAAACCGGCATATTCATGACATCTTTATACGCTGTCAGAAGTTTGTTACGAACTTCGGTCATACCAGAAAATTGAATACTGGCTTTCTGAGCATTGATCATCACCTCTGCTAACGAGACCGATGGATCACCCGTCTCAAATCGAGCAGCAATCGCCTTGGAGTCCTGCATCGCATTGTTAACTTGATCAATCGACTGCGACATAAGCTCTGAGAAGGGAGCAGCCGCTTTGGTCTCAAATGAGATTGGGCTCTCGTTACGCGCCATCGCCTGCATAGCACGCATTTGGGATAGAACTTGATTGATTGCTATATCACTCATATCTTAAAGCCTCCCTCACGCCACGGATGTAGCAGGTATTTCGAAACCTTGCTCTTTATATTTGGCAAGTTTATAGCGCAATGTTCGCCCGCTAATTCCTAAGCGCTCACTCGCCAGCTTACGGTTGCCATTTGAATCCAGAAGAGCGCTAATGATCATGTCACGCTCACTTCCCTTAAGGTCATCGGGTGCAGACTCATGTTGTGTGGCCGGACGGGAGTAATCGACATCAACCAACGCATCGAAAACAATGTCATTCGGCGTTATTTCAGAACCAGTTGCTAAAATGCAGGCTCGGTGGATACAGTTACCCAGCTCCCTAATATTTCCTCGCCATCCGTGCGACATCAATTGTTGCTCAGACGCCGAAGACAAGGTCAATGGCCTACCCGCGCGGTATCGCTCAATGAAGCGATACGCCAGGGGTATGATGTCATTGCACCGTTCACGGAGAGGCGGGAGCTCGATAGGGAACACATTTAATCGGAAGTAAAGATCTTCCCGAAATCGACCTTCTGCAACCTCGGCTGTTAAATGCCGATTGGTTGTCGCGAGCACTCGCACGTCCAGGGGTATCGCTGCCTTGCCGCCCAAACGCTCGACCTCTTGCTCTTGCAATACCCTCAACAGCTTGGCCTGAAGCTCTAGGGCCATCTCCGAGATCTCATCAAGCAACAGTGTTCCGCCATTAGCCTGCTCAAACTTGCCTTCCCTTGCAGTCGCTGCTCCGGTGAATGCGCCCTTCTCATACCCGAAGAGAATCGCCTCCAGCATGTTTTCAGGAATGGCTGCACAGTTAAGTGCAACAAATGACTGATCAGAGCGGTTGGAACACTCATGAATTGTTTTTGCCAGGACTTCTTTACCCGTGCCTGACTCACCACTGATCATGATTGACGCATCTGAAGGTGCAACGCGCCTAACGATCTCTAGAATTTGTTTCGTCTTGGCGTCCTCAGCAACCATTTCACTGGCGTCGAGGCCGAGCCGCTTCGCCATTCGCGTTACTGTAGCGACTAGGGACGCAGCCTCGAAGGGCTTCTGTAGGTAGTCTGTGGCACCGTCTCGCATCGCCGCAACTGCACGTTCGACACTCGCGTGTGCAGTCATCATGACAAAGGGGATTGACGGGTACTTTTCTCGCGTAGCTTTCAGAAGCTCATTCCCATCCATGCCATCCATTTGGACATCACTGACTATCACATCGATGTCTTGGTGCATCAACTGAAGTAGCGCTTCTTTACCATTACACGCCTCAAAGACCTGAAAGTCAGCGGCCTCGAGAGTATCAAGCAAGGCCATCCGAAGTGTTGGATCATCCTCAACAATTAATATGCGCGGATTCATTGTGTTGATACCTTTGAGGTTGAGTCGACCGGCAGAAGAATAGTGAACTGAGCGCCGCCTGATTCTCGGTTAGTCGCATGAACCGTACCGCCATGTCGTTGCACAACGGAGGCTAGGACTGCCAAACCAAGGCCAGTTCCCGCCGCACGAGTGGTAAAAAAGGGATCAAACACTTGGTCGATAACGTCACTTGGAATTCCAGGACCATTGTCAGAGACCCTGATCAGCATCATGTGCTGATTAATAGCGCCGGCCCAGACTTCGATCTCAGGCTTATCTTCACAAACCTGTATCGAATTTTGAATCATATTGGCAATCACTGAAGACAGCTCTGTGGGTGCCGCCAATACTGTCAGGGTTGGGTTTATTCGGTTGGTCGTTACCAAGGCACCAGATGCTTCTAGAATGCCGTCACATGAGGATATGGCCTCTTCAACGATACCCCTAACCTTTGCGGGTTCTAGGCACAGCAGAGAGCCTCCACGAACGAAGCCCAGCATTGATGTGATTAGGCTCTCGGTCTGAGATAACTGCGTCTTCAGAGCCGTGCAGATACGATCTCGCTTACCTTGATCCATATCCTTAGATAGCTGATCGACATAAAGCACAGTGGACGACAAAGGGGTTCGTATCTGATGCGCTAATCTCGCCGCCATCTCGCCAAGCGAGCTCAAACGAGTTTTTCGACCTAATTCTCGTTGAAGCGTGTGCTGGGCAGTGATATCAGAGACCAATACGATGGTTTCTTCACCTCCTGGCAATGGGCATGTGCTGATATTTAAACGCCGACCACGGATCTCAAAGCTACCCTGAGCATTAAAACGACCACGCTGTTCTATGGTCGTCCAGGATTGACCCTCTAGTGGCTCGCCCAGTAGTGCTCTCGCTTGTGGGTTAGCCTCCGTAATCGCGTCATCACTATCAAGAATTATGACCCCGCCGGGAAGTGCATCCAGCATGGTCGCAAATCGGTTGAGCAGGTTCTCTCGCTCTCGGTTTTCCTTTCGACGCGCAAGTCTCGCCGCCTCAAGCTCAGAGCTTAATTTGGCTACATGGCCTGATAATTCTCGATAACCCTGACGAAGCGCGGACTCTGCCTCCGATAGATTGTCTTGCTCGAGGTCAAAAAAATCAGCGGGCAGCTGCTTAATCACCTCTGGCGTCACTGTTTGATTCATTGTCATCCCTTACCACGCTCCAACGTGGGAGCTTTCTTGAAGGGTTCTAAGCTAACGACATGCCATCGTTAATTTTTCTTTTTAAAACAATAAGTTATCTCATTTTTTTGCTTAGGGTGACAATTTTTTGACTAGTGCTGTTGTTTGATGCCGTGCTTACGCATTTTCTCTACGAGCGTCGTGCGCTGAAGTTTAAGCCAGTTTGCTGCATGAGCCGTTACCCAATCAGTTTGTTCTAATGCAGCAACAATCAGATCGTGCTCAAGCTCGGCTAGCTTAGCCTTGAGATCAATAGGCTCATCGAGTAGCACCGATAGCGACCCATCAGTTTGCAGAGGCTCGATGGGCGCAAATAACTCATCGACCGCTCTTTGCTCGAGCAAGTCCAGCTGAGGGCTATCACCCCCAGAGAGGTTGTCTACGGAGCCTGCCGACCGATACCTCGCAGGCAGCTCACTCTCCCCGATCAGCTGATTTGGGTATAAGACCATGAGCCTCTCAATAAGGTTGCTCAGCTCCCGAACGTTGCCAGGCCAATCATACGTCTCAAGCTGGGCCAATGCGCCCCCTGAAAACTCAAGTGACCCGCGACCCTCCGTTTTTGATGACTTCAGGAACGCAGTAATAAGTGTTGCTATATCACCGTGGCGCTCGCGCAAAGGCGGGATTTCAACCGGAAATATGCTAAGTCGATAATACAGATCCGCACGAAACAAATTTTCCTCGATCTTTGTCTCCAGGTTCTGATGGGTCGCTGCAATAATCCTGACATCGCAGGAGATGGACTTGATACCACCCACTCTCTCGTAGGACTTTTCCTGTAATACGCGAAGGAGTTTCACCTGCATGGTAAACGGCATATCGCCAATCTCATCTAGAAAAAGCGTCCCTCCCTCTGCCAACTCAAATCGCCCTTTACGTGCGGCTATCGCACCAGTAAACGACCCCTTCTCGTGACCAAATAATTCACTCTCCAAAAGCTCACCAGGAATAGCACCGCAATTAATAGGTATGAACGGCCCTGATGCGCGATTAGATAAATCATGAACGAGCCTGGCAACGACCTCTTTACCTGTGCCTGACTCACCTTGAATTAAAACAGTGGTGTCAGTAGTCGATACCCGCGCCACCAACTCCCTCACGCGCGAAGTAGCAGCACTGACTCCAACAAAGCGCTCTTCCAGCTGTCTAAATGCTCTTTTTGACTGTGTACCAATGGTTTTGGCTGACATGGCCCAACTCTTCAACGCAGGGTTACAACGTAGCAAATATCTTCATTTTTACAATGCCTGAGGGAACTCGGTAGCGACGATGCAGAGTATTATTGAGAAAGGAAACTTACTTACCCTCAGTGACCCTTTTCTACATCTAAGTAATGACCAAGCGAGCGCTTAGTACGATTTTGATCGGTTCGCTTAATGGCCACATTTTGCTTGGCGGCTTCTAACAAGCCAATCATTTCTTCGTTCATGTGAAGCATCGCCGCCAAGGCCTGAGAAAATAACTCTTCCTGATTCACGGGAAGTGATCCCGCAAAACAATTTGCTAAAGTAGTTCGTCGTTCTTGCTCCAATCTAGTGACAGAGTCCCAATCATCATTGTGCGCACAAGACAGCATTTCCTCTGTGATCAAAACCACACCCGCGAGGAGCGATGCCTGACTCGGCGTAGAATCGCCAATACCGCTATCCGAGTTATCGTCCATCATTTGGTAACCGTCTCTGCTATCCCCGACCAACCCTGCTTCAGTTCAGCTATCACTCGATAGACCTCATCAATGCGAGCCGTGTCGTTGGTCACATTCGCCAGAGCAAGGTGATTAGTACAGAAAGTATATAAATCATCTAATCTCGTTGCGACTTGCCCTCCCTTTTCAAAATCAAGAGCCGCTTGAAGACGAACAATTATCTCCATTGCCTTTTTGATAGCGTCGGCTTTCGCCTTCACTTCGTTTCTTTGAATTGCTCCCTTAGCGACTGCCAGGTTTTCACAGCAGGCATCAAACAAAAGGGCTATAAGCTTGTGCGGTGAAGCATCGTGTACCGAGGAAGTGGCACGTGTGCTTAGATACGCAGCCTTAGGGTCTGTATACATTTAGACTCTCTTATTACCGATTTGCTGCCGCTTTGATAGCGTCCATTTGGTTTGTCAAAAAATCACTGGTTCCTTGCAACTGACTAACCAACGTATCCATGGCCGTAAATTGCTTAGTATAGCGTTCCTCTAACGACTCCATTCTCGCGATGACATCTAGTCTATCGTCCGCAATATCATCGATAGATTCATCTAACCGATCCTCTCTGGAAATTAACATACCCGTCGAACTGTTTATGTATACGTCAATCGCGGCCTTTAAAGAATCCGCAAGACCTGTCGAGTCGGTATTATCGTCCAAGTTCTGTGTAATCGTATTACCCGAAAACAAAGTCTTTAAATCATCAGGGTTGGTAGACAGTGCTGATTGAAACTTTGAACTATCTAAAGTCAATTGGCCATATCTGTCCGAGGTTATCCCAATGTCAGAGAGCGCCGTGTAAGCATTGCCTGATAAATTTTGGATGCCCGTTGTGGTACTTCGGATGACGCTTTGCACGCGCCGTGCTGTTGAGTCACCAGCAAGAGCGCCTTGTGCGTCTTCATAATTCATGAGCGACGAAAGTGTTTCCGAATAAGAATTGTAACTATCAACAAATGCCTGCACCTTCGCCTCTACCGCAGCACTGTCCGACTCGATAAGGATTGATTCAGAACTAGTAGTAACTTTCTTCAGAGTAAAATCGAGTCCATCAATCAATCCTGCAATGCTGTTGGATGAATTCGTAAGCGCAAGTCCATTTAATGAAAAGCTCGCATCCTGCGAAGCTCGTGCCTCGGACATATTTGTAAAACCGGCCGTGGTGTTATAAGCCAAGGTCGACAGATTACTGGAGTCAGAGTCATTTCCATCGTCATCATCAACAGAAATCGACAGCGCGGTGGAGGCTCCTGATGTGTCAGCGGTTAAAAGAAGCCTGGTTTGAGTGCCATCCACAACTAAGGACGCGGTAACGCCAGCGGCAGAACTGTTAATTGCATCCCTGATACCACTGACCGTGTTATTGGTTGAATCAATCGTTATTGAGACCGTTTGACTCGCGTCTGCGCTGAAGGAGCTGTACGCACCGCTTGCGCCCGACGCATACGTTGGCGAGCCGATCTCAATGGTCAATGTGCCGGTACCAACAGTCGTCGACGCACTTGCAAACCCAACGGAAGCTAGGACCTGAGACGCGGCGAGCGTATTGACATCGATTGTGTATTGGCCCGTTGCAGGAGAGCCCGTTTGTGTAACTTTTACCGAGTCTGGAGCATCAATTTTTAGCAGATCAAACGCCGAAGCGTCACTAAGATCATCTAGAGCTGAATCCAGACTACTTAAACTTGATTTGAGCGTTCCAATCGCGGTCAGCTCCGCCTTCAACCCCGATTCGCGGCGGTCAAGGGAGTTTGTTTTTGGCGCCACCTCAGCGTTAACAAGTGCTGAAACAATCGCGTCTACATCAAGGCCTGAGCCGACATTTCCAAGCTCCATTACGAAGTCCTTACGTCAAAAAATCGTCACAAGGATATGTAGAGCACGAAATGTGCCAACTCTTAACTGTACTGGTCGAACAATATTCCTTTGAGAAAATCTTCGCTCAACTCGTCTGGGTTTTGTGCCGCTATGAATTTCGCTACCGAAAGAAACTCTTCCGGCGGAAACTGTCTTATTAACTTGTCGGATCCAACTGACCTTACAGATACCACCATCCGATTTAGCTCATTTTCCACGCTAAAAGACAGTGACGTCTCGGCGACCTTATTTACAACAACTTCAACTGCCTTAGTAGCACCCATCACATTATCGAGCGTTAACTCAAAAGCTGATTCATGCTTCGGAGCCTTTTTAGCAGATGATTCCATTGAGTTTGCCGCATCAAGTGACTCACCCCCGACCTTAATAACCTCTACCGGCGCGACGGTAGTTACGCCATTAATTACATTGCTCATGTTTAATTCCCTCTAACGACAAAAACGAGGCGGTCATTCCGACCACCTCGTTCCGTTAGCTCTAACTCCCCTGAATCAGGGAAGGCATTACTGGAGCAGAGCCAATACTGCTTGTGGCTGAGCATTAGCTTGTGCGAGGACTGAAGTTGCTGCCTGTTGAAGAATCTGAGCCTTCGTCAAGTTAGCAGTCTCAGCGGCGTAGTCTGTGTCCATAATTCTGCCAGCGGCCGCTGCAGTATTTTCAGCAACATTCGACAAGTTACGAACTGTGGACTCCAACTGCGCCTGCGTCGCACCCAGATTGGCACGATAACCTGCAACATCGTCAATGGCGTCTTGAATGTTCGTAATGTCTGCTTGTGAAGCTGCAAGACTAGTAAAATCGATGCTTGCGTCGGCTACACCAAGGCCCGTTGCTGTCAAGTTAAAGGTATCATTATGAATAACGACCGCAGTTGTCTCACTCGCATTTGCACCAGACTGAATAGTGATAGTCTTTCCAGTGCCGCTGATCAAGTCAATTCCATCGAACTTTGCCTGATCAAGAGCAGAATCCAATGCAGTAGCAAGCTTAGCGTGCTCAGTCTCAAGGTAGCCCAATTCAGTGCTACTCAACGATCCGTTGTAACCCTGAACAGCGAGATCACGCATCCTGGTTAGGATGTCATGAACTTCACCAAGGGCACCTTCGGCAATTTGGACCATAGAGATACCGTCATTTACGTTTCGCACGGCCTGGTTAAGCCCTGAGACCCTAGCCTCCAAGTCCTTGCCAATCGCAAGACCCGCGGCGTCGTCTGCGGCAGAATTAACACGCTTACCAGTTGATAAGCGCTCGAATGCCTGTTCCAGCGCGCTATTTGAATTCAAAAATGAGCGTTGCGCGGTCATTGAGGCAATATTGGTGTTGATAGATAGTGGCATTTTCGTGCTCCTTGTTTTACTCGTACCGCTTTAAAAAATTAAAAAAACTAAAAAAATTACTGAAGTAGGGCTAGCACCGCCTGTGGCTGGGCATTTGCCTGAGCCAAGACAGAAGTTGCCGCCTGCTGGAGTATCTGAGCCTTCGTTAAGTTGGCCGTCTCTGCCGCATAATCGGTGTCCATAATTCGACCCGCAGCGGCTGCCGTATTTTCTGCGACGTTAGACAAATTCCTAACGGTCGACTCTAACTGGGCCTGGATCGCACCTAAAGTGGCCCTGTCAGAGGCTATTGTGTCTAAGGCGCTCTGTATGGCAGCAATGCCGTAGGTCGCGCCATTTTGGACTATGGTCGCGCCAGAAGCGTCCGACCCACCCGTGCCCGTACCTGTCGAATAAGTAAGATCATAATCAGAGGTCGCCTCACCTTGATCAGTCGTCGCGGTGTAGGTAATAACAATCTCACCGTTCACGACGGAGGCCGTCATTCCGTCGGTGACCAGAGTGTTGTTAGAGGAATCGCCTGTAGCGGCGTTGAGCGCGGTTGCGATCTGGCTCAGGCTTGTATAATTCGCTGCGGCAGTCACATAGTTGTTCGTGCCATCAGTAAACGTATACTTGTCACTAACAGCCCCACCGGCGGTCACAACAGCGACGCCCTGAATGCTCACGATTTCCTGCCCAGTGAGACTGACCTGCGCCGCGGAGACCGCCATCCCAGCAGCCGTCAGGCCGTCAATGGATATGCTTGTGGTTTCTCCGGCGTTTGCGCCAGACTGAATTGTGAAAGTTGTGCCATCGGAGTCGATCAGGTCCGTAGTATTGAATTTAGCTTTGTTAATAGCGTCGTCCAAAGCCGTTGCCAGCTTCGACTGCTCCGTGTCCAGGTAGCCCCGTTCCGTGTCGCCCAATGATCCGTTCGCCGCCTGCACGGACAGATCTCGCATCCTCATCAATATGTCAGTGACCTCAGATAGCGCACCCTCTGCAATTTGCACCATCGATATGCCGTCGTTGACATTTCGGATAGCCTGATTAAGGCCGCTGACCTTTGCCTCAAGATCCTTACCTATCGCAAGCCCAGCAGCGTCATCCACGGCAGAATTAACCCGCTTCCCGGTAGAGAGCCGCTCGAAGGCTTGCTCAAGCGTGGAATTAGACTGCAAGAAGGATCGTTGCGCAGTCATCGATGCTACGTTTGTGTTAATGGAAAGTGGCATTGTAATGCTCCTATTTTTCCGTTCGTCTACTTTGCTTAGCGACTAATATTTCCAAACCTTTAGTTTTTTTTTAAAAAATTTATTGCAACAGGCTCAACACAGCTTGTGGCTGAGCGTTTGCCTGTGCGAGTACAGACGTCGCAGCTTGTTGCAGGATCTGTGCTTTAGTTAGATTGGCCGTCTCAGCTGCGTAGTCGGTATCCATGATCCGACCAGCTGCAGCGGCCGTGTTTTCTGCCACATTCGACAAATTCCTGACAGTCGACTCGAGCTGAGACTGGGTCGCACCCAACGCGGCTCGATCCGATGCTATAGTTGCGAGTACTCGATCTAAAGTTGTAATCGCAGTACTAGCGTTGTCGATTCCCGATGTGCTTTCAGTAGAAAACGTAGCGGAGTTTGTTCCATCACTAATAGAGACAGTTGAATGCTGACCCACACCTGTAAAGGTAATGGTCATGGTGGCTCCATCAACGCCCACTAACGATGCTGCGATAGTGTTCCCATCTGCGTCCTGGAACGTCAGATCATCCACTGCTGTTTCCTCGCCGCCTGACGCGCCAGTTGCTGTAAACACTGTGCCGTCAACCGTAATCGTGGGGGTTGTAGTGTTAAAGGTCATCGCACTGGTGTCTGCCTGTAACACGTCCGCCCGCGCTGTAGATCCTGTCAAGTCAATGTCCGCATCCAGAATCTCGAGAACCGTAGAACTCATGGCGTCAGTAGTGATGGTAGTTGTTTCACCCGCGTTTGCGCCTGACTGAATCGTGAATGTCTTACCCGTGCCGTCAAGGAGGTCAGTTCCGTTAAACGTAGCCTGATTTACGACGGCGTCTAAACTAATCTGTAACTTATCCATTTCGTCATCCAAGTACTGCTGTTCAGTACTTGAGAGCGATCCGTTGTTGGCCTGCACAGCAAGATCACGCATCCGCTGCACAATTGTGGTCGCCTCATCTAACGTGCCCTCAACGATCTGCACCATCGAGATTCCGTCATTGACGTTACGTATAGCTTGATTGAGCCCACTCACTCGCGCTTCAAGGTCCTTACCAATGGCAAGGCCAGCCGCATCATCAACTGCTGAGTTAACACGCTTTCCAGTGGATAGACGTTCAAATGAAGTTTCGAGAGCGCTGTTCGAAGTTAAAAAAGAGCGCTGCGCTGTCATCGAAGCAATATTGGTATTGATAGAAAGTGGCATGTCGATTCCTTATACAAAAGAGAAGTTAATCTGTGCTCACCCCTATTAGCGGCGAGCACAGATTGATCTTTAGTTTTTTTTTGCGGCTGTTATCGCTACTGCTGTAACAGCGACAATACAGCTTGAGGCTGCGCATTCGCTTGAGCCAATACAGATGTTGCGGCCTGCTGCAGTATCTGGGCCTTAGTCAAATTAGCTGTTTCAGCAGCATAGTCGGTGTCCATAATTCTTCCCGCAGCAGCTGCCGTATTTTCGGCTACATTCGCCAAATTACGAACCGTGCTTTCGAGCTGGCTTTGCGTAGCACCAAGCTTTGCACGGTCCTCCGCAACTGCGTCAAGTGCGCTTTGTATAGCTGTGATATCTGCACCAGCCGAAGCGAGAGATGTAAAATCGATATCACCGTCTGCAACACCCAGCCCCGATGCGGTCAAGGCGTCGATAACGATAGAGGTTGTCTCACCTGCATTAGCACCCGACTGAATCGTCAGCGTAACTGCACTGCCACCAATCAGGTCAGTGCCATTGAACTTCGCCTGATCCAGAGCGCTGTCTAAAGCAGCCGCCAACTTGTCATGTTCTGTCTCTAAAAAGGCAAGCTCTGTGGCACTTAGACTGCCACTGTAGCCTTGAACTGCCAGATCCCGCATTCGCTGCAAGATAGTGGTAACTTCATCCATGGTCCCTTCGGCAATTTGGACCATCGAAATACCATCATTTACATTCCTAATCGCTTGATTAAGCCCGCTGACTCTGGAAAGTAAGCTAGTCCCGATTGCCAGTCCGGCCGCGTCATCTGCCGATGAATTGACGCGTTTGCCTGTAGACAACCGTTCAAAGGCCGTTTCCAGAGCTGCATTGCTGTTTAAAAATGAACGTTGTGCCGTCATCGACGCAAGGTTCGTTGCTATAGATAGTGGCATGGTCGCCTCCCCAACTAAGTGTGTTTAGTTACAACACACAAATTAGCGACAAACCGAAGACTTTCTTTAGCTTTTTTTTAAAAAAAATTGAATTAAATCAATAGTTTATGAAAAATATGCGGGCACAAGAAAGCGCCCGAGGTCGGGGGGAATTACGCGTCTTTTGAAGGTCCAAAGACGGTTAGAATCTCATTTTTTCACACCACATTTAGAGGTAATTGAACAAATTGAGATCCTTCGTTTGAGAGTAGGTTTGTTGCGCTGCTTGGAGCGCAACCATTTGTAAATTCATATCGCTAATCGCTTTTGCGTAATCGATGTCTTCAAGACCAGAAAGGTTCTCTCTGAGCTGGACGTTGAAGGCTTCATTTAATAATTGCTGGTCTTCAACAAGACCCATCCGCGATCCAAGATCCGCAATCCCTTCGAGCATTAATTGCTGGCTATCATCGATGCTTGTCATTGAGCGTTGAATGATTTCATCATCGTCCGCACGCAAACCTCCGGCGAGATTTTGTAAGACCGCAAAGATCCCAGCCTCACCGTCCCCGAAAACATCTGTGCCTATAGTTCGAACATTTACCGCCACACCGGCAGCGATATTTAAAGCACGCTTGCCGTTGTCACCTTGGAATTCATAATTGCCGTCGTTGTCGGTAAAGGCCGGCCGATCTGTGGCATGACCAGCAAAGATGTAATCGCCCATCGGTGACTGGGTATTAGCCAACTTGAAAAGCTGATCTCGAATAGCTTCGATCTCAGTCGCCAAAATTGCACGGTCCTCAGGACCAAGCACAGAGTTGGATCCCTGAACTGAAATTTCCCGCGCCCTCGAAATTAAATCTTCAGCTGACGACAAACTTGCCTCAGTCATAGCGAGCTCGTCGTAAGCGGTATTCACATTTTTCTGCATCACCTCGAGCCGACTCAGCTCCGCTCTGACTGCAGTGATCTGGGCAGACGCAACCGGGTCATCAGAGGCTTCGTTGATTTTTTTGCCCGTAGCGAGTGCCTCTTGCGTTTTCTGCAAGCGCGCCTGAGCATCGAAGATCACATTCAAACTTCCCTGATGCATTTGAGCTGAAGACATTCTTCCAATCATCGTCTTGACGCCATGAGTAGTGTGTCGAAAATATCGTTCGCCACCGAAATAACTTGAGCAGCGGCTTGATAGGCCTGCTGATAACGAATCAGGTTGGTTGCCTCTTCATCTAAGTTCACGCCCCTCAAGCCATCCAGACGATCTTCGGCCGAGCGCAAGAGAGACTGCTCCGTCTCCGCATTGCTTATTGCACTGCGCGTTTCGACAGCAATGCTTGATAACGTGCTGCCGTAAAGAGACATGTAACTTTGGGCGCCGCCTTTAAGTGTCTTTACATCGCGAAGCTCTATCAGAGAGAGCATGTTGCGGTTATCACCTACCGCCGAGCCTTGATTTGCCGCTGCAATTTTGGATGGGTCAGTCAAGGCTACGGCCATCGAAGACGCCGCACCTAATGTTGGCTCAATAAAGAACACATCACCAACGACACCATCAGCTTGCTGAGGAATCGTCATGCTGAGTCCAGGTAGCTCTAAGACACCAGCGTCAACAATTTGCGAGTCGCCTGATGAAAGATTAGTCAAGCGGATTCCCGCTTCTTCGTAGCGAAGCGAATATCCGTCGCCAGTGAGATTTTGCTCCTGAGTAATATTCGCTGTAACCGCCACCAAACCAGAGTTATCTCTTGATCCCGTGACCGCTGCATCCAAGTTTTGGAAGAACGCCTCACCCTGATCGCCGTTTAAATCACTTCCTTGAGAGTGCTGTCTGTTGAAGGTCTCTGTAATGCCAATTGCTAAGAGACCCACTTCACGTCGAGCTTTGTTTATTAGTTTTGCGCCAGCATCCAGCGCTCCGCCGAGTTCACCACCTGTCAATTTAGATGTCACTTCCGACTCGGCACCGCTGGGCACCGACAAATACAATCTGCTTGGTCCGTCCTGCGCGGCAGGCAAGGTCATTCGCAGTTGCTCCGCACTATTGCCAATAACCAGACGCTGACCCTTGCCTATCATTACGTTGATCGCGCCGTTATCTTGTTTAGCTGTTTGCACGCCTATGAGCTTGCTCAGATCTGTAATTGCCTGATCTCGGCGATCGAGGAGATCATTGGGGGCACCCCTGGACTCAGTGCTCAGCGCCACAATAGATTCATTAAGCTGCGCAATGTCAGCAGCAAGCGCATTAATACCGTCAGTCATATTAGCCATGCGAGTATTCAGCTGGCCGGCAAATTCTGATAGTCGGGTATCAACATAGTTAAACCGCTGCGTCAGCATCTGTGCTTCAGATAATAAGACCTGACGCTCAGGAGCAGAGCTAGGATTGGCCGCAACAGCCTCCATCGCTGCAAAAAATTTGTTCATCGCAGGTGCAATGCCAGTCGAGGGATCCGCCAGTAAGCCGTCAACACTTTGTGCCGTTTCAGCATACAGTTGGAAGTAGCCGTTAGAGCCCGATCGGGTTTGCACGTCCCTCATCAAAAAGCTGTCATGTGCACGCCGAATGTTCGAAACCTCAACACCCGTCCCAATCTCTACCTGCCCAACTTTTTCAGGGCTGCGGGTACCGAGAAGTACTTCTTGGCGGCTATATCCCTCGGTATTAACGTTTGCAATGTTATGGCCCGTCGTCGCAATCGCCCTCTGCATGGAGGTCAGTGCTGACGTACCAACGTCATAAATGCTAGCCATCGCCACCTCCGCTCAACACAGAATCGGAGGCTTTGATGTCAAAGCCTGTTCGGGCGTCCTCAGCGGACAAAGACATGCCTACCTCGGGGTTTTTAGGCTCGGCGACATAACCACGAGTCTGCATTTGCTCTACCAGCATCCGTGCAATACCAATTCCCCCTTGCTGGGAGAGATTTACGGCCATTTGCTGGTCTGCCATCGCTTGATAAGTTTCCAGATGATCGGAATTCATGAGATCCGACTTCGGTACAGCGTCACGCATCGATTTCATCATCTGCTGCACGAATAGCGCCTCAAACTGTGAAGCAACCTCATTAATCGCTTTGTTAGGCGCAGAGGCGGCCTCGGCCCGAAGTGCGCCAAGGTAACCGATGTCATTAAAAATCGTATTAGTCATAAAAAGCCCTCAGATCACTATTAACTGAGCGCTAATGGCGCCTGCTTTTTGAAGGGCTTCAAGGATTGCCACCAAATCGCCCGGTGCGGCACCCACGCGATTAACCGCGGTCACGATTTCTTTCAGATCCACACCGCCCTCAAAGGCAAACATGCGAACCTCTTCTTCCTCAATGGTGACCTCAGTGTCAGGAACCACCGCTGTTTCACCCACGCGGGCAAATGGACCGGGCTGCGACACCAATAAGCTTTCGTCAACCGTCACTGTGAGATTGCCGTGCGCTACCGCCGCTGGTCCCACGATAACTTCTGAACCAAAGACGACCGTGCCACTACGAGAATTGATAATGACCTTCGCAGCCGGAGCGCCCCGACTAACCGCGATATTCTCGAGCTCTGCCAAGTAGGCGACCTTTTCTGACGGGTCGCTCGGCGCGATTACCTCTACCGACACCCCATCCAGAGCCTTAGCCGTACCAGGTCCCATCATCGAATTGACGGCAAAGGCAACGTTCCTCGCCGTAGAGAAGTCAGCCTCGTGAAGAAGAAATCTGACGGTATTGCTGCCATCGGAAATCGAGGTCGCAACCTCACGCTCTATGATTGCTCCATTGGGGATTCGGCCTGCGGCCTTGGTATTAACCTGTATTCGGGATCCGTCGTTACCCTCGGCACCAAAGCCTGAAACCACGAGCGAACCCTGCGCCACGGCATAAACTTGGCCATTCCCGCCTTTAAGTTGCGTAAGTAACAACTCGCCACCCCTAAGGCTGCCGGCATTACCGAGAGACGAGACCGTCACATCAAGTTTCTGTCCAGGCTTTCCAAAGGCGGGGAGCTCAGCAGTTACGATTACCGACGCCATATTCTTCGTTTGCGGATTGACCCCTGGTGGCAAGTTAACGCCAAACTGTTGCAACATACTGCGCGCAGCTTGGATCGTGAACGGCGTTTGAGTGACCTGGTCACCTGTACCGTCTAAGCCAACCACCAAACCAAAGCCAACCAACTGGTTAGAACGAGCGCCCTCGACCATCGCAATGTCCTTGATGCGCTCAGCATAAGACTGCTCAGATAAGGCGATTAGACTAATAAATAGCACTACGAGCCCAGCGAACATTCTTTTCGAAGGAAGTCGGTTTGTCTTAGAGAGTGATGTATTCAGCTTCATAATACGTCCCCTAAAACGGATTGAGGGGGCTAGTAAAAAATTTCGAGAACCAGCCGGGTGTATTTGCCCTGTCAATCACACCGGTGCCACCGTAGGAAATACGCGCATCTGCAATCATTGTTGAGGCGATCGTATTTGCAGGGCTGATGTCTTGAGGCCTAACAATGCCCCTAAGCTGTATGAATTCTTCTCCTCGGTTCAGTGCTAACCACTTCTCACCCTGAACCATAAGGTTTCCGTTCGGCAATACTCTTGCTACCTGCACGGCGATGGCGCCATTTAAGGAATTCGACTGACTGCTGGTGCCGTTGCCTGAAAATTCTGACTCAGAAGCAATATTCTGCTCTAGCGTCATATCCTTGTATTTGTCGACGCTGAAATTTGGGTTAACACGGCCGAACACCGTCGGTGGCGCCACGGTTATTCCTGACTCCCGACTGAGTGCGGTATCCGCATTTTTCGAAGCTTGTGTCGACTCCATCAACATCACTGTGATGATGTCGCCCACAGTGCGAGCGCGCGTATCAGCGAAGAGAGATAAGCCTCTTTGCTCACTGTACAGGCTCGCCGGAGTGACACCCTCTGCCGGAATCGTATAAACAATTGGCTCCATTGGGGCATATGCGGGATGACTCTTAGATTCAATACCCGCGCATCCAGAAACGCCCACCGTCCCTAGGATAATTAGCGATGTCATAAATCTTGTCATCTTAGTAACCATTGCCCTTATAAATTCTGCGTCACGTACTGCAGCATCTGGTCTGCAGTCGATATCGCTTTTGAGTTCATCTCATAGGCGCGCTGGGTCTCAATCATGTTGACCATCTCTTCAACAACGTTGACGTTTGAACCTTCGACGTATCCCTGCTGAAGGGTTCCCAAACCATTGAGGCCGGGATTACCCGGAAGTGGGTTTCCGCTTGCTCCTGTCTCTAGATATAGGTTCTCACCCCTAGCCTGAAGCCCAGCTGGGTTAACAAAATCAGTCAGCTGTATGAGACCAATCTGCGTTGCCTGAGCAGTCCCTGGCTGTTGAACCGATACGGTGCCATCGCCTGCCACTGTGACACTAAGCGCGTCCTGTGGAACGGTAATAGGCGGCTGTACTTGATAGCCTGTTGACGTCACTAAGACACCCTGATCATTTAAGTGGAACGAACCATCTCTTGTGTACGCAGGCGTCCCATCGGGCATCAAGACCTCGAAGAATCCCCGACCTTGAATTGCCAAATCAAAGGCGTTATCCGTACTGACAAGATTACCCTGGGTAAACAGTCGCTCAGTAGCAACTACTCGCGCACCCGTACCCACTTGTAGACCCGATGGCAAGACAGTGTCTTGGGATGACTGGGCTCCAACTTGGCGAACATTTTGATAGAGCAAGTCTTCAAAAATTGCGCGTCCACGCTTGAAGCCATTTGTCCCAACGTTCGCCAAATTGTTGGAGATCGTTGCCATCTTTGTCTGTTGGGCATCGAGGCCCGTTTTTGCAATCCACAATGACTGTGACATACCAACTCCTAATCAGTTATCTAACCGTGAACATCATTCGTAAATCCCTATTTCCTTGGGATTAGTTACGAATGAGTTCCAGTACTGACTGGGGTTGTGCGTTCGCCTGAGCCAGGATTGAGGTTGCTGCCTGCTGGAGCATCTGAGCACGTGTCAGCGCAGCAGTTTCGGCTGCAAAGTCAGCGTCCTGAATTCGTGAACGCGCCGCAGTTGTATTCTCTACAACGTTAGCCAAGTTTCGAATTGTTGACTCCATCTGAGCCTGAACGGCACCCAACTGAGCGCGATTTTTAGCGACCTTGTCGTAGGCGGCTTGGATCGTAGTAATAGCCGCTTGACAGCCAGCCTGAGTGCTGAAATCTAGCGCGGTATCGGCGTCTGCTGCTGTATCCGTGCCCTCTCTGGTAACGATGCCCGAGATGTTTCCTATTTTATTGACGTTGCTAGCAATAGCGCCCGCCGTATCATAAGTCCCAGTAATCACATCTCCATCGTTTGTCCAAGTTATCGCCGCGATTGTGCCAGCATCAGACAAAGCATTTAGCTTCGTGACAAGCGTCTCAGTAGTGGTGATTCCTGTATCCAAGTCCTGTGCCGTCACCGTCGTACCAGCAATGATAATTGACTCAGAATTTGTTAATGCAGTTGCTAACGCATCAGTAACTGTGAATTGAACCTGTTCTGCTCTCGCAGTAGCGAACAACGAATCTGGCTGGCAGCGGACAGTCTCAATAGTGACCGTGTCGCCCTGGTTTGGACCCACCTGAAATACTCCAGAAAAGGCAATATCGTCGCCATCAGCGTTGTTACTTCCGGTGTCATTCAGTAAGAGCTCGTTTCCAGAAAACTCAGCCATTCCCGCTGCCTGTTCCATGGACTGCAATAACTTGTCAGCTTCGGTTTCCAAGAAGCCGCGCTCCGTTGCGCTAAGAGAGCTGTTAGCACCCTGAACCGCAAGATCACGAAGTCGCTGAATGATAGTCGTAATCTCATCCTGTGCACCCTCCGCAATCTGGACAACCGAGACGCCATCGTTCGCATTTCGGATAGCCTGGTTAAGTCCGTTAATGCGGCCAGTTAGGCGCTCCGATATTGCAAGTCCAGCGGCATCGTCAACAGCTGTATTGATTCGTTTCCCTGTCGACAAGCGCTCGAAGGCAGTCTCCAGTTCCTGACCTGTATTCAACATGGCACGCTGAGCAGTCAACGAGGCGATGTTTGTATTGATAGATAAAGGCATGACTTTCTCCTATTTAATTAATGATGGTCGTCTTAACCAGCTTGAACTCGCATTAGAGATGCACTTGACTCGTTCATCTCGTCCGCTGATTTCAAGGTTTTGCTTTGGGCCTCAAAGGCCCGTGACAGCGAGATCATTTCGACCATCGCGCTTATCGGGTTAACGTTTGAGCTCTCTAGAGCCCCCGCGATAACCTGAGTTCCTGTGGCTGGCACTGCATCAGCACCAGCCGCAATTCTTATTTCTCCGTCCAACCCCTTTGTAAGATCAGCAGGGTCTGGGTTTACTAGCATGATTCTGCCGAGGGCAATCCGAGCCGCGCCCGCATTACCAGGAGGCGCAAAGGAAATCGTTCCGTCGCTTCCAATGGCAATAGAAGTTGCGTCGGGCTGAATAGCTACAGGGCCGGTCTCTGACATAACCTGACGACCCACGCCATCAACCAAGCGACCATCAAGATCGACTCGTAAATCGCCGCGGCGACTCAGGACCTCCTCACCGCTAGGTGTCAGAACCTGCATCCAACCCGAACCGTTGATCGCAATATCAAGGTCACGGCCGGTGAACGAGATGTTTCCACTACTCAGATCCACAACACTGTCTCTTGCATTTGGCAAAGCGCTGGCGTCGACATTGAAGTCGCCGCGGTACTTCACCTGAGCCGCGTAGAGATCAGCTTTGAACGCCGTTGTCCCTGTATTCGCAAGGTTATTGCTCACCACCGACTGGGCTGAATCTATTTGTCGATTAGCTTCTGCGATGGTTTGAAATATCGATTGCATGACTAAGTACTCGAATTAGTGCCGATTAAAGCTGCAGGATCGACGTCGACGCTTCGTTTAGCGCCTGAATCGACTGTGCGTTCGACTGAAAATTGCGCTGCGCTTCGATCAGTGCGAGCAGCTCAGAGGTAATATCGACGTTTGCCAACTCAAGCGCTGAAGCACGAATTGATCCACGAGCGCCACTCCGCGGTGCCCCTATAACGGGCTCACCAGACTCATCTGTCTGAGCAAAACCATTACCACCCATCGGCTGAAGTGACTCTGGATTCACGAAAGTCGCGAGAGCAACTTGGCCCTGAGCCCGTTGCTGACCATTCGTGTAAGTCGAAATCAATCTGCCGGTGTCATCAAAAGCAAAGGACAAAAGCTCACCGGCAGGGTATCCATCCTGTGAAAAATCCAAGGTGGTGCTCTGTGTACCGAAGTTATTGACACCTGAAAGGTCGATAGCAATGTCCATCGCTAATGCGTCGTCAGGCTGATAGCCGACAATTGCCAACTCGGTGGCGGAGTCTGGAGCTAAAAGGCCGGCCGCATCAAAAACCAAGTCAGTCGTGCCGGGTAAAACTTCATCATCAATTGCGGCGTAAACAGTAAACGTTTCTGCAGCAATTGGGTCACGAACGAAGTAGAGCGCGAGCTCTTGCGCGTTACCTGCGCTGTCATAAATGGTTGTCGTGCTCGTGCTATTGAACGATGTCGGATCGTCGATCGAAAAAGCGTTCTCCGGAATACCTACGCGAGAGTCGATGTTTCCGGCAAAGTTAACGTTGCCAGTTTGCTTCTGATTAAGCAGCCCCGTGTCGACTCTCAGGTCTCCCAGGGTGGGCAACAAACCGCCATTGGCATCCGCCTGATAACCCTGAACACGAAGGCCCGATTCACTCACGATGAACCCGTTGTTGTCAGACTGAAATGACCCAGCTCGCGTGTATTGGTTTGTCCCGTCGGCAGCTCGAAGCAAAAACAATCCTGAGCCGTCGATCGCAAGATCAAGTGGACTTGAAGTGAACTGGAACTCTCCCTGCGTAAAGTCAGAACGGATTCGCGTCAGTTCGACACCGGTACCTGCGGCCGCGCCCGTGTTCTGCAATGCAGAAGAGTAGAGATCGCCGAATTGAGCTTCTCCCTTCTTAAAGCCAACAGTGCCGGCGTTCACAATATTGTTACTGATGACCGCCATGCGCTCTTGTGCTGCGTCTAGACCTGATATCGAAGTAGTAAAAGACATTCGCCACTCTCCTAAGGGTGATTAAAAAATTTCTCTCGCGTCACTGGCATCAATTGATCGGCCGCTGGCGAGATTTAATGTGATTGCGTTGCCAGCTCCGATCGCTACCGAGACAACTCGATCGTGACCGTAAACCCTGGCTTCACGGGTGCTGTTACCAATGTTGGCCTCAGCTGAGATTTGGTACTGGCCTGGAGGCAACTGATTGCCGTCCGAATCAATGCCATCCCATACAACGGGAATGACGCCACTGCGTGGCGGTAAGTTGCCTGAGAAAACGACGTCACCTTGGACGTTGTGGACATAAAAACGACCACCGCTTGCTCCAGGTCCTACATCAACGGAAGCGCGCATCGCAAGAACCGTATTCCCCGCCTCGTCATTTCCCGCTACCGCAAGATGGCCACTGTTTGATTCTGTGGCGACACTACGACCTATGAGATTAGAAGCCTGAATCGCCTGACTGCCTGTGACGCTGGTCGCCAAATCCGCCATCGCAAGATTCAGCTCCTGGACACCTGATACTGTGCCGAATTGAGCTAGCTGGCTCATGAAAGCCAACTGGTCCATCGGCTGTGTCGGATCTTGGTTCTCCATCTGCGCAATCATCAGCGCCAGAAAATCCTGAGATCCCATGTCTTCGACGCCTCTAGCTCGCGAGTCAGACCCCTGCCTAGGGTTTAGTGCTGCAAAGCTGTCGATACCACCAGTGCTCAACATTTCTAAGTCCTCACTTACCTAGTGTCAGCGTGCGCATCGCAAGCTGCTTTGCCGTGTTAATGGCTTCAATAGAGTTTTGGAAAGACCGCGACGCCTGCATCATGTTGACCATTTCAGTGGCAACGTCGATGTTGGGTCGATAGATGTAGCCTTCCTCGTCAGCCAGCGGGTGTCCTGGGTTAAACTCAGCTCTCGGCTCTCCACCGACTTCTTCAATTCGATCCACCTGCACACCCATCTTTGACGCATCGTCGCCAAACTGCGCTTCCAACACAGCCTTGAAAAGCGGCGTTCGAGCCCGATAAGTGTCCTCCGGGGTCGACGACACGGTATTTGCGTTCGCCATATTTGAGGCGATCGAATTCAGGCGCACTGTTTGTGCACTTAAAGATGTCCCCGCAATGTCCATCGCATCAAACAAACTCATTAGGGCTCTCCCTTAATGGCTTTCTTAATTCCATTAATGCGGTTATCCAGCAGCTGAATGCTGGCTTGGTACCGCATCGCGTTCTCCATAAACGCCGCATGTTCCGACTGCGCGTCTACGGTGTTACCATTCGTGGATTCCTGTAAGGGTCTCCTGTACTGAACCTGGGGCTGCTCGGTGGTACCCGAGAAAGCAATGTGGCCCGGCTTAGTCGTATCCATTCGAGCTTGCGATGCAGTAGCACTCGCCATCGCAGCACGAAAGTCGATATCTCTCGCCTTGTAATTTGGCGTATCGGCATTAGCGATGTTTGCGGTGAGGAGATTCATCCGCTGCATCCGCAGAGCCAAAACCTGTGGCGAGATACCTAACGCCTTGTCTATTCCATTTGCCGCCATAATTGCGCCGTTTGATTCATTTTCAACTTGATACATACAAAAGGCGTGCCAACTTTTTTATTTGTTTAAAAACAATAAGTTACAATTCAAAAGTCGTATTACCGGTATTTTTTGACACGGCAAGCGGCAAGGATTGCGGCAAGGCTTGCCGGCTTGCACTGATCGCGAAAAGTGGGGACTGAAGACGCATAATAATGGCCACTTTCCACCTGAATGGAGAAATTGGCATCTTTATTGCTAACTTCCTGTTGACGACATGTTCGCCAATAAAATGACGGAGAAATCATGATTAAGTGGCTGGTAGCGATAACCCTTATTCACGTAGCAACTTACACAACTTCATCAGCAGCGGAACAATCTCACAGCGAGCTGGGTGGGATTGCAGCAAGGGCGCTAGAGGAACAGGCTCGCTCGAAAGGCTTACAGACTGTCCATGTGGAGGTGTTTCCGCTAGACCAACGCGTGAGCCTCCCAGAGTGCAATGAGCCTGTCAGGATCTTGAAGGACCGCAATCAATCGGTGTTGGGGCGGGTTACCATTGGAATGCGATGCGAGACTCCTGAGCCATGGACCATATATCTGCGAGGACGCGTTACCTCACTTGTTAGCATCCCAGTCTTAAACGCACCAATAAACAGGTCCGAACTAATCGTCGAGAGTGATATCGTTTTTCAGGAAATGGAAATTGATGCTGACTTACAGGGTGTCTTTATAGACCCTAAGCAGATAGTCGGCAAAATCGCTGTCCGAAATTTAATCGCAGGCAAACCATTAAGACAAAGCGACCTAAAAGCACCGCAACTAATCAGCAGAGGCCAATCTGTGAACATCACATCGAGGGCTGGGGGTCTCATAGTCACCATGAAAGGCAAAGCACTCGGAAACGCAAGAGCCGGAGACCGGCTTTGGGTTCAAAACCAAAGCTCAAATAAGCGGGTCGAAGGTGAAGTGACCGCCGAGGGAGAAGTGTTAATACGATGATCAAGATAACGCATATACCATTTGCAACAGCTAAAGTTTTGGCGGTTTTCTCCGCTAATAAAGGTGATAATATGAGATCGGATCAATTTACGTGTCTAGGAGAACGACAATGAGCACCACCGACATTTCGGGCATCCGGTCGGGCGGGAGAATAGAGACGGAGCGTAAAGACAAGTCTTCAGACACGTCTTCCGCACCCGTTGACAGTTCTTCGCGTGCGATCAGTGACTCGGTCGAGTTCTCTGCGGCCGCTCAGCAGTTGGCTTCATTGCAAGATGAGTTAGCGGCAATTGACACAGTTGATATGGGCAAGGTCGATGAAATCCGACAGGCTATTTCTAATGGCAACTATAAAATAGATGCCCAGAAAATAGCTGAATCGCTACTAGCACTCGAAGGCGAGTTTGCGTAGTCATGGTCCCCGCTGATAGCCACGCGACCGAACCGCAAATGCTTGTTACAGCACTGGATGCAGAACTTAGTACGCTGGTTCAAGTGCTTGATATGCTAGACATCGAGCACGAGGCACTGATGGGCAATGACCCAGAGCGCCTAGAGCAGGCGGTGGCCGCCAAGCAGAACGCAATCGCTGCGCACCTAAAATCTCGCAGTTATCGAGAGTCGCTGGGATTACGTGACTCTCTTAGAGAGCAACTGGAAGCTCACCCTACTCTTGTCAACGGGTTACGTGATAGAGCCCTTAATCTGGTAACAGAGCTTAACGATCTAGCGCTTCAGAGTAAGAATATGAACGCCAGAAATGGAAAGCTCATTGCAGGTCTCAAGGAACGAACCAATACCTCTCTCAAGGTGCTTAGACCCGAGGCTGCCAACATCACACTGTATGGAGACAGTGGCTCAGCCGAGAACACTATGGGCTCACGTCTTCTGGGGAGTGCTTGAGACGTCAGACCGGCCTAAAACGTCTGATCTGTTGACCATCCACTTCAACCGTTTCCATAAACATCGTCAGAGGCCTTACCCAAAGACCAAAGTCGCCATATTCGGCACGGTATAACACCATCCACTCCTCGGTTTCCGAGTGCCTCACCACATCGATGACCTTGTAGTGCTTACCGTTCTTGTAATGCACATAGGTGCCAGTCTCAGGGAGATCGGTCACTCCGAAATTCCACCAAAGGTTTTCGCGATAACCCTTTGAAGCGTGCTCAAAGTCTCGCCCATAAGAAGACAATCAGCATCTCGACGGGCTAGGACATCTTCGTGTAGCTCCTCATTGATACCTTTCAGTTCATCGCTAAACCGAATCCGTCGAATGCTCAGGTCCTTATCCACCACAAAGTCGATCTGGTCTTGCCATGACAGTGCCAAGCGAACCACCTGTTTGCCCGATTCGATATGCCGCCTAATGTCGTCCGACTCAAGGTACATGCCGCGCGCACGAACAACGCCACCCTCCTCCTGAGGATCTTCAAGATCGACATCGCCCCCCAAGCTCATCCCGTCGGGTAAACCACCGTTGAGTAGCCACTGGCTCATCACGATCACAGGCGATTTTTGGGTATCGGGAATAACGACGGGCAGATTGCCTAGACCTTCACGCAGCAGCGACAGCAGCTCTTCCGCGCGTGCCGCACTGGCGGTATTCACCCAAACCCAGCCTTCGCGGTCGTTAATCAGTGCCTCGAGATACTGCGATTTGGTAAACGCACGCGGCATCAAGTCCTGTGTGACCTCATCGACAATGTCTAGGCGCTCTTTGCGCTGTACACGTCGGCCCTGACCGGCTTGGATTTCCTGAATGCGGGTATTCACTTCGCTTCGAATCACCGATGCCGGCAACAACCGCTCTTCGCGCTGAAGCCGAATCAACCAGTAGTCGCCTGATTTGTGGACATAATCGCTCGCGTCATCCGATAGCGCGGGCACCCATCCACTCGAGACAGGCTGACTCGGACGGCAAGGTTGAAAAGGGCGTCTTGATAATCGCTGCGATAACTCGCTGGCATCAATGCCAAGACGTCCAGGAAGCTTGTAGGGGCGGGCGTTACGGAACCACATGTATACGACTCTCTTGTTTTTTGCAGGAGCGCGCCCTTTTGGGAGCGCGTTCTTTCGGGAGCGCGACAGTGTAAGAGGATTTTCAAACTATTGCTCGCGTGTTGGCGTGAATACGGTAAATTAATAGGTGCCCTAACCCACTCTTTCGAGGTCGCTCGCAATGCGCTACTTACACACTATGATTAGAGCCAGTGACCTCGATGCTACGTTAGCATTTTTTGTCAACCAGCTAGGCTTAATGGAAGTGCGCCGCTACGACAGCGAGCAAGGGCGTTTTACCCTCGTCTTTCTTGCGGCACCCGGTGACGCCGACCACTCGGAAGTGGCGCAAAGTCCGTTATGAAATTACCTACAACTGGGACCCCGAGGACTATGATGGTGGCAGAAACTTTGGCCACCTTGCCTATCGGGTGGACAATATTTACGAGACTTGTCAGAAGCTTTATGACGCGGGCGTGGTCATTAACCGACCGCCACGTGACGGGCGAATGGCCTTTGTAAAATCACCTGACGGCATTTCGATTGAGCTTTTACAGGAGGGAGAGGCACTACCGGCACAGGAGCCGTGGGTGTCAATGGACAACACTGGAATATGGTGACCCCTAGTCGCTCCCCAGCCAAGTCCTAATCACTGCTCAATTATTGGCCTAACTCGCTAGGAAGCTGAGCATCCAGCTCGCCACGCGGTCACCCTCGTGATCGTGTTGTTGTAACGATGCCCGCCCCTCCGCGACACGATCCGCGCCAATCATGTCGTAACGAAGCGCCATGATTACCTCGGAGTATTCGTCGATGAACTCGGGATGTCCCTGAAGGGTAAATATGTGATCGCCGATGACAAACCCTGCATTCTCACAGTGTGCATTGGACACAACATTGCGTGCGCCGGGCGGAAGTTCGTGCACCTGATCCTGATGCGACACCACGAGCTTTAACTGCCCATCGTCTGCGCCGGCAAAGGGCGCGTTATCCAGATCATAGGTATGAATACCGACACCCCAACCCTTATCGGACTTTGACACCTCGCCACCAAGCGCTTTGGCGATAATCTGGTGGCCAAAGCAGATCCCTACCATCTTCTTCCGCTTCGCATGGAGCTTCTGAATTAACGCCTCGAGATCTCGAATCCACTGCTTATCGTCGTAGGCCGAGCTCTTACTGCCCGTGATGATAAAACCATCCACCGCATCGATATCATCATCCGTGGGATGAACGCCCTCCTCAACATCCCAAACACTAAAACTCACCGAGGCGTCAGCCTCCAAAAGTAGCCGCTTAAACATATCGGGATATTCGCCAAAATCTGGCACCCACTCTGGTCTGACGGTATCTGTTTTAAGAATCCCTATGTGCATATTGGCTGTCATCTAATATTTTTTTAGTAGTCATATTTTTGTGATATTTCAACATCACACTACATGGTATTGTGACCCGAAACGTCGTTAAAAGGCGATCTGGGGGAGAAGTAATTTTACTATGGCAATCATGGCAACACTCCAACAAATCGATCTCGCACTTTTCGATAAAGTGTTTCATCTTGGACGAGATAACAAGGCGATGACCAAGGGCGCAATAGCCCTCTCGCGTAGTGGCGATGGTTATTTACAACTGATAACCCCAGCCATTGTATGGCTGTCTGAGTCGGTTCTCGCTCCTACCTACGTCTTGGCTTTGGCAGCGGCGATGCTTTTGGAGCGCATCACGTACTTCGTTCTCAAAAATACACTCAAGCGCTTGAGGCCTTGCGATTTTAAGAAAAATCTCAAATCTCTTATCCCCGCATCTGACAAATTCAGCTTCCCATCAGGCCACACGTCAGCGGCCTTTTGTTTCTCAACTATTACGATCATCACCTTTGGTGGCGCTTACGCCGCCATGTTCATCTGGGCATCTTTAGTAGGTGCATCACGAGTCATCATCGGTGTTCATTACCCAGGAGATATCGCTGCAGGTGCCATAGTAGGTTCAGGTATCGCCGCTGGCACTGCATCAATGCTCAACATCTGGTAAAACGCAGTAATGACAAGAAAGATTCTTTACGGTGTTCAAGGCACCGGGCAGGGGCACATTAGTCGTGCACGTGGTGTAGCTGAGGCGCTCAAAAATTACGATGTTGATGTAACCTGGCTTTTCTCAGGCCGGCCCAAAGAAAAGCTATTTGATATGGAGCCGTTCGGTGACTTCAAGCACCGGGAAGGCCTTACCATGGTGACTGAAGCGGGAAAAATGAGATACCGAAAGACAGCGTTTGCTCTTTCTCCTGCCACCTTCATCAAGGACACAACAAATCTCGACCTCGATCCGTACGATCTGATTGTTTGCGATTACGAGCCAGTGATTGCTTGGGCCTGTAAAGCGAGAGGCAGGGAAGCCATCGGCATTGGGCATCAATATGCCTTCGGTAAGAACACACCCATGACCGGCGATACACCAATGAGTCGGCTGGTAATGCAACAGTTTGCACCCGTGGTGGTGCCGGTAGGCCTTCACTGGGCGCCTTTTGATGACACGATTTTACCGCCCATTCTTGATCTACCGGAGCTAAATCCAGAAAAGACAGAAGACCATATTCTCGTCTATCTGCCATTCGAGGATCAGAATCTGACAACCACCTGGCTTCACGGATTTTCTGATCAGAGGTTCATACAATATTCGCCAGACCTAACCGACGAGGCTCAAGGTAATGTCGTGCGACGAAAAGCCAATGTCCATGGCTTCAAACGCGACCTTGCCGCCGCACAGGGTGTTATTTGCAATACTGGCTTCGAGCTCATCTCCGAGTGCCTGCAATGGAAGAAGCCCGTTCTCACCCGCCCATTGGCAAAACAGATGGAACAGCTATCCAACGCTGCCGCCCTAGAGCAATTAGGCTACGCAACTACAATGCAATCGTTAGACACGCAAACGGCACGTCGATGGTTTGATTCCACGCCTGAGGCGCCGAACGTTCAGTTTAAAAATGTCGCGGGGGCACTGGCAGAATGGCTTGCACGAGGTGCAAGTAGGCCTGTCGCTGAGCTGAGTAGACAGCTCTGGTCGTGAGATATATCCGCAAGACCTTACTGACTATCTATGCTTTGTTGCTATCTCAAGCCGCAGTGGCAGACACTACGCAGGACAGCTTTGTCGGTAATAGCGCCTGTGCATCCTGCCATGACGCTCAGGTTCAGGACTGGACCGACTCACACCATGATCTGGCCATGCAGGAGGCCAACGAGAAGACCGTACTTGGCGACTTTGATAACGCCATCTTTATTTACGAGGGCGTCACCACTACCTTTTCTCAAAAGGGTGATGAGTACTGGGTCAAAACTGACAACGAGAACGGGGAACTACAGGATTATCGGGTCGCATACGTATTTGGCGTTTATCCTCTCCAGCAGCTTCTATTGCCTATACAAAATGACCGGCTCAATGCCTTAAGCATCGCTTGGGATGCGCGCAATGAATCCGAGGGTGGTCAGCGCTGGTATCATATTTACGAAAATCAAGAGCCTGTCACCTCAGAAAGCCCGCTGCACTGGACCGGCATCTACCACAACTGGAATAGCCGGTGCGCAGAGTGCCACAGCACCAATGTTGCAAAGGGCTATGACGGGGAACGCCGGCAGTATACGACGACCTACGATCAGATTGATGTTGGCTGCGAGGCGTGCCATGGACCGGGATCGCGCCACATTGAATTAGCCACAGCGGGAAAAGTTGATCGCAGTCAAAGTCCTGCGGAAATGGGACTAGCCCTCTCACTTGCTGCTCGAGGCCAATGGAGAAGAGCGCCCGAAGACGATATCGCGCACCGTGTCACCGCACTGACCGACCAGACGCAAGTCGATAATTGTGGACGGTGTCACTCACGCCGAGCCACACTCGGTGACTACCATTACGGGCAGTCTCTACTTGATACCCACCGGCTATCAACCCTCGAGTCGCCTCTGTATTGGCACGACGGCCAGATTCTCGACGAGGTCTATGTTTACGGGTCCTTCATGCAGAGCAAGATGGCTCAAGCAGGCGTCGTATGTAGCAATTGCCACAACCCGCACAGTAATGAGCTGGTTGCCGAAGGGAACGCCGTCTGCACCCAATGTCATAAACCCGAGACCTACGATGCACCTGCACATCACCGCCATTCAGTGACCAGTACTGGAAGCGCCTGCGTCGCTTGTCACATGCCGTCGCAAGTTTATATGGCTGTCGATGCACGACGCGATCACAGCATGCGCATACCGCGACCCGATATTTCAATGAGCATTGGCAGCCCCAATGCCTGTACGCAGTGCCATGAAGACAAGAGTGACGCTTGGGCTTACGACGCACTTCAAACCTGGGGCGTTAACAGTAGCTTTCAAGATCTCAAGCTCGCAAAGGCGCGATACAGCGCTGATCGGGGTGATTTGAGAGCGCTGCCGACACTCGAATCTCTGGTAGCCGACGGCAGCCAATCTGACCTCATGCGAGCGTCGATCATTGAACAACTAGGCAATTTAGGGTCGCGCCAGCTGCCCAGCGCCGCAGCGATGTTACTGAGATCCGACAGCCCGGTTTTGAGAGCATCGGCAGTGAGAGCGCTGCGAGGCGTGGAGCCTATTCAGCGCTACCTCATGCTCAGACCGTTCATAAAGGACACTAACCTCACTGTCCGAATGGAAGTTGCTCAGCTCCTCGCAGGCATCCCAGCCTCAGAGCTGCGACCGCAGGATACAGCTGATCTGGAACCGCTTTTTGAGGAATATCTCGCCGTACAAAGCGATCATCTCGACATGCCCTCGGTACAACTTCAACTTGCGAATTTCTGGATCGATCGGGGCGACAGTACAAAAGCAACGACCGCGCTCGAAGAGGCGCTTCGACTCAACCCGCAGCTAGAACCCGCGATCGTAAACCTCGTCGATATTCTCAGAAGAGACGGCAAAAATGATGCCGCGTCGGCGCTTTTATCAAGTGCCCTTAAGCGCATCCCCGACTCAGGAAGCCTGTGGTTCTCACAAGGTCTTCATCTCATCCGACTTGGTCAAACTGATGAGGCGCTTGTTTCGCTGAAACGGGCGGCAGATCTTGAAAACGAGGGATCGCGGCATCGATACGTTTATGCGATTGCGCTCAATGACACTGGCTCTGGTCCTGAGGCCATGTCAGTCCTGGAAAGGCTTAATGCCAGCCTTCCTGGCCAGCCTGACGTGCTCAACGCGCTGCTTGCCTTTGCACGGGATCGCGGCGATCGACAGCGATACGAACGCTATCGATCACAACTGGTTGCCTTAATGCAGGCAACCGGACAGCGTTAATCAGCAGTCAGGCGAAGGTCCACGGTAACGGGGATTGATCGGCTGATCGCATTGAGTCCAGCAATTTGCTGCAGCGCCGCAACACCTCCCTCAAGGCCAAACTCCTGCGCCGTGATGACGATCGGCTGGGTCGTCGTAACGCGTACATCACCACCTGAAGAGCTCACCGACACATTCGCTATCCTACTGACGGTCTTTCCATGGAGGCTGATATTTACTGACACGCTTTCGGCTTCAACGCCACCGGCTCTTAGCACCGCAATCTGGCTGTCGGTTAACGCAGCATTAATCGTTGCCGTTGGAAAACTCGCAACTTCAAACAACATTTTCTGAAGGCGTTCGTTGCGGATGCCAACCCCAGTTTCCGCAGAAGATAGATCGACGCTGACCGAAACCTGACCAGTCGCGGAGATACTTCCGGAAACACGCTCGAAGGCGTTGTTTTCGCCGATACTGTTGTTCTTAATCGACACAAAGCCGATGCGTGAGCTGTCGCTCAACGTCCAGTCTGCTTGCGCCGGGGCCATAACACCCAGAGCGCTAAGTAGAATCACGAGTTTCGGAAACATTGATTTGGCCATCGATACCTTCTCCATTCAACAGATCTAATGGGTTATAGCGCTCAAAGGAGGCCATGACCAACCCACAGACAGAACATTTAAACTAGCTTGGGTTATACGTTGGCGAGGTCGCCCTTAGATTCCAGCCATTCCCGTCGGTCACCCGCGCGCTTTTTAGCCAGCAGCATGTCAAAGACACTGTTCGTGTCATCGTCTGCGTCCAGGACAAGCTGCACCAGGCGGCGTGTATCGGGGTCCATGGTTGTCTCGCGCAACTGCGACGGGTTCATTTCTCCGAGCCCTTTAAAGCGCTGAACATTGGGTTTAGCTCTCGAGTTCTCCGCAGCAACGCGCTCCAAAATTCCGTTCTTTTCGGACTCATCGAGGGCGTAATACACGTCTTTACCGACATCTACCCGATACAAAGGCGGCATAGCCACAAAGACGTGACCCGCCCGAACCAAGGGTCGGAAATGGCGCAGGAAAAGGGCGCAGATGAGTGTCGCAATGTGAAGCCCATCCGAGTCGGCATCAGCCAAAATACAGACCTTTTGATAGCGCAGGCCCTCGAGATCGTCGCTCGCAGGATCGATGCCCAAGGCCACCGAAATGTTGTGCACCTCTTGCGATGCAAGAATCTCCCCGGCGTCCACCTCCCAGGTGTTCAGGATCTTTCCTCTGAGCGGAAGGATGGCCTGGAACTCTCGATCTCGCGCCTGCTTGGCAGAGCCCCCAGCAGAGTCTCCCTCGACCAGAAAAAGCTCGCTTCGCGCGGGGTCTTCGATGGAACAATCGGCGAGCTTCCCCGGCAATTGAGGACCTGAAGCCACCTTCTTTCGGACAACTTTCTTGGCCGATCGCATCCGCGCTTGCGCGCGATTAATGCACAGTTCAGCCAGTAATTCAGCATCCGATGTATGCTGATTCAACCACAGCGCAAATACATCTTTTGCCACACCAGACACAAAGCCTGCAGCCTCTCGAGACGATAGCCGCTCCTTGGTCTGGCCAGAGAACTGGGGATCAGCCAGCTTCGATGACAGCACGTAACAGCAGCGATCCCAGACGTCCTCGGCAGTCAATTTCACGCCTCGCGGGAGCAGATTTCGAATCTCGCAGAACTCGCGCATCGCCTCCAGTAACCCAGAACGAAGGCCATTAACGTGAGTCCCTCCCTGAGCGGTGGGGATCAAATTCACATACGACTCAGCGGTTACTTCACCTCCCTCAGGAAGCCACTGTATAGCCCAATCGACGGCCTCGGTTTCGCCTGCAAAGCTCGCAGTAAAGGGCTCCTCGGGGATAACGGGATAGTCGATGGTGGCGTCGGCGAGATAGTCCGAAATGCCGTCCTCGTAAAACCATTCATGCTTCTCGCCCTTCTTCTCATCATTCAGCGTGACGCGAAGTCCTGGGCACAAAACCGCCTTCGCTCGAAGCGCATGGACCAAGCGGGACATCGCAAAATTGGCGCTGTCAAAGAACGTTTCATCAGGCAGGAATCGAATGCCGGTCCCGGTATTGCGCTTACCGCATTGTCCAGTAATGGCAAGATCTTCAACCTTATCGCCGTTCTCGAAGGCCATGCTGTATACATTGCCATCGCGGCGGATCGTGATGTCGAGCCGCTTGGACAACGCGTTTACCACGGACACACCTACGCCGTGCAGACCGCCGCTAAACTGATAGTTCTTATCCGAGAATTTACCGCCGGCGTGCAGCGTCGAGAGGATGACCTCTACACCGGGCTTTTTTTGCTCCGGGTGTAAATCAACCGGCATACCCCGCCCGTTATCGGTAATGGTAATTGCACCATCGGCATGCACAACCACATCGATCTGATTCGCGTGGCCCGCCAAGGCTTCATCAACCGAGTTATCGACAACCTCTTGGGCAAGGTGGTTGGGGCGAGCCGTGTCGGTATACATACCGGGGCGCTTGCGCACCGGCTCTAGCCCCGTCAATACCTCGATGGCGTCTGCGTTGTACTGCGTCATTACGTGGGTTTACCTTGGTTGAATGCGTCTTACGACGTGCGAGTCGTCGTGCCGCCTAATGATAACCCGAGGAAGTCAGTAGAGGTCGGTTCTCTTCATCAGAAATACGAACAACTTGTGTCTCAATACGAGCATTTGGGTGTAGCACAAGACGTCGATAGCCCGGATCTTTGCTGTCGAGCGCAAAGTCTTGAGAGCGCGGTGCAAATTGCACGCAGGTCGAGGGCGTCGTCATCATGCGAACCCCGTTTATGAGCTCGTCACTTTCTTGATGTACGTGACCACTGATCACCGCTGCTTGATCGGC
This sequence comes from Halieaceae bacterium, assembly GCA_003523185.1. Classification (GTDB taxonomy): domain Bacteria; phylum Pseudomonadota; class Gammaproteobacteria; order Pseudomonadales; family Halieaceae; genus Luminiphilus. Next base: position 103,092 of record DPGN01000057.1, read on the forward strand.
AATGGGCTTGAGAATATCGAGCGCATCCGATGCGTTCTTTACCGATTGCTCGTCGAGCCACGCAGATTCAAGACGGCGAAGCGGATGGTGCGTTGCAACCAGAAGGGCCTTATTTGCCAGCCGCGCATCATCGACAGCAGACCTCAATGCCGCAAGCTCAGTGGTGGAAAGGACGCCACCCACCTCACCCTCGACTTGCGTCTCGAGCATCACCACATCCCAGTGCTTTGCGCGCAAGCGACGCTTCATATTCGGCGCATAGCGATCTTTATGGCTAGACACATCGTCATGGTTGCCCGGCAACCAAAGGCTGGGTACCGAAGTGCCGAGTAAGGCTTCAAGCTGTCCGTAAGCTTCGGGCTGACCATCGGCGGCAATGTCACCGGTCACTAAAATAGTGTCAGCACTCTCACTGGCTAATGCAGCATCGATGACAGTCCTGGCTGAGCGCGCAGTATTCATGCCTAAGAGATATCCCGCTTCAGTGCCTGTTAAGTGGGTATCGGTGACCTGCACCAAGGAAAGTGTGTCCACTCCCTCGGCAACGAACAAATCGCCAATAAGCAGCGACTCAGTCGACATTGCCCGCCCCGAAAATATTGCCGTCGGCGTGAGCCTCGGACAAACAAAGGCTCAACAGCTCAGAAAGAAACTGATTTTGCTGTTGCTTCTCGTCGGGCTGATGCATCTCGGAATTCGGATAATCGTAGCGCGACTCTAAGCGTCGGCTCGACCGATGCTTCACCACCTCTGCCATAGCGACGTCGTGATACATGCGTAAATACAGATTGGAGTCCATTAACTTCGGCAGTTGTGGCGCGTGATACTGCACCGTGAGGGTAGTTGTGTGCCGATCCCGATCGATAACCGTTAGCACAACCAATCGCTGACCTAATCGAAAGCGTCGTTCATTTGCCTGTTGATAGTCCGGGAATAGCTGCAACAAGCGCGCATAGTTGGCCTCGCAGAGCGCATGTAACTCCGCAAGATCCATCTGAAAACGCTTCTTTTTTCTACTCTTTTGCACTCAACTCCCTCAGGCAGACCGCGCTATTGAAATTACGTTTCGCCAAAAGTTTAGCAACCAATCGTCAAAATAGTGCCAATACAGAAGATGAACGTATTTTATCCACCCACCCGTATACGATGTTAAACTCCGCCGCACCGTAGGTCTAACGACACTAGCAAGGAATATTGCATGATTTCTCATGTTACTCGACACGCCGTATCGGCCGTCATCGCCGGCATATTACTGGCCGTTGCGCCCCTCGCTTCGAGCGAAAGCCTTTTGGATATTTATGAGATTGCGCTCGATAATGATGCGCAGTTGAAAGCGGAAACCGCTCAATACAGAGCCGATCTCGAATTGAAGACTCTGGCTCTCGCGCCCTTGCTGCCACAAGTAAGGCTGGGCGCGTCGCGCGCGCTGCGAGACTCTGAGAGCACTCGCCTCACCATTACTGAGTTTCAAAACGGACAAGTCGTAATTGACGACGTTACCAATGGGTCTCGAACATTTACTACCAGCTACGACATCAATCTAAACCAAACATTATTTGATCTATCCGCCTGGTTCGACTGGAAAGCAGGCAGCGAGAGGAGCAAACAAGCCGAGGCGACTCTGGCTGCTGCCCAACAAAATTTAATCGTTCGTGTATCGGAAGCTTATTTTGGTGTGCTGCGTGCGCAAGATAATCTCCTCGCCGCGAAGGCCCAAGAACGCGCATTAGCGCGGCAACTTGAGCAGACGCGCCAGCGTTTCAACGTCGGTCTTATCGCTATCACCGACGTCTACGAAGCTGAAGCCCGTCACGACCTCGCCGGTGTGACACGCATCATCGAAGAAAACAACCTGGCGGTGGCCCGCGAGCGTCTCTCGGTACTGACAGGTCAGAACCATGGACAACTGTTGCTCCTGAGCAATGAGTTCACACCTGAGGCGCCAACACCATCAGACCGATCTGCCTGGGTCGACTTCGCACTTGCCAACAACTATGAGCTTGCCGCCGTGCGTTTTGCAGAGGAGGCGGCACGCCAAAACGCAAAGTCTCGCCAAATGGGACATGCTCCCACTGTCAGTGCGCAGTTAGGTTACTCAGAGAGCGAAACCGATGGCACGGTAACGCCCCCAACAGCTTTTAACCTACCACCGCGTTCAGATGGTGAAAACGAGTCCTTTCAAATCCGTGTTGATTTACCGCTCTATTCCGGGGGTGCGGTCAGTGCGAATCGAAGACGGGCGGCAGAGCAGTTTAATGCCGCACGTGAAAATCGAATCAACTTGACGCGTAACACGGTGACGGCATCGCGCTCACTTCACATGACGGTGACCTCGGACGTGGCGCGCGTTAAGGCACGCAAGCAAGCCATCAAGTCGACGCAGAGCGCGCTCGACGCCACCGTTGCAGGCTATGAAGTGGGTACGCGTAACATTGTCGACGTACTGAATGCTCAGAACGCTGTGTTTGCAGCACAACGTGACTATGCCAATAGTCGCTACGACTACGTCCTCAACAGCATGCGACTCAAAGAGAATGCAGGCACCTTGTCACCCGAGGACATCGCTTCGCTTGAATCTTTCCTGATTGAGCCCGCTGCACCGACGGCCTCTGAGGAAGGCTAGGCCACTAAAGTCTTCAGTAGTTCGAGTTGACGGCGGGTCGCTCCCCGCCGCGTCTCGATGAAGCGCCGCGCCACCTGTGCGTCAGCGCCATCCACTGACTCAGTCCATACGCTAGCCAGTCTGCTCGCGAGCTCGTCTTCATCCTTCACCACACGGATAGCGCCACCGCGCTCCATGTCTCGAACAATGGTGGCAAAGTTTATGACGTGAGGACCGGTGATGACAGCACACCCCCAGGCCGCCGCCTCGATGGGGTTATGTCCACCACGCGGCACCAAACTACCACCGATAAATGCTGCATCCGCCAGGCCTAGGAAGGCACTCAGCTCCCCCAGCGTATCTATGAGTAGGACATCCGTATTATCAGTCAGCGGCCGATACTCGCTGCGCTTCTGATACTGCAAACCATAACTCTCAAGTAACTTGGTTATCTCAGGGGTGCGGTTGGGATGTCGCGGGGCCAGTAATAATCGCGTACTCAGGCCTCGCTCTCGGAGTACGAGGTAGGCCTTGATCACCAACTGCTCTTCGCCCGGGTGCGTGCTCGCCGCCGCCCACAGTGGACGAGAACGTATAACCTCACCCACCTGGTCGCGAATCTCCTCGAGCTGCACACGGCGCGCAGCTAGGTCAATGTCAAATTTGATGCTCCCCACCACGTGCATCTTTGAGGGGTCGGCGCCGATCTTCCGAAATCGCCTGAAATCTGACTTTGATTGACAGGCAATCAAATCAAATTCATTGAGTGCCCGAGTGGTAAGGCTTCCAAGGCGGGCATAGCCCCGTGCGGAGCGCGCTGAAAGCCGGGCGTTGACCAGTGCGACCGGCACCGAATGATCCTTTGCGGACGTCAGCAGATTCGGCCAAATCTCGGTCTCCACCATGACGATGAGTTGTGGATCCCAGTGGCGTATGAACGAACCCGTGACCAGTGGTGCATCAAAGGGGAACCATGTGTGTTCAACTCGGTCCCCAAACAATTTTTTCGTCTGTGCTGAACCGGTGGGTGTTGTGTTGGTAACCAGAACAGCCTTATCAGGCCACTCACTTAGCAGGCGCTCGATAAGCGGTGCGACGGCAAGTAATTCCCCCACTGAAACCGCATGCACCCAAATGAGCCCGTCGCCGGGACGTGTTCGCGCCGGCAGACCCAGAGCAAAACGCCGCCACCACTGACGTCGGTAATGCGGCTCACGCAGGCTTTTATAGAACAGGCGCAGCACGAACAACGGCGTCAAAACCGTAATAAGCAAGTTGTAGAGTGGGCGCGCCATAGGGTCGATGCTACGAGGATTGGTGTTATACGTCATATACTGACGCTTTTGGGTGGAGCCTACCATGGCAACGACCGAGTTTGAGGATGTGAAGGGCTTCCTTCCAATGGAGGAAGCCGAAAAACTTCGCGAGTGGGCAACACTCGGTGCGCAGGTGGGCCCGCTCTTGGAAATTGGGAGTTATTGTGGTCTATCCACGCTGCATTTGGCAGACGTCGCGCGGGAGGCCGACACGGTTGTCTTTGCTGTAGACCATCATCGGGGGAGTGAGGAGCACCAGGTTGGCGAGTTTTTTCACGATGACGCCCTGACGGATGATCAAGGAGATTTTGATTCACTCCCCGAATTCAGACGCAACCTCAAGCGCTACCAGGCCGAGGATGTTGTCATTTCGCTGGTTGCGCCATCGAAAACGGCCGCTCGCCATTGGACAACACAGCTAGGCTTTTTATTTATCGACGGCGGGCACAGTTTAGATGCTGCGCTTGCCGACTACCGGGGCTGGTCATCGCATCTGCTACGCGATGGGCTACTGGTCATCCACGATGTCTTCGGCAATGTAGCAGACGGGGGTCAGGCACCGCATGCCATCTGGCAACTCGCAAAACAATCAGGGCTGTTTGAAGAAGTGGGCTCCTTTCAGAGTCTACGCGCCTTAAAACGACTGTAACTGCTCTAAGTTGCTATACCTGACCGACACTAAGCCTGGCGATGACGTCGTTCGAACTTAGGCTGCTCCCTGCTATCAACCTCGATAAACAGCCGGCTTGCGGTCGTGTACTGACTCAAGGCGTCCGCTGCCAATAATACGGCTCCGGAGGTCCAAGTCGGCTTCTCTAACGGCCATAAGATGTCTTCTTCAAACTGGTAGCCAGTCCAGAAAACACCCGCCTCGTCGCGCCATTGCCATAAGCTGTCAAAGAGCGTCTGTGCTCTTGCCACATCGCCCACGCTAAGAAGCGCCATGGTCAATTCGCAGGACTCGGCCACCGTGACCCAAGGCTGATGATTCTCACACCGACAACCCAAGCCGGGCTCCACAAATTCATGCCAGCGCGCATTGATGCGTTCGAGACCCTGCTCACCCTGGAAGACGCCCGCAAGAACAGGATAAAACCAGTCCATCGCATAGCGCGCCTTACTCTCCCAGTTTCGGTCAAACCGCTCGGGTCGGTGTCGTAGCGCCGTACCAAGCTTTCGTCTTGCTTCACGCCATTGGGGTTTGAGAATACCGAGTGTTCTTGCGATATGCAGCGCACACTCGAGCGACTTATAGACCGAGCTACTCCCCGTCACGAGCGCATCATTCATCGCTTCACCCGAGGTATCGCAAGCCCATGCCACTTCACCGTGCTCCGACTGCATGGACACGACAAAATCTATCGCGCGCTCCACAGTTGGAAAAAGTCGCTCAAGGAATGCTCGATCTTCGCTAATCAAGTAGTGATGCCATACACCGGTAGCAATGTAAGCGACGTAATTGGTTTCGCGCCGGGTTACATTGGCTGGCGTGCCATTAACGTAAGACGCCCACCAACTGCCATCGTCTAACTGCTCGCTGGCAAGCCAGTCATAGGCGCGCTCGGCGGCAACGAACTCTCCCGCAATACTGAGACCCATTGCGGCCTCTGTGTGATTCCAGGGGTCGGTGTGTCCACCGTCAAACCAGGGGATCTCGCCATTCTCTCGCTGCGATGCCAGTAGGTAATCCACTGTCGGACGCAGGGCTTCACCAGGGTACGCAAAAGGGGCAGAGGTACTATGACTCATATCCTAATCCTAATGCTTTTCTGACCGATCAAAATACAGCACGACGCTTTTCCCCATCCAAGGATTAGTCACCGCCTCAATCGCGCGGGTTAGCCATGGGCGCTTCATCAGATCCCAGACTAAGAATTGGTGATAACACTTGAGAATCAAGGGCTCGGTTTCCGTATGCCAAAACAGGCACTTGAGCCACCAATAGGGCACATGAAGCGCGTGTGCGCCATGGCGACGCGTTTCCATCAGTGTGTAACGCTCGACTTCACGACTGAGGTGCGAGGCATTGAAAATTCGAATATGCCCACCTGGCGTTCGACGATAGGCATCGCAAAGCGACCAACACACCCGCTCCGGCCAGCTTCGCGGCACACTAATGCACAGTCGTCCGTCTGGCTTTAACACGCGATCAATCTCTTCTAGAAACCCAATATAGTTAGGAACGTGCTCGAGCACCTCTGAGCAAATAAGTCGATCGACCGAGTGATCTGCCAGAGGAAGCGACAAGCCATTTGCCTGAGCAAAATCCACCGAGCCCTTTGGGTTATAACTCGCCATATCAGCAATGCGTGACTGTGCTGTCTTCAAGTCCTGATGCGATAAGTCGAGGCCAATTACCGTCACATCATCCTGAAGATAGGCCGTCAATGAATGACGTCCCTCCCCACACCCCAAATCGACGCAGACATGGCCTTGCTGCAAGTCAAAGTAGTCGAAGTCCACCGTCAGCATGCGGCGATACGCTCCCGATAGTAGGCTTCCATTCGTTCAGCACAGCGATTCCAACAAAAGTGTTGCTCCGCTCTCAATAAGCCGCGAGAGGCATAGTCGTCTCGAAGCTGATCATCCTCAAACAGCTGGCGAATGGCAGCCGCCAGCGCGTCGCTATCCCCCGCGGGAACGACCAGGCCGGCGTCCTCAACCACTTCAGCGAGAGCACCTCCATCCGTGGACACCAGCGGCACACCGCACGCCATTGCCTCAACGGCTGGCAAACCAAAGCCCTCGTAAATAGAGGGCACGACGGCAACCGAGGCACTCGCGTATTTTTGGACCATTTCCTCGTGACTGATGCCTTTGAAACTCTCCACAACATCCCCAAGCCCCAGCGATGCGATTAGCTTTTCCGTATCACCCCCCGGCTTTGGACGGCCCACCAGAGTTAGCCGAATATCAGGATAACTCGATCGTAAGGATGCGATGGCATGCAGTAATACCGCCAAGCCTTTAAGTGGCGCGTCGGCAGATGCTGTGGTCATCAATCGATGCGGCTCACGTTCCGTTTCAGGGAGTGGCCTGAATAGCTCAGTATCGACGCCAAGATGCATCACCGAAATCGCCGACCGATCAACATTAAAGTCGACACCAATGTCCGTCGCCGAAGCATCAGAAACCGTGACGACCGATTGCAACTGAGGTGCTACACGTTTTTGCATGCGCAAAAAACTGTGCCAGCGATGAATCAAAAGCCGCATGTACCAGCGTGGCTCAGCGGCAAGGGCTACCCGATAATCTTTAGTGATGGGATGGTGAATCGTCGTCACCAGAGGCAGCCCACGATGCTGCAAGCTTAGAGTTCCGTCGGCAATCGTCTGGTTGTCGTGAATGATATCGAACTCAGATTCCCGTCCTACAAACCAGCGCTTCACACGCTCACCAAAGGTATAAGGCTCGGCAAAACCGCCGGTCAACTTACTAAACCATTCGATGCGCTCTAGCCGCGATAGTAGTTGTATGGGGCGAATAGACCTCAAGCCGTGCTCATACAAATCGAGGCTGGGTAAACGAACCAGTGTGACTTGCGGGTCTAGCTGAGGGTAGGGAGGGCCCGAGATCACGGTCACCTTGTGACCCCTTCGAGCCAATGAGCGGGAGAGATATTTCAAGTAGATGCCCTGTCCACCCGAATGCGGGGCAGACCGATAGCCCAAAAGTGCAATGTTGAGCGGCGCATCAGGCGCCACAGATGTCTGTGACATCAATGTGGAAGAAGCTTGCGAATTCACTGTGGGCACCCAGAAGTTGGCAGGGAGTATGCCAATAGGGCCTGACGCGGACAACCGCGGATTGGCGTCAACACAACCATTGAGTGAACAAACCCACTTACAAGCGGGCGGCTATCCAATCCAGACAGGTGCGTATAATGTCTTCTTTCTCGGGCTCGTTGAACAACTCATGATACATGCCCGGATAGACCGTGATGTGCTTATCAGTCGCACTCAAATCAGCCATAAACTGGCGCGACGCCGGTACGGATGTCAGTACATCTTCCTCACCGTGCAACAATAACGTTGGCAGAGAAATTTCACTGGCTCGTCCGAGAACGGCACTCGCCTCGTCGAATAGCGACACCAAGGTTCGGGCAGGGATGTTCTCATGATGAACCAGTGGATCAGCGACATAATCATCGACCACAGCCTGATCACGAGAGACGGCGCTTGCCTCAATCTCCATGGCTTTGGCGGCAGGGAATAGGGCGCTCAGCGTCCTCAGTAACAAGATCTGCCACGCCGGCGGTGGCTTAGGCACGCCTAGCAGTGGCCCTGTCAGGATCAGGGTCTGATAGTCGGGTGCTGCATCGAGTACGGTTCGTGCGGCGATAAGCCCGCCCATACTATGGCCAATCAACACCACCGGTAGATCGGGGTGCTCAGACGCAATATGGGATCTAAGCTCAGCCACCCCGGCGGTCAGATCACTGAATGACTCGACAAAGCCGCGCTTCCCTGGGGACTGTCCATGCCCAATATGATCGAGTGCATAAACGTGAAGGTGGTTTGCTGTGAATGCTTGCGCTACGTGGTTGTAACGTCCCGAGTGCTCGCCCAGCCCGTGGCTGATAAGAACAACGCCTTTTGCACCGTCCTCACAAGACCAGGACTGAAAGAACCGCTCGCTCGCCAGTTTGCCCGTAGATGCCCCCATCACGATCCCCTTTTATTTAGGTGTTAACTCACCGGTGTTAGCCACGCGCCATATTGTGACTCGCGACCGCGAACCGTATCGAAATAAATCGATTGCAGTTGCTCTGTCATGGGGCCACGGCTACCGGAACCAATTGCTCGGCCGTCGAGCTCGCGGATGGGCACTACTTCGGCCGCAGTGCCCGTAAAGAACGCCTCATCGGCCACGTACACCTCATCACGGGTGATTCTTCGTTCCTTAATCTGATAGCCAAGATCCGCCGCAATTCTGAAGATGCTATCGCGCGTAATGCCCTCTAAGCAGGAGGTCAGTTCAGGTGTATAAATCGTCCCGTCTCGCACAATAAAGACATTCTCGCCACTGCCTTCAGCCACGTAGCCCTCATTATCTAGCAGGAGCGCTTCTTCACAGCCGGCGTCAAGCGCTTCGCGCAGAGCCAAAATAGAGTTTATGTAGTTACCGTTTGCCTTTGCCTTGCACATGGTGATGTTCACGTGATGTCGGGTGTAGCTCGAGGTACGCACCCGAATACCGCGGTCCCGGGCCTCCGGGTCCATGTACGAAGGCCATGACCAAGCGGCCACCATAACGTGGGTTTTTAGATTATCCGCGCGAAGTCCCATGCCCTCTGAACCGAGGAAACACATGGGCCTGAGATACGCCTCGTCTAGACCATTGACACGAACTACCTCACGCTGCGCCTCGTTCAAGGTGTCCTTGTCATAAGGCATGTCCATCTGCAAAATTTTCGCAGATCGGAAGAGTCGATCAGTGTGTTCATTCAACCGAAAGATACAGGTGCCATCGCCCTCGGTAGCATAGGCCCTCACGCCCTCAAAGACACCGAGACCGTAGTGGAAGGTGTGCGTTAACACATGTACTTTGGCCTCTGCCCAAGGGACGAGCTCGCCGTCTAGCCAGATAGATCCGGTCAGCTTAGACAGGTCCATAATTATTCCTTATTCACCTCTCGCGGATGGCTCGCGAGTCATTACAAATTCGGCAGCAAACGCGTGCACACTGCACTGGCCTGCTTCATTAATTCATCGGTTTCAACCGAGTCAGCGTCAGATGCGTTCGATACCGCGGCTCGATGCACTGACGACCGCAAGCCTAGATACGCTTCCTTAAGGCTA
>DPGN01000057.1:112954-120812 GCA_003523185.1 Halieaceae bacterium
TCGGGATAGTGCGCCGCATGTTTAAGCACAAGGTATTGGACCACAAATTCGATATCGACAATACCGCCGCGTCCGTATTTCAGCGCAACGCGACGCGACGCATCGTCAACAGCTGGCGAATGGTCCCGCATTTTTTGCCGCATCGCAGTGACGTCATCGGCAAGCGACGCATCGTCTCGACGCGTCGACAATACTTCCGCCCGCAGGGCCTCCACCTGTGTGACGAGTTCCGGCGCGCCCGCAACAACGCGCGCCCTCACCAACGCCTGATGTTCCCAAGTCCATGCATCGTGCTTTAAATAACGCTCCAACGCCTGAGCAGAAGTAACCACAAGACCTGAATCACCGTTAGGTCGTAACCTTAAATCGACCTCATACAGGCGGCCGCCCATCATGTTGGTCGATAAAATATGAATCACTCGTTGTGCCAGACGCGTGAAGAAGCGTTGAGTGTCGATAGGCTTGGCACCTGCAGTAGTGCCATTTTCTCCCGTCGAGACGAACACCAAATCCAAATCCGACTCATAGCTGAGCTCGAGACCGCCCAACTTCCCATAGGCCATGACACAGAACCCAGTATCACCGCTCGGCTCGCCATATTTTTCAACCAGCTGATCGTAGGCAATAGTCACCGCTCGTTCGACAATTACCTCGGCAAGAAAGCTTAGGTTGTCACTGACTTTCATCAGCGAGATCGCACCCTCGAGTTCGCTGCAAGCCACTCGAAATACGATCGCATCCTTAAAGCGTCTAAGGAGCTGCATGGCGCTCTCAAGATCATCAGGATCAACATGCTCAAGCGTAGAGTTCAGTAAGGTTCTGATCTCGTCTTTACTGGGAATACTGAGGAGACGTTCCGGGAACAACAGCTCATCGAGCAACTCGGGCGAGCCCAGCAGTTTTTGCGTGATGGGCTCGCTGCGACTCACCAAGTTAACGAGGCGCCGCAAGGCAAGTGGATTTTCACTGAGGAGAACCAGGTAGGCACTGCGCTTCAAGACCGCGGTGACAATTGAAAGCAATCGCTTCAGCACCTGCTCGACATCGCGCTGGTCGTCCACCGCCTTCAAAATAAGCGGCAATACCTTTTGCAGGCGTCGCACGCCCTCGGGGTCAAGGACACGAAATCGGATCTCTGCAATAAAGTCCGAGACTACCGCCACAATGCGGTCCTCACGATCCAGCGAAAGCCCGCGTATGACCGACATATCGAGCGATGGTGACTCGGAGTCAATGCCAACAATCAGTCGTGTCATCTGACCCGGCTCGTTCAATAACGCGTCAAATTCAGTGGCAATTGCATTTCGGTGAGCTTCGGTCTGATCCCTAAGTTCAGTCCATGACGCGTAGCCCAATAAATGCCGAAGGTTTTCTTGGGCATCGCTAACGTCAGGTATCGAATGAGTCTGCTCATCGCGCAGTGCTTGAATGCCATGTTCCACTTGTCGAAGGTGCCGGTAGGCGCGAGTCAGTGTTGATACAACGGACTGAGGAGCACACTGCTCTTTGGCGAGTACCGCGGCCGATGTCTGAAAATTGATCGTTTGAATCGCTGGAATCCGGCCGCCGTGTGTCAGCTGGTGTGATTGGACAACAAACTCCGCTTCACGAATGCCGCCGGGGCCGCGCTTCACATCGTTCGCTAAATCCTTCGATACGCGCTCGGTATCAATGAGCGCCTTCATATCGCGCAAACCATCAATGACACTAAAGTCCGTATAACGCCGGTAAACAAAACGGAGTGCCAACTGTTGAAACGCCCGCGTTTGCTCGATAAGCCCGGTGATACAGCGAGACTTTAGAAGCGCGTATCGTTCCCAGTCACGCCCGTGTTGCTGATAGTAATTCTCCAATGACGGATAACTGGCAACCAGTGCTCCGCTATCTCCGAATGGACGCAGCCGGGTATCGACCCTGAACACACGGCCTTCGTGCGTTACGCTATCGATCAACTTAATCACCAACTGAGCCACTCGTGTAAAGAACTCTTGATTGCTGGTGCTCGAGCGCCCACCCTCGGTAACGCCCGGCTCGTCGTAAACAAAAATGATGTCGATGTCGGATGATAAGTTCAGTTCACGCCCGCCCAGTTTGCCCATGCCGACAACAATCAGGTGCTGGCGGGTTTGCGATTCCTCGCCGATTGGCTCACCAAACCGCGCACCCACCTGAGCTTCGGCAAACTGGACTGCATCCCGAATCACAAAATCTGCGAGATGACTCATGGCGACCAGTGTCTCATCAAGACCCGTTGCCCTCTGCGTGAAACTGCGCCACAGAATATGCAGCATCGCCCGCTGTCTCAGCACTCGGAGAGAAGACGTTAGCGTGGCCTCCGTGGGCAACAAGGTCGCCGCCGAGTGCTCGTGCGCTGCGGTAATATAGTCGATCGTGCTCGCCTTGAACTGTGCCTCGGTCTCAAGCCAGTCGATTTGCCGCTCCACCAGGCCTCTGAAGAATTCACTGCTGCGTAATAACCGCCGTGCGTCGCCCGCCGAACCACAATCATCGAGCCTCGAAAGCAGCGCCTCGAATCGCTGCCCGCCGATGCGCTGACTCATCAACTGAATTTGATCTTCGACCACCATCAAATAAACAAATTGCCTCTCACGGTTTTCGCACCAAAATGCCCAAATCTCCGTAAAAACTCTCTGCTACACCATCGGGCAAAGGAGCGAGCCTAGGGTAGGAACCACTTCAAACACCTAATATACTCCCAATCCGTTGTGGCGCGGCGGTTTTACCGCGTAACCACCCACGCAATGAATCTCAGCCAATTGCCTTGTCACGGAATTTTTTAATGGAAATGCTTGCAGCTAGCACGCGAATCAATCTGCTCTTGCAACAGGGATTTAGCATCCTTCGAGGCCTGCGGGGCTAAGGGCGGCGATTATGACAGATTCGACAGACACCATTGATTGGTTTCGGCACACCGCGCCGTACATTAATTCGCATCGAGGAACCACTGTTGTAGTGGGGCTTCGCTGCGGCGCTGCCAGCGATGAGAATTTTATCAATGTGGTGCACGACCTCGCACTTATGCATTCACTGGGTGTGCGACTGGTGGTAGTTCACGAGCAAAACGCCTTTGACTCCGAGCCATTGACGCCCATCGCCGTGAATCGAGCAGTGGCTGATACCTTGGCAGAACGCACCCATATTGAGCAGATGTTTTCGATGGGACTGCCCAACTCACCCCTACACAATGCGCGACTCAGAGTAATCTCCGGTAACTTCATCACGGCCCGGCCCTTGGGTGTCATCAACGGCGTGGACCGGTCAGGTCGTGGTTTAGTTCGCCATGTTGACGTTGCTGGCATGACACACGCGTTAGATGGTGCCGCCATCTGTATGGTCTCTACGCTGGGTCATTCCCCTGCTGGAGAAGTGTTCACTCTAGACGCACTGGACGTCATGGGTGCGATCAGCCGGAGCCTAGGCGCTGACAAGCTAATTATCATGTCGGACTTCGATGGCATCGAAGGTACGGACGGGAAACTGCAGCGGCAACTTACCGTTGATGCTGCTCGCCGAGTACTCGAAACCGCTGGCCAGGGGCAAAAAGAGGCGCTCATGCTCGCGTGTGATGCCTGTGACTCGGGCGTACCTCGATCCCACCTCATTAGCTACGCACTCGACGGCGGCCTGCTTAAAGAGCTGTATACGCACGATGGTATTGGCACCTTGATATCGCCAGACGAATACGAGCAAATCAAAGGCGCCGAGGCACACGACTTGGCAGGCATACTCGAGCTCATCCGACCGTTACAGCAAGCAGGCGTTCTTGCAGATAGGTCCAATGAAGAGATCGAACGCAGCCTCGATAAATTCACTGTCATCACAAAAGACAGCCGGGTTATCGCCTGCGCCGCCTTACTGGACAACCCTGCGGACAACATCGCGGAAATCGCAAGTGTTGCCACCCATCCGGATTACAGGGACTCGGGACACGGTGAACGGCTCGTGGCAGCGCTCACTGACGCTGCGAAACAAGCCAAGCTTGAGCGCGTTTATGTGCGTACAACACAAACCGGTCATTGGTTTCAGGAGCTTGGCTTCACTATGTCATCACCTGAAGCGCTGCCCGATTCCGAGAAACAGAAGGCAAAAATAGACCGAAATTCAAAAATTCTTGTTCACGCGCTGTAGTCTATAGCGCGTGATCTACTGGAGATAGCTGATGCCTGAGTATCGCTCGAGAACATCCACCGCCGGCCGCAACATGGCGGGGGCACGTGCCTTATGGCGTGCAACCGGCATGAAAGACGGTGACTTTGAAAAACCCATCATTGCCGTCGTTAACTCATTCACACAGTTCGTGCCGGGACACGTCCATCTCAAAGATCTGGGACAGCTGGTCGCGCGTGAAATTGAAAACGCAGGCGGTGTTGCCAAAGAATTCAACACCATTGCAGTCGATGACGGCATCGCAATGGGTCATGACGGCATGCTCTATAGCTTACCCTCCAGGGACATCATTGCAGACTCCGTTGAGTACATGGTGAACGCGCACTGTGCCGACGCCATGGTTTGTATCTCTAACTGCGACAAGATCACACCCGGAATGCTCAACGCGGCCATGCGCCTCAACATACCAGTAGTTTTTGTCTCGGGCGGCCCCATGGAAGCAGGTAAAACCGCCCTGTCCGAGCATAAGCTGGACTTGGTTGACGCCATGGTAATTGCTGCAGACAGTAGTGCCGATGACGCCAAAGTTGAGGCTTACGAGCGATCCGCCTGCCCGACCTGTGGTTCATGTTCTGGTATGTTCACTGCCAACTCGATGAATTGCCTCACAGAAGCGCTTGGACTGAGCCTGCCAGGCAACGGCTCCCTGTTAGCAACTCACGCCGATCGTAAAGCGCTGTTCCTTGAAGCGGGGCGACTCGTGGTTGAACTTACGCGGCGCTACTACGTTGAGGACGATGACCGTGTTCTTCCCAGGAACATTGCCAACCGAGCCGCGTTTGAGAATGCCATGAGTCTCGACATTGCCATGGGTGGCTCAACCAACACCATTTTGCACTTGCTTGCCGCGGCACAAGAAGCCGAGCTTGATTTCACAATGGCTGACATCGACGCGCTTTCCCGCAATGTGCCTCAGTTGTGCAAAGTGGCTCCGAGCACCCCGCTGTATCACATGGAAGATGTTCACCGAGCGGGTGGTGTACTGGCCATTTTGGGTGAGCTCGCGAGATCGGGCCACCTGCATACTGACTGCCACACCGTGCACAGCCCTAGCATTGCCGACGCAATCGCTCATTGGGATATTGCTACCACCCATAATGTGGTGGCGCTCGAGCGTTTCAAAGCGGGCCCCGCGGGCATCCCGACACAGGAAGCATTCAGCCAGGCAACGCGTTGGCCGACACTCGACTTAGACCGAAAGGGCGGATGCATTCGCTCAGCCGATAATGCCTACTCTGAAGAAGGTGGCTTGGCGGTGCTCTTTGGAAACATTGCCGAGGATGGTTGTGTTGTGAAAACCGCCGGTGTGGAAGATGAGCTCTTGGTATTCGAAGGAAGAGCCCACGTGTGCGAGAGCCAGGAAGATGCCGTCGCCGATATCCTCGAGGATCGTGTACAAGCAGGTGATGTGGTCATTGTCCGCTACGAGGGGCCTCGGGGCGGTCCGGGTATGCAGGAAATGCTTTACCCAACGAGCTACATCAAATCCAAAGGCCTGGGTAAAGCCTGTGCACTCATCACCGATGGTCGCTTCTCTGGCGGCACATCCGGCTTATCCATTGGTCACGTTTCTCCGGAAGCGGCGGCTGGTGGTGCGATTGCGCTTGTCGAGGACGGCGACAGAATCCTCATCGACATTCCAAAGCGTGCCATTAACGTGTTGGTTGATGAGGCCGTGCTGAACGAACGACGAGCCGCTCAAGCGGTCCTTGGCTTTAAGCCCGCAAAAAGTCGACCAAGGAAAGTGAGTCCTGCGCTCAAGTTCTACGCCAAAACAGTGACAAGCGCAGATCGTGGTGCGGTACGGGATCTATCGCTACTGGACGACTAGGGCTTCGGCCACATTGGCTGCGGTTAACGCGTCAATATCGGCAATAAGATCATCGAGAAAACGACGCATGCGTCTGTCCTGACTCTCTGTTCGACCGTTGATCACCTCGACCAAGAGCCCAAGAATGATGTCGCCGTTATGCTCTATACCGGCGACATACGCCGGCGTTCTTGCCTCGGAACGCGTATCACCCAACACACGGATTTCGGTCTGCCACCCGGGTAAGCGGCTCTCGAGTATGGTTCGGAGCTTCGCCCCCCACACAGAACGATCCTCGTGCCATAGGCGGTCAATGCGCATCAGTTCTGTGCTACGCGACTGGATGAGTGCCTTTTGTTCATCATTTAATCTGCCGAGCAACCGCTTCGCCAACCGCTGCAACGAGTCAGCCGCGTCATCAGCGTATGTGATGTCGTCTCGAACCAGACGCTCCAACGCATAGTCTTTTTGTTGACGATCAAGCTCATCCAGAAAGTCCTGTATCTGGCCATCTGTCAGGCCCTCTGCACTCTCAAGCAATAGATCAACTAGCTTTACCTGAAGCCGATTGGCCGACTCGTCAATGGCTTCCGAAATCAATACGGCTTCATCGATGGTCACTCCGCCCTCGAGTGCGTCCAACGAGGAGACGATAAACTCTCTGTAAAGCGGTAATTCGTCGTGCCGATGCCAATTGAGCAGCCCATCAAGGTCCGAATCAAACTGCCTTTGCTGCTCGCTTGTCAGATCAACATAATCATCGATTGCCCAGCGCACGAATGTGTCAGCTCTGTTGTACAAGAACCGATTTGCTGAGCAACCGCTAAGGACCAGCACCCAAACGAGCGACAACACCAACAATCGCTGACCCGAAATGCTCGTCCTCAAGATTCAGACCGCCATTCGGGCAACATCACCACCGCCCTTCTTTGCCTCGTAAAGAGCCTCGTCGGTGCGTTCAAGCCAATCGTCTGGCGAGGTGGTTTCGTCAACACAGCATACGCCGAAGGAAACCGAAAACTCGAGCTTACCGGTCAATAAATGCTCCCTTACGCAGTTGCCGAATGTCGTTTGAGACTATCAATACGTCATTGGTCTTCGCATCCGCGAGAATCAATGCAAACTCATCCCCACCGATACGAAACAAAGAGTCCGAGCCACTAACACGGTCACGAATTATTTTAGCAAGGGACTTCAAGGCACTATCACCCGCGCTGTGACCGAAACCATCATTAATAGCCTTTAGGCCATCGACATCCATCAGAACTAAACTTGAAATGCGGTTTGTCCTAACAAACTCGGCACGCATTGCCTCTAGCTGCGTCTTCAAGTACCGCCGATTCAAGGCGCCAGTCAAGGGGTCACTCGACGCTAGCTGCATTTGCTGACGTAACTGTTCTTTTGCAAAGTGAACGACGATACCGGCGGAAATCGCCAACATTACATTTTCTGGAATAAGCGGATTTTCCGGAGCCAAGGCTACTGTAAGTGAAGTTGCGGCTAGGCAGCCCACCACTACGACCAGCGTAGGTAACAAGCCGATCCAAATTAAATAAAACGGCAGGACACACATCAATTGATAGTCAATACCGTGTACGACCTGCACGCTAATATTGAAGACCATAATCGCCATCAATAAATGCAAGCTCGACATCATGTGCCGCGATGTGGAACGTATCTGCGAGACGACAAAGAGTGTAGCTGTGGCGAAGATCAGAGAAAACCACATTTCGACATGTAGTTCTGCCCGATTAATAATATTTAAAAAGCCCCCAGCCGTTATAAGTGTCGATAAATAAAGTACGGATGATCGTGTCAGGTCGCGAAATTCAACACTATACAAAGGCAAATTTTGAGCAG
>DPGN01000071.1 GCA_003523185.1 Halieaceae bacterium
TCAACTTCGAAGCATCAGAACCTTGCCAAGAGGTCATAGATACCTTCCGAGTCATTGCCAATGCGCCACGAGAGGCGCTGGGCTGCTACGTCATTTCCATGGCGTCTCAACCGTCTGATGTGCTAGCTGTTCAACTTCTATTGAAAGCGACAGGTGGGCCACTGGACCTACCGGTTTCTCCACTGTTTGAAACCCTAGATGATCTTGACGGCGCGCCTTCGACAATCGATGCGTTACTGAGCAACGAGGCGTTTAAAGCACGAGCCAACAACGCCATGGTTGTCATGATTGGCTACTCCGACAGTGCAAAAGACGCCGGCATGCTGTCAGCAGGCTGGGCGCAATATCGAGCACAAGAAGCCTTGCTAGACGTCTGCCACTCTCATGGGGTGAAGCTACAGTTGTTCCATGGTCGCGGCGGGACGATCGGACGAGGCGGTGCGCCGGCCCATCAAGCACTTCTGTCTCAGCCACCTGGCTCGTTGGAACAAGGGCTGAGAGTGACCGAGCAAGGTGAAATGATCAGGGTGAAGCTCGGGCTCAAGCCGCTGGCGGTTAATACCCTGGGGCAGTACACCAGTGCGATTCTTCGGGGCAACCTCACGCCACCACCCGTTCCCAAGCAGGCATGGCGCGAGCTCATGAATGAGCTTGCTGACAATGCCTGTACTGATTATCGAAGATGGGTTCGAGGGAATCCGCATTTTGTTGAGTACTTCCGCCAGGCAACCCCGGAGCCTGAGCTCGCAAGCCTCCCACTCGGCTCAAGGCCTGCAAGACGCCGAACCGGAGGTGGCATCGAGACACTCCGCGCGATTCCCTGGATTTTCGCCTGGTCACAAAGTCGCCTGGTGCTACCCGCTTGGCTTGGGGCTGGCTCTGCACTGGACAAGGCAGCAACATCAGGGCACATGCCAATGCTCAAGGAAATGCGCGATGAGTGGCCCTTCTTTGCATCCCGACTGTCGATGCTAGACATGGTCTACGCCAAGTCGAACAGCATGATCAATGTGCTTTATGACGAGACACTGGTTGACACCAAATTACGAGGGCTGGGTAGCGACCTACGCAAGCAACTGGCAAACGACATCAGCTCCGTACAGCGCATTCTGGATGTCGACACATTGATGGCGAGTGACCCCTGGGGCTTGGAGTCAATTGGCTTGAGAAATGTTTACACCGCTCCTTTGAACCTGGTGCAGATTGAATTGCTGCGTCGTATTCGTGAAAGTGAAGATGCATCAGTACAGCGCGCACTGATGGTATCGATTGCCGGTGTCGCAGCAGGAATGCGCAACACCGGCTGACGCCGCAAACTCAGTCGCGGCTTAGTTCATCGCAAGCTGTCTGATGTCACTCAGTAGTGCTACGAGGTAAGTCAGAAACCGGCCTGCATCACCACCGTTAACAACACGATGATTGTAGGACAGCGAGACTGGAAGCATGGTGCGCGGCTGGAATGCGGAGCCGTCCCACACGGGTTGGGTGGAGGCCTTGCTGACACCCAAAATGCCCACTTCTGGGGTGTTTACGATCGGCGTAAATCCGCGCCCCCCAATGTTCCCTAAGCTACTAACGGTAAAGACCGCGCCTTGCATTTCGTCCGGCTTGAGCTTCTTGTCTTTCGCTTTCGCGGCAAGCTCGCGAATTTCATCACTTAATGCCCAAACGGACTTCTTGTCCGCATCACGGATAACCGGCACCACCAAACCATTGGGTGTATCGACAGCCATACCAATGTGGCAGTAGTCCTTGTAGACAAGCACATCGCCCTGCTCTGCCAGCGAGCTCTTCAACTTAGGGTTCGCATTAAGCGCAATTGCAACCGCTTTAATGATGAAAGGTACGGGCGATAATTTGCTGCCTCGTTGCTCAGCCTCCGCTTTAAGCGAACTACGGAAAGCCTCTAGGTCCGTGATGTCCGCGTCATCAAACTGCGTAACGTGTGGCACGTTGAGCCACGACTTCGACATATTGGTCGCGGTGACTTTATCAATGCGTGATCTCTCTTCATGACGAACCGGACCAAACTTCGAAAAATCAATCTCCGCCACTTCTGGTATACCACTGCCCATCGAAACGGCGCGGGTCGCAGGACCAGCCAGACGTTGCGAAACGTACGCCTGTAAATCCTCTTTGACGACGCGCCCCTTAGGGCCCGACCCTTTTACAGCTTTCAGGTCGACACCAAATTCACGAGCCAGCTTCCGTACGGCAGGTCCAACGTATAAATCTGACGCGTCATCGGAGGCCGGCGAGGTTGGCTGCGCGGAGACCTCAGGCGCGCTCACCTGGGGAGCAGGATTGGCTGCGACCACTGGTGGGGACGTCTGCACGGCCGTGTCGTTGGAATCAATGGCTGTTGCAGCAGGTAGTGAACCACCTGTAACGCTCAACTTTATGAGCGCCGCGCCTTGAGTGACCGAGGCTCCTTCAGCAATTAAGAGCTCCAGGACCTCACCTGCCGCAGGAGAAGGAACCTCCATTGATGCTTTATCGGACTCGAGCACGACGACCGAGTCGCCCTCTTCGATCTTATCGCCAACGCTGACACATAGCTCGACGACCTCAACATCACCATCCGTACCAATATCGGGCACTTCGACAATTTGTTCCGAAATCGCATGGCCTGCGCTCGCTTCAGGGTCGGCTGAATCTGCAACCCCCTCGCTGCCCTCATCCACCCGCTGTGCACTGGCGAGGTCGGCATCGGTCGATACAACGCTCTGATCAGTGCTTGATGCTTCCTGATCGCCCGCCTCTGCGTTATCACTGGCAGCCGCTGACGTATCCAGTACGAGAATTGCATCACCTTCCGACAGCTGGTCACCAACCGCCATCTTAAGCTCGACGACAACGCCGGCATGCGATGCTGGGATTTCCATGGAGGCCTTATCAGATTCGAGAACAATCAAGCTTTGCTCGAGCTCAACAGCATCACCCACTGCCACTAGAAGCTCGACCACCTCGGCACCCTCGGCGCCACCAATATCAGGAACTACAATCGTTTGATGTGTCATCTGTAGTGCCTCCCTTAGACCGTTGTGGGGTCTGGCTTTGCAGGATCGATGCCCAAATCAGCCATGACTTTGGCAACATCTGCTCGTGACACCACACCCTCGTCCGCCAAGGCGGTCATTGCTGCCAAGACAACGTAGCGACGATCAACCTCGAAGAACTCCCGCAGCTGTGCGCGCGTGTCACTTCGTCCGAAACCATCAGTGCCGAGGACCGTAAAGCTGCGCGGCATAAACTCTCTAATCTGGTTGGTATGCGCTCGGATGTAATCAGTCGCAGCGATGATGGGACCCTCGGTCGGTGCGAGGCACTGCGTGACGTAAGGCACCTCCGGTTCTTCTGCAGGATTCATCATGTTGCGACGCGACACCTTATGGCCATCCCTCGCTAACTCATTGAGGCTCGTCATGCTCCAGATATCCGCGGCAACACCATAATCCTTTTCCAGAATGACGGCGGCAGCTTCGACCTCTCGCATGATGGTTCCCGCGCTCATCAATTGAACGCACTTCTTTCCTTTCTTCGCGGATTTTTTGAGCGGATAGAGGCCTCGGACAATGCCCTCTTCCACACCCTCAGGCATATCGGGATGGACATAGTTTTCGTTCATTGTAGTGATGTAATAGAAAACGTTGTCACCGTCTTCAAACATCCGCTTCATGCCAGAGCTGATGATGGTCGCCAGCTCATAGCTGTAAGTCGGGTCATAAGAAATGCAATTAGGAATAGTGGTAGCCATAAGGTGACTGTGACCATCTTGATGCTGCAAACCCTCGCCATTCAGGGTCGTACGACCCGCCGTGGCGCCAATAAGGAATCCTCGCGCCTGACTATCACCTGCTGCCCAAGCCAAATCATGAATTCGTTGGAATCCGAACATGGAGTAGAAGATGTAGAACGGCACCATCGGGTAATCCGATACCGAATACGAAGTCGCAGCAGCAATCCATGCTGACATGGCACCCGCCTCGTTAATCCCTTCCTCGAGAATCTGACCGGTCTCTTCCTCCTTGTAGTAGAGGATTTGCCCCGCATCGTGCGGGGTGTATTGCTGACCTACTGAAGAGTAGATACCTAACTGACGGAACATCCCTTCCATACCAAAGGTACGGGCCTCGTCCGGAACAATGGGCACAATACGCTCGCCGATCTGCTTGTCCTTCACTAGCGAGGACAGCACGCGGACGAAGGCCATCGTCGTTGAAATTTCGCGCTTACCACTGCCCTTAAGCTGGCTCGCGTACGCGGACTGCGCCGGTGCTGGCAAGCTGTAAGACGTCGCACGACGCGCGGGGATGCTACCTCCCAGCTCCGCTCGACGCTCCTTGAGGTAACGCATTTCAGGGCTGTCTTCGGGTGGACGATAGAACGGCGCGTCCTTCAAATCTTTATCGCTGATGGGCACGCCAAAGCGATCCCTGAAGGCTTTCAAGCTCTTCAGGTCGAGCTTCTTGAGCGAGTGTGTTTCATTACTCGCCTCACCTGCCTCACTGGTACCGTAGCCTTTTACCGTCATGGCGAGGATTGCAGTCGGCCGCTCTGTCTCTTCACAGGCAGCTGCGTAGGCCGCATAGACCTTGTAAGGGTCATGCCCACCTCGGTTGAGATACATGATGTCGTCATCCGAGAGGTCTTTTACTAAATCGAGGGTTTCAGGGTACTTCCCGAAGAAATGCTCCCGGGTATACGCACCGCCGTTGAATTTACAGTTTTGCAACTCACCGTCGCAGACTTCATCCATCCGCTTGAGTAGAAGGCCAGACTTATCGCGTTCCAATAGCGGATCCCAGCGACGTCCCCAAACCACTTTAATCACATTCCAGCCAGCACCGCGGAAAACACCCTCGAGCTCCTGAATAATTTTACTGTTGCCGCGAACCGGCCCATCCAATCGTTGCAGGTTACAGTTAACGACAAAGTGAAGATTACCCAAGCCCTCGCGCCCAGCCAGGCCAATCGCTCCCAAGGACTCAGGCTCATCGCATTCGCCATCACCAAGAAAACACCAGACCTTTCTATCCCGATGGTCCACTAGGCCACGTTTCTGCTGATACTTCATCACGTGTGCTTGGTAGATGGCCTGCAGCGGACCCAACCCCATCGAAACTGTTGGGAACTGCCAGTAGTTCGGCATCAACCAAGGGTGGGGATAGGACGATAGGCCTTTTCCTGAAACCTCACGTCGAAAGTTTTCGAGTTGGCTCTCATCAAAAACGCCTTCCAAATAAGAGCGTGCATACATACCCGGCGCACTGTGCCCTTGATAGAAGACAAGATCCCCGGGGTGGCCGTTTCCTGTCCCGCGGAAGAAATAGTTCATCCCCACGTCATACAGCGTCGCGCTCGAACTGAAGCTTGAAATATGACCGCCCAAACCATCTTCGTTGTCATTAGCACGCATGACCATGGCCATCGCGTTCCAACGAATAAGCGATCGGATTCGTCGCTCCATAAACAAGTCACCGGGCATGACGCGTTCATCTTCTGGGTTAATGGTGTTTTTAAAGGGCGTCGTGATGGCGGCCGGCAGCTTCACACCCTTTTCTCGAGCATGATCGGTTAATCGCTGGATCAGCTCGCTAGAGGCGTTGCTACCGTTAAAGCGAGTGACTGCATCAAACGAGTCTAACCACTCTTTTGCCTCGACTGGATCTAAGTTTGTATTCACACCAACCCCCGATTAAGTTCTAAATTAGAACTATTAAATACGTTATTCTGTATTTAAGGGTATGGAAATACCGGGGTAATTTCTACAAAGTTCTATAAGGGAACTATGTAGAAATATTTACAGGCGGTGTAAGCGCCTTAAACTTAAAACGGCTGCTTTGGCATCTCTTTATGGAATTGATCAACGTCCTCGATGACAACACCGCCATCTAAGGAACCAAACGCCTGATCTGCGTAACGCTGACCTTTAAGCTGAATGACGATTCGCGATCGCGCTTCACCAAAAACAGTCTCATCGTAAAACGCCTGTACGTCAGCTAACGTCGCAGACTCCACCGCCTCAATGAGTTGGTCACGCGTGTCGAAGTCATAATTTTCTATCGACCAATCTGAGGCAAACGGCCCCGCCTCTGCCGATAGATTCTTGGGAGGTTCAGTCAAAGCTGTTAATACGCCAGCTTTAAACTTCGCAAAGGACTCCTCTGTAAGCGCCGCCAACTCGTCCCGGTACTCCTGCGTGTAGGCGTTAAAGCGGTCAAGCATATCCTGCGGGCCCTTAACTGGCGACTGTATGTAGAGAATCACCATAGGGTGCTGATAGAGATCGAGTGATCCGCCACCCGCCGCATACCCAAGTTGCTCTTCTGTTCTCAAGGTTTCGAAGGCCCGTACGCGCAGGTGGCGCGCAAGAATTCGAGCAAGCGCTTGGTTCTTTATCGATGCCTCAGGTGCAGCGAAGCCGTAAAGCATACCCAGGTCTTCTACGGGAACCTCTCTATTAAGCATTAGCGTTGCACCGGGCTCAGGGTTGTAGATGCCGGCACGTGCGTAGCCCGCAGAACGGCTTGGAGTGACATAGTCCTCCAGCTGAGCATATGCGGCCTGCACATCAGCTTCGTCATAGTTGCCAAAGAAGAATGCTCGGAGGTGACTCGTTGTAAGCACTGCTTCGACGAACTGAGTGAATTCCTCCAGATTCGCCTTAGATGCAGCTAATGCGAGCGACGCATCTGTATATCGACCCTCACGCGTCAACATTCCAAGCAGAGGCGTGAATCGCGTGTAGGGGAAGGCGCGTTTTGAGTTCTCAATGCGGCGCAAATAGCGTTCTACCGCCTGGTCAAACTCAAGCTCGCTGGGGTTCACCCGCAAGCCTTCCAGCGCACGCGCTAATAGCTCGGGCTGCTTATCAGTGAAGCCTGACATTGTGAGCGATATGCCATTGGACGCACTCATCGACAGGCTCATACCCGCTATGGATGCCTCCGTTGCCAACCGCGTCTGCTTCAAGTCGTACAGCGACTCCCATAGCGACAGGTACACGAAGTTCTCAACGCTATTCAGCGCTTTGTCGGTACTCAACTGAAGCCGCGTGAAACCTTTCGGCAAACCATCAAAGTTCTCGCTACCCTTTAACCAGAACGTTACGTTATCCGCGACAGCAACCGAGGTAACGTCAGCCGGCGTCTCTTTGAGGTCGAAAGCCTCAGGGAGCAGGCCATTTTGACTGGGCTGTGCCAATCCGAGACGGTTGACGAGGGCAAGCGCCGCCTCGATATCTCTGGCTTCGAGGTCTTCTATGGCGTGCGGTCCGACATAGAACTCGAGCTCGCTATTGGTTTCTTCTTCTTGCGAGATGTACCAAACGTTGAGTCGCTCGGGTACCAACTGGGCCAACAGCGAACCGACAGCTTCCTTATTGAACCCATCAAAGCGATACGGTGCATCGATAACGTGCTCAATCGGATAGTCCTGCATGGCGGCCGCCAGACTCGCGGCGTAAGAGAAGTCGTCAATCTTCTCGAGGAAGGTAAACCGATTGTTCAGAGACTGGCGGTACTCCTCGGCATAGCGATCATCGACACCCTCTCGACGAAGCAGCTCAATATAGCCAGAGAGCACATCAAAGATTTCCTCACGACGCTTCATGCCCTGAGGAGTTAGCTGAACACTGATTTCGAAGGTTCCGTAGTTGCCGTAGAGCGACTCGTAGCTCGAGGTCATCAATTCACTGATGAGTCCCAGTGACTTCAGTTTGTCGGCAGGTGTCCCCGGCATTTCAGAGCCGATGACATAACCCAGGTAATCACCCGGCTTACTTCGCCAGTCAGCCGCGTTGTTATCAATGATGTAGCTCAATCGCATTTCACGCAGGTCACGCTGCGGCTTGAAGCGAATCAACTTACCTGCCACCTCCTCGAAGTTAACCTCGGTGGTGACCACAGGCTCATCGACCTCTTTGTTCGGAATGAGGGAGAAGTGCTGCTGTGCCAAACTTTCCATTTCTGCGACAGGCAGGGGACTAATCAACACCAGCGCCATCAAATTCGCCGAGTAGTACTGCTCGAAGAACTCAATGGTGGCTGGGTGTAGTTCGCGGGTGTCTTTGTCTGCCAGAGTATCGAGATTACCGATGGTAAAGCGATTGGCGGGATGCTCACCCAGCAGCGCACGCTGCAGGCGGTAAATCGACCGTCCCTCTGACTCTCTGCGCATAGACCACTCGGCGTTGACGGCATTCTTCTCTTTCTGAATGTAGCCCGGGTCGAGTATCGGCGCAGAGAAGAACTCTGAGAGCCGGTGCAGCGCTTCAGGGAATGCCGCATTCTCGATAGTGATCATGTAATTGGTGATTTCGCTCGAGGTGTAGGCATTAGAACTACCGCCATTTTCTGCCGCAAAATTCATGTAGCCGTCAGGCTCTGGGAATGATTCCGAGCCCATAAACAGCATGTGCTCGAGGTAGTGAGCCATCCCCTGAAAGTCCATGGGATCTGAAAACGCGCCAACGCCCACGCTGAGGGCGGCAGCTGATTTCTCGGTAGTCGCATCGGAGACCATCAGGACTTGGAGACCATTATCCAGCGTTACTGCAGCGTACTCACGCTCGTCATTTGGGCTCTTATTCACAACCACCGGCGCCGTCGGCTCCGCGGCATCCTCTCCGCAGGCCACCACCAACGATGCCAGTGCTGCTACCAATGTGAAGCGAGCGATTCGCCAGATTTGCATAGTTACTCCTTTACGCGCAGTTGTGCGCTAAACCTCGGTCCGCGGCCAAGAGACCAGCAATACATTGAAGAGCGTGGCCAACGGGATGGCAAAAAAGACACCCCACACACCCCACAAGCCGCCAAATATTAATACGGCGATAATGATCGCCACAGGATGCAAGTTCACTGCCTCTGAGAAGAGCAGCGGCACAAGCACGTTTCCATCGAGCACCTGAATAAAAAAGTAGAGCGTCACAATCCAGTAGAAGTCACCGGTCAACCCGAACTGAAAAAACGCCACCAAAACCACCGGGATGGTGACGAGGAATGCACCGATGTACGGGACAATCACACTCAATCCAACGAGCAGTGCGAGTAGCGCCGTGTAATTCAATCCAAAACTGATAAAAGCGATATAGCTCGCTGCGCCAATGATAATGATTTCAATACCCTTGCCACGCACGTAGTTCGCAATCTGCCGATTCATGTCGCGACCAATCTGGTCAAGCGCAGGACGCTCCTTTGGCAAAAAGCTGAGCACCCATGCGATAAGCTCGTCGCGGTCTTTCAAGAAGAAAAACACCATGAGCGGAATCAGGACCATATAAATGGCGAAGGTGAGTACGCCGGGAATAGAGGAGAGGCCAAAGCCTACAATCGCTTGACCCAGCGATGCCGCTTGCCCCTGCATGGAAGACAGCATCTCGGTAATCGGCGCTTGCTCAATCACTATTGGATACTTTGCAATGAGCTCCTCTACTTGCTGCTGCACCGCCCCCATCATCGCAGGAGCTTCACGAATAAGGCCCTCAAGCTGACGCCAGACCAACGGTGCAATGCCCAACGTAAAGCCCAGAAAGACGCCGACAAAGGCAAGTGACGAGCCCGCAAGCGCAAGACCCTTTCTCACCCCCCATTTCTCTAATTGATCAGCAACGCCTTGCATGAGGTACGCGAGAATTAAGGCTATGAATACCGGGGTGAGTACGTCACCCATGACGCCCAGCAAACCAACGCTTCCGATGAGCAGAGTCACGAGGATGACCGACTCTTCTCCACCGAGGTGGCGTTGGTACCATTTTTTCAATGTGTCGATCATCTGCGTTTACCCCCGCTGGCAACCCGCTACGTATCCGTATCCGAAGCTCATTTAACTGCGTTTAGCGTGAGCTTGATTGCCGTTACCTCGTTCTGCGCTTCCCAACTCACACTGTGACCCTCAAGACGCGCAAAGGTTTCAAAATCTTTAGGGGCGCTTGGGTCTGTGACCAAGATCTCAATGGCGTCGCCAGGATTACATGCGGCGATGGCCCGCTTAGCCATGAGCACCGGCATCGGGCATCGTTTACCGCGCGCGTCGACTCTGTTTGCAATTGCCATCTCGTGAACCTTTATTGCCCCCCGATGATTATACCTGCATAGGGAACCAAGGTTCCCTACTTTTGTCACACTGAAACACGCGTATCGGAAGAAAGTCAGTTAAAGTCTCGTCATGTTTGATCGATCCTCTCAGTCACTTGCCCAATCACTTGCCGTCGCCTTTGTGACGGCATTGATTATGGTCAGCGTCACGCGCGCATGGGCGGACACCGACGATCTAAAGATTCCGAATTTAGGGGCCTCGAGCACAAGCCTCTATTCAGAGCAGTATGAGCGCCGGCTCGGCAGTCTCTGGCTGAAGGTTTTTAGAGCTCAGGCGCCAGTGCTCGATGATCCGCTGTTAGCAGACTACATAGAGAACTTGATCTTCGAGCTTGTGCTTCACAGCGAACTACGAGACCGACAACTACAGTTGGTCATCGTCGATAATCCGACAATCAATGCCTTCGCGGTACCCGGAGGTATTATTGGGGTCCACAATGGACTCATTCACCACGCACACTCTGAGGATGAGCTGGCCGCCGTCCTAACGCATGAAATTGCTCACTTAAGTCAGCGACATTTTTCGCGTCAGCGGGAACAAGCGGCCAACCAGAATAAACTCACTATCGCAGGTCTGATGGCCGGCATTGCATTGGCGGCAACAGCCGGAAGCGATGCAGGACTCGCGGCAATGACAGCAACGCAGGCCGCGGCTCAAGACTCACGCCTTCGCTATAGCCGAGCCAATGAATCTGAAGCAGATCGCGTAGGTCTAAAAACGCTAGTCGCATCAGGTCGAGATCCGAACGCCGCTGCCGATATGCACGAACGAATGCTGGCGGCACACCGGCTTTACAGCACAAACCGACTGCCCGAGTTTTTGCGCACGCATCCACTCTCTGAAAAGCGGGTCGCGGATATGCGTAACCGTGCGCGATCAGAACGCCGTGTGATTAGGCCCAAGAGTTTCGATTTTGAGCTGATGCAAGCACGTGTTCGCCATCAGCTAGCTCAGAGTCCGGTCGATGCCGTAAATCTGTTTCGCGACCAAACCGAAAAAGGTGGTACCGAGGCAGCGGCCGGCTGGTATGGCCTTGCATTAGCCCACATCGAGGCGGGACAACCCGTTAAAGCGAGAGAGGCACTAGAAAAAGCGATGCGTCCCGACCCGGACAACCTCGCCTTCGTCATTGCGAGTAGCGAAATTGATACTGCGATGGGCCAGCATGAACGAGCGATTACACGCCTTAAAAACAGACTGAGTCTGTCTCC
>DPGN01000020.1 GCA_003523185.1 Halieaceae bacterium
CATCACCGCTGTTTTATCGATGCCCAGCGATCGGATAAGTTCCGTGCGCGCACGCTCAAAATACTTCAAATAATTGACGTAATAGACGATGCCGCCCGCGTCAGTGTCTTCAATATAAACTCTGATGGGGAGCCGATACTCAGGCATCACCCTGCTCACCGAGGTCCAAAGAAAGATTACTACCTGTCTCGAGTGACTTTGGTGGCGCTAAGCCAAAATGTCGGTACGCCGCATTGGTCACAACTCGTCCCCTCGGGGTACGGACAATCAATCCCTGCTGAATAAGATAGGGCTCAATGACATCTTCGAGCGTTCCGCGCTCTTCGGATAATGCGGCGGCCAGACTATCAATACCAACCGGACCACCCTCGAACTTTTCGATCAGTGCGAGCAGGAATCGTCGATCGAGGTGATCAAAACCCTGCTCGTCAACACTGAGCATATCCAGCGCCTGCTCCGCCATCAGTTGATTAATAACACCGTCACCTTTGACTTGCGCATAATCCCGAACGCGTCGCATCAGTCGATTAGCAATCCGAGGGGTGCCTCGCGATCGCTTAGCTATCTCGAGCGCGCCCGCGTCATCTGCCTCAACCTCAAGGATTGATGCAGCGCGGGACACAATGCGCTTCAGATCGCTGACCTCATAAAACTCCAGTCGCTGAACAATGCCAAAACGATCTCTCAGAGGCGATGTCAGCAAGCCCGCTCGGGTCGTAGCGCCCACGAGAGTAAAGGGTGGCAGGTCTAATTTAATCGAACGTGCCGCCGGCCCCTCCCCAATCATGATGTCTAGCTGAAAGTCTTCCATAGCGGGATAGAGTATTTCTTCGACGTAAGGACTGAGCCGGTGGATTTCGTCGATAAACAGGACATCGTTGGGTTCGAGATTGGTCATGATGGCCGCAATATCACCTGCCTTTTCTAGTACGGGGCCGCTGGTGGTCTTGAGTTGCACGCCCATTTCATTTGCGATGATGCTTGCCAAGGTCGTTTTGCCGAGACCTGGAGGACCGAAGATGAGCGTGTGATCAAGTGGCTCACCACGACCTTTGGCTGCCGACAGAAAGATCTCCATCTGCTCTCGGACAGCAGACTGACCAATATAGTCATTGAGCGTCTGAGGTCTGACCGCGCGATCGAGGGCCGTCTCACGGTTATCGGCGGTACCTCCAGCGACTAGACGATCGGTTTCAATCACGGCATTCCCTCAGGCTCTTCATCGTATCCACGCCATTATCGCATTGCCGCCTGAAGCGCGGCTCGAATCAGTGTTTCGCTGCTATCAATCTCATCCGAATCCACCGCCGACACTAATCTAGATGCCTCAGTGGGCTTGTATCCGAGCGCAATAAGCGCCTGTTCAGCCTCGGCCCGCATATCGGTGGCTGGAGGGTGTGCTGCCGTCTCAGACTCGCCTGGAAGCACGTCGGATAGCCACTGCCCAGCCTTATCTCGCATCTCCACCAGCAATCGCTCACCCGTCTTCTTTCCAACGCCCGGAAGGGCAACGAGTGCATCGACGTCATTTCGGTTCATGCAGGCGGCGAACTGCTCCGTATCCATGCCGGAAAGGATGGCCAAAGCGAGTTTCGGGCCCACACCATTCACTTTGATCAGGTCTCGAAACAGACGGCGGTCGATTTCTCTCACGAAGCCATACAACTGCTGCGCATCTTCTCTGACCACAAAGTGAGTCAGGATGATGGTCTCTTCACCTACAGCAGGCAGTTGATAAATGGTTGTCATCGGGACGCGAACCTCGTAGCCAACGCCACCCACATCAATAATGACTTCAGGGGCCTGCTTGGCAAGCAAAATGCCGCGGAGTCTCTCGATCATGGCTACGTCCCCATTACTTCAATCGCCCTGTAGCGAAGGCCTGCGCTCCGGTCGCTCGTCTTACGGCCGCGCCACTAATGTGACACAGTGCCGCAGCGAGTGCATCGCTGGCATCCTCTTGGGGCATTGACGGAAGTTTCAGTAGGCGTGTGATCATGTGCTGCACCTGAGCTTTGCTCGCACCGCCGGTGCCTACAACCGCCTGTTTAATCTGACGCGTCGCGTACTCGTGAACTTCAAGATCTGCAAGCGCACAAACGACCATAGCCGCACCGCGAGCTTGCCCTAGCTTTAGCGCAGAATCTGCGCTCTTGGCCATAAATACCTGCTCTATCACGGCTAGCGTCGGTTGATACTCGGAAATGATCTGATCGAGCGATTCGGCAAGCACCTTGAGGCGCGCAGCGAGTGGCTCATCGACCGGCAACTTAATGACGCCACTGGTCACGTAATGCGTGCGCTTACCATCGGTTTCAACTATGCCAAACCCCGTCTTTCGCGAGCCGGGATCAATCCCCAGAATTCGTGTCACAGTGCCTCTCCGCCCATGGTCTGATTGTGCGGGAAAGAAGCGCTGACGTCATGTCAGTGCAGAAATTACTTCTCAGGCGCTCGCAATCGAATATTGAGATCGCGCAGTTGCTGCTCTGACACCTCGCCCGGGGCATCGGTCATGACACATTGCGCGGACTGTGTTTTGGGGAAAGCGATGACATCGCGAATCGACTGCCCATCGACCATCAGCATAACTAACCGGTCGAGACCGAACGCAAGACCACCATGAGGCGGCGCACCGTGCTTGAGTGCCGACAGAAGGAAACCAAACTTGGCATCTGCTTCTTCTTCAGAGATACCAAGCACCTCAAAGACGGCCTTTTGCATGTCTTGCCGGTGAATACGGATTGAACCGCCACCAATCTCGCTACCATTAAGCACCATGTCATAGGCGCGTGACAGCGCCGCCTCGGGCGCCGCTATCAGCTCATCGACAGAGCATGAGGGCGCCGTGAACGGATGATGTAATGCGGTGAGATTGCCATCTGTGGTCTCCTCGAACATGGGGAAATCGACCACCCACAAAGGCGCCCAACCCTCACCGACCATGTCCATCATCTCGGCCACTTTCAAGCGCAAGGCGCCCAGCGAATCATTCACAACCTGCCGCTTGTCAGCACCAAAGAACACAATATCGCCATCCTCTAATTGCAGACGCTCTACCAGAGCAGCAACCGTTGCCTCAGGCATGAACTTGAGTATGGGCGACTGCAAACCTTCAACGCCAGATGCTTTGTCGTTCACTTTGATCCACGCGAGACCGCGCGCACCGTAGTTACTGACGTACTTCGTGAGATCGTCGATTTCCTTGCGGCTAATCTTGGCGCCGCCAGGGACACGTAAACCGGCAACGCGCCCTTTCTCGTCATTTGCAGGGCCCGAGAACACCTTGAACTCAACGTCGGCCATTAGATCGTCAACAGAGACCAGCTCAAGATCGATGCGCAAATCTGGCTTATCCGAGCCGAAACGCTCCATAGCCTCATGCCATGTCATGCGAGGAAACGCTCCAAGGTCGATATTCAAATGCTGAACGAACAGCTCTTTGACCATGCCTTCCGTGAGGCTCATCACCTGTGACTCATCGGTGAACGATAACTCGATATCAATTTGCGTGAACTCTGGCTGTCGGTCAGCGCGCAAATCTTCATCTCTGAAACAACGCGCGATTTGGTAATAGCGATCAAAGCCCGAAACCATTAAAAGCTGTTTGAAAAGCTGCGGGGACTGAGGTAGCGCAAAAAACTTCGATGCGTTGGTTCTACTTGGCACCAAATAGTCCCTGGCGCCCTCAGGTGTCGCGCGGGTCAGAACCGGTGTCTCAATATCGAGAAAGCCCGCCGACTCGAGATAAGTCCGAATCGTTGACGTAATGCGAGAGCGGCTAATGAGATTTCGCTGCATAGAGTCGCGGCGAAGATCCATGAATCGGTACCGCAAACGCACGTCTTCACCCACTGATTGGTGTGCATCCAAGGGGAAAGGAGGCGGTGCCGCCTCGTTCAAAATTACAAGCTCTTTTCCAAGGATCTCTATGTGGCCCGTGGCCATTGCAGGATTAATCGTTTCGGTAGCGCGATTGCGGATGCGCCCCGTAATCTGCAGTACGTACTCACTGCGCACACGATCGGCCAAATCGAAGTACTGTTTGGTGTCTGGATCAAAGACGACCTGCACAATGCCTTCGCGATCGCGCATGTCGAGAAAAATCACCCCACCGTGATCGCGTCGCCGGTCTACCCAACCACAGATAGTGACCGTTTCGCCAACCGCGACATCCTTTGTAGCACCACAATAATGTGTCCGCATCAGTACTCTTTATCTATCCTCTTCCTGTCTTCCCCGGCACTAATCTGACGATGTCGTTGAGGAGGCAGATGTTGCAGATGCCGAAGCGCCGCTCGAGTCAGATTTCGAGTCATTGGCTAAGTTCTTCTTCGCACCCGTTTTAAAATCGGTTTCGTACCAACCTGATCCCGCGAGCCTGAACGCCGGCGCTGACACTTTTTTCTTCAAGGACGATTGGCCGCATGCCGGACAATCTGTCAGCGGGGCATCTGATATTTTCTGCAGTGCCTCATGCGCGTTACCGCAGGCACCACATACGTACTCGTAAATTGGCATGCGAACATTCTCAAAGATGATGGACCGAACTCCGCACCCTACCGCGCGGAGCGCGAGAGATTACACTAATCAGGGCGCGAGGTTAATGGCATTACTCGCTCAATCGGGTTTATTACGAGTTAGCGAAGCCTTTCAGTTTCTTCAGAGCACGAATTTTTACTGTTCTTGATTCTGGCCTGGCCGCAAATACCGTCTCTTCACCGGTAAAGGGGTTGATACCTTTCCGGGCTTTTACGGCCGGACGCGTCGCTGTCGTGAACTTGGCCAGTCCCGGCAACGTAAACTCTCCCGCGCCGTCGGATTTCATTTGATCCGCAAGCACGGCCTCGAGCGCGGCAAAAACCTCGGTTACGCGCTTCTTGCTCAAACCGGTTCTCTCTGAAATCGCCCGATGCAAATCTCGCTTTGAAAGCCTTGCTATTTGCTTCTTTTTCTTACCTTTTTTGGTCTTCATTTTTTCGGCTTGCACGCTCTTTTCTCCGAATTCGCTAAAGGATCTTTCCGCGTCCGCTGTAGCTCCATAGGGTGGCTAGAATAGACAGCGATCCAACGACTGACAACCGTCTCGAGATGCACCCAACCACTCATCCTTTGTGAAGATACGCGAGAGATATACACGAGATAGGTGAATTGTTACCTAGCGA
>DPGN01000003.1 GCA_003523185.1 Halieaceae bacterium
ATGGGTTCCGAAATAGATTACGTTGAGGGGCTCGAAGGCTCCAAGTTTGTCGTCAACAACCCGAATGCAACGACAACCTGTGGCTGCGGCGCGTCTTTTTCTATTTAGTTCACCTTCTTTCTAGTTCACTGCTATTTAGTTCACCGCTGGCCAGTGACGATTAGGGTTTTGCTCGCGAGCTCAATCAGCTAGAGGGTAAATCACTCCTAGTACTCGTTCTGACTGCGCCCCGGTCACTGCAGGTACATTGCCGGAGGCGCGGTCTAGGCACTGTTTAGCCAGCCAGGCAAAAGCCACCGCCTCCATAAAATCAGCATCAACACCCAGCGCACAGGTGTCTGCGACCTCAATGGGTGCAACGAGCGATCGTATTCGATAGGCCAGCAGGTTGTTATGACGCCCCCCACCACATAGATATACCCGCTCGCATCCTGAGGCTTTAAGGGCGTCCGAGGACGATCGAGCGGTCAACTCCACGAGTGTTCGTTGAACATCAACTGGCACTAGTTCGTCAACCTTCAGGTTTTCAAGCCAGGTTAGGTTGAAATAATCCTGCCCAGTACTCTTGGGCGCAGGCCGACTGAAGTAGGGGTCGGCAAGCATGCGCTCGAGCAATGGCTCATTCACCGTACCAGTGCGCGCCCATGCACCACCTGCGTCGAAGGCTTGTTGCTGGTGCTTACGAATCCAGGCATCGGACAAGGTATTTCCTGGACCAGTATCAAAACCGCTAACTCGGTCGGGAGCAATGACGCTGACATTGGCAATACCGCCCACATTAAGGAAGGCAGCCGTTTCAGTCTGAGCAACCAGTGTGCGGTGAAATGCGGGAACTAGTGGCGCGCCTTGACCACCGGCGGCGATATCGCGTCGGCGGAAATCACCAACGACGGTGATCCCCGAGAGCTCTGCCAAGCGGTGGTTGTCGCCAATCTGTAAGGTGAAGGGGTGATCAGCCTCAGGAGCGTGCAGTAGCGTCTGCCCGTGATTGCCGATGGCTTCAATCTCGGATGCAGATATGTTGGCCTTTTCAAGAAGGGACTTTACCGCCGCTGCGTACAGTAGCGAGAGCGCCACGTCCTGTTCACAGATATCTCGAATTGTTGTATCCACGCGTGTTTGCGCCGCGATGATACGCGCTTTGAGATCCGCTGGTAGTTCGAGTGTATGGGTACAAACGAGATGCGTTGTTCCATCGCACTCAAACCCCACCAGGGCCGCATCAATGGCGTCCGCGCTGGTGCCAGACATCAAACCAATAAAGTGACGAAGCTGACTCACTCAGCCCCCGTAATAGCGCCAGTCATTTTTAACGCCGCTAGGCGCTGGACAGGTTGCTTGATCGCGTCTTTGAATCGTTCAAGCTCCGAGTCCGGCAATGATTTCGCCTTCGGCAAAATCTTGTGCACGGTCCTCGGATTACGGTGCACACCATTGACTAAAAACTCGTAGTGCAAATGCGGGCCGGTTGCTGCACCCGTTGAACCTACGGTGCCAATCACTTGCCCTTGTTTGACACGATCGCCTCGTTTCACTCGCTTTTTGTTCAAATGCAAATAATGAGTCTTAAAACCCTCACCGTGCTGAATGAACACGTAATTTCCATTAGGGCGTGTATAACCGGCCTCAACAACGCGGCCATCTCCCGCCGCATAGACTGGCGTACCTCTTGGGGCAGCGTAGTCCGTTCCCCGATGGGGGCGCTTGGTCTTGTAGATTGGGTGCAGGCGATTCGGATTGAAGCTCGAACTTACCCGAGTGAAGTCAAGGGGAGCCTTCAGGAAGGCTTTGCGCATGCTGACGCCCTCAGCGTCAAAGTATCCGGTGTCACCGAAGCTGTCGGTGTAGCGATAGGCCTCAACCAGTCGACCGTTGTTACTAAATGAGGCGGCAAGGATATCGCCGTCGGAAAATTTCTCGTCATCGAGGTAGTTTTCCTCGAACAAAATGATGATTTCATCTCCACGACGAGGATCCAGCGCGAAGTCTATGACGCCGCCCAAAATAGCGGCCAGCTCCATGATGATGCCGTCTGATAATCCGGCTTGGTCGCCTGCGAGGAAAAGAGAACTGTCGATGGTCAGTGCCACTGAACGCTCTCGCATTTGTGTCTCTCGTGTAATGATTTCGGAAACGAACCGCCCCTCACTCTTCGAATAGACCGTCTGCTTGAGAGGCGACTCGATATGCCTCACCGCAATCAGTGCGTTGTCCTCGTTGGCGGCAAAACCAATCAGTTGGCCTGGAAAGATTTTTCTTAACGCGCGTCCCTTTTCACTCGATGTCACCTCGTAGACGTCACGATCGGAAAATCCCGCACGATTGAAGATTAGGCTCAAGTTATCGCCATTCCTGACGGTAACATCGTTCCAGATGATGGGTGGCTCATCCGGTTCCAGTATCTGCCCCTCGGTGACTGCGTCCCACGCGACTTGTGTCGTCGCGGTGACGAGTGGATCAGGCGCAAACAGTATTTCTTCATCAGTGTCGCTGCTGAATACACCTATGAAAAGCTGTGATAGCAATACTAAGACGAGTAGACTCACGCCACCCCACAGAAGTTGGTGGCGATCCAGCGCAAACGGTGCGTTGTACTGGCGGCGTGTGGCGCCTCTGGGTTTACGTTGCAAGGTTTTTCCGATTCCCGCCCGGTTGAGGGGCTATTCATTGCCCTGCATCATAACCGACAATAGAGCGGACATTAATGGCTCGAGCGGCGGACCGATGGCCAGACGTCCGTTTTTTATGGGTCGCTTGGTTGAGATGTTAGAAATTAAGTAGAAGGTGAGGACATGGGTCTTTTTGAGGATCTTAAAGCACGAGGCTTAGTGTTTCAGACCACGGGCGATGAAACATTCGAGGCGTGGTTAGCCGAGAAGCCACGCACCCTTTATTGCGGGTTTGATCCTACAGCTGACAGTTTGCATATCGGCTCACTGGTCCCTCTACTCACGCTGAAGCGATTTCAACTGGCGGGCCATACACCCATTGCGCTTGTTGGCGGTGCAACGGGCTTAATCGGCGATCCAAGTTTCAAATCTCAGGAGCGCTCATTGAACACGCCCGACGTGGTGGCCGGCTGGGTTGAACGCCTACGTCGCCAGATGTCTCAGTTTCTCTCATTCGATGGCGATGCCGCTGCCATCATGGCTAATAACCTCGATTGGACGGCCGATGTCGATGTGCTGACCTTTTTACGCGATGTCGGTAAGCATTTTTCCGTCAATAACATGATTGCAAAGGAGTCGGTGAAGCAGCGAATCGAGCGCGAGGGTGCGGGAATTAGCTTTACTGAATTCACTTACATGATTTTGCAGTCGTTTGACTTCGCTGAGCTGAATAAACGTTTTGACTGCGAGCTTCAAATTGGTGGCTCCGATCAATGGGGCAATATTACGGGCGGCATTGATCTCACTCGGAGAATGAACGGTGCATCGGTGCAGGGACTGACCATGCCGCTGGTTACCAAGGCCGACGGCACCAAGTTCGGTAAGACTGAATCAGGGACGATTTGGCTAGATGCTGGAAAGACATCACC
Source organism: Halieaceae bacterium (assembly GCA_003523185.1). Lineage (GTDB taxonomy): Bacteria > Pseudomonadota > Gammaproteobacteria > Pseudomonadales > Halieaceae > Luminiphilus. The sequence continues at coordinate 3,539 of DPGN01000003.1, forward strand.
GTACGCCTTCTATCAGTTCTGGCTGAGCACAGCGGATGCCGACGTCTACAAATTCCTCAAATACTTCACGTTTTTGACGGTCGAGGCCATCGATGCTCTGGCGCAGGAAGATGCTGAACGAGAGGGTCGGCCTGAGGCGCAGCGTGTTTTGGCGCGTGAGGTAACACGGCTGGTTCATGGCGATGTTGGGTTAGAGGCAGCCGAGCGCATCACATCCGCGATGTTCAGTGGCGATGAGTCGAGCTTATCGGAGTCAGATCTCGCCCAGCTGAGCCTCGATGGATTACCCAGCTCGGTGATCACCCGAGAAGTCATGCCGGAGACGCTCACGCAATTGTTGACCGACGCGGGTATGGCTGCGTCGGGTAAACAGGTCAAAGATGCACTGGGTCGGTCGGCGGTATCGATTAATGGCGTCTCAGTATCGGCGGCGAATAATGCCGACCCTGCGTCCTGCTTTGCGCCTGGAGCTGCTATGCACGGGCGTTATTTCATTACACGTCTAGGCAAGAAAAAGGTGCACCTGTTCATTGTGGAATGAATGGTGGAATGAATGGCGGAGTGAATCCATGTTGGCATTTGGGCGCCCGTTCTCTTGAAACAGCTACACCTTATTCGCCACGCCAAATCCTCCTGGGATCACCCCGAGCTGTCCGATCATCAACGGCCGCTGAATGACCGTGGTCGTCATGCAGCGCCGCTCGTTGGCCGGGCTATGCATGCGGAGATTGAGGTTAGCGGGCGCGAGATACCGCAGTTTTTTGTCAGCACTGCCCAACGTGCGCGCGAGACTTTCGATGGCTTGACCATTGGCTGGCCGTTATTGGGAGAGCAGTTCCCGAATTACGACGACGCCCTCTACACCTTTGATAAGGCAGATCTCATCGATTGGATCGCCGCTGCCAATGATGGCTTAGACAGTATTGCGCTCATCGGCCACAATCCTGCCATGACTGAGCTTGCCAATTTTCTATGCTTAAGGCTGGCGCTTTCTAACCTCCCGACAGCGGGGTGGCTTTGGTTCGGTTTTGATGACGACTCATGGGGCGCGTCCGTGCAATCGCCTGGAAGGGGTCGTTGCCACACTTTGTACACACCCAAGTCAGGGAAATTGCTGTGAAAGGATCGCTAAGGAGTCAGATGAATGTCTGCCAAAATGTCTTCTTTGCTAAAGGAGTGAGCGCGCTTCTCCAGCTTATGCGAGGTGTGATCTTTGGCCCCATAATCACGAGACCCCCTGGCGAAGGTTTGGCACGATGACACCCGCGATTTTTGGCTTGGAAGGAACGACGCTCTCAGCCGACGAGCGAGCTTTTTTCAGAGAAAGCCAGCCATTTGGCTTTATCTTGTTTGGCCGCAATGTAGAGCAGCGACGTCAGCTGCGCGCGCTGACCGATGACTTGCGCTCGCTTACAGGACGGGACCAATTGCCGATACTGATCGATCAGGAAGGTGGCAGAGTAGCCCGCATGCAAGCGCCAGAGTGGCCAGCCTATCCTCCCGCTGCCATCTTTGAAGCGCTGTATGCGCGTGATCCGTTGCGCGGTTTAGAAGCGTGTGCGTTGAACTTCGAGGCCCTAGCGCTCGACTTGGCCGAGGTAGGTATCACCGTGACCTGTGCACCGGTGCTCGATGTGCCTGTAGCGGGCGCTCACGACGTGATTGGCGATCGCGCCTTTTCACAAAACCCAGATCACGTCTCGGCACTCGGTGAGGCCTGTTTAACAGGTTTGAGAAATGGCGGGGTAGAGGGTGTGATTAAACACATACCCGGTCATGGCCGCTCGGCAGTGGACTCACACAAGGACTTACCGCGCGTAAGCGAATCAGACGCCGAACTGGCGTCGGACCTCTTACCATTTCACGCATTAAGCGGCGCACTGATGGCCATGACCGCCCATGTCATCTTTGAGGCCTGGGATGCCGACCAATGCGCCACCTTGTCACCTTTTGTCATTAATGAGGTCATCCGCAAAAAGATCGGGTTCGATGGTCTATTGATGAGTGACGATCTCGATATGAAAGCGTTGTCGGGTGAAATAGGCAAGCTTGCCTTCGCATCACAGCGAGCTGGCTGTGATGTTGTCCTGAACTGCTGGGCAAACATGGCCGATATGGTGTCAATCGCGGAGAAACTCTCTGCTCCCTCGATTCAGGCACAAGATCGCATGTCACGTGTCTGCGCGGCATTGGTCTTAGCCACGACTTCCGCGACAATCAGCGAGCGCCAGGCAGCATTGACCGAAAGGCGCGATGAGCTAATGTCGTGTTAATGAGCATCGACTTGTTAGTCAATGAGAGTGAGCCAGTGAGAACTAGCCAGTGAGCCGTTGCTGAGAGTGTTAAAACCCTTGAGTAACCGAACCATAACCTCATTTAATCCCGCCCATCCGACAACCGATGGTGCTGGCGTTGCCATTAAACGTGTCGCGCTCATGGGTGTGGGCAGTGTCGATCCCGTGCTAATGATCGACGAATTAAAGTCGCCCTACCGAGAAGACTTTCAGGCCGGATTCCCTCCGCATCCACACCGCGGTATGCAGACGCTCACTTACATGTTGGCAGGTGGTATTGCGCACGAGGACAGCATGGGGAATCGCGGCGAGATCCGCGAGGGCGGTGTTCAGTGGATGTCCGCGGGCTCGGGCGTCATTCATTCCGAGATGCCCACGCAAGACACGACGGGACTTCATGGTTTTCAGCTATGGTTCAACTTGCCTGCCAGTCTGAAGATGAGCGCACCTCGCTATCGCGATATTACGAGTAGCGAGTTGCCGTCAGTATCGGCCAATGATGTGAGCCTGATTGCTATTGCCGGGGTATGGTCTGTGGGTGAGAAGTCACTACAGGGTCCCCTACACGAGCTTTCACCGATTGCACAAATGGCTGATTTGCAGCTCGCACCTGATGCTGAATATGTGTGTGATGTTCCCACGACCACCAATACCATGGCGTTTGCGTTTGAAGGCTCACTGCATGCCAACGCGCAAGATTTACGATCTCCGGGTTTAGCGGTGTTTGAAGCAGGGAACTCGTTGGTGATTCGCGCATCCAAAGAGGGCGCGCGGTGTTTGCTGCTGACTGGTGAACCCATTGGGGAGCCGGTCGTGCAGTACGGCCCTTTTGTTATGAATACACGTGAAGAGATAGAGACAGCGCTCAATGAATATCGACTTGGTACGTTTCTTAAGCATTAGGCTGGTTGCTCTGGGCTGTCTGATGGCAGTGACCGCCTGTACCTCTTTGCCCGCAGATCTTTTCCGGCAAGGGCCAGCTGATCTTGAGGTATCGGAGGCTCCCGTGCTGCAAACTGTTCAATGCGAGGAGCCGAGGCCTAAAATTTGTACACTGCAATACGAGCCGGTCTGCGCCGTGATGGAGTCGGGGTCCATTAACACGTACCCTTCGGCCTGTAATGCCTGTGCTGATATCGCTGTCAGCGCCTGGCGACCTGAATCCTGCGAGGAGTAAACATGTCATTAACCAACCGAATTTTGCTGGCAATGGTTTTGGGGATTGGTCTTGGGTCAGTCCTAGAGGTGGTCTTGGGATCACTCAGCCCGGATAGTGGCTTTTACGGGTTTTTATACAACGGCATGGTGATGGGCCTGTTCGATGTCCTCGGCCGGATTTTCATCGCGTCGCTTAAGTTGCTCGTTGTACCCTTGGTTCTGGTATCCCTGATTTGCGGCATGGCAGCCCTTGGTGCCAGCAGTCGCATGGGGCCTATCGCAGGAAAGACCTTGGGGCTTTACCTCGTCACGACCTGTATCGCTGTGAGCTTGGGTTTGGCGATTGCCCTGGCTGTTGGCCCTGGCGAGGGCGTTAATGCCGTTGCGAGTTCCGACTTTGTTCCAAAGGAAGCGCCGCCCATCAAAGATACATTGATCAACATTTTCCCGACCAACCCTGTCGCCGCCATGGCCGAGGGCAACATGCTGCAGGTAATCGTGTTCGCTTTACTCGTGGGCTTCGCACTGACACGTGCCGGTGAGGCGGGTCAGCGGTTGATTGCTTGGTTCCAGGATATGGAAGTCGTCGTGATGAAAATGGTGGGTGTGCTTATTGAACTTGCGCCTTATGGTGTTTTCGCGCTTCTGACCAAGCTTTTTGCCACCATGGGATTCGGCACCATTTTCGATCTGGCGGCGTACTTCTTTACCCTGCTCGGTGTGCTTCTGTTCCATGGATTGGTGGTTTACGGTCTGGTTTTACGCACACTCACACCGCTGTCTCCAGCGATGTTGCGACAGAAGATGCGCCGCGTCTGGGCCTTTGCCTTTTCTACGTCATCGTCGGGGGCTACCTTGCCCGTGACGCTCAGAACCGTTGAGAAGCGACTCGGTGTGAACAAAAGTGTCGCTGGTTTTTCTGTGCCCTTAGGCGCAACCATAAATATGGATGGCACCGCCATCATGCAGGGTGTCGCCACCGTATTTATTGCGCAGGTGTATGGCATTGACCTCTCCAGCAGCCAGCTTCTGATGGTGGTGCTCACCGCCACGCTGGCGTCCATTGGGACCGCCGCGGTGCCCAGCGCCGGCTTGATCATGCTGTCACTGGTATTGACGCAGGCGGGGCTGCCGGTCGAGGGGATTGCGCTGATTCTTGGTGTTGATCGTTTACTGGATATGGTCAGGACAGCCGTTAATGTCACTGGTGATGCCACGGTATCGACTGTGGTCGCCTACCATGAAGGGCAACTCGATGAAGTGGTGTTCAATGACCCGGACGCCGATATTGAGGCTGACGATGAGACACAGAGGGCAGCGTCATGAGCCTGTCGGTCACCGTCGTCCCGGTCACGGCTTACCAACAGAACTGCTCAGTCATTAAGTGCGAGACCACAGGACTGGCCGCGGTGGTCGATCCGGGTGGCGATATCGATCGCATTAAGGCTGCTATTGAAAAGATGGGCGCTAAGGTAGAGAAGATTTTGCTCACTCACGGGCACATGGACCATTGCGCTGCGGCAGATGTCTTGCGTAAAGAGTGGGAGGTACCCATCGAAGGCCCGGAGGAGGGTGATCGGTTTTGGATCGATAACCTGCCCAAGTGGTGCGAGATGTCAGGCTTTCCCATGGCTGAAGCTTTTGAGCCTGACCGTTGGCTTGTTGATGGTGATACCGTAACAGTCGGCGCTCTTGAGCTCGCCGTTATCCATTGTCCGGGCCACACCCCGGGACATGTGGTCTTTTTTGACGGAGCACAGCGATTGGCATGGGTGGGCGATGTTATTTTTGCAGGCTCCATCGGGCGCACCGACTTTCCAAAAGGCAACCACGACGAACTGATTCACTCGATAAGAGAGAAGCTATTTCCGCTCGGTGATAATGTTCAGTTCGTTCCTGGACATGGTCCGGATTCCACGTTCGGTCACGAACGTGCAACCAACCCGTTTGTTGCCGACACCCAGTTTGGCTGAGTCGAAGGCCGCTTAGGCGGCCACGAAGCCATCCCAAGTCGCCATGTAATCGATGAACTTGGGTCCTAACCCCTGAGCCGCCAGGTGCTCTCTCGTGACAGGCAAGGCGTGCATTTCGAAATCGGCATTTGCCAGTGCTTGCCTTGGGAAATCAGCGTGGATAACCGCTGCGCGGCCTACGAGCACAAAGTCCAAGCCACTCTCGATGGCCCGCTCACAAGCCTCCGCCGAATACAGCTTACCGGCTGCACCTAGTGCGACCCCTTTTCGAGGTAAGTCGGCGAACACTTTGAGCAGCGACTGTCCTGCAAAGGCTTCATCTTGTGCGTCTTTGAAGACGTCCCAGAGCGACATATCAAGATAATCGAGGCGAGGATCGACCAGCAGCTCGGATGCTAGATCGCGTATTTCCTCTGTCCGCTGACCAAAGCGCTCGGGTGATAGGCGGACACCCAGACTGAACTCACGACCACAGGCTTGGTTTATCCCAGCAATGATGTCGAACAGCACTTTTGCTCGCTTCTCGGGAGAGCCGCCGTACGCGTCATCACGACGATTGAACTGGGGGCTTAGAAACTGTGCGAGTAGGTAGCCGTGTGCACCGTGGAGCTGAACGCCATCGAACCCTGCTCGCTGACTGCGAACGGCGGCAGCAATACAGTCCTCGATAAACCCTTCCACTTCTTCGACGGTCATGGCTTTTGATCCTGTAGACTCGTCGTCAGAGGGGCACATGGGTACATCGTCGCAGTAGCTACCCATGGCACGCATGCCGCCATGGTGGAGCTGGACGACCGCATGGCTGCCGTGCGCTTTAATCCCCTCTGCAAGCCGCGCAAGACCTTTTAGGTGCAAATCTTCGTGTGCGCCTAGCTGTCCAGGGAAGCCCACACCCCGGTGCTGTACTGAGGTCGCACACGTCATGGTCAACCCGAATCCACCCTCGGCCCTGCGGGTGAGCCAGCGGTACTCGTCATCACTGAGCACGCCGTCAGCACCGCTCTGCAGATTGGTCAGAGCGGCGAGCATGAAGCGGTTCTTAATAGTGGATCCGTTGGCAAAGGTGAAAGGAGCTGCCAGAGCGCTCATAAGCTTATCCTCGGTTATTAGTTTTGGTATGCGGTACCAGCGTAAACGGTACCGATGACCTCAATTGATCGTAATTGTTCAAGCGGCACGGTCAGTGGGTCAGCCGCCAGCACAGTAAAGTCCGCCGCCTTTCCAGCCCGTATTGAGCCGATAGAATCTTCGAGCCCCAAGATCCACGCCGCATCGATGGTAATGGCTTTCAGCGCACCGTATCGACTCATTACTTCACCTTGTCCGGTTTTTTCACCCGAGATATTTTCCCGTGCGACGGCAGTCCACATCAGCGTTAGCGGTGAGAGAGGTGCCATTGGGCTGTCAGAGTGGAGCCCAACCGGAACACCTTTTGATTCCAAGGAGCCGAGTCGCACCATTTGGGGTCCCCGATCAGGGCCGAGCCAATCGCCGCTGTACATCTCGGACAGAATGTAATGGTAGTAAGGGTTTGCAGAGACAGCCGCGCCGAGGGCTGCAAGTTTTCGGTTTTGATCTTCCGTACTGTAAGCAAAGTGCTCCAGTGTCATGCGGTGATCAGCACGAGGACTCTCGCGCAACAGGTAGTCCAGAAGATCGATAAAGCGTGCCGTGGCGGCATCACCGTTGCTGTGGGCATGAATCTGAAAGCCAGCGTCCCAAAACGTTTTACCGAATGTCTTTAGGGTGGGGACATCGACCATCCATACGCCCGTGTGCCCGTCGAGGTAGCCAGGTGAGCCCATCTGGGAGAGGCCCGAAAAGATCGCACCATCAATCATGAGTTTGAAGTGATTACCGACGGTGACTTGGTCGTCGTTCATTGTCTGCCACTCACGGACTTCAGCAAGCGCTTGCTCCGCGGATTTTTGCCGTGTGATGAAATCGGTAATGATGGGTGTGAGAAGCACTCGAACACCGACAGGGTCACTGGCTACGGCGGCTTTTACGGCCTGAATTTCAGCAACGGGGTTACCAAAAATACCGGTACCCATATCCGCAGCAGTCGTCACCCCTGATTCGTGCATCATGGAGAGGAAGTTCTGCATGCCCTTCATGTAGCGAGCGGGCTCAAAGAGAAATCCCATGCGGGGGAATACTGCTCTCAGGCCCAGTTCATAGAAGTGTCCTCGTTCCCAACTGGCTCCATGAGGAATGGCATCCGCATCATCCTTGGTAACGCCCAGGAGTTCCCAGGCCGCATCATTGCCAATGAGCTCATGAAACGAGCGGTGCCAAAGCATGACCGGCGTATCGCCGAACCAAGCGTTGAGATCGTCCCGCCACACCTCGCCGTGCCACAGCGGGTGATAGCCAAAAGCGACAAACGGTACTGACGCATCATCATGTTGCGCGACCAGATTTTGCAGTGCACTTCGGTAGCCCTCGGGCGTTGTCGCTCCCGGGAAATCACCGGTGGGTAGATACCAGTCATCGGGTGCAAGAAAGGGGAACTGTGTCAAAACTGCAGGCAGGGTAGGGTGGACATGAGGATCAATGAAGCCCGGTGTCATGACCTTGTCTTCGAACTGGCGGTCGATTTGCGCACCGCGTGCAGCAATCAGCGGGCTCAGGCTATCCAAGGAGCCAACGGCTAAGACTTTTCCGTCTTCCACCGCTACGGCGGTTGCCTCGGGTAGTGCTGGTTCCATGGTTCGAATGAGCTTGGCCGTGTAAACCACTGTTTCCGCTTGGATGCCGTGCGTTAGTGACAGCAATGCAAGAGCAACCATTATTGTTATTGGGCGCATGAGACCTCCCTGTATCGCCACGCCATGATGTCATGAAATGTGGGATGACAGCAGTAGGCCTATCGAAGAACTTTTAGCCAATCTCCGGTGCGTGGCTCGCCACTAGGGTAGTAGCCATTGATCAAGCGCAGTTGGTTCTCCGCGTCGGGCACTCGAACGCCCGAGCTCAGCGACCCGAAGGTGGCTCCCCTCGGTACTTGCACGTAGTTCAAGACGTGGCTTTCGCCACGCTTTTTTTCTCGCGCAAAGAGGGGTCGGAAGGAGGTGATGATGGTTTTGAAGCCTTCATCGGCAGTACTGAAGTCGCTGGCTTCGCCCTCAAATAAAAAGCGGAATCGGTGATCAACAATACCCAAACGCTTCTGAACACCGCCAGCGCTTGCGAGTCCGGTCGCTCCCTTCAGGCCTTCGTTCTCAATCGACTCCTGCCCACTGACCTCGCCAGACGCAAGTTCGGGAAGGGCGTCATCGGGGCTTTTACCAGGGTCTACCTTGGCGATTTTGATTTTGAGCGCCGCATCGGAATCAGGGGCTTTCGCCACAATTTCCCGCGTAGTTGCCGTGACGACCCAGCCCTCAGGGTGTTCAAACGTAAAATCCAGTTTGTTGTGGTAGTACCGCAGGGGATCACTTTGCGCCTCGGCGCTCGCACCGACCACCATTCCTTCGGTTTCGCGCCTGAACCGGCCAGGCAACTCTGGGTTCTCGGACATGGTGTCGAGATCAAGGCTGTTGGCTGTCTTAATCACGGTTTGCAGTCGCAAGTCATTTCTTGGGTGGCTGGCATACAGCCCGTGGTAGGTGCCAGAGGGTTTACCTGAGGCCTTGGCGACCGCTTTGCGGTAGCGCTCCTGATCTTTAAGAACACCGATGACCGATAACAAGGCATCGGCGTCGTATCCGCTTTTGTGCATGAATTCAGCGCCGGCCGCATCCGCCTCGAGCTCCATGTCGCGACCAAAGCCCGAGATGATTTCTGCGCCATACATGCTTACTGCGTCAACCAAGTCACCCGAGCCGGTTAGGATACCGGCTGAGACCGCCGCTATCTGATTGGTGATGGTTTGCGTTTTTCTGCGGGAGTGGTGCCGCTCGGTGATATGCCCAATCTCGTGCGCAATCACGCCCGCGAGTTCTGCCTCGTTATCGAGGTAGGCGAGCAGACCTCGGTTGATATAGATGAGACCGCCGGGCAGGGCGAACGCATTGATGTCAGGCGAGTCTAGCAGCGTAAAGGTGAACTCCTGGTTGGGCAGGCTGGAGTTAGCGACTAATCGCGCACCGATCTCGTCAATATAGGCCTGTAACTCGGGGTCGTCATAGATCCCGATGCTCTCAATCAGCTTCTCGTGCTCTTCAGCAGCATCGGTTGGAATACTGACAGGCCGCCCACCGACGGTAACCGTCGATGAACCTGCGCAGCCAGCGATCAGGGCGGTGAAGCAGAGCGAGACTAAAAGTCGTTTCATAGCTTACGACCCGGCAGACAGGTACTGCAGTAGCTGGGTGCCCAGGCTGTCGCAGGCGGTGTCCTGAACGGGCGCAATGATCGGAATCGGAACAACAACGGCAGGCATGTAGCTTTGTCCACTGGTTAAGGCACTCATCTTTCCGACCTCCGCCCCGTCGTCAAAGTTCCATATAGTGGCTTCGTATTCGGACTCGGTGCCCCAGGTACCAAAACCAAAGCATCCGGCGCCCGTTGGTCCAACACCACAGGTCATGGAGCCACTGCTGTTGGTGTCTTGGGTTCGGCCATCAATCCAGATCATGTAATTGAGGTCCAGATCCTCCAGCTTGTTTGCTACGCTGGGGAGGATCATTAGTCGGCCAACGCTCTCAATACTGAGAGGCGCAGTCCTCGGCTCAAACCATGGGTATAGGGCATCGACAAATTGTCGCTCGGGGATCACGCTGATGCTCTCGCTGCCGCGACTGATGTGATTGCCAATGCAGTCGATAAAATCGGGCTCGGTATCGTAGTCAGGCGCATGACGCCGACCAAGAATGACAATGCTGCCATCCGT
>DPGN01000083.1 GCA_003523185.1 Halieaceae bacterium
GATGAGAGGGATGCCTCGTTCCTGCATCTGCTGCTTATGATGTCGGTCATTACCACCGTAGAGCCCGCCCACATGGAGCGCTACGAGGGCGATGTAGGGTCTTATCACCGGGAGTTTATTGAGTTCCTACACAACCTACCTTTCTATGGTGTGGCGCTGGTGTGTCTGGACGATCCGGGTGTTCGCGAACTGTTACCAAACATTACCCGCCAGGTCGTGACGTATGGTTTTGCGGACGATGCTGACTTTCGACTGGAAGCACTGACATTCTCGGGTACTGAGAGTCATTTCACCCTAAATCGAAAGGCACTGGGTGATTCATTAAGTATTCGCCTACCGATGCCGGGTGTACATAACGCGTTGAACGCGGCGGCCGCCGTTGCGGTCTGCTCAGAGCTGGGCGTCAGCATTGATGCGATCGTACGCGGTCTGGCGGGGTTTGAGGGCGTTGGCCGGCGCTTCTCTGTTCTTGGTGACATTACCTGGCAGGGAGGCAAGGCCTTGCTGGTGGATGACTACGGTCATCACCCAACAGAGCTCAAGGCCACTATTAATGCGGCCCGTGAGGCGTATCCCGATAAACGCTTGGTCATGGTGTTTCAACCTCATCGGTATAGCCGCACCCGTGACTGCTACGACGACTTTGTCGAGGTGTTATCAACCTTGGATGGACTCGTACTTCTTGAGGTGTACTCCGCCGGCGAGGACGACATTCCGGGCGCGGATAGTCGTTCGCTGGCACGAAGCATTCGCCAGGCAGGATGGATTGATCCGGTGTTGCTGAGTGATAACGGTCAATTACCGGCGCGGTTGGCTAAGTTCCTGGAAGATGGCGATGTGCTCATCATGCAGGGCGCAGGAAACATCGGTAGGTTGTCGAAGCTTCTGTCAGACGCAGAGTCGCTGGAGGTGATGTCATGAACACTGACCTCCAAAACATGAACGTGACGGTCTTGATGGGCGGCGATTCTGCTGAGCGTGAGATTTCGATAAAGAGCGGTACTGCGGTGGCCGATGCGCTGGAACTAGCGGGCGCTCGTGTTACCCGTCTCGATACGGCTACAACAGGCTGGCACCGGGACCTTCCTATAGAAACTTTCGTCTTCAATCTGTTACATGGCGTGGGCGGTGAAGATGGTCAGATTCAGGGGCTGTTCGAGTCCCTAGAGGTTCAGTATTCAGGATCAGGAGTGCTGGGCAGTGCGCTGTGCATGGACAAAGCCAAAACCAAGCTCGTCTGGCAGAGTCTCGGGCTACCCACGCCAGACTTCGAGATCATTGATGCCAGTAGTGACCTCGCTGTAGTCATAGATCGACTGGGCCCTGTGTTTGTGAAGCCGGTCTCAGAGGGATCATCGGTGGGCATGTCGAAGGCTCACGATGTGAGCTCGCTGGAGTGCGCTTTGGCTAAAGCGTCTGAGTCGGGTGTCGCGGTAATGGCAGAGTCGCTGGTTCAGGGCGACGAATTCACGGTGGCCATTTTGCGCGGTCAGCCACTGCCGCCCATAAAGATCATCCCCGCCGCGGACTTCTATGACTTCGACGCGAAATATGTGTCGGGCACTACGCAATTCGAGTGTCCGGCGCCGCTCAGTGAAGGGGAGACGTTGGCGCTTCAGGCCTTGGCTCTGGAAGCATTCGAGGCCTCGGGTGCTGAGGTATGGGGTCGTGTAGATCTCATGCGCGGTGCATCGGGGTGGCAGTTACTCGAGGTGAATACTGTCCCGGGTATGACCGAGCATAGCTTGGTACCGAAGGCTGCTGCGGCTGCAGGCATGTCATTTACCGATTTGCTTAAAGAGATCTACCTTGGCTCGATGGAGGTGCGTTATGGCGCGTGATGTCTCACGAGGTCAGAAAGCAATCGTCGCCAGTCGTTGGCATCGTTTTGTTCGCAGCGTGAAGCGCGTTGTGACTGCGGTTTCACTGATCACCATGGCGGGGCTCTTGGGTTTTGCTACTAAGCTTGCGACCGACATGCCGGTTGAGGCGATTGCGATTACGGGCGAGATGCGCCATGTCGATCGACGTGATCTCGAGAGCGTGATCGCCCCCCAGGTGGAGAACGGATTCCTACTCACTGACCTCACGTCCATTCGCGAAGAAATCGAATCATTGCCCTGGGTGTATGACGCCAATGTGCGCAGAGAGTGGCCAGGGACGATCAGAGTCCACGTGACAGAACAGCAGCCAATTGCTCGTTGGGGCGACGCCGCGTACATCAATCAGCACGGCTTCATTTTCGACGGTGAATTGATGACACGATACGCAGAGCTACCCATGCTCTGGAGCGATCAGAACAAGCCACCGGTACTGATCGAGCATTTCAAATTATTCCAAATGCTTCTGATGCCGCACGGCCTGGCAGTGGCCGCACTGAATGAGGACCGTCTGGGTCAGGTGAGTGCTGAACTGACCGACGGCACCGCGGTGCAATTTGGCGATAAGGATTTCGCACAGCGCGTGCGTCGTTTCGTTGCCTTACTCGAAAGTGAGGATTTCGCGAATTCGATTGCACGGATTGATTTTCGTTATGAGCGCGGCGCAGCGGTTCTGCGTCGGGAGCAGAGTTTTGCAGTGACCACAGTGGCGCGGGAGCAGGGAGGTCGGTAATGGCAGCAAGTGAAGAAAAGCGAATGATCGTCGGACTGGATATAGGTACGTCCAAGGTTGTTGCTGTGGTTGGTGAAATCGATACCGATGGCACTATCGATATTGTTGGTATCGGATCGCACCCTTCGAAAGGACTGAAGAAGGGTGTTGTCGTCAATATTGAATCAACGGTTAATGCCATTCAGCGAGCGGTGGAAGAAGCGGAGTTGATGGCGGGCTGTCAGATTCACTCCGTCTATGTTGGTATCGCGGGCAACCACATCCGATCGATGAATTCCCACGGCATTGTCGCTATCAAGGATCGCGAAGTTGAGCGGGCCGACATCGATCGCGTCATTGATGCGGCGCAGGCAGTGGCCATCCCCGCGGATCAGAAGATCCTGCACGTGCTTCCACAGGAATATGTAATTGATAACCAGGGTGGCATTAAAGAGCCACTGGGAATGTCAGGTGTTCGTCTGGAGGCAAAAGTGCATCTCGTGACTTGCGCAGAAACAGCGGCACAAAACATTGAGAAGTGCGTTCAGCGCTGCGGCTTAGAAGTGGATGCCATCGTTCTAGAGCAGTTGGCGTCGAGCTATTCTGTCATCACCGATGATGAGCGCGACCTCGGGGTATGCATGGTCGATATTGGTGGCGGCACGTCCGATATCGCGATTTTTACCGAGGGCTCGATTCGTCACACCGGTGTGATCCCGATTGCGGGTGATCAGGTCACCAGTGACATCGCGATGGCGCTGCGAACGCCAACTCAGCACGCTGAGGAAATCAAAATCCGATACGCCTGCGCGCTTGCACAGCTAACAGGCCCGGACGAGACCATTAAGGTGCCCAGCGTGGGTGATCGGCCGCCGCGCGATCTGTCGCGTCAGTCATTAGCTGAAGTGGTCGAGCCACGGTACGACGAACTCTTTACCTTGATTCAGGGAGAAATCCGTCGCTCAGGCTTCGAGGAGCTGATACCTGCAGGCGTCGTATTGACGGGCGGCACTTCAAAGATGGAGGGCGTTGTGGAACTCGCTGAAGAGATTTTCCACATGCCCGTTCGTGTTGGCGCGCCTCAGTACACGCGGGGCATGCACGACATTATTCGAAACCCGATTTATGCGACGGCCGTTGGGCTGTTGTTGTCGGGTGCAAAAGAACTTCATGAGGGTGCGCAGCTCGCTGCGGGCCGTCAGAAGGCCAGCAGCATGCTGGGTGGGTTGCGCAATTGGTTTGGTAGCAACTTTTGATTTACAGGGGAAAGCCGGGAAACCGGACATTTTCAAACGGGGAGAAAGACTATGTTTGAACTAGTAGACAATGCGCCGCAAAACGCGGTTATCAAAGTGATCGGTGTTGGTGGCGGCGGTGGTAACGCAGTCCGTCACATGATCGAGCATGACATCGAGGGTGTCGATTTTATCTGTGCGAATACTGATTCTCAGGCGCTAGCAGACATCGACTCTAAGACGGTACTGCAATTGGGTAACTCGATTACCAAGGGTCTCGGTGCAGGTGCAAATCCAGAGATTGGCCGGGCTGCCGCGTTGGAAGATCGTGACCGCATTGCCGAGGCTTTATACGGCGCGGATATGGTATTCGTTACCGCTGGTATGGGCGGTGGTACGGGAACCGGTGGTGCGCCGATCGTTGCTGAGGTCGCCCGCGATATGGGGATTCTTACCGTGGCGGTTGTGACCCGTCCCTTTAGCTTTGAGGGACGAAAGCGTCTTTCAATAGCCGAGGATGGCCTGAAGGAGTTGGAGCAGCATGTCGACTCACTCATCACGGTCCCCAACGAGAAATTACTCGAGGTCATGGGTAGTAGCACAAGCTTGCTCGATGCGTTCAAGGAGGCGAATGACGTGCTGTTTGGCGCCGTGCAAGGCATTGCAGACCTCATTATCCGTCCGGGCATGATCAACGTTGACTTCGCGGACGTGAAAACAGTCATGTCGGAAATGGGCTCAGCTATGATGGGTACAGGTACGGCAACTGGCGAAGGTCGAGCACGCGAGGCGGCAGAACGCGCTATCAACAGCCCGCTATTGGACGACATCGATCTGAGCGGTGCTAAAGGCCTGCTGGTAAACATCACTGCAGGGCTCGACTTGTCACTGGGTGAGTTCTCAGAGGTGGGTGAGGCGATTGAAGAGATTGCTTGTGATGACGCCACCGTTGTGATCGGTACTGTCATTGATCCGACCATGACCGATGAGCTCAAGGTGACCGTCGTGGCCACAGGTTTGGGAGTTGAACAGAGCCGTCCTGTCCTGAAAAAGGTAGAGGCTGTCGCGCCCATGCGTGCAGCAGCATCGACGACACCCGTGTATGAAGGGTATGATCTGCCCCCCGCCAAGCGTCAACGCGTGGCTGCGGGTGGACAAGCGGTTGCGGTAGAGGAAAGTAGCGAAGAGGGATATTTCGATATTCCCGCGTTTTTGCGTCGTCAAGCTGACTAAGCGTGCGTTGCAAGACGGCCGGAAGAGAGGATTTTGCTCTCCGGGCGACTGCCCTCTGAAAAAGGCAAAGGAATGATACGACAACGAACATTACGAAACTCGATCAAGGCGACTGGTGTCGGCTTGCATACAGGCGAGAAGGTGTTGCTGACACTTTCACCGGCGCCCGTGGATACGGGCATCGTATTTCGTCGCACTGACCTGAACCCCGCAGCCGAGATCCCCGCTCGAGCTGACTTGGTTGGTGAGACGACGTTGTCGACCTGCCTCATTCATGGAGACGCTCGCGTCTCCACGATCGAACACCTACTGTCTGCCATGGCAGGGTTGGGTGTTGATAATGCGTACGTGGATGTGACCGCCCCTGAAATCCCCATCATGGACGGTAGTGCAGCGCCTTTTGTATTCCTGCTTCAGAGTGCTGGTATTGTTGAGCAACACGCGGCTAAAAAGTTCATTCGCGTAAAGCGAGAAGTCACGGTCACTGACGGTGACAAGACGGCGACCTTTCTTCCCATGGAAGGTTTTAAGATATCGTTTGGTATTGATTTTGATCATCCTGTTTTTAAGCACCGTGCAGCCACTGCGGAAATCGACTTTTCCACAACGTCTTTCGTGCGTGAAGTTAGTCGTGCACGTACCTTTGGTTTTGTGGAGGAGATTGAATATCTGCGATCCAAAGGGCTTGCCCGTGGTGGCAGCATGGATAATGCGAT
>DPGN01000072.1 GCA_003523185.1 Halieaceae bacterium
CCTAAGAGCGCAAGTTCCGTATCGGGTACGACCAACCACTTTCGCTTGGTGACGTAGTCGCCGGAGTCGCGATCGATTGTCACCTCGATATCAGACTCCTCGTCGTATCGCTTCTTTGTCGCTGTGGCTAGCGCCAGCTCAATAGCTTCAAAGATGATGTCTTCGGATACGCCCTTCTCGTTAGAAACGGCTTCGGCGACCATCAAGATTTCTTTGCTCATTCGCTATGTCTCACTCTCATCATCGAGGACCGAATCGCCCTCTTTTAAACTCTCATCCACTGCACTGACCGTGGTAGGCCGAGCGCGCTCAATCCACTCGGGTGTGGGCTCAACTCGAGCTCGGTCGATGCTACTCAAAGGCAGCAGGTACTCGTGCTGATCAACCCGAACGACAATATCGTCGCCATCAAATCCAAAAAACCAACCTCGAAACTTACGGCGCCCCTCAAAGGGGAATCGAAGCTTTACCTCTATCGGCTGCTCCTGGTAGGCCGTGAACTGCTCTTTCTTAAACAGCAAACGGTCAATACCAGGTGAAGACACTTCGAGGGTGTACTCACCCAGGAAAGGATCCTCAACATCTAATACACCGCTAATGTGGCGACTGACTGATGCACAGTCGTCCACTGTTACGCCCTGGTCTTTGTCGATGTACACACGCAAAGTCGGGCGCCGGTTAGGGCTAAGGAGCTCCAGTCCCCACAGCTCATACCCCAACATACCGACTGTTGGTTCAAGCATGGTGAGCAGCTGGCTCTCTTTACCACCCATCGTATTCATCGCCGTCCTCGGCAAATTTCGGACACAAAAAAGGCCCGAACAAGGGGCCTTGAATGCAGCGCCAACAAACGCGCTATGTTGGTAGCGGGGGCCGGATTTGAACCGACGACCTTCGGGTTATGAGCCCGACGAGCTACCAGGCTGCTCCACCCCGCATCAAGTCTTCGCAATGCCCCTTGTATCAACGCCTGTGTCGTTGAAGGCATTTACACGGCACCCTGAGTCTAAAGCCAAGGGTCCCGCGACTGAGGGGCGAGAGTCTAGGGAGTCAGGGGTGCCGCGTCAAGGGAGAAACGCACAAAAAAGGGGCGTCTGTGACGAATGCTGGGACCCGGCGCAAACCGGGTTCTTTGAGGTTGTAACGCCAAGGTATCGAGCAATTTCGCCCCAGGCTTGGTGAGCGTATCTCAGTCGTTATGCCAGTCGCAGCAGGCAATGACATCGCCAACTGATTTGGCGGAGCGGACCGCATCAACAATGGCGAGCTCAAGTGCCTTCGCTCCTGCGATGCCAATGCTGTTTAGCTGGGCATCCGCGTCTGCGGTGGTTTCAATCGCAGAGCTCGGCATAGAGACAGCAAAAACGGTATCACCGTCGAACTGTGTATGAATGGGCCGGATTGCCCGTGCCATCCCATCATGTGCCATTTCGGCTACTTTTTTTAACTGAACTTTACTCAGGTTTGCGTTAGTCGCGATCAGACCCAAGGTGGTGTTGGTTCCAGCAACCGGTGCTTTTACAGTGCTCCCCAGTGCTACATCAACGGCCGAGTCATAATGACCAACATCGTTTGCCCGGATCCCGGCGACAACGGTATTGGTGACGGTATCGACAATCTCACCCACCGCATTGACTGCCACGAGTGCTGAAACAACGACGCCATTATCCAGGTCAACGCGCGCGCTACCCAAGCCTCCCTTTGTTACCCGGGAGGGACCTAACAGCTTGCCAACTGTCGCACCCATTCCTGCGCCGACATTGCCAGATGCAATAGGCGAATTATTCGCCTCCTGAGCAGCCTTATAACCCCAATCAATGCCGGGTCTTACGTTCGATGACCCTACGTTCAAATCAAACAAGACGGCCGCGGGCACGATGGGAACAACCGTCTCTTCGGAAACGGGTAATCCAACGCCTTCCTCCTCGAGCGCCGCCATAACACCTGACGCCGCATCCAAGCCGTAGGCGCTGCCTCCAGTCAGGACAATGGCATGAACTTTTTCGACTAAATTACCGGGCTCCAATAAATCGGTCTCACGTGTTCCCGGCGCCGCTCCTTGCACAGAAACGGCAGCTCTCGCGCCGTCGCCGGCAAAGCGCACGACGGTGACACCTGTCATATTCAATTCATCTGTGACATGCCCGGCGGTAATTCCGGCGATGGCGGTAAGGCTTGCGTTTTCCATCAGAAATAGAGGCACCTTTAATCGGACAAACAGACTCTCAAACCGTCACACAGATCGTCATAGAGAGCATCAAAAATACGCACAGAAAGCAGGCGATTTCGTGTCTATAACCGCAAGGCTAACACGTGGGGGGTAATCGTCGATTAATGCGTCAAAAAGTACCGCCAAATCGAGACCGAATCTATTTCGTTTGAAGCCCACAAGGCATACACTCCGCGCCTGTCGACAAGAATAATTTGCGAGAGGAGACATTCATGGCGGCTTTACCAGAACACGCCAAGGTCGTTGTCATCGGGCAGGGCGGTATCGTCGGTGCATCGGTGGTTCACCACCTGATTGAAGAAGGCTGGGACGACATCGTAGGCCTCGAAAAGTCAGCGATTCCAACGGATATCGGCTCGACATCCCACGCATCAGACTTTTGCTACATGACGTCTCACGACAAGCTGAATGTCGAAATCACTAATTACAGCCGAGAGTTCTATGCAAAGCGCGGTAACTACATAAAGACCGGCGGTCTCGAAGTTGCCCGCAAAGACGATGACGAACGGATGCTAGAACTGATTCGGAAGGTTGGGTCAGGTAAAGCTTTTGGTACCAACGCTTACATGATCTCTGCGGCTGAGGCGAAGGAGAAGTTCCCACTGTTAGAGGAAGACCAAATCCAAGGTGCCATGTGGGACCCCGATGCCGGTCTTGTGACGCCTCGCTCGCAGAAAGTGGCCGGCGATCTAGTTGATGAGGCAGTAGCCTCGGGCAAATTAAAAGCCTTTGCCTACACCCCCGCCACAAAACTTATTGTTGAAGACGGCGAGATCAAGGGAGTTGAGACCCATAAAGGCACGATTCTGGCCGACTACGTGGTCCTATGTGTCGGTATTTGGGGCAACCTGGTCTCTGAGACGGCGGGCGTAAAACTGCCGCTGATACCTCTTGAGCACCCACTATTGTTTTTTGGACCTTGGGATCACCTCGAGGGAACGGGTAAGGACATCGTCTACCCGTTGATGCGTGACCAAGGCAACTCAGCCTACGTTAGAGATACGGGAGACCCCACCACTCCGGAAGGAGGCCTGTTGGAGTGGGGCTACTACGAGCCGTTTGAGCCTCGACTGGTAGACCCAACTGACATCGCAGAACCCGGAGAGGCACGACTCTCGCCCTCGATGCGCGACATGACGCTCGATCAGGTGATGGAAGCGTTTGAGCGAGCGATCGAGCTGACTCCTGTTCTTGGAGAGCTTGGCTGGGAAGAGCGGCGATCGTTTAATGGACTACTCTCTATTACTCCGGACAGCAGCTCCATCATCGGAGAATCAACCGAGGTCAAAAACCTTTGGCTGTGTGAGGCAGTTTGGGTCAAAGAGGGCCCTGGCGCAGGTAAGTTGCTCGCTGAGTGGATGACGCATGGGCGCACGAAGCAAGATATTCACAGCGTCGATTCTGCGCGTCATTATCCGATCCAGAAGGGCGATGACTACGTCCGCAGCCGATGCTATGAGTCTGCGCAAAAGATATATACCCCTGCGGTTCACCCACGCGAACCTTTCGCCACATCACGCGGCATGCGCGTCAGCCCTTTTTATGAGCGAGAAGTAGCTCTGGGCGGATACTTCATGGAAGTTGCCGGTTGGGAGCGAGCGCACGGTTACGCGGCCAACGAGGCGACATTGCTGACGAAGTATCGCGATCAGGTGCCAACGAGAGAAGCTGAATGGGATAACCGTCACTTCTGGGAGGTCTCCAATGCGGAACAGTTAGCACTGAGCGACGGCGTTGGCATGATCAACCTCTCGCACTTCGCCATCTTTGATGTCGAAGGTGCCGACGCTGAAGGTCTGATGGAATACCTCTCTGTGGCCAAGGTCGGTGCGGACACCGCAATCGGAAAAGGTGTTTACACACACTTCCTCGATCACGCGGGCGGTATCCGGTCTGACCTCACAATCATCAGGCTCGCGGAAGACTGCTTCCGAGTGGTATGCGGTGGTGATACCGGTCACCGTGACTACATCTGGATGCGTGATATGAGTGACCGCAAGGGCTTCGCTAACGTCACATTCCATGATCGCAGCGAAGAGCTAGCGACTCTGGGGCTGTGGGGACCTGAGGCGCGAGTCACGCTCGCCAAGCTGATGGATGACCCTGAGAGCATCTCTAAAGAAGCTTTCCCATTCGCGACGACCAAGGAAATCACAGTCTGCGGCGTCAAGGTTTGGGCCTTCCGTATCAGCTATGTTGGCGAGCAAGGCTGGGAACTCTACTTCCCATTCTCCGATGGCCTGGCTATCTGGGATGCATTGTTTGAGCTCGGGGTAACACCCGTGGGTATCGAGACCTACGCTAACAGCCGAAGACTCGAAAAGAGTTTGCGTCTCCAAAATGCTGACTTGGAGACTGAGTACAATCTGTATGAGGCCGGTCTAGCTCGACCCAAGGTCAAGGCTGCGGACTTCCATGGTAAAGAGGCCTATGTGCAACAGCGCGAGCTAGACGAGCAAGCCGCCTACCTCTGCACGTTTATTCTGCAAGACACAACCGACAGTAAGGGCGTCGTGCGCTACCCCGTTGGTAACTGGCCCATCCTCGACCCAGCGTCGAAAGAAGTCATCATCGATTCGCACGGTCGTCGGTCTTACACCACTAGTATGGCGTTCGGCCCCAGTCTCGGTGTGAATGTTGCCATGGGTTATCTGCCTGCAGATAGGGCGAAAGAAGGTGATACCGTACTTATCGAGTACTTTGGCGAGCACTATGAAGCCAAAGTAATGAAGGTAGGTTACGGTGCGCTGTTGGATCCAACAAACGAGCGACCGAAAAGCTGAAGTCTATGAACAGGAGCCTACGGGCTCCTTTTTTTGGCCGGATATCGTGGCCCGATTTAGAAGTCGCGTATCCGCAGTGTGATGGATTATTCACTGACAGCTAATGACTAGCTCTGGCCGTCAATTAAGAG
The DNA here is from genome assembly GCA_003523185.1 of Halieaceae bacterium. Classification (GTDB taxonomy): domain Bacteria; phylum Pseudomonadota; class Gammaproteobacteria; order Pseudomonadales; family Halieaceae; genus Luminiphilus. The sequence continues at coordinate 5,145 of DPGN01000072.1, forward strand.
CGCCGTCGACGCCGTCGACCGTCAGTTTGCTCGACCACTTTCTTCAATGGCGGCTCTACCGCGGAAAACAAGTGTGGATAGGGATCCGTCTTGTGAGGGAATGCCATGGCCGCGACGAAGTAGTCCTGAAAGTCAGATTCCGTTGCTGTTTCAATTCGCTCGGCACGGTTCACCGTCTGCTGGATAGCGCTACGGGCCTCGTGATCAAGAAGCGCTATGCGAGCGCCAACACCCGCCGCGTTACCCGCAGAGGATACATGATCAAGAGCACAGTCGGGAATCAGGCCCAGCACCATGGCGTGTTCGACACTAATGTGACTACCAAAGGCACCTGCGAGACGAATACGATCGACTGCTGACACGCCCATCTTGTCCATGAGCAACTTAATACCGGCATAGAGCGCAGCCTTCGCTAGCTGAATCTGGCGCACATCATTCTGAGTCACGACGATATCGCGCTGGGTCTCATCCTCTGCAAAATGAAGCACATAGGACCAGGTTCTTCCGTGAGATCGGACGCGTGAGCTGCGCTCAGCGAGCGCCCCATCAACGATGCCATCCTCCGAAACAATACCTGCAAGGAACATCTCCGCGACGACTTCAATAATGCCCGAGCCACAGATGCCAGTGATATTGAGTTCCTTTGTCGAATCCGCGAAACCCGCCTCAGTTGACCAAAGCTCGGAACCAATCACTCTGAATTTTGGCTCTAGCGTCTCACGATCGATTCGCACGCGTTCGATTGCCCCAGCAGTAGCACGCTGTCCGGCGCTAATTTCACCGCCCTCAAAAGCGGGGCCAGTTGGGCTCGAGCACACCAGAAGTCGTTCTTTATTACCAAGCACAATCTCGGCATTGGTGCCCACATCGACGATGAGACTCATCGCCTCATCACTGTCAGGGCTCTCGGCGAGGATGACCCCTGCCGTGTCAGCGCCCACATGTCCGGCAATACAAGGCAGTACAAATAACCGTGCTTGGCTGTGGGTATCGAGGCCGAGATCACGGGCTTTCAGAGTGACGGCCTCGTCGACGGTCAAAGCAAACGGTGCGCCCCCCAAATTGATTGGATTAATGCCCAAAACCAAATGGTGCATGATGGGATTGGCAACCAATGAGACCTCTAAAATATTGTCGGTCGTCTCACCCAGTTGCTCGGTCAGCTCTGCAAAAAGCTTGCTCAGCGCTGTTTGAATGGCGGAGCTCATTGCCTCAGCACCCTCGGGGTGCATCATGATGTAACTGACGCGACTCATGAGGTCTTCACCGAACGGTATCTGCGGGTTCATAACGCTGGCCGATGACAGCACATCACCTGTGGCCAGGTCACATAGGTGTGCAGCGACGGTCGTGGAGCCTACGTCAACCGCCACACCACGGGGCGCGTCGAAGAGACCTGACCAGACACCAATAATCTGTGTTGATTCAAAAACGGCTACCGTGATACCTCGGTCACCCGATGCCAGTGCCACCTGCAGCTTTACCAGCTCGCTGGTTTCAATGCGAAGGTCGGTCAAACCCCACTCGGACTCCAGCGAGGCCATGAGCAGTTTCGCTTCGCCCCGCGCATCTTCCAGCGAGGATTCTGGCAAGGTCACGAAATAGAGGCGCGTCGCGGTATTGAGCTGGATATCCCGATGCTCGGCATCTTTGCGGATGATTTGACGGTGCACCTGACTCTCGGGCGGTACGTCAATAATCACGTCATCGAGTAACTCGGCGTGACAGCTCAACCGCCGTCCCTCGAGTAATGGGCCCTTGCGCTCGTTAAATTTTATTTCGGTGGCAACCAGAGGCGACAGATGCGCTGGGCTTGAGGTCATCTTGTGCTTTTGGAACGTACCCGACATACAGGAGATTTGGCAGCGACCGCACAGGCCTCTACCGCCGCAGACCGAATCGATATCCACGCCCAAGGTGCGGGCAGCGTCGAGCAATTGGGTGTGCTTCGGAAATTCGCCGCGCTTACCCGATGGTAAAAAAAGAACTTTGACCTGCTCGCTAGACACGTATTACGCGTTAGCCTCGGCGACGCCCAGCACGACCACGACGGCCGCCAGCTCCCTCCGGGGCAGGCTCACGGTACGCCTTAATCCAATTCGCGCAATCTGGGTCATGGCCCATCATGACATCGCCACCTCGAACCGCCTGCATCACCTCGGCATGCAATGGGCTAGTGATTGCCGAAGTCATACCCGCGCCCATTGCCATGGTCAGAAATGCCGCATTGATGCCATTTCGGTTGGGCAAACCAAAGCTGACGTTGGAAGCGCCGCAAGTGGTGTTGACCTTGAGCTCCGTGCGCAGTCGCCGCACGAGCTCCATCACTTGCACACCCGCCTGATTGATAGCACCAATTGGCATCACCAACGGATCAACGACCACATCCTGATAAGAAATTCCATAGTCAGCGGCACGCTCAACAATCTTCTTAGCCACTTCAAAACGCACATTGGGATCTTCAGAGATGCCGGTCTCATCATTTGAAATGGCAACAACAGCAGCACCGTATTTGGCAACCAACGGAAGCACGCGCTCGAGAACTTCATCTTCACCCGTAACCGAGTTAACCAAGGCTTTGCCCTGGTAGACCGCGAGACCGGACTCGAGTGCTTCAACAATCGAGGAGTCGATGCTCAGTGGTACGTCCGTCACTGATTGAACTAACTGTATTGCTTCAGCCAGGATGCGAGGCTCATCCGCCAGCGGAATACCTGCATTCACATCCAACATCTGGGCGCCTGCCGCGACCTGAGCCAATGCATCAGCCTCCACGCGACTGTAGTCCCCGTTCTTCATTTCCTCGGCGAGAATTTTTCGCCCAGTTGGGTTAATGCGCTCACCAATGACAACGAACGGCTGATCGAAACCGATGCGAACTTCTTTGGTGGCCGAGCTGATAATAGTGGTGGTCATGAGTGTCTCCTGCACGACCAAAACCGCTATTGTCGTGCACTAGTTATTGTAAGCCATGTGCTCGTGTATTTACCGCTCGACCGAATACGATGATTGAATTTAGGCGCGTTTTTTAACGCCTCATAGAGTCGGATGCAAGTTAATTCGCGTCGTTGAAACCTTTATTTGCAACCATGGCCTTGAGCGCCTCGTCACTGACCTCCGCTTCGAGGATTTTTCCTATTTGTTCGGCCAGTTCTTGCGGAGAAAGATCTGACTCTATTGATGTTGTTATCCGTCGCCATTCCTCGAGATAAGCATCACTGCCGCCCTTGCCCGCGCGCATTGCAGCGCGATCTATCGCCGCTTGAAACCGGTGCTCCAGAAGGTACTTCCCGCGCTCTCGCCCGCGCTTGATCTGAACCTGGGAAGGAATATCTCTCCATAAGACATCTATTCTTTGCACGTTGTTAATCTTCCTTATTGATCGGTTCGAGGTTGAGGTGAATCGGGATTAATGGCTTCTCACTCTGTTGTACGCCAATCAAAGCACATTAGGCGATGACACGAATAACTTCTTCTTCAACCGTTTTCGCTAACAAGCCGTAGCCCGTTGTTACCACTTCTAGAGGTAGCTTCAATCGCGTAGCCGCCCGCTCTGCCTGGTCAAGAAGCTCACTACTGTCAACCTGGGCCAGATACACCACCCTACGGTAACGACCAAATAACATTTCCTCTAGTTCCGGGTGCTCGTCCAGTTTCATCTCTTCAATCACCAACCGATCGAAGTGACGTAAGAGAAAGTCTGTCAGATAAAAAGTCCCTGGCTCTGCCTCTGCGAGCGCCTCAAACACGGGACTGGTTGCATAGAACTCGTAGCAGTGAGCCCCCGGTAGCCGCTGGGCGTTGAACTGCTGCGCAACGCGATCAACGGCACCACCGGTACCGCAGTCGGCATAGGCAATCAATATATTGGTGTACTCGGCATGATGTTGCGCTAGTACCGACTCCAGCCGGTCGGCTATTCGCTCGGGACGATTATGTAATGCCGCATCAAGGCACTTAATATCAAGCGCGGTCCACTGATTGGCTCTTTTGAGCGCTGAAAGCTCTTCCGCGAGGGCGCCACAGCCAATGACTAGTAAGCGCCCCAAGTGGGATCAGGCTTGAGCGAGTCGACGCGCTTCAACTAAGCGAACGGCAGTGGTCGCAGCCTCAGCCGCGTCTCGGCAGTAAGCGTCAGCGCCCACGGCCTCGCCGAACTCCTCGTTAAGTGGCGCTCCACCCACCATCACAATGTAGTCATCCCGGATGCCCTGCTCTTTCAACGCATCAATCACAACCTTCATGTAAGGCATGGTTGTGGTCAGCAGTGCGGACATACCGAGGATGTCTGGCTTATGACGCTCAAGCGCCGCGATGTAATCCTCAACAGCATTGTTGATGCCGATGTCGTAGACCTCAAAGCCCGCACCCTCGAGCATCATGGCAACGAGGTTCTTACCAATGTCGTGGATGTCGCCTTTCACGGTACCGATGACCATGGTGCCCACTGGCTTCGCACCAGTCTCCGCCAGCAAGGGTCGAAGAATAGCCATACCACCTTTCATGGCATTTGCGGCAAGCAACACTTCAGGCACGAACAAAATACCGTCCCGGAAGTCGATACCGACAATCGTCATACCATCGACCAGCGCCTTTCCAAGCACCTGCTCAGCGGTCCAGCCACGATCGAGGAGAATTTGCGTGCCTTCCACGATTTCCTCTTTCAATCCGTCATACAGGTCGTCGTGCATCTGTAGCACTAGGTCCTCATCGGACAGCTCTGAAAGGATGATGTCTTCTTCATCGGACATTACTGATGTCTCCGTGCTAATCGCCTAGTAGTCTCTATCGGCGAATGATGCTTTTTCACGCGCCATGAAATCCAGTAGCGCTTCATCAATGGCTGGATCCAGAGCCGGTGGCTCGTAGTCCGCCAACATTTGTTTCCATACGCCGTTTGCCCGCTGCGCTGCATCCAAGCTGCCTTCAGCTGACCACTGCTCAAAACTGTTGTTATCGGCAATAGTTGAACGATAGAACGCCGATTCAAAATTGCTCAATGTGTGTGCAGAACCTAGGAAGTGCTTACCCGGACCCACCTCATGGAATGCCTCCATTGCCTGGGCGTTTTCGGAGAGATCCATCCCCTCGAGCAAGACCGCGATCATATTTGCTTGATCACAGTCCATGACAAATTTCTCGTAGCCCACTGCAAGACCACCCTCTAGCCAGCCAGCCGTGTGCAGCATGAAGTTAACACCTGCCATAGCAGCCGTTTGAAGGGTGTTCGCCGCCTCGTAAGCCGCTTGTGCGTCGGGCAGTTTCGAGGCGCATAGGCCACCACCACTTCGATATGGCACACCGAGTCGACGTGCGAGCGCCGCAGTGGCGTAAATGACCTGGCTGGGCTCTGGCGTGCCGAACGTTGGTGCGCCCGTCGCCATCGACACCGCTGCCGCAAACGTTCCGAAAACAACCGGACACCCGGGCCGAATGAGCTGTGTCAGCGCGATACCGGCCATCGCCTCCGCGAGAATCTGAGTACAAGTACCAGCGACGGTCACAGGCGACATGGCACCTGCCAAAATAAATGGCGATACCACACAGGATTGGTTGTTTCTTGCGTAGACCTTCAACGACCCCAACATGGTCCCGTCATATACCAAGGGCGAGTTCACGTTAATCAGGCTAGTAAATACGCAGTTCTGATCGACGAACTCGTCACCGAACACAAGCTTTGCCATATCAACTGAATCTTGTGCGCGACGATGGTGTGTTACAGAACCCATCAATGGCTTGTCACTGTATTTGAAATGGCTGTAGACCATGTCGTAGTGACGCTTGTTAACCGGCAGGTCCACGGGCTCACATACGGTTCCGCCTGAGTGGTGAATGCCAGGCGCCATGTAGGCCAGCTTCACAAAATTCCTGAAATCTTCAATGGTCGAATAGCGTCGACCGTTATCCAAATCATGAGCAAACGGTGAACCATAGGCTGGCACGAGCACCGTATTCTTGCCGCCGATCGTGACATTGCGCTCTGGATTGCGCGCATGCTGGACATACTCTGAGGGCGCAGTAGCTTGAATAATTTCTCGGCACATACCTCGCGGAAAGCGCACACGAGTTCCGTCAACACTAGCACCCGCCGCCCTGAAGAGTTCTGTTACTTCGGGGTCGTCAAGAAAATCGATGCCGACTTCCTCGAGTAATCGATCCGCATTGTTCTCGATCAGTTGAAGGCCTTCTTCACTCAGAATTTCAACGTAGGGAATCTTTCGCCGTATGAAGGGCGCGCTTGCCGGTCCTGCGTTGGCTCTCGCCTCACGACGACCTGCGCGACCGCCTCCTTTTCGCCGTCCTGATCGCTCGCTCATACGACTTTCTCTCTTATTCGTTAAGGCCTCAAATCGGCCGTCATTTTAACGTCATAAATGGGGGGCAACGCCAGAAAAATCGTGTCAGAAATTAGACTTTTTTCTACCACTTTTTGGTGACTAATCGTGGCCCTGTCTTGAGGGCTGACCGAGCAACTTTATCGGGGAGTCGCGAGGATATTTCGACCCGTTGTCATGTCGATAACACTATCGCAACAGTTCATGAGGTACTGTTGTGACATAACCTGGTGTTACGGCGATAAATAAGCGAGTCTGCGGTGTCAGTAAAACGTGTTGCGGTGGTAGGTGCAGGTGTCAATGGCGTGTCCATTGCGACCGCCTGCGCGTCACTCGGCCACCACGTCCAGCTATTCGATGAGAGCACGCCCTTTGACCAGACTAGTAGTGCGTCGTCTCGCATGCTTCACGGCGGCATTCGCTATATCGAGCAAGGCCACATTGGACTGGTTCGCGAGGCGCTGATCGAGCGTGACGGCTGGCTACACTTTGCCCCCAATGCAACCCGTGTCGAGCGATTTTATTTCCCCGTTTACCAAGGGGCGAAGCGGGGTCGATGGCTACTATTCGCCGGCACATTGATTTATCAGTGGCTGGCGGGACGCTTCTCTGTTGGGACCAGTCAGTTGCACAGCAGTGAAGATCTCAAGCACGTATTCCCAAATCTAATACCTCAGGGCCTTCGCGGTGGGGCGAGCTACTGTGATGTCGTGATGGACTACGAGCCGCTGATTCAATGCCTCATTGACGAGGCAAGGAAGCAAGGTGTGAGCATCGTCGAAAATACGCGCATCGACCGCCTGTATCGCGAGGGTCGCATCGATACCGCGGACCAGACCCTCGAGTTCGACCGGGTGATCAACGCAGCGGGGCCATGGGCGGCAAAGCTACTCCAGGATTCGCGTATTGAGTCCGACTTTACGATCGACCACGTACGTGGTTCGCACCTCATCGTAAGGGCATCGTTTCCACATGCACTGGTTCTGCAAGCGCCGGGTGAACGACGGATTATTTTTGTCATCCCGCTCGATGCGGAACATGTGCTGCTCGGCACCACTGAACAAAAACATGATTTATCAGACCCGATCGTCTGCACCGATGCTGAAAGCGCTTATCTTTTGGAGATTCTAAATCAGCATCTATCTCAGCCACTCTCGACAAGCGATATCGTATCTTCTTTTGCTGGTGTCAGACCCATTGTTCGCCCTCGTGATGCGGCTCCCGGTGACATGAGTTCTGCGAGTAGAGACTCCGAGATCGAGGTTTCTGATCGTCTGATCAGTGTATTCGGCGGTAAGTGGACATCAGCGCGCCACTTAGGGGAAAAAGTCGCCGCGCTTGTCTAACCATCCCGCGGTTATTAGGGTATAAAAACCGACCTGTGGTTCTTCACGTACCGATGGTGATAGAAAAAGATGTCCCGGGAAGTCCTCTCATGATCACAGCACTCTACGCCAGCTTACTCACGCTCTGGTTTGTCTTTCTATCGATGCGCGTCATCGCATTGCGAGGCAATCCAATGTTTGCTTTTTTAATCCTCGGGGCCTCTCCAGACGACATGCTCGAGCGTGCGGTTCGGGCTCACGGAAATCTCGCGGAATACGCGCCCATCATGCTGATCTTGCTCTACCTTCTGGAAACGCTACCCGGGACATCTGTTACCCCGACGACGCTACACGTGCTTGGAGGCTCCTTCCTTTTGGGCAGACTCATGCACGGTATCTGTTTTGGCTTCATGACATCGAGCATGCCGCTGCGAATTGGCGGAACCGCACTGACGATATTCCCGCTCATGGGCGCGGCAATTTTGCTTCTCACATTAGCCGTTTAGCCCCGCCGCCGCCGGACGACTATGCTATAAAGTAAAGACCATCCGATAATTTGGGGGATTTAGATACACAGTGACGCTTCTCATTGTTTATCTTGTCATTGCCATCGGCGTCTCATTTCTGTGCTCCATTCTTGAGGCGGTGCTGTTATCAATGACGCCTACATTTGTAGAACGACTGGCTCAGGACAGGCCCCGCGCGGGTGCCGTCGTGCAGAAAGTGCGAAAGCGCATGGATGAATCCCTTGCCAGCATTTTGATACTCAATACCTTTGCCCACACCATGGGTGCAGCCGGTGTGGGCGCTCAGGCACTTATCGTCTTCGGTCCCGAGATGGAGACGCTGGTTGCTGTATTGCTCACGCTCGCAATTTTGTATTTCTCGGAAATCATTCCCAAAACAGTAGGCGCAATGTATTGGCGCGGTCTCGCTATTCCAGCTGCACACGCCATCGTGTGGTTGGTGCGTCTCACCTACCCACTCGTATGGGTGTCCACTCGGCTGACCAAGATCATGGGTAGCAAGGAAATGAGCACAGTGACTCGCGAGGAAATTCTGGCGCTCGCCTCGCTAGGTCACCGCCACGGCGCTCTGATGTCGCAGGAAAACGACTACCTTCAGAATATTTTGCGCATGCGCTCCGTCACCACCGGGGACATTCTGACACCGAGAACAGTCGTACACATGCTGGATGAAAACGCCACCGTGAATGACGCTTTGGCCCTCGAGACGTCTCGTCGATTCTCCCGAATGCCGGTGTACATCGACTCGGTTGATACGGTCACGGGTCATGTGCTGCGCAGCGACTTGTATGAGGCTGAGCGAACCGGTAAAGGTGATACGACCATCGCTGAATTGCGACGCGACGTGGTCTATGTCTCAGACAAATTGTCCGTGCACAAACTCATCAACCTCTTCATCGCTCACCAAATGCACCTCTTTGTAGTTGAGGATAAATACGGTCAAACCGCGGGAGTAGTGACCTTGGAAGACGCTCTGGAGACACTGCTCGGTAAGGAAATTGTCGATGAGAGTGATTCTGTCGCCGACATGCAAGAGCTGGCCAAAGAGAAGCACCGGGATCGGTTGGAAAGCGCAAACTCTGAGTAATTGAGCTTTCCGCCCGTAACTTGGGAAGCTCTCCGAAAAAATAAGAACCGAAGACCCTTTTTTAGACGCACAAAAAAAGCCCTATTAATGGGGCTTTTTTGTTAGATGGTGCGGAAGGGGGGACTTGAACCCCCACAGCCATAGGCCACTACCCCCTCAAGATAGCGTGTCTACCAATTCCACCACTTCCGCAATCTGTGTTGGCTTCAGTCGATCGGGAGATCGTCTGCGCCAGAATTCTCAGAAGGCTCATCAGCAAGCGGTAGATCACCTACAGGAGCCAACGGTGCCGCCTCGATCGACTCGAGCGGAACCTCAAAACCAAGGTCGTCGGTGTCTGCAAACTGCTGGTCCGCAATCATTGCCAGACCAAAGCTTGTCGCGAAGAAGAGTGCCGACAACCAACCGGTCGCAGACGTCAGCACGTTACCACCACCTGACGAGCCAAATACCGTCTGTGATGCACCACCGCCAAACGATGCACCCATGTCGGCGCCCTTGCCACGTTGCAGCAAAATGAGGCCGATGATCGCAAGCGCTACCAGCAGATGGACAACCAAAATAACTTGATTCACGTGTCTCTCCGAAATTGACGCTTTTACACCGAACAACGTCATTACCAAGGGTGCGCGAGTCTACCCAAGTGCCGCGCGAGGGGCAAGGTTAATCTTGTTATGCGGCCTGGCGAATAGCGTTCGCGATTTCGTCGGCAAGCGCATCAATGGCAACCGTATCATCCCCCTCAACCATCACGCGGATGACGGGCTCGGTTCCCGATGGTCGCAGCAGTAAACGCCCCCTCCCCTTGAGCTCAGATTCAACGCGTCGGCAGGCTTCAGCAATCGTGGGGTGCGCCGTCAGATCAAAGCCCTTTGTAATGCGGACGTTCACCAAGACCTGAGGCAAGGGGTTGAAGCCCGACGTAAGCGCTTCGAGACTTTGACCTGAGGCCCTGACCGCCGCCAGTACTTGCAAGGCGGCAATGACACCGTCACCGGTTGTACTCAAGTCTCCGCAAATAATGTGACCGGATGACTCGCCGCCCAAGCTCCAACCCTCAGCAACCATTAGCTCTTTTACGTAGCGGTCGCCCACCTTGGCGCGTGCCAATCGAAGGCCACCCGCCTCGAGCGCTAATTCCAATCCCATGTTGGTCATGAGCGTGCCGACAATCCCCGCATCAGAATCACCATTGGCTAGGCGATGCATGGCCAGTACGTAAAGTACGTCGTCGCCCGTCAGTAATTCGCCCTTTGCATTGACCATTTGCAACCGGTCGCCGTCACCATCAAAGGCAATGCCGATATCCGCGCCCTCTTCGAGTACCTTTGCCTGCAATGCAGCGGGCTCCGTGGAGCCCACGCCATCGTTAATGTTGTAGCCATCGGGTGTAGCGCCAATCACAACCGTTTTGGCGCCCAGCTCTTCAAACACGGCAGGCGCGATGTGATAGCTGGCGCCATGTGCGCAATCAACGACGAGCTTTATGCCTTTCAGACTGAGCTCATCAGGAAAAGTCGACTTGCAGTATTCGACGTAGCGACCTGCCGCATCGACAATGCGGCTGGCCTTACCTAGCTGCTCTGAGTCGACGGTCACCATTGGGCTGTCGATCATGGCCTCAATCTGGAGCTCCAGCTCATCCGAGAGCTTGCTACCCTGGCCATTGAAAAACTTGATGCCGTTATCGAAGTATGGGTTATGAGAGGCGCTAATCACAATGCCCGCATCGGCTTTTTGCGTTCGCGTCAGAAGGGCAATCCCGGGAGTCGGCAGTGGACCCAGCAGCTTCACGTTCGCACCCGCCGCAACCAGTCCTGCCTGCAATGCTGACTCGAGCATGTAGCCCGATACTCGCGTGTCTTTCCCAATGACTACCGTTGGCTTGGTACCGTCTTCACTGGCGAAGACCTTGCCCGTCGCCCATCCCAGTTTCAGCATAAAATCAGGTGTTACCGGCGCGTCGCCGACACGACCTCGAATGCCATCGGTACCAAAATATTTTCGACTCACAACTCCCCCTCAGTCGCCTGCCAAACAGCCAGTGCATCTGCTGTTTCGGCCACGTCGTGTACGCGAATGACGGACGCTCCCCTAGCGGCTGCCATTACAGC
>DPGN01000001.1:0-3676 GCA_003523185.1 Halieaceae bacterium
GGGGACGTTATCTATGACTTTTCTGGCAAGATGCCAGTGGCAACGGGTGTGTCCCTGCTACTGCACGGCATGCTGGCCATTCCTATTTCAACCCCGCTGTTCATCTCAGCCCTGGCTCCCCAGTCGATAGCGGTTATCGTCACGGTGCTTGAGTACTCCGGGTTTCCCCATTTGGATTGCGCTGCGATAAAAACGGTCCAGGATGCGGCGCCTTACCCGCCATTCCCAACCGCTTTGAGCGCGCAAGGCGATACACTAGAGGTCGTCAGAACGTGGCAGTTTCGCCCTTGAGGAAAGAAGTTTTACTACGATGGATGTCCAACGAACCACCGACTCGCTGAGAGGGCAGTTTTTGATTTCAACGCCTGTCATCGAATCGGGCTTTTTCAAAAGCACGGTCACCTATATTTGTGAACATGGTGAAGCGGGTGCGATGGGCATTGTGATAAACAAACCATTAGATCTTCAGCTTGCCGATATTTTCGAGCACCTGAACATCCAGCCGCTACTGAGTCACGATGAGGTTGCCGTTTTGGCGGGAGGCCCGGTGAAAGTGGACCGGGGGTTCGTTCTTCATTCGCCGGGCGTCACCTACGACGCGACGCTGAAGGTAAATGATGAAGTCTGGCTAACAACATCAAAAGATGTGCTGGTTGATATTGCCTCAGGAACGGGTCCTGATCAGCATGTGGTGACACTGGGCTACGCGGGCTGGTCTGCTGGGCAGCTCGAGCAGGAGATTGCAGAGAATAGCTGGCTGACCACGCCGGCAAGCCGAGACGTCCTATTCAATACTCAGGTGACGGAAAAGTTTGCCGCAGCGGGGAAACTCCTTGGCATTGATATCCACCTACTGACACAGCAAGCAGGTCACAGCTAGGTGAGTTCAGTCTCTACGCTTTTATGCTTTGATTTCGGCCTTTCGAATATTGGTGTCGCGGTTGGAAACACCCTGACAAACGAGGCCCGCCCACTGACGATTCTGTCCGCCAACAATGGCAAGCCCAATTGGGACGCCGTCGTTGCGCTAATAGAAGAATGGCAGCCTGATAGCCTCGTCGTTGGCAACCCGATCGACGAGTCAGGGCAGGCCACAGAACTCTCCTATAAAGCCTCACGCTTTGCACGACAGTTAAATGGCCGCTTACAACTCGACGTTGTACTGCATGACGAGCGTTTCAGCTCCAAAGAAGCTAAGTCGCGGGCCCGTGAGATGGGGCATAAAGGCGATTACGCAACGCACCCTATTGACGATTTAGCCGCTTCGATCATTTTGGAAAGCTGGCTACAGAACAGCCACTAACGGTCTAGCCACCATTATGTGGTTTCTGCAGGGGAAACACCCACGTAAAATACAACCATGGATCACACTGAATTACATAGCAACATATCACAGGTCAAAAGCCGAATATCCTCTGCTGCAGACGCGGTAAATCGGGTGGCAGGTGACATTCGTTTGATCGCCGTGAGTAAAACAAAACCGGTCGAGGACGTCCGAGCAGCATTTCATGCCGGCATTTCGGATTTCGGTGAAAACTACGTCACAGAGGCGGTCGAAAAGTGCATCCAATGCAGCGATCTGGACATTACCTGGCATTTTCTAGGCCCATTACAATCGAATAAAACGCGACAAGTCGCGGAACATTTCGATTGGATCCACTCTATAGACAGACTGAAAATTGCCCAGCGGTTAAACGCACAAAGGCCCGCAGAGAGAGCGCCGCTCAAGGTCTGCATTCAGGTAAATATGCCGGTTGAAAAGAGTAAATCTGGCGTTGTCTCAAGCGATGAATTACTCGAGCTAGCGATCGCTGTTCATAACTTCGATCGACTCGATCTTCGGGGGATCATGGCCATTCCAGCCCCGTGCTCAGAACTCTCGCGCCAACGCGAGCAGTTCGGACGAATCGCAGATCTGCTCAAACTGGAGGGCTTGCCCATAGAAATGACGGAGCTATCGATGGGAATGTCGGCGGATATGGAGTCGGCAATCGCCGAGGGATCCACGATGGTCCGAATTGGCACAGATATCTTCGGCGCGCGGTATACTTAGGAACGACTTCAGGGGAAACAGCGCGTGACTCAACCTACGGTTACCTTTATCGGTGGTGGCAATATGGCCCGTGCCATTTATGGTGGGCTGCTCAATAGTGGATTCAGTGCCGCCAACCTCGCCGTGGTAGACCCCTCGGCCGTGGCGCAGGACAACGCACGTCAAGCGGGTATCGAACATGTATTCGATAGCGCTCCGGGCGAGGCGCTATTGGCTGACTTAATCGTGCTTGCCATCAAGCCGCAAATTACAAAAACCGCGCTGCAACCCCTGGCGGGACGACTGGGGACTCACTCGTTAGTTCTATCGATCGTTGCAGGTATCGATGCTGAATCGCTGTCTTCGTTGCTGGGCCTTTCAGACACCGGACACATCATTCGCTGCATGCCCAATACCCCTGCCCTCGTTGGCGAAGGAATGACAGGGCTATTCGCCAGTACAGAAGCGAGTTCAGCTGAGGGCAAAACACTGGCAGAGCGCGTCATGTCGAGTGTGGGGCAATGTGTTTGGGTTGAAAACGAGTCTGACCTCGATGTTGTAACGGCCATATCTGGCAGTGGGCCGGCGTATTTCTTCCTGTTTATTGAAAGCCTTACAGACGCTGCCATTGCCCTTGGTATGAACAGTGAGAGTGCTCGTAAACTCGCCCTTCAAACTGCGCTGGGTGCCTCGCGGCTCGCTAGTCTCAGTAGCGAGGATGCGGCGACACTGCGCAAGAATGTTACAAGTCCAGGGGGTACGACCGAGCAAGCCATTCAGGCCTTTGAGGCAGCCGATATTCGAGGCATCGTAGCGCAGGCAACACAAGCAGCTGCCCGTCGCTCGGTGGAACTAAGTAAGGAGTTTGGTGCATGAACAGCGCATTAACCGATATCGGCATGACCATCGTTCAGCCACTCTTCAGTCTTGCCATGCTCCTCATCGCTGTGCGATTCCTTGCTCAGCTGTGCGGGGTGAGTGGCTACAACCCCATATCAATGACACTCAGGCGCGTGACGAATGTCATCGTGCTGCCCCTGTCACGCCTATTGCCAAGTGGCAATCGATTCAGCCCTGGCGCGCTGCTCGCACTGATACTCATACAGGTGGTGTTTATCGCGCTGATGCTCGGACTAGTGGGTCAATTGGATGCCTTCAATGTTCTGCAAGCACTCATCTGGAGCGCACTCGGCGCTGCAGGACTGTTGGTCAGCATCATCTTCTACAGTGTCATTGCGATGATCGTCGTGAGTTTCTTAGCTCCGCAAAGCTCACATCCCGCCGTTGAGTTTATTTGGGAGCTTACCGAGCCTGTCATGGCGCCATTGAGACAGGTTTTACCGCCCATGGGAGGATTGGATTTCTCGCCGATTATTTTGTTTATAGCGCTCAACGTTGTACGAGTCTCGCTAGGTCACATGGCAGTTGCCGTGGGAATGCCGCGGTTCGTCATCGGAATCTAGTAGCGATGACGCAAACCAATCTAAAAAACAGTGTCGGCGTAGTGAGCCCGCAGCGTGCGCACTTCCCCGAGCCCCTGTATCTCCAATCCGGTGAGGTACTTGATGGTTTCGAACTTATCTACGAGACCTACGGCGAACTTTCTGCTGACGGAAGCAACGCCGTGCTGGTATGCCACGCGCT
>DPGN01000001.1:3918-16348 GCA_003523185.1 Halieaceae bacterium
GGGCCCAGCAGCCTATGCGAGGCGACAGGAGAGCCCTGGGGGCCTCACTTCCCGCAAGTCACCGTGGCAGACTGGGTCGAAACTCAAAAACGACTGGCTGAACACCTGGATATTCGGCACTGGGCAGCGGTCATTGGCGGAAGTTTAGGTGGTATGCAGGCGCTGGAATGGTCGGTCCGGTATCCAGACTGGGTATCGCACTGTGTCGCTATTGCGGCCGCACCAGGTCTTACAGCACAGAACATCGCGTTTAATGAGATTGCTCGACAGGCAATATTTTCAGACCCTGAGTGGCACGATGGAAATTACTTGGAGGCCGCTTCCAACCCGGCGCAGGGCATAGCACTGGCGCGTATGGTGGGTCACCTCACCTATATGTCCGGCGACAAAATGAGCGATCGCTTCGGCCGTGAATTACGACAGGGAAGTTTTGACCCACAAGATGACGAGGAGCCCGTTTTTCAGGTTGAAAGCTACCTTCGGTATCAAGGGAATCAGTTTGTCGGCCGCTTTGACGCCAATACCTATGTGTTAATGACACGGGCGCTGGATCGATTTGATCTGTCAGCACGCGGACAAGGAAATCTAGCCGAAGCCCTGAGAGACGCCAGTGCCGAGTTTTTAATTATCTCGTTCAGTTCTGACTGGCGTTTCGCACCATCGCGCTCCAAAGAAATGGCTAACGCATTGCTGTCCGCGGAAAAACGGGTGACCTACTCGGATATCGAATCTGATGCAGGTCATGACGGCTTCCTCTTGGACGATGCGAATTATCTCGCTCTTTTCAGCGCGTGGATGGGACGGGTAGCTGCGTGATGCAACGTGGTGATATCGACACCATCGTGTCCTGGGTACCTGAGGGCGGTAAGGTCCTTGATCTCGGCTGTGGCGACGGGGAGCTGCTGGATCGATTGCAGACCGAGAAAGGCGTTGAGGGCCTCGGCGTCGACATTGACCCTTCGAATATTATTGCCGCTGTCAGCAAGGGGCTGTGCGTCATCCAGCAGGACATGGAAGATGGCTTGCAGAACTTTGAAGACAGCCGTTTTGACGCAGTGATTATTGCCTACTCGCTACAGGTGCTCGAGCGGCCCCACACCGTACTTGAACGAATTGTTGGCATTGGCAACGAGGCGATAGTGACCTTTCCTAACTTTGGGCACTGGCGATCTCGGCTATCACTCCTGCTCAGTGGGCGAATGCCAAAGACCAAGGCGCTGCCCTACAGCTGGTTTGATACACCCAATATCCACTTTTGTACGGTCGCCGACTTTGAAACGCTCTGTAAAGACCTCAATATCGTTGTGGTAGAACGCCGCATGTCCTCAAGCGTAAGGCTATTAGCGCGGCTTTGGCCCAATCTGTTTGCGAAGTCTGCGAGTTACAGGATCACCCGACGATGAAATACTTTTTCGCAGTCTGTTGCTTGCTATGGGCCACACTGGCAAGCGCTCAACAATCAGAGCGATTTGATGAATTCGAATTGCATTACAGCATTGTCTACAGCACCTTTTTAACGGCCGATATCGCTGCCCAATTCGGCATTCCAAGAGGCAAAGACAAAGCCATGCTAACTCTGAGCGTTAGGGATGCTGACGCAGGTGACGTCGAAGGGCGGCCCATGGAGATTTCCGGGCGAACCTGGGACCTCATTACAGGCGGAGACATGAAAATAAAAGAGGTGCGAGAAGGGCGGGCTACCTACTACCTTATTCCGTTTGAGTTTCTCGATCGGGAGTACCGTTTTTTTGAATTTAATTTCACGCCCGAAGGGTCCGATAAGACCTACAGCTACACCTTCAAAACACAATTGTGGCGTCAGGAGTGACGCTGCGTGCCGTTCGTTTTAGCGAGCAATAACGCAGGAAAGCTCAGCGAATTCTCTGAGTTATTTCACCATATGGGCCTCACGGTAGCGCCACAGCGAGACTACGGTGTCACTGATGCCGATGAGACAGGCTTGTCGTTCATTGAAAATGCGTTGATCAAGGCGCGGCATGCATCAGAGGCCACAGGCTTACCGGCAATTGCAGACGACTCGGGTCTCGTCGTCCCGGCCCTAGGTGGTGCGCCGGGTATTTACTCGGCGCGCTATTCCGGTCTGGGTGACAGCGCTAACAACACCAAACTTCTGGACGAAATGAAGGGCTTGGAAGCCGAGGACCGCGCCGCCTTTTATGTGGCGGTTATCGCTGTCGTAAAGTCAGCAACAGATCCCATGCCAACCATTGCCGAGGGGCGATGGCATGGCAGCATTGGGTTTTCACCAAAAGGTGAAGGTGGATTCGGTTATGATCCCCTGTTTATTCCAGATGACGCTACAACGACCGCGGCCGAAATGGCCCGTGAAGACAAGCAGCGAGTCAGTCACCGCGCCAAGGCGCTCAAGGCACTTGAGCCGCTACTCAAGCAAGCTCGGTGATTAAGCACATACCCCTAGCGTTATACGTCCATATTCCTTGGTGTGAACGCAAGTGTCCTTACTGCGACTTCAATTCTCATGAGAACTTTGATCCTTCACTTGAGAGCCCCTACATCGACGCGCTTCTTAACGACTTAGATCAGCAACTTGGCTGGGCCGGAGGTCGCGAGCTCGTTTCTATCTTTTTCGGGGGTGGCACACCTAGCCTGTTCTCAGGTGATGCCATTCTGCGGATTCTAGAGGGTATCCAGCAGCGACTTCGATTAGCAGAACACTGCGAGATCACACTTGAAAGCAATCCGGGTAGCGCAGAGGCCCAAAAGTATGACGCCTACCGACACGCTGGGGTTAACCGTCTCAGTATCGGGGTACAAAGTTTTAACCAGCGGCACCTGTCTAAGCTCGGACGAATTCATTCGGGAGATGAGGCCAGCAAGGCGATAGCGTTGGCACGATCGGCGGGCTTTGATCGGCTGAATATCGACTTAATGTATGGCCTCCCCGACCAAACGATAGAAGACGGGCTGGAGGACATTAGCACCGGGATTGAGCACGGAATCGATCACTTCTCTTGGTATCAGCTCACCATTGAACGCAACACCGCGTTTTGGTCAGCCCCACCTTTATTGCCGACAGACGACCTAATTGAGCCCATGCAGCAAAAGGCTGAGGCGCTATTCAATGCAGCAGGAATAGCACAATACGAAGTCTCGGCGTGGAGCGCCTCGGGACAGAGATCGATTCATAACCTCAATTACTGGCAATTTGGTGACTATCTAGCGATTGGCGCGGGCGCGCATGGCAAAGTGACTGACGCGATGGGAGTGCACCGTTTCAATCGGACGCGGCATCCAAAACATTACCTTGAACAATTCGCGACACCTCTGACCACTCCGCACTCTCCGCAATTGCGGACCATTGAGCCATCGGATCTTCCAGCGGAATTCATGATGAACGCCCTAAGACTCAAGGAGGGCGTTGACGCGACCTTATTTGAGAAGAGGACTGCACTCTCGCGAGAAGTAGTTCGCCAGAATTTGGAGGAGCAGCGTCGCCGAGGGCTAATAGAAGGGGACACGACCAACCTCAAAGCCACCGCTAGAGGTTATCAATACCTAGACACACTCATCGAGGCATTTGTTTAGCGCTGGGTCAGACAATTTATTGGCGCCCAAATGAGAGCTGTTAACAAAGAAGCTTTCAGTGGTGAGCGCTGTCGTTAGACGGTACTTTGACTAGCAACCTCTCAGTGTTTGGTGAACAGTAGGTCCCAGACGCCATGACCCAAGCGATGGCCTCTACGTTCAAACTTGGTTTCAGGCCGGGACTCGGGCCGAGGGGAAAACTGTCGCTCACCAGCCACATTCTCTAGCGCTTCCGTCGCAGATAGCACATCCATCATATGTTCGGCGTAAGGCTCCCAGTCTGTTGCCAGATGCATATGACCGCCGGAGGCGAGTCTAGAGACCGCGAGGCTTACGAAGTCAGGCTGAATCAAACGCCGCTTATGATGCCGTTTTTTATGCCAAGGGTCGGGAAAAAAGATTTGCATGAGATCAACCGAGTTGACCGGTATGACATCCTCTAACACCTGCACCGCATCATCAGAAAATACCTTTAAATTGCGAATGCCGCATCGCTCGACATCAGCCAAAAGCTTACCAACGCCGGGCGTGTGCACTTCGATACCGAGGTACCGCGATTCGGGGTTTTGCTCGGCCATGGCAACAAGACTGTCACCCATGCCAAAACCGATTTCCAGCACTCGTGGACCCGCCACGTCAAAGCTCGAATGCCAATCGAATTGGTTATCAGACAAGGTGAAGCCATGTTTTGGAAATCCGATATCCCATCCAGCCTTTTGACTATCCGTCATGCGGCCGGTTCGAATAACAAAGCTTCGAATACGACGTGATAAATCGGAGTCACTCATGGCCAGGGTAGTCACTAGTAAAAGCAGCTAGGCCAGCGCAGAGCCAACCCAGCATAAAGCACAAGCCCCCAAAAGGCGTCACGGCACCTAAGGCAGGAATATCGAGCAAGACCAACGCGTACAAGCTCCCGGAAAACAGGGCAATGCCCATAACGAAGCTAGTTTGTGCTCTCACTACCCAGGGTGATTGTGCGCCTCGAAACACTGCCGCCAGCGCTAACATCCCTAGAACATGAAACATGTGATAGTCGACAGCCGTCGCCCAAGTAGCTTGGCGTGATTCTGGAATACTTGAGGAGAGTGCATGGGCACCGAACGCGCCTAGTGCGACGGCCATCAAGCCCAAAAGGCAGGCGATAACAATGAAAGACGACCGCATGTTAGAGCTGGGTTAAGCGACCATCCCCGTACGGAGCTTTTTCATCGCATTATTCTCTAGCTGGCGAATTCGCTCAGCGGATACGCCGTACTCGTCAGCGAGCTCATGAAGTGTTGCCTTCGGCTCAGCAAGCCATCGCCGCGCAACAATATCTCTGCTTCGAGAGTCGAGTGCTGACAATGCTTGCGCCAACTGGCTTTCCTCGTGGCTCACATAGTCTGCGGCTTCAACGACAAGTGCTGGATCGTCAGAGTGATCCTCTAGGTAATGCTGAGGCGCCTGCCAAGCAGACTCTTCGTCTGCATCCACAGGAAGATCAAACGCGACATCTCGGCTCGAAAGCCGGCTTTCCATCCGAGTTACCTCGGCAGGATCAACACCCAAGTCCTCCGCAATCGCAAGAGTCTCATCATGAGTTAACCAATGCGTACCGGTCTTCTGGCTTCGCAAATTAAAGAACAGTTTGCGCTGAGCTTTCGTGGTGGCGACTTTAACAATACGCCAGTTCTTAAGAATGTACTCGTGCATCTCAGCTTTGATCCAATGCACAGCAAACGAAACCAGCCGCACGCCTTTGGTCGGATCAAAGCGCTTTACAGCCTTCATAAGGCCGACATTACCCTCTTGGATAAGATCAGCCTCTTGTAAACCGTAGCCCGAATAACTGCGGGCCACGTGAACTACGAAGCGCAAGTGAGCGAGTACTAACTCACGTGCTGAGTCAACGCAGTTCTCATAAAATAGGCGTTCTGCCAATTCGCGCTCACGCTCGGGCGTCAGCACAGAAATCGCGCTGACGGTCTGAACGTATGCTGCTAAATTGGCCCCAGGCGCCATGCTCAAAATGGCGTTTGGTGTCAATGCAACTGAAGTATTTGTCTCGGTCATACCCAAAACTCCTCACTTGAGCGCTGATTTTAGCACTCTTCATCTGAGAGTGCTAATTGGCGGAAAAGTTCCGCAGAGCCTACTTCGGTTGAATTCGAGTGAGATGGAGTTGAGCTGAATACCATGCGCTGATTAAGCCGAGTCCAGCACCCATCAAAATGAGCACAAACAAGTCAGACGGAACAAGCGAAGGTACGGCGGGAACCTGATCATACAGTTCGAAAAGGCGGTTAACCGGTGCATTGAGTGCCATCAGCGCAAGGCCGCTGAGAAAGCTCGCCATCACTCCTCCGAGTGCACCGGTAAACAACCCGGTATACAAAAAGGGACGTCGGGCAAAGGCATTGCCGCCACCGATCAGCTTGATAACTACGATCTCATCTCGCCGCGCTTCAATGCCCAAGCGCAAGGTGTTACCCAGGGTTAAAACGACGCCCAGCGCCATGACAAGAAATAAAACAGACGCCGTTGTCCGCAGTAAATCCGTGAATGCGTTCAGCCGCTTGAGCCAACGGCTGTCAAGAATGACTTGTGAGACACCGGTAAGCGCACCCAGATCTATTTGTAGTTGCTCTAAACCTGCTGTCCTCACATTCGCCTTAGGGTATACCCACAATGAATGGGGCAATGGGTTACTGCTCAGTCGCTCAACGAGATCCTGCAAACCAGTGGCAGCCGTGAACTCGGCCAACGCGCGATCTCGGTCAACCAATTTAACCTCAGCGATACCGGGTTTACGCATTACATGTTCCCGAATGCGCGCTGCCTCCTCGTAGGTCACAGTGCCATCGAGTAGCAATGACAGTTGGGGAGGCGAATCCAGCTGCTCGATTTGGCCCTGTACAGCTGTCGCAATCGATATCCCCAAGTGTGGCAGGGCAAGTGCGACGCCGATGACTAAAATAGTCAGAAAATTGGATACCGGTGCCTGTAGCAGCTTTTCATAGCTGGCCTGCGCCGCCTGACGATGGTGATGGAACCAGGTGCTAATCGGTGGGCGGGGACCCACGCCAATACCAGCCGCTGACTGCTGATTCGACATCAGCCTCTACCTCGCTGGGAATCGCCAACCGTGATCAAGCTTCCCTTATCCAAAGTCAAAATGCGATGAGACATTCGCGAGATGAGTGCCAAATCGTGGCTGGCAACTATCACCGTGACTCCTACACTGTTAAATGCTGAAAACAAGCCCATGATCTCTGCCGACAACTGAGGATCGAGGTTTCCTGTCGGCTCATCGGCAATCAAAATTTTAGGGCGGGCGACGACGGCGCGCGCAATGCCTACACGCTGCTGCTCACCGCCCGAAAGCGTGTCTGGATTAGCCCGCTCCCTATCCAACAAGCCGACTTTATCGAGAGCCGCGCGAACACGACGGTCAATATCGCGCGGTGTGAAACCAGCAATCTCCAGAGGGAGCGCTACGTTGTGATAGACAGATCGGTCACTCAACAGCTGGTGGTCCTGAAAGACAACACCAAAATCTCGCCGGTACTTCGCGATACCTGAGGGTTTTATTTTTGAAAGCGGTCTGCCACCAACGGCGATGTCGCCCGATGATGCCCGTTCGAGGAGAAGTAACAATCGCAGTAAGGTGCTTTTTCCCGCGCCCGAATGCCCAGTGAGAAACGCCATCTCACCACTTTGTAATTCGAAGCTGAGATCAGCCAGTGCATCCCACTGACCAAAACGCTTCCCAACGCGGTTAAAGACGACATCCATAAGAGTTACTCGGCCGCCGTGAAGAGGGCGTCGACAAATTCATCGGCATCAAATGGGCGAAGGTCTTCAACGCCCTCACCAATCCCAATGAAGCGAATGGGGCGTTTTATCTGCTCACCAATTGCAAACACCACCCCACCTTTTGCCGTTCCATCGAGCTTGGTCAGCGCTATCCCCGTAATTCCCACGGCGGCATCGAACTCTCGTGCCTGTGCTACGGCGTTCTGGCCTGTGCCGGCATCGAGAACAAGCAGCGTCTCATGAGGCACATTTGCGTCAGCCTTTTTGATGACTCGGACGATTTTCTCTAGCTCCTCCATCAAGTGCGCCTTGTTGTTGAGCCGACCCGCGGTGTCAGCGAGTAAAACATCGACATTACGTGCCCGAGCCGCAGTCAGCGCATCAAACAACACCGATGCGCTATCGGCACCCGTGTGCTGTGCAATCACCGGTACGTTGTTTCGCTCGCCCCAGGTTTGAAGTTGCTCGACCGCGGCAGCTCTAAACGTATCCCCGGCCGCCAACATGACCGACTTACCCTCTGACAGATAACGATGCGTGAGCTTTCCAATAGTGGTTGTTTTACCTGCCCCGTTTACCCCAACCACCAAAATCACTAGTGGGCCATCTGCCGGCAGCTCCAGCTCAGACTCTGTCTCAACCAAAGTAGCAACAAGAAGCTGCTTCAATGTTGCCATGACTGCCTCGACATTAACCTCAGATTTCCGCGGATGGGCAGCGGTCAGTCGATCAATGATGGTCTGCGTGGTGGCAACACCAACATCGGCCATGAGCAACTCGGTCTCTAGTGCCTCGATGACCTCATCATCAATGGTCGGTCTTACACCCAACGCACCTTCGATACCGGTAACCAGCGCCTTGCTGGTCTTTCCAAGGCCTGAGGTTAACCGCGAAAACCAAGTCGCCTTGTCATCGGCCTCTACAGGTTGGCTCGATGCTGAAACATCTGCTTCAGCCTGACCTTGATCTTGTTGATCGCCTTTTTGCTTACGTCCGAACCACTTCATTCCAAATTTAACCCTTGTTTCAACAAGCAAAGGCAATGAGCGCTATGCTACGCCAGTCTATCATTAGGTAATGCACTCATGAGCAAAAGTCATCGCGCTAAGCTCGGCAATCAGGTCAGAATTATCGGCGGTAATTGGCGAGGACGAAAACTGCAGTTTCCCTCGATCGAAGGGTTGCGGCCTACGCCAGATCGCATTCGTGAGACCTTATTCAATTGGCTGTCACCTCACATAGCCGGCGCACATTGCCTAGACCTTTATGCGGGGTCGGGGGCGTTGGGTTTTGAGGCGCTGTCGAGAGGCGCCAGAAATTGTTGTTTCATCGACAACAACAAACAAGTGCAAGCTGCGCTCGGATCGAGCGTGCAGGCGCTGAACTGCGAGGATCGAGCCACCGTGATACTCGCAGACTCAGGCTCAGCAATTACGCTAGACCACTCGATCGATCTGGTGTTTTTAGACCCGCCTTTCGCGAGTCATCTGTTACCCGGCACCTTGGATTGGCTTTTGACAAGCCCCAGCATTCACCCGGACACCCTGATCTACATAGAGGCGCCCAAAGGCCACGAACTGCCAGCTTGCAACCTCTCCATCATTAAAGAAAAAGTAGCGGGTGAAGTGATATCGCGTTTGGTTGGCATCCGCTAGTAGAGTTTGTCCTTCACGAGTGGGTTGTGTAGTCTCATTTGATCAGTAAGGAATGCTTGCTATGCGTAAAAACACGGTTGTCTATCCCGGTACATTTGACCCCATCCACAAAGGGCATGTGGACTTAGTGGAACGCGCCTCCAATCTGTTCGACCGCGTCGTCATTGGCGTTGCTGAGAGCTCAAAGAAGCAGCCGTTGTTCTCTACAGAAGAACGCATCGCATTAACGCAAGCATCGCTCAGCCATCTCCACAACATTGAAGTCAAAGGGTTTAGCGGCCTATCCATTCGGTTTGTCGAAGCTCAGGATTCCAATTGCGTTTTGCGCGGCATCCGAACGGTGGCCGACTTCGAATTTGAGCACCAGCTGGCAAATATGAACCGAGCCATGAATCCCGAGTTCGAAAGCCTCTTTTTGACGCCTTCGAACACACTGTCTTATATCTCATCGTCGCTTATTCGCGAGATTGCCTCAATGAACGGTGATGTATCCGACTTTGTACCTGAGCCTGTACTCGACGCGCTGAATAAAAAATTCAGCCATTAACGCTGACAGGCACCACAGAAGACACTCGCACGGTTTGACTGTCGTATTTCCTTGAGGCGTTTAGCCTTGCAGCGATAACAAAGCTCCCCGCCACGCCCGTAAACCTGAAGACTCTGGTCGAAATAGCCAGCCTTTCCATCGCCCCCAACAAAATCTCTTAACGTGGTACCCCCAACATCGATGGCCGTTGCCAACACATCTTTGATCGCCGTAGCGAGGGCTTCGAAACGCGCTTTGCTGACTCTATTCGCAGGTCTATCAGGACGGATGCCGGCCATAAATAAGGCCTCGTTAGCATAGATGTTGCCCACGCCCACAACGATCTTGGCATCCATAATAAAGAGCTTTACGGCACTGCTTCGCCTGCGCGCTTGCTGGTAGAGGTACTCGCCATCAAAGGCGTCTGAGAGTGGCTCCGGACCCAGGTGATCAAGCAGCGCATGGGAGTCACTCGACAACCAATGCATGCTGCCAAAACGCCTCGGGTCGTGATATCGAAGTATCAAGCCATTGTCGAATTCAATATCTACGTGGTCATGTTTCCTTGGTTGCTCCTCAGGAGCGACCATTCGTAACGATCCAGACATACCCAAATGCACGAGTAGGCAGCCCGAATCGAAGTCCATCAATAAATACTTTGCCCGGCGCCGCGTACCAGCGACGGTCCCGCCGGCGAGTTGCTGCTCGAAGCCCGGTGGAATCGCCCAGCGCAGACGCCGATCCCTAACGATAACGTTGGTGACTTTATGGCCCATGACATGTGGCTCAATACCGCGGCGCGTTGTCTCTACCTCTGGCAACTCAGGCACATCTATCTCCCGACTAATTTAAGGCAAAAAAAACCCCGGCTCTGCCGGGGTCTTTATCAAGCCTTGCACTTACTTGATCTTACCTTCTTTGTAGATCACGTGCTTGCGTGCAACAGGGTCGTACTTTTTCATTTCCAACTTATCAGGCGTTGTACGCTTGTTTTTATCTGTCGTGTAAAAGTGGCCTGTACCCGCCGTTGAATTCATTCGGATTTTTTCACGCATAAGTCGCTACTCCTCAAACCTTTTCGCCGCGAGCGCGCAGCTCTGACAACACGCTTTCAATACCGCGCTTATCGATGATTCTCATGCCCTTGGGAGACACGCGCAACGAAACGAAGCGCTTCTCAGATTCAACCCAAAAACGGTGATTGTGTAGGTTAGGCAGGAAGCGTCTGCGAGTGCGATTCTTCGCATGCGAGACATTATTTCCTGTCATCGGGCGCTTACCTGTAACTTGACATACTCGAGACATCTGTCTGTCCACCAAAAAAAGGAGCGGCAAGATACCAAAGGCCTAGCCCGTAAGCAACACGAAGTCTTACACAAAACCTAAGTTTCTAAGGCTTACGCAGTGACCTTCAGCGGCGATTAAATCGTCGCACAGCCGGATGTCGAGAAGCATCCGTGCTTTTGACACTTTCTCGGTAACCGAAACATCAGAATGACTCGGCTTAAGAACACCCGAGGGGTGATTGTGCGCGACCACCACGGACGTTGCTTGGTGGGCCAGCGCCCTAGAAGCTACCACGCGAGTGTAGACGGGCGCGCTATCGACACTACCCATGAACAGCACCTCAGCCGATAGCAGCCGGTAGTGCGTGTCGAGAAACAAGGCCATAAATGTCTCTCGTGACCCACCGGACAGCTCGGCAACAATAAACGACTCAAATAAACGCCAGTCATAGCTTGGTGAAGGCTGTCTTAATGGCTCCTGAGCAGCAAGTGAATGCAAGGTAATTGAGGCGTTCAAGCGAGCCCTGGCTGCGTCTGTCCATGACGGGTGTTTAATATCGCCGTTTGCCAAGCCTCGAATCAGCTTATCGAGCCGCATGCTGCCCGGTTGTTCATCCAAAAGCCGCGTAGTGTCCGCGATGGGCAATCCGGAAACGCGGCTTAGCGTGACCGTCGCCAGAACCGACTGATTGGCAGCCGTGCCTTCATAACTCCAACCTTTGATGGGTATCTGCTCATCCACCCCAGAGCCCCAGCTTAATGATTTACCACCTGTGTAAATAGAGGAGAGCTTTGCATTAGACCTGTATATGTCTGCCACGAAGAAAATCCCCTGAGATACTCGATCGACGCCGGTATGATTAGGTGCTGTCGGATGCTACCTTTGGCACCTACTGTCTTAGCTTTTAATCAGATATGGCACGGCTTTTTAATCATAATTTCATCGTAGGCGTTACAGGGAGTATTGCCGCCTACAAAGCAGCTGAACTGACTCGCAGCCTTATTCGCGAGGGCGCCAATGTGCGCGTCATCATGACAGAGGGCGCCTGCGAGTTTATTACGCCGCTAACGCTACAAGCCTTATCGGGACATGAGGTTCATACCGATCTGCTAGACACGGAGGCGGAGGCCGCGATGGGTCATATCGAGCTCGCGCGCTGGGCTGACGCATTGCTGATAGCGCCAGCAAGTGCGGATTCCATTGCGCGGCTGGTACAAGGTCGTGCCGATGACCTGCTCGGTGCTTGCGCACTAGCAACCCCCGCACCCGTATTTGTCGCACCCGCAATGAACCAAGAGATGTGGGCAAAGCAAGCCACCCAAGACAACGTTCAGACCTTAGTTAGTAGAGGTATTGCGATGCTGGGGCCCTCGTCGGGCAGTCAGGCCTGTGGCGATGTCGGCGTAGGCCGTCTACTCGAGCCCGATGACATCGTCTCAGCAGTTGCAGAGCACCTCAGTACGGGCGCGCTCTCGGGTCGGCATGTGGTGATAACGGCAGGACCAACTCGAGAACCCATCTGCCCCGTGCGCTACATAAGCAATCGAAGCTCCGGAAAAATGGGTTATGCGCTCGCTGAAGCCTGTATCAACGCGGG
>DPGN01000001.1:16500-31363 GCA_003523185.1 Halieaceae bacterium
AGCTGCGACAGCCGATATCTTTATCGGTGCAGCAGCGGTGGTCGACTTCAGACCAACGACGGTATCCGATCGGAAAATTAAGCGTAGCGGTATCGAAGCGATGGATCTATCGCTCGTTCCGAATCCCGACATCATCGCCTCGGTAGCAGACAGCAAGGCGAGGCCTAAACTTGTCGTTGGCTTTGCCGCTGAGACACATGACGTACAAGATTACGCTCGCAAGAAGCTTGCGAGTAAGTCGCTAGATTTCATTTTTGCGAATGATGTCAGCGATCAAGCTATTGGCTTCAACAGCGAACATAATGCAGGGGTGCTCATTGGCAGGGACTCAGATATTGTTCTGCCAATGTCTTCAAAGCGGGTACTCGCCAAATCGATTATTGGAGAGCTGAGCAAAGTTCTAGGCTGATTGATGATGTAGAATGCGGGCAATGCTTGGAGCGCCATCTGGCAGATATGTTGGCGAGAAAGCATCCGGGCCCAATTTTGCCTCCGCCTTAACGAGGGAGCCATCAATATCGAACGATAGAGGACTTCATGTCTCTTAACCGAACTGACGCTGAGCAATTTGCTCGTGTACTGACAGAATCTTTGCCCTATATTCAGCGATTTACGGGCAAAACTATGGTCATCAAGTTTGGCGGTAACGCCATGACCGACCCAGAGCTGCATGAAAGCTTCGCCCGTGATGTCGTGCTGATGAAATTAGTAGGCATGAATCCCATTGTCGTTCACGGTGGCGGCCCCCAGATTGGCAAACTACTTGACCGCTTAGGCATTGAATCGCGATTTGTTGGGGGCATGCGTGTCACCGATGAAGAAACGGTAGATGTCGTTGAAATGGTGCTGGGTGCGTCTGTTAACAAGGAAATTGTCGACAGCATCCACCGAAACGGGGGAAGAGCGGTCGGAATTACCGGTAAAGACGGCGAGCTCCTGCGGGCTAAAGCGCTGAGCGCGAACGACGCAGGCGGTGCGGAAGACATTGGCTTAGTCGGCGAAGTCGAAAGCGTCGATACGGACATTCTAACCATGCTAGCCAACAGCGACTATATTCCGGTCATTGCCCCCGTTGCCGGCAGTGTTGATGGACGCACCTACAACATTAATGCGGATCTGGTGGCAGGAAAGCTTGCTGAAGTACTGAAAGCGGAAAAGCTAATGCTGTTGACCAACGTAACTGGGTTGATGGACGGAGAGGGAAAAACACTAACGGGGCTATCTACCCAAAGAGTTGACGAGTTAATCGAACAAAGTGTGATTACAGGCGGCATGCTGCCTAAAGTTCGATGCGCGATGGATGCAGTGAGAGCAGGCGTCACCAGCGCGCATATTATCGATGGGCGAGTTCCTCATTCGACTTTGTTAGAAATCTTTAGCGATGAGGGCATTGGCACCTTGATCACTAACCAGAGCATGGGTAACGTCTCAATTTCCTAATACTTGTCACCCAGTACATTCGGCGGAACTTATGCCTCAACGACGAAGCGACCGTAAAGAGCAAATACTCCAGTCATTGGCGGCGATGCTTGAGTCCAGCCCAGGAAGTAAGATTACGACAGCGAAGCTGGCGGCCAGTCTGGACGTGTCTGAGGCGGCCCTTTATCGACATTTTCCCTCTAAAACCCGGATGTACGAATCGCTGATCGATTTTGTCGAAGAGACTTTATTTTCGCGCATTACTCAGATACTTAGCGAGGAGTCCGAGCAGCTTATTCGCTGCAAAAAAATCCTAACGCTCTTCCTCGTTTTCTGTCAGCGAAACCCGGGCATCACACGCATTCTGTCAGGAGACGCGCTAACCGGAGAGCATGAAAGACTTCGGGGCCGGGTTGCGCAAGTCTATGACAGGATAGAAACGCAACTGCGCCAATGCCTGCGCATGGCAGAAGTCGAGGAGGGTTGGCGCACGAGCATTCCTGTCAGCAGTGCCGCCAATTTACTACTTGCGCTCGCGGAAGGAAGAATCGCACAGTTTGTTCGGTCGGATTTTGCAACGGTACCGACACAAGCCTGGGACGAGCAATGGTCCTTAGTGACGGCTACGTTAGTCAGAGATATCCCTCCCGGCCAGTTTTGAAACTCGCCTAAACCCCGAACTGCTCCCTGTATTGATGCATAAGATCTAGGCTCTTCGACATATCATGCTGTTCCGATAACCACTCGATAATGTCGTGCATGGTGATAACGCTTTGAACCTTCAGGCCCAGCGTGCGCCTTACTTCCTCCACTGCAGACGTTTCACCTGCACCTCGCTCACACCGGTCAAGACCAATGACAACACCGTAAGGCGTTGCGCCCTCGCTTCTGATTAAGTCCACCGAGTGTCTAATCGCCGTTCCCGCGGTGATCACGTCATCAATAATCAACACATTACCGCTTAGCGGCGCACCCATGAGGATCCCGCCTTCGCCATGCGACTTGGCCTCTTTACGGTCGAAGGTGACCGATAAATCGCGGTTATGGCTTTGTTGCAAAGCAATCCCAGTCGCAGTTGCCAAAGGAATACCCTTGTATGCCGGCCCAAAGAGTCCATCGATCTCATCGATGATGCCTTTGGCAGCGTCGGCGTAGCAGGCACCCAACGTCGCCATTGCCTCGCCGGTTGAAAACACGCCTGCATTAAAGAAGTAGGGGCTGACCCTGCCGGACTTCAATGTGAATTCACCAAATTTCAATGCGCCGAAACGGATCGATAGCTCGATAAATTGACGTTTACTGTCTGATGCGCGCATACAATATTCCAGTGAGCGGCCGCTCTGAAATTATGAACATAATATGAATCAACCTGTTCACAGATTTCAGTATGAAAAGTTCTGACGTAGTATACCAAGCTCAGTATTCGGGAAACAAAAATGAAAGTGTTGTCACTTGCAGTCGATGGCCTTGAGCGAGCGCACGCTGAAGGACTGTTGACGTGGGCATTTCAGCAGGATGCGGACGTGATTTGCTTTCAGGACACTCGGTGCTCCGAATACTCACTGCCTTCAAACGACTTCTTCCCCGAGAATTACCACGCCTACTTTGCCGATAATTATGATGATGCAAAGGTAAATGGCGTCGCGGTTTACTGCAAAAAAATGCCGAAAGCCATCATGTTCGGTCTCGGCTTCATGGACTTCGACCATCTCGGAATCTATATCCAGGCGGATTATGACGACTGCAGCATCGGCAGCATCATGGTGCCACCTGCCGTGGGCGAGCGTGGCGACAAAGAGCTCAAGATCCGATTCCTGCAGCAACTGGGCGCCCATCTGCAAAAAGTCAGAAACAAGAAGCGCGACTTTATTCTTTGCGGAGGGTGGGAGCTCGCCTGGCAGCCGCGCGACGCAGAAGAGTCGGGAAATCGCCTCGACATTCCAGGATTTAGTAACGAAGAGCGCGACTGGCTTGGATCGCTCTATCGCATGGGTTATTGCGACGCATTCCGTGAAGTGGAAACAGATACAGACGATTACACTTGGTGGCCAGACGGCGACGACGGACCCGGCGTGCGAACCGATACCCAGATCATTTCAGACAGCCTCGCACCGCACGTCACCCAGGCCGTTATCGAGAGTGAAGAGGCGTTCTCCAGCCATGCCGCAGTCACGATCGACTATGACATTGTGCTGTAAAGCGATCGCTAGCAGCGCTACGAGCGACTAAGTGCTTCTAGTTGCGCCTGACTCAAGGTCTGACATGCTGACTCAGCAAGATCCAGCAATCTGTTCAGCTCGGCGCGGGTAAAGACTTTATCCTCAGCCGTGCCTTGAACCTCGATCAATCCGCCGCCAGCCAACATTACGACATTAATATCACTCTGCGCGGTGGAATCCTCAGGGTAATCGAGGTCAACCACTGGCTGACCGTTCCACATCCCCACAGAAACAGCGCAAACTCGGTCGATCAGCGGATCCGTCTTCAAGGCCCCCGCACGTTGCAGCTTGTTTAACGCCGACACTACCGCAACGCTGGCACCAGTAATGGCCGTTGTCCGCGTACCTCCGTCCGCTTGAAGCACGTCGCAATCGATGGTCATTGTGCGCTCACCCAATGCCTTCAGATCGACGCTGGCTCGCAAAGACCTTCCTATCAAGCGCTGAATTTCAACCGTTCGGCCAGTTTGCTTGCCCCGGGCCGCCTCACGGTCCATTCGAGTACCGGTTGAACGCGGCAACATGCCGTACTCAGCGGTTAGCCAGCCCTGTCCCTTACCTCTCAGGAACGGCGGTACGCCGTCAGAAATTGACACCGTGCATAGCACCTTTGTATTTCCGAAGCATGCCAGCACACTGCCTTCCGCTTGATGGGTGTAATTGAGGTGAAATTCGATTTCCCTCATCTGATCAGGTCGGCGACCGCTCGGCCGTTGCTCAAGGGGTTGCGTGGTGTTGGAGTCCATAAACTGCTCGCGAATACGAAGGTGTCGCTGCGCAGTCTACTTGTTAGACTAGCGACTTTCGACGCCCTTGGAGAAACACATGCCGCAGAGCATGACTGGATTTGCTAATCAGACCATCACCGTGGGTGATTGGAACCTGTCCATCGAGTGCAAATCTGTCAACAGCCGGTTTCTGGATCTCACCCTCAAGCTCCCTGATGTCCTCAAACGATCAGAACAGCAGTTCCGAAAAATCGTCAGCGATAAGATTGTCAGGGGGAAAGTAGAGCTGGCCATCCGGCTCGAGCGAGCCGAGCAGTCATCGGACGCCAGCATTAATCTAGAAAAACTGTCAGAAATGAAGGGCGCACTTGATAAGGTCATTGAGCTCATGCCCGATGCGCGAGCACCTACAGCCCTAGACATACTGATGACCCAGGGAATCTGGGTTAGCGATAAGCTCGACGTAGAGGCGCTGAATAAAGAGTGCATTGCGGTAATGCCCGGTGTTGTCGAATCGCTTCGCAACCACCGTCTGGACGAAGGGGCAAGACTAGAAGAGCTGCTAACCGAGCGATGCGATGGCATCCAAGCCATCGTTGCTAATTACCGGGACCAACTACCCGAACTTCAAGCAGCCCAGCAACAGAAACTCATGGATCGTATCAACGCAATCGACGTTACTAGTGATGACAAACGACTTGAGGAAGAGCTGGTTTTCCTGGCAAATAAATCGGATGTTGCCGAGGAGCTAGATCGCCTCGACGCGCACCTCCAGGCCATCAGTGACGCCCTCGCTTCAAAGGAGCCCTGTGGACGCAGGCTCGACTTCCTGATGCAAGAACTCAATCGCGAGGCCAATACCCTTGGTTCAAAGACGACTTCATTGGTAACGACCAATGCGGCGGTAGAGCTCAAAGTATTGATCGAGCAAATGCGAGAACAGGTGCAGAACCTTGAATAAGAACGATCACGCGACAGGCCAGCTATACGTTATCTCTGCTCCCAGTGGCGCGGGCAAAACATCGCTAGTGAAAGCGCTGTTAGAAAGCACCCCCAACTTGGAGGTCTCGGTCTCACATACCACCCGAGATATTCGGCCGGGTGAAACCGATGGCATCAACTATCACTTTGTCGATGAATCCGAATTTACATCTATTCGGGACGCCAATGGCTTTTTCGAGTGGGCGCAGGTATTTGGAAACTTCTATGGCACTAGCAGTCAGGCGGTACAAGAGAAGCTGGCAGGCGGCATCGACGTTATATTAGAGATTGACTGGCAAGGCGCACGGCAGGTCAAGGCGCTTGTAAACACGGCCATCTCCATCTTTGTGCTACCTCCGTCTACCACAGCTCTTCGTCGTCGTTTGACCGATCGCGGACAGGATAACGAAGAGATTATTGAGGGCCGCATGCAGGCCGCTCGAGATGAAATAGCCCATTACAGCGAGGCAGATTTCATTGTACTCAATGATGACTTTGAGACGGCACTACATGATCTTCAATCCATCG
Organism: Halieaceae bacterium; assembly: GCA_003523185.1. GTDB lineage: Bacteria > Pseudomonadota > Gammaproteobacteria > Pseudomonadales > Halieaceae > Luminiphilus. Next base: position 22,376 of record DPGN01000001.1, read on the forward strand.
TCCGTACTCACAGGCTGTCACAGGAGATACAATCACGGGAGCTCACGGGCGTTATTGCCGATTTACTTCGGTAATGCCACGCTTTCACAGTCGACAAGCGCGCTGCGCAATCGCTATACTGCGCGGCCGTTTACACACCAGGAAACAAAGATGGCACGAGTAACCGTTGAAGACTGCCTCGATAATGTTGATAACCGCTTTGAGTTGGTCTTGTTGGCCGCGAAGCGCGCGCGACAGTTGAGCACAGGCGGCAAAGATCCACTCGTAGAAGTAGAGTCCGACAAGTCAACCGTTCTTGCGCTTCGCGAGATTGCTGAAGGTCTTATTACGCCTGACGTTATGGCTCGCGAACACGAGCTGGAAGCTGAAGAGGAATTTGCGGCGAGCTTTGAAACACCCGTGCTCTGAGCTGCAATTTAAGGACCGGTGTCCACACCTCTTCAAGCCCTAGGAGCCTCTTTCAACGACGTCACCCGGCGTCTGGGGCTCCACACAACCTCCAGACCTCAACTTCTTCCCTCACACAACCAGCGACAGTCGTTTACTGGCTTCGAGGATATTCTCGCTAGCTACCTCCACCCCGATCGGGTCAACGACATAAAGCGCGCCTACTTTTATGCCGAGCAAGCGCACTACGGGCAAGCGCGTCGAACCGGTGAGCCATACGTAACCCACCCACTAGCGGTTGCTACCGTACTGGCGCGCATGCACATGGACCATGAAAGCATCATGGCCGCGCTGCTACATGACGTTATTGAGGACACGGGTGTCACAAAGGAAGACATCAGAACGCAATTTGGCGAGGAAGTGGCCGACCTTGTGGATGGCGTGAGCAAGCTGACGCACGTTGATTTCGATAGCGCCGAGCAAAAGCAGGCAGAAAACTTTCAAAAAATGGCGCTGGCGATGGCCCGGGATATCCGCGTCATTCTCGTAAAGCTCGCCGACAGGCTGCACAACATGCGGACGCTCGGTGCGCTCAAGCCAGAGGCGAAAAAACGGATTGCTAATGAAACGCTGGATATCTATGCACCGATAGCAACACGACTGGGCATGAATGAAGTGCGCATGGAGTTTGAAGACCTCGGCTTACGCACACTCTACCCGATGCGAGCACGTCGTCTGGAAGCAGCGAGGGAAGCGGCCCGTGGTCGTCGCAAGCAGTTAATTGAGCAGATTAGCGAGCAGCTAGAGCAAGCGCTGTCGCGCGAGGGGATTCAGGGCGCAGTCATCGGTCGAGAAAAACACCTCTACAGTATTTATTCCAAAATGCGCGAGAAGCGAAAGTCGTTCTCCGACATCATGGATATCTTTGCCTTCCGAATCATTTGCGACGACGTTGATGCCTGTTATCGAACGCTCGGCATTGTGCATTCGCTCTACAAGCCAGTCCCTGGTGAATTTAAAGATTACATTGCCATACCCAAGGCCAATGGTTACCAATCACTGCACACCGTTCTGAAAGGCATGCACGGCGTCCCCATTGAAATCCAAATACGCACTCGCGATATGGAAGACATGGCAAACAACGGGATTGCCGCCCACTGGCTTTATAAGAGCCAGCAGGACAATGCCAATATCCCTCAAATGCGCGCTCGAGAGTGGGTCCAAGGCCTTCTTGAGATGCAACAAACAGCCGGCAATTCGCTTGAATTTATTGAGAGCGTGAAGGTCGATCTATTCCCCGATGAGGTTTATGTCTTTACGCCCAAAGGCGCCATCATGGAGCTCCCAAAGGGGGCCTGCGCCGTCGATTTCGCCTACGCGGTACACAGTGATGTAGGTAACCGCTGTGTCGCCTGCCGGATCAATAATCAGCTCGCACCGCTGTCAGAGCCACTGGAAAGTGGTGTCACCGTCGAAATCGTGACATCCCAGGCCGGTCGGCCTACACCGTCGTGGCTGAATTTTGCTGTGACCGCGAGAGCGCGATCGCAGATCAGACACTTCTTGAAGCAGCAGCAACGGGAAGACTCTGTTGAACTCGGTCGTAAGTTGCTGGAGAAGGCTCTCACGACCTTGCAATCGGATGATGCGGTCACCACCGAATCATTAGAGACTCTCATCAGTGCGCATTATCCCAATAGCGCCTACGACGATATCCTCACCGATATTGCCCTTGGAAATCAGTTGCCGCAGGTGGTCGCCGCCAATCTACTAGGTCAGGCAGGCGCCTCCCTCGAAAATGACCAAAGTGCGATGGAAATCAAAGGCACCGAGGGCTATGTACTCGTTTATGCGAAGTGCTGCTGCCCCCTACCTGGCGACCCTATCGAAGGCTTTTTAAGCCCAGACAGAGGTCTGGTTGTCCATCGCGAGAATTGTCGAAATCTCTCAGATCTGAGAGAACAGCCTGAGCGCCTAATGCCCCTCAGATGGGACGATCAAATCGAAGGCACTTACCCTGTCGCTATTCGTATCGAAATGGCGAACCAGCGCGGTATGATCGCCACGCTAGCGACAAAACTCAGTGCCATTGGTCTCAACATCGAGCGTATATCGACCCAAGACGAGTCAGTACACTTTTCCAGCATCATCATTGAATTGCAGCTAAACAGCCGAGTCCACCTCGCCCGCGTGATGAAACGCGTCAGGGTGATGGAAGGCGTACGCAAAGTGGTTCGCTGCAGTCGCCGCTAACGAGGTCACATCTCATGAACAATAGAGCTGTTATCACTACCGCCGCTGCTCCCGCCGCCATTGGCCCTTACTCGCAGGCGGTGAAAGTAGGAAATACCGTCTGGATATCGGGACAAATACCGTTGGACCCAGAAACAATGGAAGTCGTAGACGGCGGTATCGAGGCAGAGACACGTCAAGTATTTGCCAACCTCAGCGCCATTGCTGAGGCGGCGGGTGGGTCACTTGATAACTCTGTGAAAATTAATATTTCACTTACTGATCTAGCCAACTTTCAGGCGGTTAATGCGGTGATGGCCGAGGCGTTCAAAGAGCCTTATCCCGCACGAGCCTGCGTACAAGTTGCCGCATTACCCAAAGGCGTGCAGGTCGAAATCGAGGCAATACTCGCGATCTAAAAGCCTTAGCGGTGTTGCGTCAAAGCGTCGCGGTAGCCCTCTCGAAAAGTGGGGTAACGAAGTTGGAAGCCCGTAGATAAAAGCTTGGCGTTGCTAATACGTCTATTGCCTCTCGGCTGATTTTCTCGCTCGCCTGTCGGTTCTCGGCCAAGCTGATCGAAACACCAGGCCTCTAGATCCGCGGCTTTCACTGGCTCATTATCATTAAGAGACAGTGTTGAGGGGATCCGAGCCCCTTTGATGTGCAAGTCAATAAGGTGGGCGAGGACGCCCGCCACATCTTCTCTATGAATTCGGTTGGTGTATCCAGAGCCCAGCTGGGACTTAAGACCCTCGAGGATGGGCTTGAGCATGATGGGCCTCGCACCATCGTAAAGCCCGCTGGGGCGCAATACTGTTGTGGTTGCGTGACGGCGGAAGCAAGCCTCGCCATCGAGCAAGGCGTCGACGAAGGGATCGCCGCCGGCCAGCGGCGAATCTTCGGTGACCCAGCCACCTGCCTTCTCGGCGTAAACCCGCGTTGATGATACGAAAATGGCACGCTCAGCATGTGTTAAAACGCCCGCCTCACAGATATTACGTGCCGCCTGAGCATAGCCCAGCTGATATCCTTCGAGATCACGACTTGCTGGCACAGGCGTAAAAATAACCACGTCGGGTGTCAGTGAAGCCGCGTCCGCCAATGTGTCCCTTTGCGTGTAATCCCCAAAGACCGCCTTGACGCCCTCTGGCAGTAGCTCAGGTCGACGAGAGACCCCAACGACCTCCGCCACGCCGCTCAGCTTTGGCACCAAGCGCCGCGCCAGATCGCCAAAGCCTATTACCATTATCTGTGGAGTCTTCACCTGCCTACCTTCATGCCGCTATTATCATTGGGCCACCAAGACGAAACGTATTGTGCCGACCGACATTCTTCAGCTGCCGCTGCAGCAATTCAAGGGCGTAGGCCCAAAGGTTTTTGAAAAGCTGAACGCTATGGGTCTTCGCACCATAGAAGACATGCTATTTCATTTTCCCTTACGCTATCAGGATAAAACTCGCCGGACCGCGATTGGCGAACTGCGTGAGGGCATGGACGCCGTTGTCAGAGGAACCATAAGCGCCTCTGGCATTGCCAGAGGTCGCAGACCTACACTCATCGTCAAAGTAGACGATGGAACCGGCCTCACAACGCTCCGCTTTTTTCATTTTCGCCGCGCACAAGCTCTTCAACTCAAGGTGGGTGAGATCATCACCCTCTTCGGGCAACCGCGCCTCGTTGGAGGTCAGCCGGAGTTCGCACATCCCGAATATCAGGTGGGTGAGCGAGAGACAGCGCTGGAAGATGCATTGACTCCTGTATATCCAACGACCGAGGGCATGGGTCAAAGCACGCTGCGTAATCTCGCTAGACAGGCATTGACCTACCTCACGCAGAACCCACCAGACGATTTACTTCAGGGACGGTTAAAGGACGGGCCGTCCATGGCAGAGGCTATCGCCCTGTTGCATCAGCCGCCAGCCAGCGTGAACACACAGACCATTCTTGAGGGACGACACCCCGCACAACTCCGTCTAGCAAGCGAGGAGCTCATCGCACACCAAATTTCGATGCTGTCTCGACGCGCGCGGACATTGCAACTGCAGTCTGCACGAGTTGCAGAAGGTGGCAAACTCGCCAAGGCCATCATCGAAACCCTACCGTTCTCACTTACCGGCGCGCAAACGCGAGTTTGCTCCGAAATTGTCGAGGACCTAAAAAAACCCACACCGATGTTACGACTGCTTCAGGGCGACGTTGGTTCAGGCAAAACGTTGGTAGCAGCCATTAGCGCCGCGCACATGGTGGAGGCGGGACATCAAGTGGCACTGATGGCACCCACCGAACTCTTGTCCGAGCAACATTTTCGGGGCTTTAACCAATGGTTCAAACCCTTGGGGGTAAGAGTGCTGTGGCTAACTGGCCAAATCAAAGGCAAGGCTCGACGAGAGGCGCTGACGGCTGTTGAAGAGGGCGGCGTTGATATCGTGGTTGGTACGCACGCGTTGTTTCAGGACCACGTGTCATTCGCATCACTTGGACTGGTTCTCGTCGATGAGCAGCACCGCTTTGGCGTCAATCAGAGGCTGTCACTTACCCGCCGGGGAAAAGATGACATCACCCCCCATCAGCTGACCATGACCGCCACCCCCATACCAAGAACCCTGTCGATGGTGGCGTACGCGGACTTGGACTGCTCGGTGATTGACGAGCTTCCACCCGGGCGAAAACCCATAACGACGGTGTTGATTGACACGGCACGAAGACAACAGGTGATTGACCGCGTTGGCGCTGCATGCCGAGAGGGGCGTCAGGCGTACTGGGTCTGCGCCTTGATTGAAGAGAGTGACGCATTGCAGGCAAATGCGGCTGAAATAGCTGCGGCGCAACTGAGCGAAGTCTTAACCGACCTGAAAGTAGGTCTGTTACACGGGCGACTCAGCGCTGATGAGAAAGCGGAGATGATGGCTGCCTTTGCTGCAAATCGCATTGATATCCTGGTCGCAACGACCGTTATTGAGGTCGGTGTGGATGTCCCCAATGCAAGCATGATGATTATCGAAAATGCGGAGCGTTTCGGGCTGGCGCAATTGCACCAATTGCGTGGGCGAGTAGGCCGAGGTGCCATAGAAAGCCATTGCTTGTTGATGTATCAATCACCACTGAGCCAAACCGCCAAGCAGCGTCTTGCGGTCATGCGGGAATCACAAGACGGGTTCGTTATCGCCGAGAAAGATCTGAGCATTCGCGGACCAGGGGAAGTGCTGGGGACACGACAGACCGGGCTGTCATCGTTCCGAGTCGCTCGACTTCCCGAGCACGAAGCGCTTCTGGAGATAGCACAAACAGTCGCCGAGGAGCTAGTACGGGACGACCCCAAACGGGCAGAACAGATTGAGTCGCGTTGGACTCGCGCACGCGAAGCCTTTGCACACGTATAATCACTAGCATGAAATTGTTTGGATGACCCCTTGTCAGCAATTGCCCTAACACGACAAAAACTCAGCGCGCTCCTGCGGGTGATTCGATTTGACAAGCCCATTGGGACTTACCTGTTGCTCGCACCCGCGCTCTGGGGCCTGATCATTGCGTCCGAGGGACTACCAACGCCGTTCCTGATCTTCACTTTTATTGTCGGCGCCTTCGTTATGCGATCGGCGGGATGTACGACCAATGACCTCTCCGATCGAAAGTTGGACGGCTTTGTTGAGCGAACCCGTAACCGACCTTTAGTGACCGGAGAGGTATCGGTCATTGAAGCGCTATGCTTGCTGTTTGGTTTACTGGGGCTTGCATTGTGGCTGGTGATGCAAATTAACTGGCTCACCGTACAACTATCGTTCATTGGCGCTGCGCTAACCATCGTGTATCCATTCATGAAGCGCTTCACTCATCTGCCACAAGTAGTCCTAGGCATGGCCTTCTCTTGGAGCATTCCCATGGCCTTCGCAGCCGCCACGGGGACAATGCCTGCAGGGCTGTGGTGGTTATTCCTCGCGAACCTTTTATGGGTCGTGGTCTATGACACGCAGTACGCCATGGTCGATAGAGAGGACGATCTTGAAGTGGGTATCAAGTCGACAGCCATACTGTTTGGTGAAGCCGATACGCGAATCATTTTGGGGCTGCAGGTAGCGTGTTTGCTGTGTTTCGTAGCTACCGGCATGAGTTTTAATCTGGGCGTTATTTACTTCCTATCGATTGCCGCAGTCGCTGCGCTGTTTGTCAGGCACCAGCGACTCATCAGCGACCGGTCGCGCGAAACCTGCTTTCAAGCCTTTAACGAGAGTAAGTGGATTGGTTTAATCGTGGCGGTTGGGCTATTGGGACACTACGCCACTCTATCCGTATAAGCCCTGAATACTAGCCAGACTCTCCAGCGTGGAACTTCGACTGTACCCAAGCGTTAATGATTTACCCAAAGCGACTTGGGACGCGTCGTTCTCGACTGGCTACCCCTTTCTCACGCACAGGTTTCTCGAAGGCTTAGAAAGATCAGGTAGTACGGGCAGTCAGTCTGGTTGGCAAAACTGTCACCTTGGTCTTTGGGATAAGGATCAGCCAATCGCCCTAGCCCCCGGATTTTTGAAGAGCCACAGTTACGGTGAATATGTCTTCGACTGGTCATGGGCTGATGCCTGGCACCGGAGTGGTTTGGACTACTATCCGAAGCTTGTAACTGGCGTACCGTTTACACCGGCGACTGGACCTCGGTTATGGACAGACAACAACCATCCTGATGCCCAGCTCGAGTTGATCTCTGCTGTCACTGACTGGTGCGCGTCCGAGAATATCTCGAGCTGGCATATTTTGTTTCCGGACGAAACGACCTCAACACAGCTGGCAAATGCCGGCCTGATGCAGCGCATGACCACGCAGTTCCATTGGTTTAACCGAAACTACTCAGATTTCGATGACTTTCTGTCCGCCTTCAATAGTCGAAAACGCAAGGCCCTCAAGAAAGAACGAGCAGCAATCGCGGCTCAGAACCTACAACTTGTTACCAAAACAGGTAGCGGCATTCGCGAGGAAGACTGGGCATTTTTTTACTACTGTTATCAGACGACCTACCTGAAACGCAGCGGCCACCAAGGTTATTTGACCGGCGACTTCTTTACGAAGGTCTGCCCTCAGTTAGGTGAAAGCACCGTCATGGTCATTGCGCACGAAGGTGAGAAGCCAGTCGCCGCCGCGCTGTACTTCGTTGATGACGATACGTTGTACGGTCGCTACTGGGGCTGCCTTAAGGAATTTGATTTCTTGCACTTCGAGGCCTGCTACTACCGTGGCATCGAGTATTGTATTGAGCACGGTATCAGCCGCTTCGATCCGGGTGCGCAAGGCGAACATAAAATACAGCGTGGCTTCGAGCCCACACTCACCTATTCAAACCACTGGGTAGCCGAACCACGGTTAAAAGACGCTGTTGCCGACTTTTGCCGGCGAGACTGTGATCACGTTCGTCGCTACCGGGACGAGGCTGCGACGTTACTACCCTTTAAACAGGAATCGTAACACCTGATATCGTCGGCTACGCTGGCGCCTCGTCACGTAAAAAGACCCATTGCGGTCCTTTGGAGTGTTCCTCGCTAAAGTAGTACCCGGATCCATTAAACGCCTTGAGCGCCTCGGGATCAGTAATTCGATTGTCAATGATGTAACGGGCCATGACGCCTCGCGCCTTTTTGGCGAAAAACGAAATCATCTTGTACTGACCGTTCTTGAGGTCTTTGAACTGCGGTGTAATGACGTCAGCCTTCAGCCCTTTTGGCTTCACCGCCTTGAAGTACTCATTGGAAGCCAAATTAATCAGGACGTCGGTATTAGCCGAGACCAGATCTTCATTGAGGGTATCCGTCACGCGATCACCCCAAAATTCATAGAGATTCTTGCCGCGTTGGTTTGCAAACTTAAGCCCCATCTCAAGTCGATATGGCTGCATGAGGTCCAGAGGCCGCAGCAGGCCATAGAGGCCAGATAGAATTCTCAGTCTGGACTGCGCGAACTCGAGATCACTTTCGCTCATCGAATCTGCCTCAAGGCCCGTGTAAACGTCGCCTTTGAACGCAAGCACCGCCTGCTTTGCATTATCGGAGCTCGCCTCTTCCTGCCAGTTCATAAAGCGCGCGTGATTGAGGTCCGCAATCGACTCGCTCACACCCATAAGCGAACGAATATCATCCGGAGCTAGCTTTCTAGCGTCGTCTACTAACAGGGCCGACTGATCCATAAATCGCGGAGTCGTTGAGGTCGCTGTTGTAGACGGTGTCTCGTAATCCAGTGTTTTTGCTGGCGACAGTACGGTAAGCACAGTGAATCTCTCTGCAATTGATGTTCACACGATGATAACCTTCAACGTCGTATTGAGGAACGGGTCATTACAGTGAAGTACTGGGCAACTCTTGCGCAGACAATCGATGGTGTAAGCCG
>DPGN01000004.1:0-27373 GCA_003523185.1 Halieaceae bacterium
CAGGACATACCGCGTATCAAAGGTTGGGGCCATTGCTCAGCGCCCATTTCTCTGGAGACAAAGCTTTTGCGGTCACGTGGCGATGATCTCATTTTTCCTCATGCAGCAAAGACCATGTCCGATGCATTAAATCGCGCAGGCTTTGACGCTGCTGATGAGGTGGACGGGCTCGAGACTCACGACTGTTTCACTGTTACCGAATACATGGCGATAGATCATTCCGGTTTGACGAAACCCGGTGAGAGTTGGAAAGCCGTGGAAGCGGGTCGTATTGCTATTGATGGTGATTTTCCGATCAATGCCAGCGGGGGATTGATTGGACTGGGCCATCCTGTGGGCGCGACCGGCGTTCGCATGGCGCTTGATTGTGCGAAGCAAGTTTCCGGGAGAGCAGGTGCGTACCAGATACCTGATGCGCGAAATTTACTGACTTTCAACATGGGCGGCAGCACAACCACCTGCGCGAGTCTGGTGGTAGGTGTGGGTGCGTGATTGATGCGTTTGTCCTAGAGGCGCTGCGGAGCCCCCGAACAAAAGCAAAGGAATCCGGCGGGCTTCACGAACTCTCTCCCTCCGACCTGCTGGCTCAGCTTTACCATGCACTTGTGCTGCGCACACAAGTCGATCCCGTATCGCTTTCCGAAGTCATTCTTGGTTGTGTTACTCAGCAGGGTGAACAGGCGGCAAACATCGCCAAAACCTCTGTCTTAAGAGCGGGTTGGCCTGCGTCAGTCGCCGGAATGACGATTAATCGATTTTGCTCATCGAGTATCGATGCAATTGCACTGGCTGCAATGAAAGTGAATTGTGGGCAAACCTCTGCATTGGTGGCGGGCGGTGTAGAAATGATGTCGCGTGTACCGCTGCTGGCGGACGGCGCCCGGGTCTTCGCTGATCACGATTTTGGCGTCAATCATCAGATGCTACTCATGGGGGCGGGCGCGGATCTCATTGCGTCTCGAGGGGAGATGTTGCGCGCGGACCTCGATGCTGTGGCGTTTGGCAGTCATCATCGAGCACTGCGCGCGCAAAAAGAAGAACGCTTTCACTCCATCGTGCCTATAGCGACATCGAAGGGATTGGTTTGTAGCGATGAATGCGTCAGACCCTCGCTTACCCCGGATCGACTGGCTGCTATGCCCAGTGTTTTTGATGATTTGGGGAAGGCGGGATCTGACCAGGTACAGCTCGCGAAGTTTCCTGACTTGAGTGAGATTAGCCATCTTCATACAGCGGCGAATTCGCCAGCGATGTGCGATGCCGCGGCCGTATTAATGATTGGCTCATCCAGGTTTGCCCAGGAGCAAGGGCTGAAGCCCATCGCTCGGATCGTCGACACAGTGACCTGTTGCGGGGAGCCCCTTGAGGTGGTGAGTGGATGCGTCGAAGCCACAAAAGCCATTCTCGAACGTAACCGACTCGTACCTTCCGACGTGGATGTGTTCGAAATTCATGAGGCGTTTGCGGCCACTATTGTGAAGTTGCAGCGAGAGCTCGCGATTGATGACGCGCGGCTCAATGTGAACGGCGGCTGTATTGCGCTGGGTCATCCCATGGGTGCAACGGGTGCGATTATGGCGGGTACTGCGTTGGACGAGCTGAAGCGCATCAGCGGAAGGTTGGCTGTGGTTGCTGCAAGTGGCGCCGGTGGTACCGGCAGCGCCCTATTGCTGGAGCGCTGTAACTAGTCCTGCTCACCCTCATTCGTGATACCTGATTGGTAGCGAATCTCATTGGTGAGTCGCTTTTTGTACCGACGCTGTCGCCGTCGAGCTTTAGCTGCATTGGCGCGCCAGCCTTGGCGTTTGTCTGCGACCAATTCATCAACGTCATCTGCGGTTTCGACATTCAAGCCATCACTCTCATAGGTTCGCCGTGCCATGGCAGTCTCGCAATTGTCTTGGCCAAAGTCTTTTATAAGTGTGACTGTCCCGGTCATGGGAGGCGATGGGTACATGCAAAGTGATGTCAACGGAATGTGGACGCGCGGCTAGCAAAATCGGCCAAACGCGCTTGTATCGCGGGCCAACCGCGCTACCCTGTCGGAGTTGACGCATTAGATGGGGGAAATCGTGGCGTTATTCAGTCGTTTTGTGGTGGCTATGTCACTGGTGCTGATGGTTGCCTGTGGCGGGGGGGGGGGGGCTTCGCTTCCTACACCAACTCCAGTAGTAGACGGTTCTGGGTCTTCAGGGGGCGGAGCCGCAACAAATCCCCCACCTGCGCCGCCCGAGCCACTAGAGCTCAGAGAGATGGTGGGCAATGAGCTGGCGCTTGATGTAACGCGCTTTCTGATTCAGGCGACCTTTGGTCCGACCGAACCGGAAATCAAGGCACTGTACGAATCCAATGGTGATTTTGATGCCTGGATTGATGAACAGGTGGCAGCGACGCCTTCACGAATCCTCGAAGGTCTCGATGCGCATATGCAGGCTTCGGGCTTAGACCCGAGTAACAACCGAAACTTGGAGCTCGATTGGCAGAAACGCATGCTCACCAGCGATCTATTGTGGGAGCGATTTGTTCATGGCGAAGACCAGTTACGCCAACGGATTGCCTTCGCTTTGAGCCAGATTTTTGTGATCTCTGATTTGTCAGATGCGCTGTTCAATGATGCAAGGGGCATAGCGAATTATCACGACATCATGACCGACCACGCGTTTGGAAATTATCGAGACTTACTGGAGGCGGTGACCCTAAATCCCATGATGGGCGAGTACCTGAGTATGGTCCGTAACGAAAAGGCAGATGCGTCACGCAATATTCGCCCGGACGAGAACTACGCCCGAGAAATGATGCAACTGTTCACGATTGGCTTGGTCGAACTGAATGATAATGGGACTGTCAGGTTGGATGAGGGTGGGAACCCTATTCCAACTTACGATCAGGAGATCACGAAAGCCTTTGCCAGCGTCTTTACAGGGTGGATGTACGGTAACGCGCCTTACTGGTATTGGGCTGACTGGTTTAATGAGAGCACGACTCTGGCAATGAAGCCCTTTGAGGCGTACCACGATACTGAGACAAAGACCTTATTGAACGGTGAAGTCTTGCCAGCGGGACAGACAGCTCAGCAGGACCTTGATGCGGCGTTAGACAATGTATTCGCGCACCGGAACGTGGCGCCCTTTGTGAGTAAACAACTCATTCAGCGTCTGGTGACCAGTAACCCGTCACCTGAGTATGTGGCCAGAGTAAGTGCGGTGTTCAACGACAACGGCAGTGGCGAGAAGGGTGATCTGGAAGCGGTTGTACGAGCGATCTTGCTCGATGACGAGGCAAGGCAACTTAGCCCAGAGACACGCGAGACCTTCGGTAAACTCAAAGAGCCCGTTCTCAAATTTACCGCTTTGATGCGCGCTTTCCATGTCGAGGCCTTTCAACCGCTGACTGAGGACGGGTCAGTTGAGCGAGAGACAATCCGATTTTTCTGGCCCGGCTACGATTACGGTCAGAGACCCTACGGTTCCCCCTCGGTCTTCAATTTCTACCGACCGGATTACAAGCCAGCCAATGCCTTTGGCGGCGCTGATGTCGTGAGTCCTGAATTCCAGATTCTGAATGAAAAAAATATCACCGCGGCCTCAAATTGGGGTGGATCAGTCGTCTTCAACTCCTACGATTTTTTGCGCGATGGCTGTGAAGAGGACCTCGATTTCGAAGCAGGGGTTGGTTGCTTGTATGCGAAGTTTGAGGGTGAAATTGAACTGGCAAAAAATACGGATGAACTGCTCGACCACCTCAATGTTCTCATGATGGCAGGTGGTATGAGCGATGACATGCGCGGGGTGATCGCCGATCACATTGAACCGTTTGACCCTAATGACGAGCAACAGCGCCTCTATCGAGTGGCCGAGGCGACTTATCTGATGTGGATGTCGCCCGAATTTGCCGTGCAGCGCTAGGAGCGAATCAGATGAAAGCATGCAAACCTTCGATGATAGACCGGCGCAACTTTATTCGACGCTCAGCACTTGCTGCTGTCGGTAGCTCGAGTTTCTCCGCATTGACAACACAATTTAATCTGGTACATGCGCAAGTCGGTGGCGCTGATGATTACCGAGCGTTGGTTTGTGTCTTCCTCTACGGAGGCAATGACGCATTCAACATGTTGGTCCCGAGGTCGCTGGGCGAGCACACAACCTACGCTGACACGCGTCGCAGTCTCGCGATAGCGCGTGAAGATTTACTGCCCTTAAATCCAACTAATAGCTTACCCGCCGACTACGGTTTGCACCCTCAGATGCCGGATCTGAAGAACCTATTTGACGACGGCAAGCTCTCACTTATTGGTAATGTGGGGACGTTGATCGAGCCCACACTGCAGTCGGATTACGTTAATCAACGGGTGGAGCTGCCGCCGCAGCTTTTCTCTCATAACGACCAGCAAAATTTTGTGATGAGCCTTCAGTCGAACCGGAATCGTCAGGGTTGGGCGAGTCGTATTGCTGATCTTATGATCGACACTAATACGAATCAGAACCTCTCGATGAACATCACCTTGAGCGGATCGAATACGTTCCAGACGGGCGGTCTTCAGGCGCCTTACGCTATTGGTGCAGGTGGGGTAAACGACTATTGGTCCCTGCAGCCGGGCAATGCGGAGGAGTGGTCGGTGAGACGCAATGCCGCCTACGATGCCTTACTCGCACAGCCTCAGTCTCATCTGTTTGCGACGGAATTCGCTCGCACTCAAAGACGTTCTATCGATCTGGGTGTTGAGCTGCGCCAGGCACTGAATGCAGTGAGCGCTCCGCAGACAGCATTCGATGGATCGAGCCGTCTCGCTTCAATGTTAAGTATGGTGTCGCATCTGATTGCCGCTCGACAACAGCTTGGAATGAAGCGCCAAATCTTTTTTGTGGGCATCGGCGACTACGACACTCACGGTGACCAAATCAATCGACATCCGACACTCATGAACGAGCTCAATCACGCGCTGACCTCGTTTTATAACGCAACGGTCGAGCTGGGTGTGTCCGATAAGGTCACTACCTTTACTGCCAGTGATTTTGGTCGAACTCTGACCAGCAACGGCGATGGTACGGATCATGGTTGGGGCAGCCACCAAATGGTCATGGGTGATGGTGTCGATGGCGGTAAAATTTTTGGCACGATGCCAGAGCTCGCTATCGGGAGTAACGATGACATTGGTGAAGGCCGAATCATCCCGACAACCTCGGTCGATCAATATGCGGCTACCCTTGCAGGTTGGTACGGACTGACACCATCTCAAATTGCGGAGACCTTCCCAACGCTGGCTAATTTCAACACGGCCGACTTAGGTTTTATGCGATTTGGTTGAGCGAGCGCGTGAGGGCGGCTCTGGAAATGAGCGAGCTCGCACCCTGCAGTCTTGGCGTTGCCGCCGTTGCCTCAGTCTGTCGCAGCAGTGTGGAACGCCTTCACCACCTCTCTCAGCAAGTCCCATCGATTGAAGCCCTGACGTCCGTAATCGAGACCCCTTCTAACAATAACGAGGTCATGGCTGGGAGCGACGATGACGTACTGTCCGCGGTTGCCTGCCGTACTGTAGGCATCACTGGGGACCTCATTTTTTCGCTCATCGGGCACTAACCACCACTGGCCACCGTAGTCATTCCCACGAACCTGAGATGCGGGCGCCGGGGCACGAACAAAGTCGATCCACTCGCGAGAGATGAGTTGTTCGCCTTGCCATTGTCCATCTTGAAGGAATAGCAGGCCGAAGCGCGCAAGGTCGCGGGCGTTGGTATAGACCTGTGAGGAAAAAATAAAATCGCCAAATCGATCGGTCGAAGCGAGCGTGTTAGTCATCCCCAGCCGATCGAACAAAGCTTTGTGGGGAAAGAGCTGGTAATCGGATTCATTGGCAAACGTCTGCTTGAGCGCAAAGACGGCGAGCAAAGTGTCGTAGTTTTCATAATCCCAAAACGTGCCAGGCTCCCGAATAAGGCCGCGATTACGCATCCCGTCTACTGAACTCGCGCCCGCCCAATAGGCAAGACCGGAACCTGTCGCGTACTCCATGCCAAAGCTATCGACGGGGTAGAGGCCTGAACTCATGTGCAACGCATGTCGAAGGGTGATGGCATCGCGTGGGTCCGGCGCTGGGCGGTCTTTAATTTCCGGCAGCCACTCGAACTCTAAAGGCGCATCCAGAGCCAGTTCCTCACCGTCCACCTTCATGCCAATCAGCGTTGACGCGATGCTTTTCGCCGTGGACCAGGTGCGGGTTCGCGTCGTCATATCAAATCCATCTGCGTACCGCTCCAGCACAATCTCCCTCTTGTGTAAGACCAGCAAGCTGACAGTCTTTTGTTCAGGCGAAGGTCGCTCAAAGGCCCAGGTTTCCGCTGCACTGAGAGCCGACTTCGAAATGCGCGGATCGAGGGGTATGGGAGTGACCACGTCACCCATCGGCCAGGGCAAGCCGGTTGTATCTGTGCGGTAGCTAAGATCAATCGTTGGTAACTCATCCGTAGCTGACATATCCCAATCGGGTGGTACGACAATGCATCCGATTCCATCTCGAAAGACCGCGTGAACTCGGTCACCATCGTTACCGCCACCCACGCCGACCCATCGCGCATCACGATTCACCGTGAAGTTCCCACCAGACGTGGTTCCGATAACCCGCTCGCCCAAGTAGGCAAGTTCATCACTAAAGACCTGATCGATCGTGCGACGCGATGTAAATAACCCGTTGCAACTCAGGACGGCTTGAACCCCATTTCGTATGAGCTGTCGATTGTGGTCAAAGTAGTCGTATTGTGCGGAGGCATTAAGCGCGGTGAGTACGGCAGCTAAACCTACAATCTGACCAAGGTTTCGTATGGGCATGTGACTTTATCTCGTTAAAGACTCAAAAGAATACGGTAGTTTACTGCCATACAACCCTAATTCGGATAGTGATGGCATGACTGAGGCTGAGACGCCGGTATGGCTACAACAACTCAAGCGCGCAATACGTGGAAATCGTCATGATGCCCATAATCGCTACGTGCAATTTGCGACGCTCGGGCTGGATGGCAAGCCTCGTGTGAGGATGGTCGTTTTTCGCGGATTCTCACTCTCCGAAGCCTCGTTTTTTATCATCACGGATGCGCGAAGCGAAAAAGTGGAAGAGCTAGCGCAGTGTCCTGATGTGGAGGTGAGTTGGTATTTCACCCAGACTCGAGAGCAGTTTCGACTGCAATGTAGCGCTGTGACACATAGCCACGGGACAGACGCGGACTTACACCGTGACACACTCTGGAAGGGATTGTCGGACGCGGCAAAAGCACAGTTTTTTTGGCCAGAGCCGGGGCTTCCCTCAGGCGAGGGTCAGTCGCTAGAGATCACGATGCATCCCCCGGAAACGTTCACTGTCATCGAGTGCAGCCCGCAGCGAGTTGATCATCTTGTGCTTGCCAAAATACAGCGACGCACGCTCTCTGATTTGACGGCTTC
This sequence comes from Halieaceae bacterium, assembly GCA_003523185.1. GTDB lineage: Bacteria > Pseudomonadota > Gammaproteobacteria > Pseudomonadales > Halieaceae > Luminiphilus. The sequence goes on from DPGN01000004.1 coordinate 7,432, forward strand.
GGGTTGGACAGAGGTTTCGATCAATCCATAACCTATCGGCGCTGCTGTTATCGCAGCACCCCCAGGTCGAGCGCGACTTGCCGACGTGACTCAGACTTCGGTAAGTGGGGGCAAAGGTGTTCTAGCACCCGATTTGATTTATGCTAGTCCTCTAACAATAACAGTTGCGTTCGTCGCCCTAGAGGTCACAAAACATGTGGAATTGTCGTGATGGTATTTCTTCCAAGAAGCTCGCGCTGCTGATCGCAGTCGGTGGATTAGCCGCCTGTTCGGGTGAGCCGGTAGAGCAGTCGAGCGAGGCTTTCAGCGCGATGGCGGATGTCCATAACAACCCCGATGTTATCGCCAGCACAGCTGAGATCGATCAGCTCTTGATCGATCAGGATCCCGCAGGGAATTGGATGGCCAGCGTGTTTGATACGGACACCGTTTTGCTCGAGCGAGGTGGTCTGGACCAAACCGCCACTGCCGAAGGCGATACCCCGATACCTCAAGGACGAACGGCGTTTTACGGTGACTTACACGTCCACACCGAGTATTCCTTCGATGGTTATGCCATGGGGACACAGGCCACGCCCTATGATGCGTATCGCTTTGCCAAGGGGGAGGCTATCACCAACCCTGGCGGTTTCGAAATGCAGCTGTCACGGCCACTCGATTTTTATGCGGTGACTGACCATGCAATGTTTCTCGGATTGGCGAAAGCATCGGCCGAGACCGTCACCGAGTTTTCTAAAAATGATTTTGCCGCGCCGTATCACGGGTTGAACGATCCGCATAACTACGACACCGATTTTTTCAGCATGATTAAACGGCTCGGGACCTTCGCTACTTTCCTGCCCAGTGCCGTGGGGAGTATTCGATCAGGCGAGATTGAACGGGGTGAGGTTCTTGGCGTCATTCGGTCAGCATGGGAGGACATCATTGCCGCCGCGGATGAGCACAATGATCCAGGGAACTTCACGACTTTCGTCGCCTACGAATACACGGCGTCGACCCAGGACATGGGTAACCTGCACCGGAATGTAATCTTCAAGGGCAGTGATCGTTTGCCTAGAGAGCCGTTTTCGCGGTTTCACTCGGTGAATCCTGAGGACCTGTGGGACTGGATGGATGATTTGCGGGCGATGGGTGTGGAGAGTTTGTCTATCCCACACAATTCGAACGGTTCGAATGGCCAAATGTTCAAGCTGGAAGATTGGGCCGGCGATCCGCTGGATGACGCCTACGCCGAACAGCGCATGCGCAACGAACCCGTTGTCGAAATCACTCAGGTAAAAGGCACCTCCGAGACCCACCCACTTTTATCTACCCGCGATGAGTTTGCAGGCTTTGAGATCATGCCTTATCGGGTGGCAACCAATGCCTTGAGTGCGGTTAATGGATCCTACGCGCGAGAGGCGCTACTCAACGGGCTCGCCATTGAGCAAGCGGGCGGTGAAAACCCTTACAAGTTCGGTTTCATCGGCTCGAGCGATACCCACTCGGGTGCGGCTGCCATTGAAGAGGATAACTACGTTTCTAAGTTGGGTTTGCTGTCAAGCGAGGCCGTTCAACGCGGCTCGGTTCCGTACACAGGACTGGATGCGCAAACCTTTTACTGGGGAAGTCGTGTACTTGCCGTGACCAACCCATCGCCTCGCGGTGGTGCCGGATATTCGAAGATAAACGGAGAGGTCTATATCAACGGTGCGACGCCTACCTTTGGTGCATCGGGACTCGCGGCAGCCTGGGCGGAAGAGAACACCCGAGATTCGCTGTATGCGGCGTTCAGACGAAAAGAGGTATTCGCAACCTCAGGTCCGCGTATTCAGATACGTTTTTTCGCCGGGGCTGAACTCGAGGAGTCGATGATGGCCTCGCCAGATGGGATTGATCGAGCGTATGAGGCCGGCGTGACCATGGGAGCGGATCTTCTACTTACAGAGGCAGGCGATGTCGCACCGAAATTCTTGGTCATGGCGTCAGCTGATCCATCCAGTGCTCCGCTGCAGCGTTTGCAAGTTATCAAGGGCTGGGTTGATGAAACTGGTGAGACACACGAGGACGTTATTGATGTTGCCTGTGCCAAAGGCGCTACGGTTGATCCTGAAACCAAGCGTTGCCCTGATAACGGGGCGCGTGTAGACATCTCAAGTTGCGCGATCAACCCGGAGACAGGAGACGCTCAGCTGTCAGCGCTATGGAGTGATCCGGAATTTGACCCAGAAGCTCGCGCCTTCTATTACGCACGTGTCATCGAGAATCCCACCTGTCGGTGGTCGACGTGGGACGCTATTCGCGCTGGAGTAGAGCCTCGGCCAGACTTGGCAAAAACGCTACAAGAGCGAGCCTGGTCTTCGCCCATCAATATCATTCCCGGTGATTAATAGCGCCTCAGCTATCGATCAAACTGAGTATCAATTCATCACCCACTTTTAGGTGCGCGAGCTGGTCTAGCGACTGGCTTGCGCATTGCAACACGCGTGGATAGCCACCGATGGTTTGCCCATCTCTCATCAAGATGATCGCCTGCCCACCATGGGTGAGTTGGACGGTTCCGGGCTGAACACCCGAGGACACCATTTCAACGCGACGCTTATCCTCGCGCAGTTGGACTTGGGTGTTAGTGCGCAAACCAACTCGGTTCGATGGATCGATCACTCGGATGCGCTTGGACAGGAGCTGCGCTCGGCCATGTTCGTCCAGCCACTCGTACTCAGGGCCTGGTGATACCCTGATGATATCGCTAGGTGGTTGAGGCGGAAGCAGCGTGGACGGCCAAGGTTCTACTGACCTATCTCGTGTCTCTAGAATATCGCCTCTGATCCAGATTGCGCCTGGCACGAGCTCATGACTTCCGATCCTGAGGGCGCTTGCGCTTCCCAACCAACGCTCAGCGCGCCACTCGCCTGAGACTGATAGGTAGGCGCGACATCCGTTTTCTGATGATTTGATTACGAGCTCGTCTCCCGGGTTGACCGAGATTGGAAGCAGCGCACGCTGCGGTTCACCATTAAGCAGCAGATCAAAACCACTTCCGATAAGCGCAACTCGTCCGCCTTCAAGGCAGCGTAAATGCGGTCCGGAGAGCGTGACCTCCAAAACCGGCGCGCCGAGGGCGTTCCCTACTAAATGATTCGCGTACCGCATGGCACTCCTATCGAGCGCACCTCCGGAGGGTACGCCCATATGCGTATGGCCAGGCCGCCCCAAATCTTGAGTAGTGGTTCTTAAGCCGCTCGTGACGAACTGGAGTTTCATCGACGGGTCGCCTGCTTGATCACTGATGCGATGGGTCGCTGTTCCAACGCTTCAAATACCTCGGGATTGACGGCTTCAAAGCGGATTCGATCGTTGGCTTGGAATAGCGCTGGCGGGTCAGCCTGAGTTTGGAAGACAGTGAAGGGCAGCCGACCTATGATCCGCCATCCGCCCGGTGAGTCGAAGGGATAAATGCCGGCTTGAGTACCGGCAATGGCAATCGATGAGGCAGGCACAGTTGCTCGCGGATCCCGCAGGCGGTTGCAGTACAGTGCGTCTGGAAGATTCCCTAAGTAAGTGAAGCCCGGAAGAAAACCAACCGCATGGACGCGATATTCCGCAGCGCAAAAGCAATCAACGATGGACTGCCAGTCTTGCGATAGCTCCGTTTCGAGTGCGGCGCAGTCGAGCGCGTAGGGCGCGTCGAAGCATGCCGGAATAGACCACTGATTTCCCTTCGGTATGTCTTGGACGTTTATGGTATCTGCGATGGCATGGATCTCGGTCTGCAGGACTGGGTGTTGCGTTCGCTCTGGCTCAAAACTGACGAGCAGGCTGTTGTAGCTTGGCGTTGTTTGGGTGATACCGCGGATACACTGTTGCGAGAGTTGAGCATTCAGGGCCATGACGATGTCGCTTGACGCATCGGTGTTTCCGGCATCGATATCGACGAGTAGGGCTGAATCACCGAAGGGGCGAATCGCCATCTTAAATGCGAGAGATAGGGTCATGTTGCGCCGATGGTTAGACCGCGGGCGATCAGGTGGTTACTGATGAGCGTTAGATGTTCTAACGCACCCGGTGTGTCGCTGTGGACGCAAATGCTTTGAGCTTGCAGTGGTAGCCACTTACCGTTGATAGATTCGACTCGCGCATGCTCAACGATCGACATGATTTGCGCTACCGCTGTCTCGGGCTCGGTAATCACAGCGCCATTTTGTGATCGTGGACTTAGCTGGCCGTCATCGGCATAACGTCGATCGGCAAACGCCTCGCCAAGAAACGGCATAGCCAGATCCTCACAGATCGGGCTGCAATGACTCCCAGCTAGCCCCATAATTTTCAGCGTCGGATCAAACTCTTTAATTGTCGTCACGACAAGTGATGTCAGCTCAGCATCTCGCGCCATGTCGTTGTAGAGCGCGCCGTGAGGTTTTACGAAGCTCAATTCGCCACCTAGCTCAGTGACAATGGCCTTGAGTGCAGCGGTCTGCTCGGTTATCGCTGCGGACAGTGCGTTCCCTGAAATCGACATTGACTGGCGACCGAAGTTTTCTCGATCTGGATAGGAGGGGTGTGCGCCAATTCGCAGTCCGGCATCCAGTGCTGACGCCGCCGTTTGTCTCATGGTGTGTTCAGATCCGGCATGCCCACCACAAGCGATGGAACAGCTACTAATAAAGCGCATTAATTCGCGATCTAGCGCGGCATTGGCCTCGGTTTCACCTTCACCCATGTCGCAATTCAAATCGATGTGTCGCGACATCTCAGAGCCATCCTACAGCCAGCAAGATACTGCGTAAGCCGAGCATGAGTGTGATACCCACCACCAGGCATCCCAGAAGATTCTGCGCCGCGTTATTTGAGCGCTCGCCAAGGAGCGTTTTATCGTTCGAAACCCAAAGTATGAAGATTGCGATAATTGGCAGCAGCGCACCATTCGCTATTTGCGCCAGCAGAATCAGTTGCAGCGGTTTTACGCTCAGGCTGGCGAATAGAACACCGATGACAATCACGGACTGCCAGGTCCAGCGAAAAACCCGATCTTTCAATTCGGGGTCTAACTTGACGATCTCAGTGACAGCATAGCCTGCAGCAAGTGGTGCGGTGATAGCGGACGACAATCCCGCCGCCAAGAAACCAGTGGCGAGAAAGATGCTGGATGAGTCACCCAGTAATGGAGCCAGCGTGGGTGCTAGGTCGTTTAGCGATGTCACAGACGTCCCCGCACCATGAAGTGCGGCAGCTGCCGTTATTACAATGCATAAAGTGATAAGGCCTCCACCAATGACCGAGACAGTAATGTCACGTCGTGCCTCGTTTAACGTCACGCCCTGTGCGACATGACGTTTCAGCGTCGAGGCGTGCAAGAACAGGTTGTAGGGTACGACCGTCGTCCCGATGAGACCGACTACAACTAACGCGCCATTTTCGGGGATGCTCGGTGTCATCAGGCCTTTAATGATTTCAGTGATAGGGGGTGCGACCACAATGGCGGTGCTGGCGAAGACCAGCGCCATGCAGATGACCAAGCCAATCAGAACGCGCTCGATTAAGTGAAACTTCTCAGACGCCAAAAGCGCGAAGGCGATCAAGCCAATAAATACGCTCCAAAGATTGATGTCCATGAAGCTGACAGCGGGTAGTCCAGCAGCAGCGCCTGTGATGTTGCCGGCTTCATAGGCGGCATTGCCAATAAATATGGCACAAATGACCAGAACTGCCACGGGAATATACAGGCCGCTCTTCTGCGTCTTCTGCAAAATGGCATCACCCAGTCCTAGTTTGCCAATCACGCCCAAGCGGCAGGTCATCTCTTGGAGCACCAGGGTAGCTACTACCGAGAACGCGACGGCCCACAGCAACGCAAAACCAAAGTTACCACCGGCCAGCGTGGCGGTAGTGACAGTGCCGGGTCCTATGAAGGCCGCCGCGACCATGGCGCCGGGACCAAATTTTTGTCGCGAATGACTCATGACTGTGAAGTATGTATCTCCATTTTGTGCGGCTCCCAGTCTAGCTCGAACCGACCGGTGCTGAAAAATGTGGATGCGTCGATGAATCGCCCGCATTTCGCCGGGTTCTGGTTTAGACTAGCGCTTCACTGATCATGCAGGAGCTAGGCATGGGGCGCGCCTACCAAAACCGCAAACAGTCGATGGCCAAAACAGCAGCGATGAAGACCGCTGTTTACTCGAGGTACAGCCGCGAAATTTACATGGCGGCGAAAGGCGGTGGTACCGATCCTTCAGCAAATCTGACGCTGCGCTCGCTGATCGACAGAGCAAAGAAAGATCAGGTCCCGTCGCATGTGATCGAGAAGGCGATAGATAAGGCGAGCTCGGGTGTCGGTGAAGATTTTCAAATTGCTCGTTACGAGGGGTTTGGCCCCGGTGGCACGATGCTGCTGGTCGACTGCCTAACCGATAACGCTAACCGAACCATTGGTGAGGTGCGTCCCGCCTTTACCAAAGGCAAAGGGAAGATGGGTACACCCGGGACCGTTGCGCACATGTTCGAGCACGCGGCGGTGTTCGTCTTCAAAGGGGATGAAGAGGCTGTGCTTGAGTGCCTCATTATGGCCGACGTTGACGTGCTGGAAGTTGAGAGCGAAGAGGACAGGGTTACCGTGATAGCGCCCAACACCGAGTTCGCCAAGGCGCGTAACGCCTTAACGGCCGAATACGCCGATATCGATTTCGATGTGGATGAAATCCAGTTTGTACCTAAAGGAGAGACCGTCATCACGGGCGAGGATGTAGAGCAGTTTGAGAAACTTCTCGACTTACTCAATAACTGCGAGGACGTTCAAAACGTCTTCCATGACGCCAAGTACGATTAGTTAACCCTCGCAATTAACTGTCAAAGGTGGCGAATAGATCGTCATCATTGGCGAAGCTTTTGAATTCCAAGGCGTAACCATTCGGGTCTTGAACAAAGACGGTACGCTGTTCGCCGGGTGTTCCTTCAAACCTGATACTCGGCTCAATAATCATTGTCACCTTTCCCTGAATGCGCTCACACAGGGTGCCGTGAGCATCTGGTGTTAGCACGACGCCAAAGTGGGGAATAGGAACGCTGTGGGCATCCACTGGATTGTGGGATTGGGGCAAGGGGCCAGCACCTGTCACGTGGAATACCAGCTGATGACCAAAAAAATCGAGATCTATCCAGTCATCACTGGTTCGTCCTGTCTCGCAACCCAAAATATCGCAATAAAAAAGACGGGTTAGTTCCAGGTCCTCGGTAGGCAACGCTAGATGAAAAGGGCGAACGTTCACTGAATGCTCCATTTGTGTGAGGTAGACGGTGAGGTCAGATCAACGGTCTGGCATCACCGGCCGGGAAAGCCCTAGTGTAAGTGCTACCGACCCTCTCCGTCAGTAGCGGCAGGCCCCGCTAAAGACGGGCTTGCCACTGCGCTCAGTCGTCATCACTTTTGCACACCACTAAGGCCAAAGCTTGCATGAAGGCTGAAATGAACGCGGGTGAGGAGATTCAGTGCATGGATTCAAAACATTCTTGTGAGTCAAAAAAACATACTGTATGTTCAAATCACAGTAAGTGGCGCGGAAATAGGTAGTAAACCCTGCGTCCTTGAATCACTCAAAGAGCCGAACATAACGTCATAAAAGGGGTAGGTTATGGACTTAGGTGTCTCCGAAAAAGTTGCGCCCATTCTCGAAAGTGTCCGCAATTTCATTAACGAAGAAGTACTTCCGCTGGAAGAAGAATATAAAGCGCAAATCGAGATTGGGTCTCCCTGGGAATTTACCGATCGTCAGACTGAAATTCTTGAGAGCTTAAAGTCAAAAGCGCGAGCTCAAGGGCTGTGGAACTTCTTCCTGACCGATAAGAATGGCACTGGCCTCAACACGGTCGAGTACGCTTACCTCGCTGAGGAAATGGGACGCTCTTACATTGGCGCTGAGGTCTTCAACTGTAGTGCGCCCGATACCGGCAACATGGAAGTCATCCACAAATACGGGACTGAGGCTCAGAAGAAACAGTGGCTTGAGCCACTAATGAACGGCGAGATTCGCTCCTGCTTCGGCATGACAGAGCCTGACGTCGCTTCGTCAGATGCGACCAATATTTGCACGCATGCCGTGCTTGAGGGTGACGAGTGGGTCATCAACGGAGAGAAGCACTGGACCAGCGGCGCAGGTGATCCTCGATGTAAGGTCATGATCTGCATGGTGAAGACTGATTTCGAGGCGCCCAAGCATCTTCAGCAGTCTCAGATTTTGGTGCCGATGGACATGCCCGGAGTGGAGATCGTTCGCCCATTGACTGTGTTTAACAACGTTGACGCACCTCATGGTCACATGCGCGTCAAGCTTAATAACGTGCGCGTTCCTAAGGACAACATTATCTTGGGCCCCGGTCGTGGTTTTGAGATTTCTCAGGGACGTTTGGGCCCAGGTCGAATCCATCACTGCATGCGTTCTATCGGTGCTGCAGAGAAAGCGCTCGACTTGCTCTGTAAGCGCGCCACGACGAGAACTGCCTTTGGACGTCCTCTAGCGAAACTCGGCGGCAACATCGACATTATCGCGGATGCGCGGATGAACATCGAGCAAGCACGACTGCTAACCTTGAAGACGGCTTGGATGATGGACACGGTTGACCCAAAAGAGGCGCGTATCTGGATCTCGATGATCAAGACGGTTGTTCCTAACATGGCCCTCAAAGTGATTGATGATGCCATCCAGATGCACGGCGGTATTGGCGTCTCGAATGACACGCCGCTCGCAAATATGTGGGCCGGCCAGCGGACACTTCGATTGGCCGACGGGCCTGACGCCGTTCACCGCATGGTCGTGGGACGACATGAGCTGAAGGGTTACACCCTGGTAGAGGAGACCGGTGCGACCTTCCGCGACGGTTAAACAAATAGGAGACACGAGAGATGCCTACACAATGGGTTGAACCCGATGACATGGAGAGCATGGCGGGCACCAAGTTACCCCCCAGCGATTGGATGGTTGTCGAGCAGGAGCGGATCAATACCTTTGCGGACTGTACCGAAGACCACCAGTTCATCCATATCGACGAAGAGGCGGCGGCAAAAACACCGTTCGGTGGAACGATTGCTCACGGATTTCTCACGCTGTCGTTGCTAACGAAATTGAGTTCCGAAAACTCAATTGGTGTGAAAGGCGTGGTCATGGGAGTCAACTATGGCATCGACAAGCTTCGCTTCTTGGCGCCGGTACGAGCGGGTAAGCGTATCCGCGCGCACACCGAGGTTTTGAACGTCGATCGCAAGGATGCCAACCGATTTCTGGTGAAGACAGGTGTCACTGTCGAAATCGAGGGAGAAGAAACCCCAGCGCTCTACGCTGAGTGGCTGGGAATGCAGTTCATCGCTTAATGAAAAGCGACTACGAGTAAGGAAGATAGAATGACAATTCGTTATGACGGTCAGGTAGCGATCGTTACAGGCGCTGGCAATGGTTTAGGTCGTAGCCACGCAATTCAGTTAGCAGCTCGCGGTGCAAAGGTTGTTGTCAATGATCTTGGTGGCACGGTCGATGGCAGCGGTGGCGGCAGCGCGGCCTCTCAGGCTGTGGTGGCTGAAATCGAGGCGGCTGGTGGAGAGGCAATGGCGCATGGTGCGAACGTTGCTGACTTCGAGCAGGTGCAGGACATGGTTGCTAAAACCATGGAGCGCTGGGGCCGCGTTGATATCCTCATCAACAACGCCGGTATCTTGAGAGACAAAAGTTTCGGCAAGGGCAGCCTCGACGATTTCAAGCTGGTACTCGATGTCCACCTGATGGGCAGCGTTAACTGTACCAAGGCCGTCTGGGACATCATGCGCGAGCAGAACTACGGGCGCGTGGTTGTGACGACATCGTCTTCCGGCCTTTACGGCAATTTCGGTCAAACCAATTACGGTTCCGCGAAGATGGGCGTGATCGGAATGATGAATACGCTTGCTCAGGAAGGTGCAAAAAACAACGTCAAAATAAATGCGTTGGCGCCCACGGCAGGAACGCGAATGACCGAAGGACTCATCCCTGAAAAAGCCTTTGATCTGATGACCCCAGAGACCGTGACACCGGCAGTGTTGTATTTGGTCTCTCAGGACGCGCCTACGCGAACGATATTGGCGGCGGGTGCGGGTGGCTATGCCGTCGCCAAGATCGTTGAGACAGATGGTATTTATCTCGATGATGCTGATCAGACGCCCGAAGCTATCGCGGAAAACTGGGATGCCATTGCTAACAGTGAGCCAAAGCAACTCCAGGCTGGCTTTGAGCAAACCTTTAAGTTCCTCGGCAAAGCCGCACAGGCCAAGGGTATTTCCCTCGAATAAATTAACGAACGCTAACATTCTTACACGACATTAGCCCCACGGGGCCACGGAGCATAACAATGAAAGAAGCATTAATCGTCTCAACAGCACGAACACCGATCGGGAAAGCATACCGTGGTGGGTTCAACAACCTGCAGGCTCCCACAATGGGTGCTCATGCCATTCGCGCCGCTGTCGAGCGCGCGGGTATCGAAGGTGATCGCGTAGAAGACTGCATCATGGGTGCAGCTCTCACGCAGGGGACCTCTGGCATGAACATTGGCCGAAATGCGTCGCTTCGCGCAGGCCTACCGGTCACCGTATCGGGCATGACGATCGATCGTCAGTGCTCGTCGGGTCTCATGGCGGTTGCAACCGCTGCAAAGCAAGTCATGTACGACGGTATGGATTGCGTTGTAGGGGGTGGTTTGGACTCCATCTCATTGGTGCAAAACGAGCACATGAATGGTCACCGTCTTGTCGATAACGAGTTGGTTGGGATGCACAAAGACATCTACATGCCCATGCTCCAAACCGCGGAAGTTGTCGCGGCGCGCTATGGCATCTCGCGAGATGCGATGGACGAGTACGGCTTCGAGTCACAAGAGCGTACCGCTGCTGCCTATGCGGCAGGTCGATACGATGCTGAGCTGGTGCCGGTTACCTGTGAGCGCATTATCTACGACAAAGCGACGGGTGAGCAGTCCACAGGGGAGGTTACCGTCACTGCCGATGAGGGTGTACGACCATCGACACTGGAGGGTGTTAAAGGCCTTCGCACCGTTATTGAGGGCGGCACGATTACAGCGGGTAACGCATCTCAGCTATCTGACGGTGCGTCCGCGCAAGTCGTTATGAGCAGTGATCTCGCTAATTCATTGGGACTCGAGCCATTGGGTGCATACCGCGGAATGGCGGTAGCCGGCTGTGAGCCTGATGAGATGGGTATTGGTCCTGTATTTGCTGTGCCTAAGCTACTCAAGCAGCATGGCCTGACGGTCAATGATATTGGTCTTTGGGAGCTGAACGAGGCGTTTGCGGTTCAAGTTATTTACTGTAGAGATAAGCTGGGGATTGATAACGACAAGCTGAACGTCGATGGTGGTGCAATTGCGATCGGTCACCCCTACGGTATGAGCGGGTCGCGCATGATTGGACACGCGCTGATTGAAGGTAAGCGTCGAGGTGTTAAGTACGTCGTCATCACCATGTGCGTAGGCGGCGGTATGGGTGCTGCCGGTCTGTTTGAGGTCTACTAAGATGGCGAAGGCAGTCGTATGTAGCGAGCACGGGCTCCCCGATAAGCTCAATCTGGTCCAGGACTGGGAAACCCCTGAGCTAGGTCCTAATGACGTGCGAATGGAGGTCAAGGCGGCCGGTCTTAACTTCCCCGACGTGCTGATCATTCAAGGCAAATACCAGATGCAACCACCGATGCCTTTTGTGCCAGGCGGTGAGTCCGCTGGTGTTGTGACCGAGGTGGGTTCCGCGGTCACTCGTTGGTCTGTGGGTGACAGTGTCATTCAGTTGGGCGGTGTCGGTGGCTTTGCCAGCGAGGCTGTGGTCAACGAAAACGCGCTGTTGCCAAAGCCGGATGGCATCGACTTTACAGCCGCGGCAGGTGTAGGTATGACCTACTTCACCTCGTACTACGCGCTCAAACAGCGCGGCCAGTTAAAAGCGGGTGAGACCATGCTGGTCATGGGTGCTGCCGGTGGTGTGGGCAGTACGGCTGTTGAGTTGGGTAAGGTCATGGGTGCGCGCGTGATTGCGGCAGCAAGCTCGGATGAAAAACTTGAGCTATGCAAGCAGCTCGGTGCTGATGAAGTCATCAACTACAGCAATGAGTCGATGAAAGATCGCATCAAGGAAATCACTGGTGGCAAGGGTGTCGACGTGGTTTACGATCCCGTCGGCGGTGATTTTGCGGAGCCTGCTGTTCGCAGTATGGCCTGGAATGGCCGCTACTTAGTGATCGGTTTTGCCTCTGGGCCTATACCTAGCATTCCGCTCAATCTGACCTTACTCAAAGGCTGTGCTTTGGTCGGCGTTTTTTGGGGACGTTTCTTGGGTGAAGAGCCTGCGGAGCAGCAAAAGAACGTTGAAGAGCTTTGGGGGCTGTTCAATGACGGCAAGCTCAATCCCGTTGTAACCGATGTCTTCCCAATTGAAGACTACGAAGCTGGTTATGCCGCAATGATGGAGCGGCGAGCCAAAGGCAAGGTCATTTTCACCTTCTGAGTGATGGACGGATTCTCCTTCCAATCGGTTAAGAGCACACTCGTGCAGTCAGGCGCTGTCTTACAGTTGCCTGACTTGCTTTCCGAGCGAGGTCTCTCTAGGCCACTCTTCGTGACTGACGCCATGTTGGTTGAGTTGGGTGTTGTCACCCCCGCAATAGATCATCTTCGCGACGGTTGCGATAGCGTTTCAGTCTTTGACGGTATCGAGCCCGATCCATCCGAACGGGTCGTGGGTGCGTGCCTCGCTGCTTTTAGAGCTGGCGATTGTGACTCGGTTATTGCAGTTGGTGGTGGGAGCTCCATGGATGTCGCCAAGGTAGTGTCCGTGTTGGCAAATGATCAACAGGCTCTCTCGGAGATCTATGGTGTGGGTATGGTATCCAGCCCACGAAAGCCCCTGTTTTTGGCGCCAACAACGGCTGGTACAGGGTCTGAGGTCACCCCGGTTGCGATTATTACCACGGGCGAAACGACCAAGGCGGGCGTGAGTTCATCGGTGCTGCTACCCGATGTGGCCATCCTCGATGCGGCACTGACGGTAGGGCTTCCTGCCCACATCACGGCGATGACCGGCATCGATGCCATGGTGCATGCAATCGAGGCCTACACCTCGAAGATCAAGAAGAATCCCATCTCGGATATGCTGGCCCTAAGAGCGCTCAAGTTGCTAGCCGAGAATATAAGAACTGTGCTGACCTCGCCCGAGGATAGGACGGCGCGCGAGGCTATGCTCTTGGGTTCAATGTTCGCGGGACAGGCATTTGCTAATGCGCCCGTTGGCGCGGTACACGCGCTGGCCTATCCCGTGGGCGGGCACTACCACATACCGCATGGGCTCAGTAACTCACTGATGTTACCCGCGGTACTGAATTTCAATGCAGAAGCCTGTCCGGAGCTCTACGCCGAGCTTGCAGCCGTTTTACCCGGAGCCGACCATTCCCCGTTGGGTCTTATCGATTGGTTTAAGCGGCTTATCACCGAAAGTGGCTTACCGGCGACCCTGGAGCAGGCCAACATTCCCGAGTCGGATCTACCCATGTTGGCGAGCGATGCTATGTTCCAGCAACGCTTGTTGATCAACAACCCCCGTGAGGTCGATGAGCCGACAGCATTGCAACTCTATCGAGAAGCTTGGCGTGGTTGGGCATGACTGAGCGAGCAACGCCGTCCCCAAGATCGCACTTTTCGGTGTTCTATCCGCTCAATAGTCGTTGGGCCGACAACGATATTTACGGACATATCAACAACGTTGCCTACTACGCCTTTTTTGATTCAGTCGTTAACCGCTTCCTGATCGAGGAAGGAGGCATGCGTCCAGGTGTCGATTCCGTTGTCGGCTATGTTGTTAACTCGTCGGCTGACTATTTTTCACCCTTGAGTTACCCACAGGGGCTCGAGCTCGGACTGCGCATTAGCCGTATGGGTGAAAAGTCCGTGACCTGGGAAATTGGTGTGTTCGCTGAAGACGCGGAATTGAGCAGTGTGACGGGACGCTTCACCCATGCATTTGTGGATCGCGAAGCCAATCGATCAGCGCTCATTCCCGAGGGCATACGCGCCGCCATCGAACGCCTGGACTAGTCTTCCTCAGCCACAAGGCTTGGACGCGATTTCATCGCATAGCTCAACACCAATATCGTAATGATGCCCGCGAAGAGCGGTGGGTAGGTTGGGCTTATCTGATAAAGCGCTCCACCGAGGATAGGGCCCATTACAAAGCCCGCGGCAGGGCAGGCTGTTATGAGGCCTGCAGCACCACCTTGCTCATCGCGACTCACTGCAAGTGAAGCCCCTGCCGCAATCGCGGGGCCAAGTAGGCCCAGGCCTGCACCCATAAAGGCCATTCCGACCAACAGGCCAGGGAGACCTTGGGCCGCTGTTACTACGGCGGCGGCGATCAGATTAGCCACCAAGCCCATACGCACTAGGTTAAGCGCAGGCCCCGTGTAGCGCTGAGACACCGACAGCTGAAGCGCCAGCGTAAAAAAGGCAGAGACCATGAGGGCCGCTCCCGTGTACTGCGCAGTCTCAACGCCTGTTAGCGACAAGCTGTCCTGTATTCGAAAGCCGAGTGTTTGTTGAATAGCAGAGAAACCAGTAAAGGTCCCGATAGCACTCAACAAGTAAACCCGCAATCGCGCGTCGAGAAATGACAGCCGAGGCGCGCGTTTTCGTGCGGGTCCCGCGTTGTCGCCCTCGGGCAGGTATTTCCAGACAACAAATACGGCGATGAACGTGAAGACTGCAGCGATATAAAGCGGTGCCAGCAATCCCAAACCTGCTAGAAGCCCAGCAAGCACAGGGCCAATAATTAACCCGAGGCTATTCGCCGTACCGATTCGAGCCAAGGTCTGTGTTCTAAAAGCCCGGGAGCTGTGATCAGCCGCGTAAGCTGTGACGCCAGGACTGGTAGCCGCCATGAGTGATGATTGCATGCAACGACAAATCAAGGCGGTGAAGTACAACGCCCATCCGCTCAGGATACCTTTCATCCCTAGAGCAAATACACCAGCAAATACCACCGTTCCAACCGCATACCCCGTCAGGCCGATCACAATGACAATTTTCCGACCGACTTGATCTGACTTACGACCCCACCAAGGAGACAGAAAGGTAAAGACTAGGGCAGACGTCGAGATGATCGACGTCGTTTGTATTTCGGTCAGTGCAACCTCCCGCCCCAAAGGCGGCAGAATGGCAAAAATGAAGGCCTGACCGACAGCATTCGCCAGTAGCCCCGCAATCAGAATGAAAAACGATGAACGACTAAGCTTTGTCGGCTCGGCTGTTTGGGCAGCCTCAGCCGATGTCATCGTTTTTTGATCCCAACCGAGTAGTGATTGCGTGGTAAGAAGTGGGCATGAACTTGGTGATGGTATGCATGAACCAGGCATCCCAGCCAATGAACACGCGACGACGCCCCGCCAATGTGCCTTTCATGATGACCTGCGCGGCTTTGGTCGGGGAGGTTCTCGCGATTTGTTTAAAGGATTCATCGCGCTCTTCGGCACTGACCTCTGAAGATTCGCCATCGGTTCGTGCGCGCAGTGCAATATTGGTTGCGATACCACCCGGGTGCACGCAGGTAACAGTGAGAGAGGTGCCGCGATATTCGGCTTGTAGCGATTCCGTGAAACCGCGCACTGCAAACTTTGCGCTATTGTAGGCGCTCTGCGTCGCAATACCGACCATGCCAAAAATCGACGAGATATTAACCAGATGACCTGAAGGTGAGGCCTCTAGTAGGGGTAGGAGTGCTTTGGTACACCAGACCACACCCCAGTAGTTGATGTTCATTAGCCACTCAAAGTTGTCGAGTGATGCTTCACGGAACTGCGCCCCATAGGCCACGCCCGCATTGTTGATCAAAAAATCCAAGCGGTCGTTTTCCGCTTTGATCGTGGCTGCCCAGGCTTCGATATCTTCTCTGTTGCCGCAATCAACCAGGGCTGTGGCGACAGATGACCGGGTTGTGTCCAACATTGCCACCGTTGTATCTAAGCGCTCTTGACTGACGTCGCAGAGGTAAAGATCGATACCTCGCTCATTCAGGTTAATTGCAAGAGCACGTCCAATGCCGTCTCCAGCGCCGGTAATTGCGGCTGTCTGTCTTGTTGTCTTGGCCATTGAGCGCCCCCGATAAACTGCAAAATTTTGACGTTGAAACGGACGTCGATTCGGTCCTTTTTCGTGGACACTAAACCGTCATAACCGTACAATTGAGTCTTAGCGCATTGATGAATTGGTCGGCGACTCTAGGGTCAGTCCGGCGCCTTACTGTGTGCGCGAAACAATAACATATCTGGTGCCAATCCGGTTGAAGAATAGTGAGGCAAAGAGAGGCTTCGCGGGCACCGGGCAAGTGACTCTCTGGAGGATGTCGAGTGGATAAACCTGCTGTCTTAGCGCTTGAAGACGGCACAGTTTTTCGCGGCCGATCGGTCGGTGCTGATGGAAAAACTGTGGGAGAGGTGGTTTTTAATACTGCGATGACGGGGTACCAGGAGATCTTGACCGATCCGTCTTACGCTCAGCAGATGGTGACACTGACATATCCTCACATTGGGAACACGGGCACGAATGCGGCTGATGCAGAATCTAACGCGGTTCATGCTGCTGGCCTGATTATTCGAGACCTGCCACTCATCGCCTCCAATTTCCGCTCCGAACAAAGTCTGTCTGATTATCTGTTGGCCAATAACACGGTCTGTATCTCGGACATCGATACGCGCAAGCTGACGCGTATTATTCGTGAAAAGGGCGCCCAAGCCGGTTGTATCCTGACGGGTGACGCGGCCGATGAAGCAGTGGCCATCGCGGAGGCGCAGTCATTCCCGGGTCTTAAAGGAATGGATTTGGCCAAGGTTGTGACGACCAATGAAAGCTACGAGTGGACAGAGCCCACGTGGCAGTTGGGCGCGGAATCACCAACAAGACCGGAGCCCAAACATCATGTGGTGGCACTGGACTTTGGCGTCAAGCGCAACATTCTTCGAATTCTGGTTGATCTCGGTTGCCGCGTGACCGTTATGCCGGCCAAGAGTTCCTATGAAGACGTCATGGCCCACAATCCCGACGGTGTTTTTCTTTCCAATGGACCTGGAGACCCCGAGCCTTGCGACTACGCCATTGATCTGGCGCAAAAGGTAATGGCTTCAGGATTGCCACTCTTCGGTATTTGTCTCGGACACCAGATTTTGGCGTTGGCGAGTGGTGCTCGCACAGAAAAAATGAGTCACGGTCATCACGGAGCCAACCATCCGGTCCAAGACCTCGGTAATAAGACAGTGATGGTGACTAGTCAAAACCATGGCTTTACGGTCGCCGATGCTGACTTGCCTGAAAATCTGGTCGTTACTCACCGCTCACTCTTTGACGGTACGGTTCAGGGCATCCGACGAACTGACACGCCCGCTTACAGTTTTCAGGGTCACCCCGAAGCGAGCCCGGGCCCGCACGATGCGAAGTACTTGTTTGATGCCTTTATCGAGGCCATGAACACCGCCGTCTCTCAGGGAGGAACCGCCTAATGCCAAGACGATCCGACATTGAGAGCATTTTGATCCTCGGCGCTGGACCGATCGTTATCGGGCAGGCCTGTGAGTTCGACTACTCGGGTGCTCAGGCGTGTAAGGCGCTTCGGGAGGAGGGCTACCGAGTCATCCTCGTGAACTCGAACCCCGCCACCATCATGACGGACCCTGCCATGGCCGATTCGACTTATATCGAGCCTGTAGAGTGGCAGACCGTCGCCAAAATTATCGAAAAGGAGCGGCCTTGTGCCTTGCTTCCGACCATGGGTGGTCAGACAGCGTTGAACTGCGCCCTGAAACTCGATGCCGAAGGCGTGCTAGCGAAGTACGGTGTCGAGATGATCGGTGCGACGCAAGAGGCCATCGATAAAGCTGAGGACCGCGAAAAGTTCGATATCGCGATGAAGAAGATCGGACTGGAAACGCCGCGTGCCGAGATTGCTCATACGCTGGAGGAAGCGTTTGGTGTTCTCGAAAAGGTCGGATTTCCGTGCATCATTCGTCCGTCCTTTACCATGGGTGGCTCCGGCGGTGGTATTGCCTACAACCGAGTGGAGTTCGAGACTATTTGTAAGCGTGGTCTTGAATTGTCGCCAACCAATGAGTTGCTTATCGACGAATCGCTGATTGGTTGGAAAGAGTTTGAGATGGAGGTCGTTCGAGACAAGAACGACAACTGCATCATCGTCTGTTCGATCGAGAATCTCGATGCCATGGGTGTCCACACCGGTGATTCGATTACGGTAGCACCCGCTCAGACCCTTACGGATAAGGAATACCAGCTCATGCGGAACGCCTCGCTCGCTGTACTGCGGGAGATTGGTGTTGAAACGGGCGGCTCCAACGTCCAATTTGGACAGTGTCCTGATACAGGTCGCATTGTCGTGATCGAAATGAACCCACGGGTATCACGATCGTCTGCATTGGCATCGAAGGCCACGGGCTTCCCAATTGCAAAGGTCGCCGCCAAGCTTGCTGTCGGCTACACCCTCGACGAGTTGGCCAACGATATTACCGGCGGTGTGACTCCTGCGTCATTTGAACCCTCGATCGACTACGTCGTCACGAAAGTACCCCGCTTTGCCTTCGAGAAGTTTGCCACAGCAGATGCCAAGCTCACGACGCAAATGAAGTCTGTGGGTGAAGTGATGGCCATTGGTCGTACCTTCCAGGAGTCTGTTCAAAAAGCGTTGCGTGGCTTGGAAGTCGGATCAGCGGGATTCGAGCCGCAATTGGTAGTTACCGACGACGACTCGCGTGCTGAGCTAGTGAAACAGTTGACCCACCCCGGTGCTGAGCGAATCTGGTATCTCGCGGATGCCTTCAGAGCGGGTTTTGAAATGGAGGAGATCTACGGTTACTCAGGTGTAGATCCCTGGTTCCTAGTTCAGATTCAGGACATCGTTCGTCTCGAGGGGACACTTGTGGGTCGCTCGGTGACTGATCTTGAGTTCGCGGAATTGCGCAACCTAAAGCGCAAAGGCTTTGCTGATAAACGAATTGCCGCCGTCATGGGTGACTCCGAAGCATCGGTGCGAGCGCATCGTCAGGCATTAGATTTACGACCGGTTTATAAGCGAGTCGATACCTGTGCGGCTGAGTTTTCCTCGGCGACTGCTTACATGTACTCAACCTACGAGGAAGAGTGTGAAGCGGCGCCAAGCGATCGAGAGAAAATTATTGTTCTGGGTGGCGGGCCAAACCGCATTGGCCAAGGTATCGAGTTCGATTACTGCTGTGTTCACGCGGCACAAGCCATGGCCGAAGACGGTTATGAAACCATCATGGTCAATTGTAACCCTGAGACCGTATCGACCGACTACGACACCTCGGACCGGCTATTTTTCGAGCCTGTAACACTTGAGGATGTTTTGGAGATTGTCGACCTCGAGAAGCCTAAGGGTGTAATTGTACAGTTTGGTGGTCAGACGCCCCTGAAGTTGGCGCGCGCCCTAGAGGCGGCTGGTGTCCCCATTATTGGAACCACCCCCGATCAAATCGATAGAGCGGAAGACCGAGAGCGATTCCAGCAGATGATTCAGGCCTTGGGCTTGCTTCAGCCGGCAAATACGACGGTGCGCAGTGTTGAAGAGGCTGTTGCTGCGGCGCGAGAGATCGGCTACCCGCTGGTGGTGAGACCGTCGTATGTTCTCGGTGGCCGCGCTATGGAGATCGTGTACCGCGAAGATGACCTGCTTCGGTACATGCGCGATGCCGTTCAGGTGTCCGATGACTCGCCAGTGCTGTTAGATAGTTTCTTGAGTGCAGCAATTGAGGTGGATATTGACGCGGTGTCCGACGGTGACGACGTAGTCATTGGTTCCATCATGCAGCACATCGAACAAGCAGGAATCCACTCGGGTGATTCCGCCTGCTCGTTACCGCCGTACAGCCTGCCC
>DPGN01000004.1:27630-35232 GCA_003523185.1 Halieaceae bacterium
GCTATTGGTGTGTCCTTGGCGAAAATTGCAGCGCGGTGCATGGCGGGACAAAGCTTGGAGTCGCAAGGGTTTACGGGCGAGGTAGTGCCGAGCTACTACAGTGTTAAAGAGGCGGTATTACCCTTCAATAAATTCCCTGGCATTGACCCTATATTGGGGCCAGAGATGAAATCCACGGGTGAAGTGATGGGTACCGGCCCCACGTTTGCTGATGCCTTCGCCAAGGCGCAGTTGGGTGCCGGCGATGTGACGCCTCAGTCAGGACTCGCCTTATTCAGTGTTCGCGATGCGGACAAAGCGGCTGCCGTTGAAGTTGCTAAGCGACTGGTATCAACAGGATTCACCCTTGCGGCTACAAAAGGCACGGCAAAGGCGCTTCAGCAGGCTGGTCTCGACGTCCGCTCTGTTAACAAAGTAGCGGAAGGACGTCCGCACATTGTCGATTTGATCAAGAACGACGAGGCCTCACTGATTATCAATACGACAGAAGGTCGCACAGCCATTTTGGATTCAGCCTCAATTAGATCGAGTGCCGAGCAGCATCAGGTGTTCTACACTACAACGCTAGCAGCGGCCGAAGCCATTTGTATGTCGATGGAACAAGAGCCTGATGGGCAGGTTCGCAGGCTGCAGGATCTCCATGTGAGTTTGGCAAATGAATAAAGTTCCAATGACAGTCGCTGGTGAGGCGGCCCTCCGAGAAGAGCTGGAGCG
Source organism: Halieaceae bacterium (assembly GCA_003523185.1). GTDB lineage: Bacteria > Pseudomonadota > Gammaproteobacteria > Pseudomonadales > Halieaceae > Luminiphilus. The sequence continues at coordinate 28,345 of DPGN01000004.1, forward strand.
CCTTAAAAAAGTCGACCGGCCCAGAATCGTTGCGGCGATTGCAGAGGCGAGAGAGCACGGTGATCTCAAGGAGAATGCCGAGTATCACGCAGCGCGGGAACAGCAGAGTTTTGCCGAGGGGAGAATCAAGGAGCTTGAGTACAAGTTATCGAACTCGCAGGTTATCGATATTACAACTCTGGCTCACACCGGCCGTGTTCTGTTTGGTGCCACTGTCGACTTGATCAATGTCGATGACGATACCGAAGTCTCCTATCAAATCGTGGGTGAGGATGAGGCAGACGTGAAACAGAATATGATTTCTGTCAGCTCACCCATCGCTCGCGCTTTGGTTGGTAAGTCAGAGGGGGATGAGGTCGTCGTTAAGGCTCCCAGCGGCGACATCTACTACGAGATCGATAAGGTTCGCCACGTCTAGTCCTGACGTTATCCGACCTCGTCAGTCCTGATGTCCTCGAAATCAATGACATCCCTGTCGCTTTGGGAGCTCGCAGTTGGTGACTCCAGGGACATAGTCTCTGTTTGCGGTGATACCGCAGACGATGCAGTTCAGCGTCTGATCGACATCGGCTTTCGAGAGGGTCAGCAAGTCACCTGTGTAATGCAGCCGGGCTTTGGTGCCCCGCGTGTGTACGCGGTGGGTGGCGCTACCTATAGTTTAGACAAGCAAACCGCAAACTTTGTCAGGATTGCTGGCGAGCCCGGTCTATGACAGATGTACTTCTTGTGGGCGCGCCCAACTCGGGAAAGAGCGCTTTATTCAATCGGCTTACAGGGCTTAAGCATAAGGTTGCCAACTATCCCGGGATCACCATTGATGTCGGCAAAGGCTGTTTGAGTTCGAACCCCCAGGTGACACTGTGGGATTTCCCGGGAACGTACTCGCTGAATCCGGTATCGGCTGAGGAGCAGGTTGCGATCGCTAGTTTACGCTCTGCGCTGCAGGACCCTCAGGATGCGCTAGTGGCTATGGTGCTCGATGCAACTCGGCTCGAGAAGGGCCTCACCTATTGTCTTCAGGTGGCGCGTGATGCAGCCATTGCCGGCAAGTCGTTTGTTGTCTTTCTCAATATGATGGACCTCATCGAAAGCGATGAGCTCGAGCTCGACGTATCCGGCTTAAGCGCTGCGTTGGGTGTTCCGGTATACCCCGTCAGTGCCCGCACGGGCGCTGGTATGGCAGAGGCAGAGAGCGCCATACAACAAGCAGGAATCGGCGTTGCGCCCTGGGCGGACACACCAGACGCATTAATCACAGGCACGGCTCAGCAAATAGGTGAACGTTTTGCCCCCGCAGGAGATCTTCTAGTCCGCCGTCAAGCTCGATTGGATCAATGGCTTCTCGGAACCGTCTCGGGTGGATTGGCCTTCATCACCATCATGACCCTATTTTTTCAGGCGATCTTCACATGGGCGGCTCCGCTGATGGATGGCGTTGAAGCGCTTATAATCGTCATTGGCTCGACAGTCGCGTCCGTTATGCCAGAGGGCGTTGTTGCCGATTTTATAAACGACGCTATCTTTGGCGGGCTCGGTGCATTCCTCGTCTTTGTGCCTCTCGTATTCATCTTGACGCTAATTATCGGTGCTCTCGAGGACTCGGGTTACCTCGCTCGTGCCGCGCTCATCTGTCATCGCCCACTCAGCGTGTTCGGCTTGTCGGGAAAAAGCTTTTTGCCACTTTTATCTGGGGTTGCTTGTGCGATTCCGGCAGTTTACGCGGCCCGTACCCTATCATCGATGCAGGAGCGGTTGCTGACCTACGTGGCGATTCCACTTATGCCCTGCTCGGCAAGGCTGCCGGTCTATGCGCTTCTCATCGCCATTTTGATTCCTAACGAGACGGCACTGGGTGGGCTCATAGGCTGGCAAGGTCTGGTGATGTCAGGCATCTACTTTTTTGGCATCACTACCGCGCTGACGGTTGCAGCGCTTGTTGGCCGGATGAGTAATGAAGATCGCACCGGTCAGCCCTTTATCCTCGAGTTACCGGCCTACCGATTACCTGTCGCTCGAACGATTGTTAGGACTGCGCTCAATCGTGCGGGGCATTTTGTGCAAAAGGCGGGTAGTGTTATTTTCGCGGTAACGGTCTTGGTCTGGATTCTTGGCTATTTCCCCAACAGCGGACAAGACCTATCTAGCTCTTGGCTTGCGTCTATAGGGCGGTTCATTGAGCCCGTTTTTTCACCTCTTGGCCTAGATTGGCGGTACGGCGTTGCCATCATAGCCTCCTTCCTCGCGCGCGAAGTGTTTGTAGGCACCTTGGGCACTATTTTTGGTATCGAGACAGCAGATGAGGACCCCGCTCCGCTTGCTGATCAGATTGCGGCATCGGGACTTACTGTCGCGTCTGGGGCTGCACTGGTGGTGTTCTTCACGATTGCACTTCAGTGCGTATCTACAGTCGCGCTACTTGCACGAGAGGCGAAGTCCGCGCGTTTTGCCTTGGCGCTGATGGCCGGCTATCTCGTCCTCGCCTGGTTGGCTGCGTTTGGGATTTATCAGCTAGCCGGAGCACTACTCAGCTAGATGGGGCTAATCCCGGCTTCGCTGGAATAATTCCAATTCGGTGAGCAATAGCTGCGCGGCTATGCGAATCATGATCGAGTGGTGGTGTTGGCGCAGGGCCTCGACGCCCGAGCCAATTTCCTCTTGCAGCTGTTGCACCTCATCGATATCTAATCCGTTGGGCAGGTTTACGCTAAAGGAAAAGTCTGATTCCCCCTGAAGGTCGCCATAGACCTTTGTCAAAAGCTCGGTGGCATGGGCTATCAGGACGTCGTCTGCACCCTTATCTCGCAACAACGATCCGAGTTGATCAGTTAGATAGGCGTAAGCCTGTTTCTCGCGACTGGGGAATTCCAGGATGTTGGACATTAGAGAGGTCTTTGCAGATTCGATTTTCTTGGATCAGCGTTTTGCGAATGACGCAGAAGCGTAGCCGTATGGCCAATTTTTTGAACCAGCTCTGCTCCGCATGACGTGACCAATTGCTCGATCACAGCGTCACGTGCTTCACGGTCTCCGACGCTGACTTTGATCTTGACCAGTTCGTGGTCGGTCAGTGCCCGATCAAGCTCCGTTTCAATGCCACTGGTTAAACCTTGTCCACCGACGGTTACAATGGGGTGAAGTTTGTGCGCAATCGCGCGGTACTGTTTTAGTAGTCGGTTTTCCAAGGTGTGGCTCTCATTAGCTGCAATTTGTGGATGAAGGCTTGCTATTCTAGCGGGCATTGTTTCAGGAGTCCCCAAAAATGGCGAAGAAACGCGGGTCGAGCAAAGCCTGGCTGAAGGAACATCGAGACGATGTTTACGTGCAGCGCGCGCAAGCTGATGGTTATCGCTCAAGAGCCTGCTACAAACTCCTAGAGCTCAACGAGAAGGACCGATTCATCAAAACCGGCATGACAGTGGTTGATCTCGGCAGTGCACCCGGCGGTTGGTCACAGGTGGCCGCTCAACTGGTAGGCCATAAGGGGCGGGTCATCGCCAGCGATATTTTACCTATGGATGCTATTGCGGGCGTTGACTTCATACAGGGTGACTTTACCGAGCAGTCGGTCTTCGATGAGATCCAAGCGGTGATTGGCCCTGACCAACCTTCGGTTGTGCTTTCCGACATGGCCCCGAATATGAGTGGTATTGTCGATGTCGATCAGCCCAAGGCCATGTATTTGGTTGAGCTTGCGCTCGATCTGGCGGTGCAGATGCTCCCAAAGGGCGGTGTCTTCGCGGCAAAAGTCTTTCACGGGGAAGGCTTTGATGACTGGCTGAAATCGGTTCGCAGCAACTTTCAGTCGGTGAACAGCCGAAAGCCAGCCGCCTCGCGACCTCGTTCAAAAGAGGTTTATGTAGTTGCCAAAGGGTTCAAGGGTTAGACCCAGTTGGGAAAATTTCCCGTAAATCCTTGAAATAGCACCTTGGCGTCTCCATGTCATTTAAGTGCGCTCCTTGCGAATACCCCGCTATACTGGTGGGCCGATAGGCGCCAAGGTCAGTCCGGAGGATGGTGATTTGAACAATATGGCGAAGAATATGTTGTTGTGGCTAGCGATAGCGGCGGTGCTGCTGTCGGTGTTCAACAACTTCAATACCCAGGGCCAGAAAGAGCAGCTGGGTTACTCGGCCTTCATTCAAGAGGTTCAAAACAACCGTCTGTCCAAGGTAGTTGTCGATGGATTGACGATTTCGGCAGAGCGGACTGATGGCTCCAGTTTTGAGACCATTCGACCTATGGTCGAGGATCCAAAGTTAATGGATGACCTCCTTGCCCACAATGTAGTCGTCGAGGGTAAGCAGCCTGAACAGCAGTCGGTTTGGACGCAGTTATTGGTTGCTAGCTTCCCAATCCTCCTTATTTTGGCGGTCTTCATGTTCTTCATGCGCCAGATGCAAGGTGGCGGTGGTGGCCGGGGTGGCCCCATGAGCTTTGGTAAGAGCAAGGCAAAGCTGCTCGGTGAAGACCAGATTACAACAACCTTTGCCGACGTTGCAGGCGTCGATGAAGCCAAGGAAGACGTGCAGGAGCTAGTCGAGTTCTTGCGTGACCCCAGTCGCTTCCAGAAGTTGGGCGGACGCATACCTCGTGGTGTCCTCATGGTGGGACAGCCCGGTACGGGTAAAACTTTGCTGGCGAAGGCGATAGCCGGCGAAGCTAAAGTGCCGTTTTTCTCTATTTCGGGATCAGATTTCGTCGAGATGTTTGTGGGCGTTGGTGCATCGCGCGTTCGCGACATGTTTGATCAGGCGAAGAAGCAATCCCCATGCATCATTTTCATCGATGAGATCGATGCGGTCGGTCGTCATCGTGGCGCAGGGCTTGGTGGCGGTCACGATGAACGTGAGCAAACATTGAACCAGTTACTGGTTGAGATGGATGGCTTCGGTGGAAACGATGGCGTCATCGTCATTGCTGCGACCAACCGTCCTGACGTACTGGATCCTGCGCTGCTCCGTCCGGGCCGTTTCGATCGTCAGGTCACCGTTGGACTGCCCGATATTCGAGGTAGAGAACAGATCCTCAAGGTGCATATGCGCAAGGTGCCGCTCGCAGAAAATGTGGAAGCATCAAAAATTGCGCGGGGTACGCCCGGCTTCTCCGGTGCGGACTTAGCAAACCTCGTCAACGAGGCAGCGCTGTTTGCAGCGCGAGCGGGCGTGCGAACCGTTGGCATGCAGCAGTTTGAGCTGGCCAAGGACAAGATCATGATGGGTGCCGAGCGCCGCTCCATGGTCATGTCCGAGAAAGAGAAGCTCAATACGGCTTACCACGAGGCGGGACACGCGATTGTTGGACGCCTCATGCCAGAACATGACCCGGTATATAAAGTGTCGATTATTCCACGAGGACGCGCATTGGGTGTCACGATGTTCCTGCCCGAGGAAGATCGGTACAGCCACAGCCGGCGTCATATTGTGAGCCAGATTACGAGCCTGTTTGGTGGTCGTGTGGCTGAGGAGATGACCTTGGGCAAAGAGGGCATTACCACGGGAGCCTCCAACGATATTCAGCGTGCGACTGAAATAGCCCGCAACATGGTGACCAAGTGGGGTCTCTCGGATGCCATGGGTCCATTGATGTATGACGAGGGTGGCGAAGAGGTTTTCTTGGGTCGAAGTGCTGCGCAACCGTCTAAAGCAATGTCAGACGAGACAGCGCTGGCCATTGATAAAGAGGTTCGGTCCATCATAGACGAGTGCTACGAGAAAGCGCGTAACCTGCTTGAAGAGCACCGTAGCAAGATGGATATAATGGCTGAGGCCTTGATGCAATATGAGACCATCGACGCTGAACAAATTGACGCGATCATGGAAGGCCGCAAACCCAATCCACCCTCTGACTGGTCCGATGGCCCGTCTGACTCGCCGTCAGATCCGGAAGCGTCATCTCCGAATGACGATGCCATGGGCGATCCTGTCACTCACTGAGAAACATGTCAGTGACTCTCCAGTGTGGACAGCGATCATTGTCGCTGGACACACCGCAAATTATGGGCGTCCTGAACGTGACGCCCGATTCATTTTCCGACGGTGGTCAGCTTCTTTCTCGCACTGGAATTCTTAACGATCAACTTCTTGAGCGAGCAGTTCAGATGGTTGAGGATGGCGCATCCATCCTAGATATCGGGGGTGAGTCGACCCGTCCCGGAGCCGCACCCGTTTCAACACAGGAAGAGCTCGATCGAGTCATGGGCGCGGTGGAACTCATTGCCCCTCGGCTTGACGTCATTTTGTCGATCGATACCAGTACGCCAGAGGTCATGCGAGAGGCGGCAATGGCAGGCGCAGGGTTGCTCAACGATGTTCGCGCATTTTCGAGAGACGGCGCTATGGCCGCTGCTGTGGCTTCCCGGTTACCTGTTTCGTTGATGCACATGTCCGATGAGCCAGATCGCATGCAAGAGCAAACGGAGTACGTTGATGTCGTCACCGATGTGAAGGCATTTCTTGAGCATCGCATAGCAGTCTGTCTCACGGCGGGCATTGCTCAGGATCAGATACTGATTGATCCCGGGTTTGGGTTTGGCAAAACGGTGGCGCAAAATTATCAAATGTTACGAAAGCTTGGGGAATTTGCCTCATTTGATCTGCCGATCTTGGTCGGTGTCTCGCGAAAGTCTATGATCGGCGCAATTACAGGGCGCCCCGCTTCTGGGCGAGTGGTTCCAAGTGCTGTACTTGCGGTGATGGCGGCTCAACGGGGAGCGTCTGTCGTTCGAGTACATGACGTGGCTGAAACAGCCGATGCGTTGAGCGTCTGGCAGGCGACGGAGGGGGAATTGTGAGTCGTAAATATTTTGGTACGGATGGTATACGCGGGCGCGTCGGTGATGCACCTGTGACACCCGATTTTATGCTGAAACTGGGTTGGGCGACGGGCAAG
>DPGN01000074.1 GCA_003523185.1 Halieaceae bacterium
GACAGGCCCAAGAGCACCTTATCCGACCCCACTTTCGCTCGTATTGTCTGGATCGCGTCTTCAACAATATTGGCAGGCGTCCACAACGCCTCACAGCCGCAGATATCGATGACAAACCGCGACATAATCTCTTTGCCCAACGAGGTATGTGTCACCTCCGGATGAAATTGAATACCAAACCACGGCCTCTCAGCGTGAGCCATGGCGGCAATAGGACAGCTGTCAGTTTCCGCCGTGCGAAGGAATCCCTCAGGGAGTTGAGTCACTTTGTCTCCGTGGCTCATCCAAACATCGAGTATCCCGTGACCATTTTTGTCAGTTCGATCGGCAAGACCTGAAAAAAGTCGATCCTCCGTCACGCTTTGAATTTCGGCATAGCCGAATTCAGATGTGTCAGAGCCCTCTACCGCACCACCCAGTTGCGCGGCCATGGTCTGCATGCCGTAGCAAATGCCTAGGACAGGGAGGTCAAGTTCAAAAACGACATTGGCGGCACGCGGTGAATCTTGTTCAGTAACCGACTCAGGGCCGCCAGAAAGGATGATGCCCGAGGCGTTAAAGCGACGTATGTCGGCCTCAGTAACATCCCAGGCATAGATCTCGCAGTAAACACCAATTTCTCGGACGCGGCGCGCTATGAGCTGCGTGTATTGGGAGCCAAAATCGAGAATAAGAATGCGATGCCGATGGATGTCCTGGCTCATCATGTCCTCACGGTTGAATTGTATGGACTGATTCGACTGCCGAATCAGCGAACCGGGTAGTTAGGTGCTTCTTTGGTAATTGAGACGTCGTGGACATGCGATTCAGACATGCCCGCAGAGGTCACCCTCACAAACTGGGGTTTGGTACGCATCTCTGGGACGTTAGTACACCCTGCATAGCCCATGGAGGACCGGACGCCACCCATTAGCTGATGGATAATCGCTGAAACAGGGCCTTTGTAGGGAACACGTCCCTCGATACCCTCGGGCACCAATTTCTCAGAACCAGCACTGGAGTCCTGGAAGTAACGATCGGACGAACCTTGCTTCTGCGCCATAGCGCCAATCGAACCCATGCCTCGGTATGACTTATAAGTCCGCCCCTGAAACAGTTCGACCTCTCCGGGCGCTTCTTCGGTACCCGCAAACATGCCACCCAGCATGACCGAGTGAGCACCAGCCGCTAAGGCTTTGGAAATATCACCTGAGAAACGAATTCCGCCGTCGGCAATCAACGGTATGTCCGTCTCAGCTAGCGCCATCGCCACATTGGACACGGCACTAATCTGTGGCACACCCATCCCGGTAACAATGCGCGTAGTGCAAATTGAGCCAGGGCCAATACCGACTTTGACACCATCAGCACCCGCATCAGCCAGCGCAAGTGCTGCGTCTCCGGTCGCAATATTGCCGCCGATTACATCGACCCTCGGGTAGTTATCTTTGATCCAGCGAACACGGTTCAGAACATTCATGGAATGGCCATGAGCCGTGTCGACCACCAGTACATCAACCCCAGCAGTCACCAGAGCGTCCACACGCTCATCAGTGTCTGCGCTCGTGCCTACTGAGGCACCAACTCGCAATTGCCCGTACTGGTCTTTACAAGCGTCAGGAAACGACTCTGCCTTGTCGAAATCCTTGACTGTGATCAGGCCTTTTAACGCTCCGGCGTCATCTACAACCAGAATTTTCTCGATACGGTGCTGATGTAAGAGTCGCTGCACTTCGTCCGAGCTGGCACCCTCTTTCACAGTTACTAGCTGATTTCGGGGCGTCATAATCGCCGAAATCGACTGTGAAGTATCCGTCTCAAATCGTAGGTCACGTCGTGTAACGATACCTGCCAGGCCACCGTCTTTCATGACGGGAACACCTGAAATACCGTTCGCTCGCGTCAACTCGATGAGCTCTGCAATTGTGGCCGTGTGATCGATAGTGATCGGGTCTTTAACGACGCCACTTTCGAACTTTTTAACCCGACGGACTTGCTCTGCCTGCTCTTGCACGCTGAGATTCTTGTGGACGATACCGATGCCGCCCTCTTGCGCCAGCGCGATGGCAAGGCCCGCTTCGGTCACGGTGTCCATCGCCGCTGAGACCAAGGGCAGGTTTAAATTGATGTTTCGCGTCAGTTTTGTGACGAGCGACACGTCCTTCGCCGTCACCTCGGAGTAACCGGGCAGAAGGAGTACGTCATCAAACGTCAGCGCTTCTTGAGCGATTCGTAACATCAATACCTCGTGGTTGTCGCGTTTGGATAACCCAATATTGTACGCTTAAGGTTAATTCTGAACAATCTCGACAATGTCGAAAAACACGCATGCCTTTGCCCAAACCAACCCCTGTCAGCGTCAGTGAACTAAACCGAAAAGCGAAGTCGCTTTTGGAAAATCACCTGGGCGAAGTGTGCGTCGAAGCCGAGATTGGTGATCTATCAAAACCCGGTTCGGGGCACTGGTACTTCTCACTGAAAGACGGGCGTTCTCAACTGAGATGCGCCATGTTTAGACGCGCCAATCTATCGGTGAAATTTCAGCCTAAAGTTGGCGACTCCGTCATCGTGCGCGGTCTGTTGTCCATCTACGAAGCACGTGGCGACTACCAGCTCATTGTTGATCACATGGAGGCATCGGGAGACGGGGTACTTCAACGCCAACTCGAGGCCTTAAAACAAAAGCTTCAGTTGGAAGGGCTTTTTGACTCTGCTCGAAAACTACCTGTGCCGGAGCACTGTGAGCGAATTGGCGTAATCACTTCACCGACGGGTGCTGCCATTGAGGACATCATCAGCGTCCTGGGCCGACGCTCGCCCTCCAGCCACATCGCATTGTTTCCCGTGCAAGTTCAAGGATCCCTTGCAGCGCAGCAGATTGCCGATGCGATTGATGAAGCGAATAGGCTGGTCACCACTAAGCAACGTGCGCTCGATGTCTTAATCGTTGGTAGAGGTGGTGGATCGCTCGAAGATCTGTGGTGTTTCAATGAAGAAATCGTAGCTCGAGCGATTGCAAGATCGACCATACCCATCGTTTCTGCAGTGGGGCATGAAATCGACTTCAGTGTATCGGATTTGGTTGCAGACATCAGAGCCGCCACCCCTTCTCAAGCCGCTGAACTGGTAACGCGCGACAGCCTCGAATGGTTACAGCTCATCGATAGTCACTGCGCTCGACTGAAACTACTGACTCAGCAAAAACTGAACGAACGCCGGGCGGTAGTGGCAAACCTCAAAGCGCGGCTAACCCATCCAAGACAACGATTAACGCTTATTCAAGAGCGACTGAGTCGTGCTAGAGAGCGGGCGAACCTGCTGATTAAGCAACATATAACGAGAGATAAGCAGCACCTTAATCAGGCTCGTCTGTCGCTCTCAGCGGCTTCACCACAGATGATCATCAAAGCGAGGAAGGAAGCGGTCAGTGCAATGGGTGAACGCCTCCCATCGCAAATTGAGAAAGTCATTCGACGAGATTCTCAGCGCGTTGATCATCTCAAAACATTACTAACAAGCCTCAGCCCGTTGGCCACGCTCGAGCGAGGCTACGCCATTGTCAGCAACGAGCAGGGTCAGGTGGTCACAGATAGCAGTGAGGCGAATGTAGGGGATACGGTATCGGTACGCCTATATCGCGGTGGGCTCAGAACCGTGGTTTCGGAAACTCAGGACTGAGAGCTAATTTCCCGAGAAGTCGTCGTTAATACTTTGCAGGTAACCGGGTATTGATGACGATGTGGCGCCCCTCGAAACGGATGTACTCACCGATCGTCAGATCTTTCAATATACGAGCGACCATCTCGCGGGATGCGCCAACACGATCAGCGATATCCTGCTGAGTCAGCTTCTCAGGCACAAACAAAGTGCCATCGCCGCGCTCGTGGGATAGATCCATCAGAACGTTTGCCACCCGCCCGTAAACGTCTTGCAGGGCAAGATTCTTAACGTCGGTTGTCAGCTTACGAACGCGCGCCGCAAGATTACCGAGCAACTGCTGCGTGATGCCGGGATTATCCGAGAGGACCTTTGAGAAATCCTCTTTTTTGACAATCCGAAACTGACACGGCTCTACCGTTCTTACAGACGCCGATCGCGCCGAGTCGTCTAACAGTGCAAGCTCACCAAAGTAATCGCCCACACCCAATGAATTCATGATGAATTCTTTGCCATTCTTATCGCTGCAATAGACTTTCACTCGACCCGACTCGATGACATACAACGCATCGGCGGGTTCATTTTCCTGAATGACCACCGTGTTTTTTGGGTAATTTTCGGACGAGCTCGAATCCTCGAGCGCTGCCAATTCTTCTCTGCTCAGGCCGTGGAATATTTCGACTTGGTCTAGCATGACAACTTACTCTTTGTGCAATATTTACAATTCTAACTTAAGCTTTCGCTCTCGCCTATCCCTACTAGTGCAAAGTCTTAAGCGCGATATACTTTACTTCGAAGAAACTCACGAATTGGCTCAATATTAGTGTCGGAAACTGACTTAAATCGCGCATCCACGCTCGGAATGAAGCTAATTCCGCAATTGGGCGAACTCAAAAAGCAAAGCACTGACGAGCTGGCTGATGATCTCTCTGCCCTATCTGTTGCCATTGAGCGGCTAAATGCGATGGTGTCTCGTGGCGAATCCAACCGACATGACCTGCTGAATGCCGTTGCGGCGGTAAAGGGTTATTCCGAAATGTTGCTGGATTCGAACGACGCAGTCATAGAGACAATACGCTCGGCAATAAGAAAAATGATTGATGAGCTAACAGCCACCTCGGGGGCATCAAAAACGTCGGAAAGCCTGCCTCAGGTGACCCGCTCCTTTGACACGTTTGACGGTTGCACCATCCTCGTCGTCGACGACTTACCCGAAAATCTCGACCTCATGTCACGCCTGCTCGGGAAAATGCAGTGCGAGGTGATAACCGCTGAGTCGGGTAGTGAGGCTTTAAACAGATTAAAAGATACGGAGATCGATGTTGTACTGCTCGACCTTGTCATGCCTGATATTGATGGTCGAGAGGTCTTGGCACAGATTAAAGCCGACGAACACCTGCGCGCACTGCCGGTCATCATGATCTCGGGTCGCCAGGATATGGACCAGATTATTGACTGCATTCAGGTGGGTGCTGACGATTACCTGCTCAAACCCGTTAATTCAGTGCTGCTCAGTGCGCGCATTAAGTCAGGCATCGAACGCAAGCGCTGGCACGACAAAGAAGAGCAATACCGCGAGCAGCTTGAGAAACGTGAGCAATTCATCCGGCAAACCTTCGGACGCTATATTTCAGATGCGATCGTTGAAGAGATTTTGGAAAAACCTGAAGGCCTTCAGCTGGGTGGAGACCTTCGCAATGTAACGTTAATGATGAGCGACATCCGAAGCTTTACAACACTAGTTGAGCACCTGCCACCCGAGCAGGTGGTCGCGCTGCTGAATCGCTATCTAGGCAAAATGACCGATATTATCCTGCGTCATGGCGGCACCATTGATGAATTTTTGGGTGATGCTGTACTGGCCGCCTTTGGTGCGCCCACAGAGTCAGATGAACACGCGACACAAGCCGTCACCTGTGCCATCGAAATGCAAGCGGCGATGGCGGAGGTTAACGCAGAAAATAAAGCTGATGGACTCCCTAAAGTGGAGATGGCTATTGCGCTCAATACCGGTGAAGTGGTCGCCGGCAACATCGGCTCGGAGCGCCGCTCCAAATACGGTTTTGTAGGGCATCAGGTCAACGTGACATCGCGCATAGAAGACAACGCACGACCCAATGAAATACTGGTATCCGAGCAAACACTACTGGCCACGGATCAGAGCCAATTTATCGTGGGTGATAGTAGAACAGTTCATGCCAAGGGCATGGCTGGCACTTTGACCGTTTATCCCATCGAGGGAGCATTACGTGATGGGTAACTCCGCGGTTTTGCTGGTAGAAGACAATGACATCAATCGCGACATGCTGACGCGACGATTAACGCGAGCAGGCCTCACAGTCATCACTGCCGCTAATGGTATCTCTGCATTAGAGATGATGCGAGAACATCAGCCAGGCGTTGTGCTCATGGATATGACATTACCTATTCTTGATGGCTGGGAGGCCACACAGCAGGCGAAAAAAGATCCTGTCATTGCCGACATACCGATAATCGCGCTGACGGCACATGCGATGGCGGCAGACAAAGAGCGCGCCATGAACGCCGGGTGCAGTGAATACGAAACCAAACCCATCGACTTTCCCGCCCTGCTTGCAAAGATTTATCAGTTCCTAGAAGGCAGTGACGTATGATCACTGCACGCCTCGGGCTCCGATCTCGCCTCTACCTCGCGTCAGCTTCGATATTGATGCTGTTCGCATTCAATGTCGCTACTCACCTTTGGGGCAGTTACGCGCGAAGCGAAAGTGTCATGGCTTATCGTATTGCAACAGAGGCAACGGGCCTCGTAAGGGGGATTCAACAGGGTCTGGCAACGGAGCATCAGCGCGTCCAGGTATTGGCGGCACTCCGCGAAACCAATGCTCCTATCCGGGCGACACAGCGCGATCAGGCCAATGCTGAACTCACCTCAATTTCTGACCAGCTACGTGCCTTGGGTGGGCTCAGCGAGGTACAGACCGAGACAGAGTTCCGTGAGTTTTACAAAGCAGCATCGGACCTGCTTGACGAGTGGGTTCAGTTTTATCGCAATTACAACAACTCCAGCTTGCCCACACGTCTGACGGCAAATGCCTACGACAACACCATCGACAGCCTGCGGACACTGGCCGATCAGCAGAGCGCGGTGGCCTTGGAACGGTCAACAGTAATCGACAACACCATTCAACTTACCGACCGCATTACCATCATTGCCTTCGTTAGCTCCATCACAATCACCTTGGTTCTGATATTGACGCTGATCAGAACGACAAACGCCTCGCTGTTCAGATTGCGTGTTGGTGTGGAGCGTTTTGGCGCGGGCGATTTAACCCACAGAATCGACGAAAATCGCGATGCGGGCGAGATTGCTAACCTCGCTCAAACATTTAATGAGATGTCGGCATCGCTGCAGACCGCCATGTCAGACCTCAACGAGGCTCGTGCTGATGCAGAGGCTGCTAATGAGGCGAAGAGCATGTTCCTCGCCAACGTCTCACATGAATTACGGACACCACTGAACGCCATCATTGGCTATTCCGAAATGCTCCAAGACGAACTGGGAGATGGTGACGCGATAGATCGCGATCAATTTCATCATGACCTCACGACCATTATTTTTTCGGGTCGACAGTTGTTGGCGCTCATCAATGACATCTTAGATCTTTCGAAAATCGAGACGGGCAAAATGTCTGTCAGTGTCGAGCCTTTCAATGCGGCAGGATTGGTGGTTCAAGTCTGTGATGCACTGTCGCCGTTGTTAGCGCAAAACAATAACAAACTTGAACTCGATATCAGTGGTGCACAGGAGTCGGATATCGAGAGCGATCCCGCAAAAGTCCAGCAGATACTCACCAACCTCTTTTC
>DPGN01000080.1 GCA_003523185.1 Halieaceae bacterium
ATACCGTCCACTGCGTTACTTGCAAGCGTCATCACATCATCGGCACTAAAACCACTCGACATGCCAGCCAGAATGGCTTTGTGAACCTCATTTAAGCGCTTGTTCTCAAGGACCAGTAGTCCGCGGCGGTCAAATAATCCGGGCGCCTCGGCAGAGCCGCGCAAGCGCGCACCGTCAACGGGGCCGGGAGCCAGCGCGTTAATCTGAATCTCTGGTCCGAGGTGCCGCGAGAGAATTTCTGCTAGCACCCGCTGACCCGCCTTTGACACTGCGTAATCCGCTCGGTTGGGGTAGGCCACCGCCACGTATTTTTCGCCACCGAAGTAGCTTGATACGTTCAAGATAGAACCTCTTCCGCCCGCTTTCATTGCTGGGCTGAATTTACGGATGAGCGAGTAGTTTGAGATGAGGTTGGCTTCCATAGTGCGGTCCCAATCGGCACGCGTCATATCAACCACCATCTCTTCAGCGCCTGAAATACCGGCGTTGTTGATCAGGAAGTCGACATGGCCAAGCTCCGCGACCGCATGGTCGTGAAGTCGATCGAGTGCATCGGGATCACCGACATCGATGCCGCCCAAGATGGTGACGCGGCTTTCGGGTCTCGGATAACCAATATTGCGCAGCTCGTTGACAATCTCATCCCGAGCTTCAGCAAGTTTGCCTTCGCTTCGTGCGCTCAGAAGTACGCGCGCACCCGCAATCGCAAGGAAACGACCCAGTTGCAGACCAATACCCAGACTGCCTCCGGTAATGACCGCTGTACGACCTTTATGCAAACCCGGCAGTACGCGCGAGATAGAGGAGGGCATTGAGCTCTTGCCCGTTGAACGCTTAATACTGCGGGGTAACCATAAATTGATCGAATCCATTTTTCGGACGCGGTTGGTCAGCGTTGCTGCCCAATCGGCGGCGAAGGTTAACGCCTCATCGTCTTCGGTGTCGTAGCGCACCATCTGGTTGGGCTGAACTGCCCACGTGAGATCGCCGGCGTTTGCCAGTGTCTCGTCCTCGTGACGCCAGCCACGAATCAGTGCTTCGACTGAGGCGCGGATGATTTCGTTCATCAGATTACCGTGACGATCAGATGGGTTTGTTACGTAGACAATCGCGGGTGGCTCGCCCTCTGCAAACAGGCGATCCATGTTTCGAGCGAAGCTCGATGCGAAGGCTACAGGTGCTACCACCTCGTCCCGGACAAAGTTCGCAACGTCCTCATCATTTGCAGTACACAGCGAATACCCGTATTCGCCGTTAGGCTTTTGTGGCAGCAGAATAACGCCGTCCAACCGACCGAAGTGATCCGACATCAACTGCATCGAGCGATCTACCGACTCCCTGCGGAGGGGGTCTAGGTGCGACAGCTGAACGTCATCAAGGTTTCGAGCCTGCAGTAGTGAGCGGGCGTGACCGACCGTATTCAGATTTCGGAAAGCCAGCATGACACGGGCGCCACTTTGAATCTGGCGTTCCGCAAAGGTGACTGCTTCCTGGTAGTCATCGCCACCCAGAATGAGTACAACCTGACCCGAGAGATCCTCGAGTCGCTTATCGGGCCACGATACAAGCTGCGAACGGCTTTGCGCTGGTACTTGCATACCGTTTGTGACTTCAATGTGGTGCCCTGAGAGCGCAGATGACTCATCAGACGCAAGCCAGACAATGCCAGATGCAACGTCGGTGGGCGTAGGGTACTTGTACTCCAGTCCACCGTCCGATGTTCGGGTCGTAATCATCAGGTCACGGAACTCTTTACCCGTGCTGCCTGGCTCGACGCCCTGAAGCTCATCCATGCGTGCAAATACGCTCTCAATGCGCTCTGACTCGATGGGGCCCGGGAAGAGGGTGTTGACTCGGATGCCCTGCTTTTCGCCCAGCTCAAGCGCTAGGCCCTTGCCCAGTGCATTCAGACCCGACTTAGGTACCACGTACGGAATGCGGCCGTAGTAATGTGTTCTTGAGAAGATGGTCGATACGTTGATGATGCTGCCACCCGCGGACATATGGGGAGCCGCGGCACGCGCCATATTCCAAGGCGCACCCAACAGGTTCATTGCCGAATCGAACATCGTCTGGTCCGAATCAGCTGCACGTTGCTCCGCCTCGGTAAAGGGAATGTCGCGAAGCGTGAACTTAGGACCTGCAGCACCGGCGTTATTAACCAATACATCGATTGGGCCAAAAGCGGCAACCGTTTTGGCCACAATCTGTCGGCAGACCTCTGGATCCGCGCAATCACCTGTCGCGCTGACCATGAAGGTCTCCTCGAATCCCTCATCGACTAAGTCGCCCATGAAGTCGTCAAGTTTCCCCTGATCACGACCTGTCAGCATGACCCGTGCGCCTTCGCGCAATAACTGCCGAGTAATATAGCTACCAATGGAGCCGGCGGCACCGGTCAGGATGATGCATTTGTTGTCGAGTCGACGCCCAGCGATGGACTGCGTCAGCAGATCCTGGGGAATATCGCTCATATCATTCATCGGAGTGCTCCTGCTGATCCTGTTTCAACTTTTGTGAGTGTTTCGCCACGCTCCATTGCATCGCGGATAGCCCAAGCCCGGTACAACTCGTCCCGTGACTTGAGATTGGTCCGTGGTAACGCGTGCATGGCAACGTAGTTAGCGCCTGCATGCCGGTTTTCCCACATAGCTTGGTGTGCCTCTGGCACGTCTTCCATGGCGATAATTGTCGGAGGAAGAATATTGATGTGACCCGCGGCAATACGCTCCTGCATCTCTGCAAATTCGCGTGATGTGTTGAGGTGCGTACCGCGAATTTCTGCGGTTGGCATCAAGATTCGACGTTGGCGCATCCATACTTGAGGTGCATAGAAACTGAAGCGTGAGCCTTTGAGGTCCTCCGAGTAGACAATCTTGCCAACATTGGGTTTGACCAATGATGTGGCAAGTGCAAGTCCGTCACGTCCTGCGCGCTCAAATACGACGTCGGGAAGGCCCCGCTTGTCGAGCGTGTTACGCAACAAGGGCGCAATCGCAGAGCCAATAGGCTTGAGTGTTCGGTCTGAGAAGGCCCGTACAGATTCCTTGAATGCCGCTGATTCCGTGAAGGGATTCGGCATCTGCTGGAATGGTCCGGGTGGATCGAACTCATCACCGAGACGACGCTCGATTTCCTCGATACTGACCACACCTTTCATCTCTGCGCCAAATCCGAGGGAAGTCACAAACTCGCGCTGAGAGACCGTATCCACGAGAACAGCGACCTGAGCACCGCGCTGACAGCCGACCTCGATGGCTTCGATTGCAACTGGGTCGACGATTCCGTCCTCGGCACCAGGGCCATAGACGACAAGCAATGACTGACCCGCTCGCAATCCGGCTTTCGAGAATTGCGCGGCCGGCGTAGAAGCTCCAGCTTTACCCATGAAGGTGAAGCGATAACCGGACGATGCACCGTAGAAGGTCAGCACGCCGTCTTCACCGAGTAGCTGGAATGAACGTGGGAAGGCGGTTTCACCGGCGTGAGAAACCGAGTAGTCGATTTGACCGCCTACTTTCTTCTCAGCCTCGGCGACAAATGCCTCACCGGCTGCTTCCCATGCGGCCCACTCGCTGGGGTCATCAGGAACGGCGGTAAAGATATCAGCCCATCGATCCTCTTTTCGATTGATGGCATGCCCGCCAACCGCCTCGACACGCTCGCCTCGGCTATCGCTAGAGACCATACCCAATGCGGCGCAGCTAGAGGACAAGGCACTTCGCAGGCAGTCATAGCCAGTGCCCGTTGAAGCACCTTCGACAAACAGACGCTTTCCTGGCTCGATCGCCAGTGTGTTGTAGAGCGCACGATGAATTGTACCCATTGTCAGGCCGTAAGAACCGGCTTCCTCGATGCTCAAGCCAGGCAGTTTCGCGTGCAACTGTGGTCCTTGGACCGTTAGGAACTGCGCATGACTACCGTCGTTTCGCTCGTAGCCCTGGATGCGGAAATCCGCCGCCATAGGATCCAAGCCCTGATCAGGCGCCATTAATTCGCTCTGACCCGAGTAGATACTCACAATATCGCCCACGGACAGACGGCCTTCACGGACAAGGTCCTGACCTAACTGGGCCACCATGCCGACACCACCTGAACCTGTGACCTGCACATCGGCATCACGCGCATCGAAAGGAGAGACAGGGATACCTGTGATTGCCCAGATATCATTAAAGTTCATCTCAGACGCGAGAATGTAGACCAGCGCCTCGTTGGGACCCGGCGTGGGAGTCGGGAAGACCAGCTCTTTTTCCGCAACCACAGGATCACCATGCAGCGGTCTGCCGTCTTCATGTGATCGCATCACACCGTAGCCAAGCTGGTACTCCGGTATTGGTGTAATGCCGGGGAAGAAGCTTGCGCCCATGGGAAGTAACTTGCCATCGTCGATGAGCGCTGCACGCTCCTCTGCCGAGGCATCAGGTTGCACAGCCTTGGGTTTGGGTGGCAGCGGTGCACTGCGCTTTTCCAAGAATGCTGAGATGCCATCGGGTCCGCATTCTGGATCACAGACACCTTTTGCAAACAACTCGGCCTCGCGGCGCAGACCCGCCGCCTGACCATCGCGGGCACCGGTAAGCATCGCATCAATAATAAAGTCCACCGGCTTATTACGACCACTTGCGCGAATCTGTTTGAGCGCTAGAGCCACACCCGGGTGATTCAGCAGCGATTCGTCAATCCCGACGGACTGCTCTCGCTGGTCTTTCAGCTTTTTACGCCGTGCCATAGAGGCTTTCAGGGCATCGCCACCAGCAAAATGGTCTCGTAGGGCAGCCATGGCAGCTTCGACGGTGGAGAGACCTTCCGTGGTCACAATGTCGTCGATGAGGCCAATCTCAAGCGCGGTATCGGCATCGATCGTGCGCCCGTCGAGCATCATTCGCAGGGCCTGAGCTGCACCATCAATACCGTGCGCGTCATAGAGCTTACGCGTCAGACGCTGCGTGCCGCCGTAACCCGGGAGCAGGTTCAGATTGATCTCTGGTTGACCGAACTCAGCGTGCTTGGCTGCAATAACGTGTGAACAGGCAAGTACCAATTCGTTACCGCCACCCAGCGCGGGTCCGTTAACGGCCGCAATAATCGGAATATCGAGGTTCTCGAGTGTTGCGAAGGCTGTCTGAGCCGCATTAGGCAGTGTTTGGGCAGACTCTAAGTCGCCTTTCTCGCCAATCTTGAGTAACTCTTTGACGTCCGCTCCTGCAACAAAAGTGTTCCGAGCGCCTGTCACCACCATGGCAGATAGATCGTCCTGGTGAGCTAGCTGTGTCAGGGCAGTGTGAAGCTCGTCTAGCGTGCGCTCGCTCAATGCGTTCACAGGAGGACTGCTAATCACAACCAACGCTACCAGGTGACCGGGTGCGACCTCGTGAGTTTCCACACGCAGATAACGCCATGTCTGAACGACACGTCTCGCCTCAGTCAAACGGCCGAAGTCCTTCCACTGGGCGACGGCTGTCCGGATCTCCTCAACGGATTCAGGATTTTTGAGCGTAGAGATATCGCCTAGCGGTTGATCGAGCAGGATGGAGCGAAGCGTTCGGCGCATGTATTTGCCGGAGCGTGTCTCCGGAAACGCTGATACAACAAGGAAGTCGGACGGCACGGCGGTAGCGCCTTTTTCCGATCGGACCAGAGACTGCAGTCGTGCTAAATCGTCATCGGAGAGCTTTCGACCTGCAGCTGCCACCAGAAATGCGACCGGCGTCTCGCCTTTTTCATCGTGCGGTGCACCCACGACCACAACGTTACCCACGGGGGAGTCTTCGCGGAGAGTCTTGTCGCGCAAGATGGCGCCTTCGATTTCTTCGGTACCGATTCGGTGGCCTGATACGTTTATCACGTCGTCAGAACGACCGTGCAAGGTAAATGCTCCGTCATCGTGCTGACGCGCATAGTCTCCCTGGGTGTAGGTTAGTTCACCGTCCCAGCGGTTGAAGTAGACCTCACTGAAACGGTCAATGTCCCCGCGCCAGCTGTCTTCAAACAGGTTGTCTGCATCGCCCCAGAGTGTTCGTGCCAAATACGGATAGGGCTGCGTGACGACCAGCTCACCTTTCTCGCCCGATTCTGCGGTGCGCCACGCCGTTACGGTGCCGTCATCCGCGGTAGTTTCGGCTACGCGTACTTCAGCTTGAACCCAGGGAAGAGGCCATGTCTTCGCATCAGCTGCGAGGGGCTTGTAGCCGCCCCAGGGGCAACTGAATACGATGCCGCCGTGCTCGGTTGCCCAGTAAGAGTTGATGTAGTGCTTGCAGATGTTGTCCATCGCAAATTGCTGAACAGCCGGTGATACCGGCTCTGCACAGAAGGTACCGGCGCGCAGCGTGGACATGTCAAAGTCGGCCATTTCCCGAGCACTTGCTGGGTCTGTCATGACCGCTTTGAGAAAGGTTGAGCCCGCTTTGAAAAGGGTGACCTTGTAGCGCTCGATAATCGATGAGAATCGACCGGCATGAGGGAAGAGAGGAGAGCCCTCGGCAATAACGGTCGTCATACCTTGTACCAAAGGGGCCGCAATCAAATAACTTTGACCGGTAATCCAGCCTGGATCACCAATGACGTAAAGCCTGTCATCTTCGGTGGCGCTGAAGACTGTGCGCATGGTGTGGCTAACGCCACTCAGCCAGCTGCCGTGGGTGTGTACCACACCCTTCGGTTTGCCCGTTGATCCGGACGTATAAATAATGAATAAGGGGAAGTTCGAGTCAACGCTCTCGACAGGCAGGACTGCATTTAGCTTGGCCCACAATGCGCCCGGCTCCTCTGAGCTGAGGGTCTCGAAATCTTTAACGCCGAGGTGTTTTGCAATCGTTGATTTTGCAGAGGCGACGAGGTCGTTCGACCAGCTGTCTCGTGAATGTTCGACCACTTCCTGACCGGTGTACTCGACGACAATCACGTTCTCTACGTTGTGTTTGGCGTCCGCGAGCTGCCGGGCCACTGCCGTACGTAACTCAGCTGTTAACTCTGGAGCAATCACGTTCTGACTCGCCAGCGAAGCGCCGAGTTCGCGCATGACGTCCGATCTCTCTAGCGTTATCTCACCGGCCAGCGCGCTATTAACGTCGCTGTACAGTGTGTCCGCCAAATCACCGAGGTCATACGTCGCCAATACCGCTTTTAGCGTGGCGAGTGCTGTCTCTCTCGGGATGTAGTTATCGAGTGCTGGGTCAGCGTAGGTTCCCTTGTAACCGACCGCTTCGGCGTTTCGGTAGCCGCCATCAGCGGTGATGACAAGCTTTGCCCCGGCATCGTGAATCCGGTCTGATAGGGTTTTTGCCGAGAAACCGCCGAATACCGGTGTATAGACCACACCCATCCGCTGCGCTGCCAGCATGTAAAAAATCTGTTCAGGGATGTTGGGAAGGTTAAAGGCAATTCGATCGCCCTTGTTCAAGCCCAAGTCGCGCAGTACCTGCATGCGCGCAATGATTTCTTTAAAGACCGTGCGATAGCTGAAATGCTGCTCGGTAACCGGACCGCCTCGCCCGTTGTTTTTTGAAGGATCCCACCGGTCGCCTTCAAAAATGATGGCTGTCTTATCAGCTCTGCCCAACAGCAGATGACGATCGACAAGGTTGAAACAGGCATTAGTTTGACCACCCGTAAACCACTTGTAGTACGGCGCTGCCGACTCATCTAAAACGGACTGCCAAGGCGTCCAGCAGTCAGCCTCTATGCCAGTGGGTTCACCGCGGGAGTCCCAGCCTACCCAGTCGTTTCCGTCTTCGCGGGCAAGCCACGCGCCGCAGGACGGATGCTGCCAATGGATCTCGCGTGCTGCGACGTCGGCATGAAATTCATCCGCCGTGCCAATAATGTGATTTCTAAGCGCATCCTCATCTGACTGAGACGCAAGTACGCCCCAGGTACGGTCATCGCTCATGGTGTTCTCCCTCTCGAAAAATCGCCTGCGGAAGGGGCTGAATAAGATGGCGCCAATACGGTTGTCCTTATGTCCGCACTAGCAATCTCCATCAAGCTCCGGCGCACCGGTTCTCCCCACCGCTTGATTACGCTGAAGATACGGTCGACGAGATTGCGCAGATCACCGAATTTGGTAATTTGTCACAGGGGGAATAACAGGTATTTACTCAGCTAATAGTCAGCGCCTTTGCAAACATTGCCTCATCCACATTGCCGCCGGAAACGATGACGACTAGATCATCAGATGAGGGCAGATTGTCTGCAAATAAAGCGGCCGCAAGTGCAACCGCGCCACCGGGCTCAATGACCAATTTTAGGGTATCGAAGGCGTAGCGCATCGCGCGAAGTGTTTGATCGTCGCTGACAGCAAATCCTCCGCCTGCCAGTGCTTTGAGGATTGGAAAGGTGATTTCACCCGGTATCGGGGTCACAATGGCATCGCAGATGGACCCTTGCTCGGTCTCGTTCGCAACCCGCTCTCCCAGAGACAATGAGCGAGCAGTGTCCTCGAATCCCTCGGGCTCAGCGGTGTACAAGGTGACTCCGGGATTCGTTGCTGCCATGGCGGTAGCAATGCCTGCACTTAAACCTCCGCCCCCGCAGCAGCACAGGATGGCAGAGACTGAGAGTTCCCTCTCCGCTATTTGTTCGGAGAGTTCCAGGCCTACGCTCCCCTGACCGGCGATGACCGCAGGATCATCGTAGGGTTTCACGAGCGAGAGACCGTGTCTTCGTGCCAGGTCTGCTCCTATATCTTCGCGACTTTCGACGCCTCGCTCATAGTGAACGACGACAGCGCCGTAAGCACGCGTGTTGGCGACTTTGTTGGCGGGTGCGTCATGAGGCATGACGATCGTAGCGCGGGTCTTAAACAGCTTTGCGGCGAGTGCGATTCCTTGAGCATGGTTGCCCGACGAGTAAGCGATGACGCCTCGCCTTAGTGCTTCACTCGACAGGGCACTGATGGCACTACAGGCGCCACGGAATTTAAAGCTGCCGGTGACTTGCAAGGGTTCCGCTTTTAGCCAAAGACGCCGACCCGCAATCGCATCGAGACGAGGTGAGTTCAACAATGGTGTTTTGGTGATGAGGTGCGAAATACGCTGATGGGCGCGCTCAATGTCTGTAAAATTTACTGTCACAACAGCACCTCATATTGATCCAGCCACCATGATATTTCGAAATAACACTAATACACAGGGTGGGGCGCGCACAGTGTTGGAATTTGTACAACACGATGGAGGGCGAGAAGAAGCTGGTTTTCGTGGCCGAGCGGACTGCGTTGTCCGCGCGATCTGCTTGATTACCGGTGAGTCCTATAACCACGTTCGAGAAGACCTGTCCTATCTGCAGAAAAAGATGACAGGCGGTCTCTATCCCTCGATCGCGGACGGTGTGATGACCCCGGTTCATTACCTCTACCTCACGGGCAAAGGTTGGGAGCTCACACTCACTAAAAACGCCTACCTTACTGACATACCAAGGGATGGTCACTTCATAGCAGTCATACCTCGGCATGTAATGGCTATTCGACACGGCACGGTATGGGACGCCTGGGATTCTCGATTTAGTCGGAGAACTAAGAGCGGCTACCCTAGATTGTTAGGCTACTACTCGCCACCCGCGGCGTAGCGACAGAGCCAAAACTGGGTTAGGCCTCGATCCATCGGATGATGTAATCCTCAAGGTTTTCCTCTGGCACCTTGGTTTCTGATACCACCCGGCCGCGAATACGGTTAGGGTCTTTGAATACTGTCGAAACATGCCCACTGATTAGCGGGTGCCATTCGGGCAAGGGTTTTGACTCCGCGCGAAGACGATAGGCGCAACTCGATGGTAGCCACTTCATTTCCGCTACGGTCATTTTGCTGACGTCCATGCAGTCCGGCACTCGGGAAAATCGGTGAACGTAGTCTGAGCAACCGCCGGACTTCATATCCAGTAGTCGACAAGCGACCCGCGTATAGAAAACCTCATCAGTTTCGTCATCCTGCAACTTGTGCAGGCAACATTTACCGCAACCGTCACATAACAATTCCCACTCCTCAGCATTCAGCTGCTCGAGCGGGGTTGTATTCCAGTAAGCGGCGGTGCGATTCATGATTTAGTTTTCTTTGGAAAGGTGGGCCAGTGAGCCCGCGTTCTTTTCCCAATTCCGACCGTCGAACGGCTTGTCGTAGATGACTTCCACGGTGTCCAATTTCAAACAGCGCGCATTAACGCTGACACCGTCTGGGTTCGATCGTGGGACATAGAAGGACTTAACGCCACAGTGCTTGCAAAAGTAATGCTTCGCTTTGTGACTACCAAAGGTGTAGAGCGAGAGCGACTCTTCCCCCTCTGTCAGGTTGAATCGATTCTCCGGGACCAAGAGGTGTTGGTAGTGATTGATGTCACAAATCGAGCAGTTACAGGTGTGTGTGTCCAGAATTTTGGGTGCTTCTACCGTCCATTGAACGCTACCGCAATGGCAGCCCCCGGAGTGCGTGACACGATCCGCTGTCTTTGCCGCCTGCGTCTTCTCAGTTCGTATTCGGATCTGCTCGATGAGCCCAGAGGTATCCCAACGACCGCCCCCATTGGACTGAACATTGGCGTAATGGTCATCAACCATTGTCGCGATTGGGAGATGAAGACCCAGCTGCTGGGCCACTTCGAGAGCAAAACCTAAGTCCTTGCGCATCCAATCAATGGCAAACCCGAAGTCATATTTGCGTTGAGCAATGGTTTCCGCACGGTTATTCATTTGCCAGGACTGAGCGGCACCGCCTTGAATGGCGCGCGTTACTTCATCGATATCCAGACCTGCACATTCTGCAAAGTGAAACGCCTCGGATAGACCGCCAAGTATTCCAGCGATACAAAGCTGATTGACCATCTTGGTGACTTGGCCACTGCCCACATCGCCCATTCGCTGTGTGTGTTTTGCGTAAGCTGCTACGACGGGTTCCATTACCTCGAAGGCTGACGTCTCTCCGCCCGCCATGACGGTCAGTACGCCGTTTTCGGCCCCCGCTTGGCCACCCGACACGGGGGCGTCGATAAACGAGATACTCAGCTCATCGCAGGCGGTATGCAACTCCTCAGCCAGCGCTTTGGATGTGGTGGTGTGGTCCACCAACAGGGTGCCAGCTGTCATGGTGGACAAAACACCCTCAGCTCCGACCGTAACCGACCGTACATCTCTATCATTGCCAACGCAGAGGAACACAATTTGGGCATCCACGGCCGCCTCGGCAGGAGTGGGTGCCGAGACCCCATCGTACTCGTCCGCCCAGGCAAAAGCCTTGGTCTCGGTTCGATTGTAGACGCAGACGTCCAAGCCGCTACGCTTAAGGTGGCCTGCCATTGGGTAGCCCATGGCGCCCAGTCCGATAAATGCGACCTTGCTAATGCTCGACATGTGAGGTGTCCTACTGCGATTATTTTGACGTGATTACTAGCTAAACGAGTTCACCATGAAAAACAGATTAACGCGATGCTTGTCCACGATATCGACCACACTTTTTGCCGGCATGATGTTTTCCGCAACAGTCATGGCACAGGAGTTAGGCCCGGGGGCCCGACCTGTAGGAGCGGACTGGTCGCGAAGCCCCGTCATGTCTGTTAATGGCATGGCCGCTACCGCGCAGCCCCTTGCATCTAACATAGCGATTGATGTCCTTCAGGCGGGCGGATCGGCGGTTGACGCAGCTGTAGCGGCGAACGCAGCCTTGGGGTTGATGGAGCCGACAGGCAACGGTATCGGTGGCGATCTGTTCGCGATTGTGTGGGATCCGAAAACCAAGCAATTATATGGCTACAACGGGTCTGGGCGCGCGCCAATGAGTCGCTCACTCGATGATCTCAGAGAAGCCATTGCGGCGATGAAAGCTCAGGGCAAAATTCCCGAGGATTATGTGGGTATCCCATCGCACGGCTCGCTGTCGGTCACCGTACCCGGCGCTGTGGATGGGTGGTTTGCACTGCATCAGCGATGGGGCCGGCTGCCAATGAGCGATGTGTT
>DPGN01000079.1:0-15443 GCA_003523185.1 Halieaceae bacterium
ACCGGCCCTTCAAAAAAGGCCGACACTGTAATTGGCGGAGTATTGCGTGTCAATTCTGGAGCACTGAAGATTTCCTGTGTTGAGACATGACAATCAGGGTAAATAATCACAAACCAGCGTTCCGGGAGCTCGAGTGGCATCAGTTCATCGCCAATACCCTCGGCCCATGCTGACGTGCCCCTAACAAAAACGGGAACGTCAGCGCCTAACGCGGCGCCTTTCAGGGCGAGTTCGTCAATGCTGTGGCCTAGATCAAACAGGTCGTTCAGCGCCAAGAGCGTGACTGCAGCGTTGGAACTACCGCCACCAAGGCCGCCACCCATCGGAATGACCTTCTCGATACTAATGGCTACACCGCGGTCCTCAGGCAGCCCTAATGACGCCGCCGCACGGAAAATGAGATTGTCTTCGTTTGGCACACCCGCTACGGGTGGTTGTATCGTAATGCCGGGCGTTTCGGTTATCTCAAAGCGCATCCTATCACCCCAATCCAGTAACTGAAACGCTGTTTGAAGCTCGTGATAACCATTGTCTCTTTGGCCAGTCACATGAAGGAAGAGGTTCAGCTTTGCGGGACTGAGCGCCTCAATCACTTGCTTACTCACTACTGCCTATATCCCATTGGTTAATCATGATCTTGATGCCGTAATCCCCAAAACGAACACGCAACACCTCTGGGGTTGCGAACTGTGCGGAGGTGGACCAACGCACTACCTCGCTGGCAACGCGATTGTCTGCAGACTTTGCACCGGTCATCAGTCGCGCAATATCGTTTGGTAGGCTAGATAATACATTGGCTAGCGGTTCCTCTAACGTGTTTGCGGATAGGAGGATTCGCTGTCCTTGGGTGTTCTCTTGATAGTATTCGTCGGAGTCCCTGACCAAGATGATTGACCGAAGGCCCAAGCTGTCACTGAGTTCGACGCGGTCTTGCTGTTCCGACAGATGAGACCAAATAAATCTGAGCGTTTGCCGCTCGTTCTCGGTGGATACCAGCATTTTGCCGCGTGCTTGCCATGGGTTTGTATCAGCCAGTGGCCTCTGGTCATCTGCGGGTCGTTCTACGGTGGTTTGAAGGCAACCAGAGAGAAGGATGATAAGCAGGCCGTAAACGAGCGATCTGAGCAGCATGATCACTCAGGAAGGGGAATAGCGAGTCGGCTCGCTGTCTCACGGAGATGTTCATTGTTGGGCGAGGCGCGCCATTGGTTCGCAATGAGATCTTTCGCTTCGACCTCTCGTCCCTGCGTCCACAAAAGTTCAATCAAATGCGCTGCCACTTCAGGATCCGGGTATTGCTTGTAAGCTTCCTTGAGCAAGAGTTCCGCTTGGCGGTCCTTACCCAGTTTGAAGTAAACCCATCCAAGACTGTCGATGATGGCCGGATTGCGTGGATCTTTGGAAATGGCCTCCTCGAGCAATCCCGCTGCCTCTTGAAAGCGGTCAGTATTGTTCGTTAACGCATAGCCCAGGGCATTCAGCGCATTAGCATCTCCGGGATTGAGGTTCAGTATTTGTCGGTAATCGGCTTCGGCCAGATCAAAGATGCCTGCACGCTCTCGAAAATTGGCTCTCGCGAAGAGAAGGCGGGTCGAGGCCGGGAAGGCACTGATACCCCGGCTGAGCACCGACTCAGCCTCAATCGATCCCAAGGTCTGCAGCGTTTCGGCATGCAATGCAAAATTGAGCTCAGCGCCGTCAGCGTGAACTTGCCGGTGCTGTTCAAAAAAGGCGTTGGCCGCTCCAATATCGCCCTGTGATACTAAAATAGTGGCAGCTTCTTGAAGTGCTCTTGCGTAATTTGTCGAGGGACCAACCGCGCCAAGCGCCTTAAGAGCGCCGGATACATCGTTGAGTTGAATCAGTGCCAGTGCTTTGAAGAACTGAGCGTCACTCTCGCGTTGGCCGAAGGAAAGTGCCCTATCAAGGTGAAGCAGGGCTGACGCTGAATCGGATAACTCGATATCCAGTACTGCCGCGCCTATCAGATGATCGACGGTTGCCCCTGGATCTGCGACTAAGACATCAAATTGCGCTTTGGCCTTTGTCAGTTTCTGTTTGCCCAGTAAATAGCGCGCATATTGGTAGCGAAGTAAGCCACTGTTTGTTGCTTCAATGGCCTTTAGTAAGGGATCGAATGCATCGGGATCATCAGCCTGCGAGAGAATTTCCGTCAGCAGCAGCGTTCCTCGCTCGTGAAATGCCTCGATGGTGAAAAGCTTATCCAGCTTCGTTACTGCAACATCGCTGCTTCCCTGGCGCCACTCTAATAATGCGATAGCAAATAAACTTCGAGCATCTTCGGGATAGTCTGATTCAAGCGCTTCTAGCAGGTTACGCGTCGCAGCCTGAGTTTCCGGAGTTTGACCTCCATAGTTATTTAGCAGTGCAGCTGGGTTGATATCGGATCCGGCGTCGAATGCACGTCTCGAGTAAGTTAATGCACGGGCGATATCGCTGCGCTCTATGAATACGGCGGCGGCAAGTGTGGCCGCGCTTCCATCACTGGGATCCAGGTCGGATACGCGAATAGCCATTTCCAGCGTTGCATCCGCATTGCGAATATATTGCGCGAGTTGAAGTGCGCGTCGAGCAATCGCCGGGTCAGGGATCGCCTGACTCGCCGCCATAAGGTGCATCAGCCCGGCATCCAGATTGCGCTCTCTGATGGCGAACTCTGCCTGAAGCAGTGTCGATAGATTTTCACCGGGTATATCAGCGTACGGGTGGCTGGGCTCTACCTTGGCCACTGTCGGTACAGCTTGTTCGGTCTCCAATGGACTTTCGGCAAGATCCACGCTCGCGCAACCAGAGAGCGTTAGTAACAAGAGTCCAATGATGTAATGAAGCGATCGCATGGCACGTATGATGACACACCCGACGAAATCGGCACACGTCCTCTCGAGCCCCTATTTCTCTGGTATGATTCGTAGTTGTGTGGATAGCGATTGACAGTTATGCCGTCAAACTTGGTTGTCATAGGGATAAATCACGACTCTGCGTCCGTAGTGGTGCGAGAGCGTGTCGCCTTTGCGCCTGAGTGTGTGCCTGAGGCGATTTCTGAACTTATGGCGGAGACTCGCCTGAGTGAGGGTGTCATCCTGAGTACCTGCAATCGCACAGAAATCTACGGCTGGTTTGGTACTGACGGCGAAGCGGCGCTAGCGGGTGATGAAGTCATCGCCTGGTTATCCAAGTATCACGCGATTACATTGGACGATCTCGCTACCTGTACTTACCGAAGTCACGGCATTGCAGGGCTTACTCACCTTGTTCGAGTTGCCGCAGGCCTTAATTCGATGGTCTTGGGTGAACCGCAAATTTTTGGTCAAATTAAGTCGGCGTTTGCGGTATCGCAGGAGAGTGGTGGCGTTGGCGACTCTTTGAGCAAGCTATTCCCCGAGGCCTTCCGACTCGCGAAGCGCGTCCGGACCGATACGGCGATAGGTGAGAACCCGGTGTCAGTGGCTTATGCAGCTGTGGATCTCGCCGGTCGAATATTTTCAGACCTTTCAAATCGCACTGCGTTACTACTTGGTGCGGGCGAAACCATCGAGCTAGTGGCTCGGCATCTGAATGAGGCTGGCTTGGGCAAGCTGATTGTGGCCAACCGGACACTCAAACGTGCAGAAACGCTGGCAGATCAGTTCGGCGCTGAGGCGATTCTTCTCGCTGACGTCACCGAGCGGCTCCCCAGTGCCGATGTTGTGATTAGCTCGACCGCAAGCCAGCTCCCCATTCTGGGTAAGGGCGCAGTCGAGGAGGCGATTAAGGCGCGGCGCTATCGTCCGGCTTTATTGATCGATCTGGCTGTACCCCGAGACATCGAACCGCAGGTTGCATCTCTGTCCGATGTTTATCTGTACACGGTTGATGATTTGCGGGACGTCGTCGAAGAGAACGTTCGATTGCGAAGCCATGAGGCCAACAAAGCCGATAAAATCGTCGAAGAGGGCGTGGTCGAGGTTGAAGCAACATGGTTGCAGCGTGCCTCGGCGGATGTCGTGAGGAATTATCGCGAGTCTGCAATGGCCATTCAGCAGGCAGAACTTGAGCGGGCGTTGAAAGCGCTGGAGAGCGGTAAATCGCCGGAAGAGGTGATGACTCGATTGTCGCGCGATCTAACTAATAAGCTTATCCACGCGCCGACAGCAGGTCTCAAGCAGATCGCAAAAGAAGGCGATCGTGTTAATGTCTCGCGTGCAGCAGAGTTACTCGGCGTGCCTGCATCCATCCCATCAGACGGCTCGTCGACCCTACAGTAGTTCGATAAGGGCAGTTTATTGTGAAGACGTCGCTTGTTACCAAGCTCGAATCGTTATGTGATCGTCATGAAGAGGTCGCCGCTTTACTTGCGGACGCCGAGACTGCATCAGACCCCAATAAGTTCCGCGCTTTGTCACAGGAGTATGCGCAACTCGATGACGTGGTAAAGGTCTACGACGGATACCGCCGCGCAAAAGATGACTTGGCTGAAGCACAGGTGATGCTCGAAGACAGTGACCCCGATGTGCGGGAGATGGCCGAAGAGGAAATTGGTGCGGCTGAGAGCCTCATGAGCTCTGCTGAAGCCGAGTTGCAAGTATTAATGCTGCCCAAGGACCCCAAAGACAAAAGTAATGTGTTTCTGGAGATTCGTGCAGGCACCGGCGGCGACGAGGCAGCCATTTTTTCCGGTGACTTGTTTCGCATGTATAGCCGCTACGCAGAGAGCAAGCGTTGGTCGGTTGAAGTTATCTCAGAACGCCCCGGCGAACACGGTGGCTACAAGGAATTAATCACACGGGTTGCAGGCGAAGCTGTTTACGCGCACCTCAAGTTCGAATCAGGCGCTCACCGAGTGCAACGTGTACCCGAGACAGAGTCTCAGGGCCGGATTCACACGTCTGCCTGCACGGTCGCTGTGATGGCGGAACCTGACGAGGTAGAGGAAGTGGAAATTCGCAAAGAGGATTTGCGGGTCGATACCTACCGTTCTTCTGGCGCGGGTGGTCAGCATGTCAATACAACGGACTCGGCAGTTCGTCTGACACACATTCCCACGGGTATCGTGGTTGAGTGTCAAGATGAGCGCTCACAGCACAAAAACCGAGCTCGGGCGATGTCACTGTTACAGGCCAAACTTGCGTCGGCAAGTGAGCAGCAGCTTGCGGCTGAGCAGGCGGAGGAGCGACGAAACCTCGTGGGCACGGGCGATCGCTCGGACCGCATTCGAACCTATAACTACCCTCAGGGGCGCGTTACCGATCATCGGATTAACCTCACGTTGTACAAACTCGATGAAGTGGTTGAGGGTGATCTGGATGCCGTGATCCAACCGTTGCGTCAGGAACATCAGGCAGACTTGCTCGCCGCCCTAGGCGAAGAGTGAAGGCCGTGGTGAGGTCTGTGGTTAAAGCCATGGCGAGGACTACAGTAAGTTCCCTAGTGACGGCTTTTGTGAAGAGCAACCCAAACGGTGCCAGCCAGTGAAGCTCATCCAGTGAAAGTCAAAGAAGCCCTGCGCGCCTTCGGCACCGACTACCGCGATGCGGAGTTGTTGCTGCTGCACTCTCTAGGTAAGGATGAACGCAGTTGGCTGATTGCTCACGACCACGATGAGCTGCCAACAGATGTTGTCGAGGTGTTTTCTTCAATGTCCACGGAGCGGCTTAAAGGGGTGCCCTTGGCCTATCTCTTGGGTCATCGAGAGTTTTGGTCGCTGAAACTTAAAGTAACGCGCGATGTGCTTATTCCTCGACCTGAGACAGAGTTGCTCGTGGAGTGGGCTGTGGAACTTGCATCTCATTATGACCTCGATTCAATGCTCGACCTGGGTACCGGAAGCGGTGCTATTGCACTTGCGGTCCAACACGACTTGCCCAATCTGTCGGTAACCGCCAGCGATGTCAGTGAACTGGCATTGTCCGTTGCGCGAGAGAATGCGGAGGGTCTAGGGCTACCTGTTGAGTTTGTTGAATCGAGTTGGTTTGGTGCCTTAGCGCCGAGACGCTGGGCCCTGATCGCATCGAACCCACCTTATGTCGCAGTAGATGATGCTCATCTATTGGAAGGGGATTTACGATTTGAACCAAACACAGCCCTCACCGATGGAGGGGATGGGTTGTCGTCGATTCGGGAGATAGTGTCCAACGCGCCTGACCACTTGGAGGCCGGTGGTTGGCTTTTGATCGAGCACGGTTATGATCAGGCTGCGGATGTCCGGTCGATCCTCGAATTGAATGGGTTTTCAAAGGTTAGCCTTCGGCATGATCTCGCGGGCCGGCCTCGAGTAACAGGAGGGTGTTGGCAATGTTGAATGACGAGTTGCTGGAGCGCTACTCGCGGCAAATTCTGTTGCCAGAAATCGATCTGGTGGGTCAGGAAAACATTCGGCGAGCTTCAGTACTAGTCGTTGGCTGTGGCGGTTTGGGATCGATGGTGGCCCTGTTCCTTGCGGGTGCCGGCGTCGGAAACCTGACCTTGGTCGATGCGGACAGCGTTGAGCTGAGCAATCTCCATCGTCAGCTGGCCTTTCGCGAGAGCGATATTAATCAACCAAAAGCGCAGGCTCTCAAAAATCAGCTTTTGTCGCTCAATTCAGAGATTACAGTGACTAGCGCTCTGCGTCGCTTTGGCGACGACGCCAAGTCTGATGCTGAGTTACTCAGTGATGTGGATATTGTTATCGATGCGACCGACAACCTCGCTTCACGTCATGCAATCGAGCGTTTGACTCGCGATGCACAAAAGCCCTGGATTATGGGGGCGGCCACCCGGCTTCTCGGGCAGATCGCCGCCTTTAGTCAGTCGAGAGCAGAGGGCTGTTACCAGTGTTTAGCGCCAAGCGAAGACGACAGTCGAGGCTTTGACTGCCGTAACGAGGGCATTCTAGGTCCTGTCATTGGGGTTATCGCCGCTTGGCAGGCACAGGATGCGTTGATGTTTTTATCAGGGCAACCGCTTGAGTGGGGCGTCTTGCGCATCTACGACGCTGCGCAGCAGCGAGTCGACAGGCTTACGGTGACGCCGCGAGAGGGGTGTCATACGTCGTAGTCAGGTGTGAAGCCGGTCGGAATCGGCTGACGAAGTAACAACACTAGACGCACGGCGATCATGACCGATGCCACTGCGACTCCCACGATGATCCCCACCCAAAAACCAGCGGCGCCATCGAAAGCGTTGTCTGCATTCATAATGCCAAGGTAATAGCCCAGCGGAAGTGCTATAAGCCAGTAGGCGACCATACTAGCGATAAAGGGAAACTGTGTTTTCTTGTAGGCTCGCATAGAAAAAGACCCCACGATTTGGACTGCGTCAATGATCACGAATAGCGCGGCAAAACTAAGCAGACGAACTGCCAGTAACGAGATATCCCGAGAGTCGGAGTAAATCCCGACAATGGCGGTGGGGAACGACAGTAAGATAATCATGGTCGTGACGCTGATGACGCCCGAACACAGAATGCCCGCTTTCAAAGCCATGAAGACACCCTGCTGATCCTGAGCTCCCAATGCGTGCCCCATTCGGGTTGCCATTGAGGACCCGATGGCGAGCATTGGAATGTAAAACATGTCCCAGACATTGAATGCGATCTGGTGTGCGCCAATTGCAACATCACCCAGCGACGAGACGAGGAGTGCGATACCGGCGAAGACCGCAGTCTCAAGGAAGAACGTAGCACCCACCGGAGCACCAATGGTTAGTATCTCTTTAATGGTGGTTGGGTCAGGCGCAACCGGTCGTAGCGGTGGCATGAACTGCTGCAGCGACTTTTTAGTCAGTACATAGAGAGTGATGATAAATGCGGACAGCCACATTGAAATGGCCGTTGCGATGCCACAGCCTTGAGCACCCATGGCCGGGATGTCGCCAAAACCGAAGATGAACATGTAGTTCAGCGGTATGTTGGCGATGAATCCAATGACCGATGCCACAGCAAATGGCGACGTGATTCCTACCCCCTGCATGTGATAACGGAGGGCCATGAATATCCCGATCGCCGGGAAGCCAAACGCCACCATTTTGATGTATTCACTGGATTTTGCTGCCGTTAACTCATCGATGCCGAGCCACGGTAAGCCGAGGTGGCTGTAGTAGCACAGTGGTGCGACGATCAAACTGAGAAATACAGACACCCACAAGGTCTGCGGTAGATGGTCCCGAATGCGTTGCATTCGACCCGCGCCAAAATCCTGCGCAATGATGGTGGAGGAGGCAAAGATGACGCCCAACACCACGAGATAGAGTGGGAGCCAGATGTTAAACCCAATGGCAATGGCGGCGAGGTCTTTGTCGCCGAATCGGGCAGCCATGATTGTATCCACAACGCCGGTGCCCATCTGTGCCGTTTGCGCAATCAGCAGCGGCCAGCCGATTCGCCAAAACTGGCTTAGCTCCGCTCGCAGTGTGGGGGTTGGATGATTCATGGTTGTCTCGCAGTCAGGACCGCACTGTATCACGTGCTACAACGGTTGCCGCATCCCGTCATGCGAATAACGCGGGCACCTCCAGTTCAGTGTGCTATGCTCGCGCACCTCTGACGAAAGGACTCATGAACCCTTGAGTGAACAAGCCCTTGGAGCAACTGAAAATTCAGCTGCTCACTTACCCGATATATCGTTTGGCAGTCTCGGCCTTGCTCCCTCGCTCATGCGCGGAATTGAGGGCTTGGGCTTCGAGAAATGCTCGCCTATTCAGGCTCAGATTTTGCCCCATACATTGGAAGGGCACGACGCGATTGGTAAGGCGCAGACGGGTACGGGAAAAACGGCTGCTTTTTTGATCACGCTGTTCAATGACCTGTTAAACAACCCCATTGAGGGAGAGCGCTATCTGGCTGAGCCTCGCGCCGTCATTTTAGCGCCGACACGCGAGCTGGTTATGCAGATTGCTGATGACGCGCGACAACTTGGGAAGTACACCGGTCTAGCGACGGTTACGCTTATCGGTGGCGCGGATTACGCGAAGCAACTGGCGAAGGTGAATGATCGGGTCACCGATATTGTGGTCGCGACACCGGGAAGGCTGATTGACTTCATCCAGCGCGGCGATATGTATCTCGATCGCGTAGAGTCACTAGTCCTCGATGAGGCAGATCGAATGCTCGATATGGGATTCATTCCTCAGGTGAAACGCATCGTTCGATCGACTCCACGCAGGGAAGACCGACAGACCCTCCTGTTTTCGGCGACTTTTAGTCAGGACATCATGAATTTGGCGCAACAGTGGACGTTCGATCCCATCACGGTGGAGATCGAGCCAGAGCGAGTTGCGACTGAAAATGTCGATCAGCGCGTCTATCTTCTTGAGAGTCGCGACCGCCTGAATGTGCTAAAGCGAATACTTGCAACGCCTGAGGCGACCTCAGTCATTGTCTTCGCCAATCGAAGAGACGTTGTCCGAAAAGTCCATGAGCGTCTGCAAAAACAGGGCCTTGACTGCGGCATCTTGTCCGGCGAGATTGCCCAGGCAAAACGCACTAAGACCTTGGAGCGATTCAAGTCTGGCAAGCTGCGCGTGCTGATTGCGACCGATGTGGCAGGGAGAGGTATTCACGTCGATGGCGTAAGCCACGTGGTCAATTACGATCTACCTGAAGACCCCGAAGACTATGTACACCGGATTGGACGAACGGGTAGAGCAGGCGAAAAAGGTGTCTCTATTAGTTTTGCTAGTGAAGACGACGCCTTCTTATTGCCGGAAATCGAAGCCTTGTTGGGTGAGTCGTTAAAATGCACCCAGGTTCCAGAGGAAATCCTGGCTGACTAATCGTCAGCAGCGGGTCCTCGTTCCTTATCGATTGACTGTTGAGTGGCCAGCGTTTTTTTAACGTAGGTGACGGAGTTCATCGCACCATAGCAAGGTAGCACCCGCTACCGCTGCAGGAATGAGTGCAAGGTTGAGTATCGGAATTCCCGATACAAACGCAACAATGGCACCAAACCCGATCGACGTTCCCCGTCGCGCACTGCAGGCCTCGCGTACTTCCCTGAACGGGAGTCGATGGTTGTCCATGGGGTAGTCGATAAATTGCAATGACATCATCCACGCCCCAAGAATGATCCAGAGAAATGGCGCCGCGAAATTAAGTCCCGGTATGACGCTAATGATGGCGACCAATAAGGCCATAGGCAGGTAGTGAAAAAGCTTTTGTAATTCACGCAGGAACCCTCGGGGGACTGATAGGGCGACCTGAACCACTGAGCTTTCGTTCTGGATGGCTTCGCCTGTTACCTGTTCTTCCACTTTTTCCGCGAGTAACCCGTGAAAAGGAGAGGTCAAAAACAACACGATGAAAATAGATAGGTAACCTGAGAGTAGCGTCCCGACCAACCAAATGATCGGAGTAACGATCCACGTGAGAAAGCTCAGCTTCCCCGTAATTTCGCCGGTAATGTCGATGTAAAAACCTGACATCAGCTGGTAAAGGCTGCCGGCGATCAAGGCAAACACAGCGATATTTGCGAGCAATGGGATGATGACGAATCGCCGCAGCCCTGGCTGGATCAGCATAGTCATGCCGTGAAAAAAATAACCGACTCCCTTGAGTAATCCGGACATGACTTGTTATTCCACCTCGTTACTTGCTGCGACTGACAACAAAACGTCAGTCCTATGACTATACTACGGTAGGTGATGTCGGAAACACGAACATGCAAGACGATGACCTATTTGCGAGTGAAATGAGTGGCGTAACACCACTAAAGCGTGAGCCACGTGAGCGACTTGTAAAAACTGAGGCGATCGATGTCAGTCAACGAAGGCAGGCAGCCACTCAGTTGGGTGCGCGCAGCGATAATCATCTGTCGGATGATGGTGTACCGCCGCTCGACGCCTGGCATGTACTGGAGTTTAAGCGGCCCGGCATTCAAAACGGTGTTTACCGCAAGTTGAGGCTGGGTCATTACGACATTGAGGCCCGCCTCGATTTACACCGTTTTACGGTGGCAGAGGCCCGAACCGAAATTTGGTCATTTTTCAAAGAGGCGCGGCGATTGGGGTTGCGAACCCTGCTGATTACCCACGGTAAAGGCTTCGGCAATAAGGAAGAGTCAGGCTCAGGTGTACTGAAAGGCTACGTCAATCGCTGGCTGAGGGATGTTGAAGACGTTCAAGCTTTTCATTCGGCACAACCACAGCATGGTGGCACGGGCTCTGTCTATGTGCTGTTGCGCAAGAGCGAGGACAAGAAGCGTGAAAACCGAGAACGCTTCATGAAGGGCCGAGTTCAGGACGTCTAAGGCGAGCTTGTTTAGCCCAACTTCTGTTTCAGTAGCTGGTTTAGCATCTGAGGGTTCGCCTGACCTTTTGACGCCTTCATTGCCTGCCCCACGAAAAAGCCAATCAGTTTCTTCTGCTTGCCTTCATCGGCTGCGCGATATTGATCAACTTGCGCTGGGTTATTAGCGATGAGCTCGTCCACGATGGTTTCCAGTGCGCCACTGTCGCTGACTTGCTTTAAGCCCCTGTCTTCAATGATGCGGTCGACATCGGGTTCGCCAGCCCACAGACCCTCGAAAACGGTCTTCGCCATTTTGCTGGAAAGCGTGCCATCATCGATTCGACTTATCAGCGAACCGAGACCCTCGGGCGTGACCTCGCACCCACCGATTGCCAGCCCCTCTTTATTCAATGCTGCACTCAAATCGCCGAGCATCCAGTTTGCTGTGGCCTTGGGATTTTTCGAGGCGGCACAGCAGGCCTCAAAGAACTCAGCTGTGGCACGATCTTGGGTGAGCAGATTGGCATCGTACTGACTCAAGCCCAGCTCGGTGGTGTAACGACCGCGTTTAACGGCAGGTAACTCGGGCAGGGCGTCCCGAATACGCTCAATGGTTTCATCGTCGATGACAATAGGTAGTAAATCCGGGTCTGGGAAATAGCGATAGTCATTGGCCACTTCCTTCGATCGCATGGACCGAGTCTCGTCATTGTCTGGGTCGAACAATCGTGTCTCTTGGACCACACTCTGGCCACTCTCTAAAATATCTTGTTGTCGCTCGGCTTCAACATGAATGGCGCGCTCGATAAATCGGAACGAGTTGATGTTCTTTAACTCTGTCCGGGTGCCATATTTCGTTTCCCCTTTCAAACGCAGCGATAAATTGACATCGCAGCGCATCGATCCCTCCGACATGTTTCCATCGGAAATGCCAAGGTAGGTGACGAGCGCGTGGAGTGCCTTCAGATAGGCCACAACTTGCTCTGCCGTTCGAAAATCGGGTTCGGTAACGACCTCAAGTATTGGTGTCCCGGCGCGATTCAGGTCAATGCCGGTGTGTCCGGGAATGGCATCGTGCACCGACTTTCCTGCATCCTCTTCGAGGTGAGCGCGGAGAATTCTGACTGGAAAAATTGACCCATCTTCAAGCGGTACCTCAAAGACACCTTCTTTGACGATTGGCTCGAAAAATTGCGATATCTGATAGCCTTTTGGCAGATCGGGATAGAAGTAATTCTTTCGGTCGAAGCGCGACACTTTGCCGATTTCGGCACCGACACCAAGGCCAAAAACGATCGCTTGACTCACGGCAGCGTGATTCAGGACTGGAAGGGTCCCTGGCAGCGCCATATCTAATGGGTTGGTCTGGGTATTGGCATCAGCACCGAAGGCCGTGGCCGATGATGAAAAAATCTTGGATTGTGTTGAGAGCTGAAGATGCACCTCTAAGCCCATTACCTTTTCCCACTTCATCCCGTAAGGCCCTCGAGATCCGGTGTGAGCGAGTGCCAATCGGTTCGTATCTGGAATTGATGAGCAATGTTCAATAGTTGTGCTTCTCCAAACCGCGAACCAATGAGTTGCATACCGACAGGCAGGCCGTCGACTAAGCCCACGGGGACGCTTATGGCGGGCAATCCCGCGAGATTGGCGCCGATGGTGAAGACGTCCTCCATGTACATGTCGGTTATCGACTTAGAGCCATCGTTGAGAACGAACGCAGTACTGGGTGCAGATGGCCCGGCAATGACATCGACGTCCTTGAGGACGGATTGATATTCCTCAGCAATGAGGCGACGTACCTGTTGTGCCTTCATGAAGTATTGGTCATACGATGCGGCGGACAAGGTAAAGGTCCCGATCAGAATTCGTCGTTTGACCTCTTCACCAAAGCCCTCAGTGCGCGATCGCAAGTAGAGATCTTGGAGATCGGACGGACTATCGCAACGATAACCGTATCTCACGCCGTCGTATCGAGACAGATTTGCCGAGGCCTCGGCCGGTGCAATGACGTAGTAGGTGGAAACGCCCAGATCCGTGGAAGGTAACGAGACATCGACAATCACCGCACCGGCGGCTTCCAGCTCTTTAACGGCAGCGGAAACAGTTGCAGCAACACCATCATTGAGGTGACTCGAGAAAAACTCTTTTGGAATACCGACACGCAGTCCCTCGATGCTCTTCTCGAGACCTGCCGAGTAGTCAGGTACTGAAATATCGGCACTGGTTGAATCAAGCGGGTCGTGACCGGCCATCGCATTCAGTACTAACGCGCAGTCCTCGGCAGTCCTTGCCATAGGGCCTGCTTGGTCCATGGAGGAAGCGAAGGCAATCATGCCGTAGCGAGAAACCCGTCCATAGGTGGGCTTTAGGCCTGTGATGCCACAGAGCGCCGCAGGCTGACGAATCGAACCACCCGTATCTGTGCCCGTTGCCAACGGTGCCAGACCGGCAGCAACGGCCGCGGCTGAACCGCCAGACGAACCGCCAGGGACTCTATCGACGTCCCAGGGATTCTTTACTGCCCCGAAAAAACTGGTCTCGTTGGATGAGCCCATGGCGAACTCATCCATATTACATTTACCCAGGCTGACCATGCCCGCGTCATGAAGTTTCTTCACGACGGTGGCGTCGTAGGGTGGTATGAAGTCTGCGAGCATTTTTGAGGCGCAAGATGTTTTGACGCCACGCGTGCAAAAAATGTCTTTATGGAGCATGGGGACACCGAGTAAAGGTGAGATTGCCCCATCCGCTCGAGCCTGGTCGGCTTGGTCTGCCGCCGCGAGAGCGCCTGGCTTATCCAGCGAAACAACAGCATTCAACGTTGAATTTAACGTTTCAGTTCGTGCGATTGCATCTTCCACCAGTTCCCGTGAAGAAACATGTCTGGCATCTAACTGCCTAGCGAGCGAGGAAATCGTTTCGAATGGTCCTGTCATCAATCGAGCACTCTCGGGACAAGAAAGTAGTCTTGCTCGCTGGCCGGCGCGTTTTGCATCAAACCCGCTCTATCGACCAAGGTCTCGATACGATCTGTTCTCAGACGCTGAGCACTATCGAGTGGGTTGATCATAGGCGCGACATCGGTCGTATCAGCCGTGCTGAGCGCATCAAATAGCGCAAGTGTCTGATTGAATTCCGCTGTCGCGTTTTCGATGTCTTGGTCGGAGATCGTAAGACGCGCTAACGCCGCGACATCTCTGACGGTTGCTGCATCAGTCACGATAAATGCCTAAAAGGTGGTTTGGAGAGCGCAAACTAACACACTTCCAGCTTGCTCAAAAACTATCGCATTGTTACATTTCAACTACTAACCGCACCGGTCCAACGATACAAGGACATCCTGGGTTTAGCCTGGGGTTTTGAAGCGAGGGGGGCTCGCTCTTAACGGTGGCAAAGGTGTATTTGTCCACAGGCTAAAAAACATGTTAAAGCGTTTACGGGGTATGTTCTCAACCGATCTGTCGATCGACCTCGGCACAGCCAACACACTGATCTACGTCAAAGATCGCGGCATCATCCTCGATGAGCCCTCAGTTGTTGCTATCAGAGTTCACAATGGTCAGAAATCAATAGAGGCTGTTGGTACCGAGGCCAAGCGTATGCTGGGCAGAACACCCGGTAACATCACGGCGATTCGCCCCTTGAAAGACGGTGTTATTGCTGACTTCCAGGTGACGGAGAAAATGCTTCAGCACTTTATCCTAAAAGTACATGACACCCATTCGTCATGGCTACGCCCTAGCCCGCGTGTGCTTATTTGCGTGCCTTGCTTATCAACACAAGTTGAGCGTGAGGCCATCAGACGATCTGCAGAAGGTGCGGGAGCGCGAGACGTTCGGCTGATCGAGGAGCCTATGGCTGCCGCCATCGGCGCGGGTATGAAGGTCGAAGAAGCGGTCGGCTGCATGGTTGTCGATATTGGCGGCGGCACGACCGAAATCGCGCTTATATCGCTGAGTGGGGTGGTCTATCGTGACTCTATCCGAGTCGGTGGCGACCGCTTTGACGAAGCGATTGTGGCTCATGTCCGTCGTCGCTTCGGTTGTTTGATAGGTGACTCTACCGCCGAGCGAATTAAGCAAGAAGTTGGCTGTGTCTGGGTCGGTAGTGAGCAGAGAGAAATCGATGTTCGTGGCAGACACCTCGCCGAAGGTGTGCCGCGTACCTTTACGCTCAACAGTACTGATGTGATGACAGCGCTCGAGGAGCCTGTCGATGCCATTATCCGCGCGGTTCG
>DPGN01000079.1:15633-32954 GCA_003523185.1 Halieaceae bacterium
CTCATCGCTGAGGATCCGCTAACCTGCGTTGTGAGAGGAGGCGGTATGGCGCTAGAGTTGATGGACAATTACTCATTGGATCTTATGTCGACTGAGTAAGTTTCTAGGTTCGATTTAGAACGAGGAACAGATCATAAGCAGCCTTTTCTCCAAGCCACGTTTCCTTACGATCCGCCTCCTTGTCGCGCTCGGCATTGCTGGCGCGCTGGTTGCGTTTCTTCGCGATTCTCCCATTATGGGAAAAGTGGAAGGTGTGGGCGCAGATGTATCCGAGATCTCCTTCTATACCCTTGACGTACCAAAGCGTCTTTTTCAAACCCTAGCAGAGTATCTGGAAAGTCGCGCGTCCATGCGTGAGCAAATTCAGGCACTGGAGGACAGAAATCTCATACTGAGCGCGCGCGCCCAGCGCATGGAGGCTCTAACCGCTGAGAATATGCGATACCGCGCGCTACTTAACTCGCCGGTTGCGGAGGATGCGACCATGACGGTCGCTCGGATCGTAGCTGTGTCGCCTGACGTGAATCGTCATTTACTAACGTTGGGTCGAGGACGGGATGAAGGAGTCGATGTTGGCGATCCGGTTTTGAATGCCGATGGCGTCATGGGTCAGATTGTTCAAGTGGGTCAAACGGCTAGCCGAGCCCTGTTGGTCACCGATCTGCAACACGGTATCCCGGTCTTGAATAATCGTACGGGGCAGCGAGCGATCGCAGAGGGTGTGGGTCGTTTGGATCAACTTGTGATTCGTAATCTTGCCAGCACGTCGGACGTGAGTGCAGGTGATCTCTGGGTGACGTCCGGTTTGGGTGAGCGGTTCCCTGCTGGCTATCCAGTGGGCCTCACCCGCGAGACCACGACCTCTGGCGATGCCGCTTATTTGTCGGTGACACTTCAAACTGCAGCCGCCTTGGATGTCGAGAGTCACGTCCTTATTCTCACATCCACTGACGCGCCGTAGGCGGAATGAGGTAGCGGCGTGAGGGACGAGAGCAGTATCGGCTTTTCAGTTATAGCCTCGGTCATTCTGGCTGGCCTGTTATTTCAAGCAGCGAATGCAATGGAGCTACGGATAGTCATGCCGCGATTGCTTGAGCTTTGTGTTTGTTACTGGGTTTTGTCCTCGCCCGCGCGAGTAGGCATTATCTTCGCGTTTTCAGTGGGTATTTTGATCAGCTTAATTGAAGGCTCGCTTGTGGGTGCCGCGTCAATGGGTCTGTCGATAGTGGCGTATGTGTTACTTCATAATATCTACACCATCCGACAGCTTGATTGGATATCGCAAACTACGGTCATCTTTCTCCTTCTTGGCATTTCGGTCGCACTGCAACGAGTGGTATTAGCCGCTGTGGGCGTGCCATCTGATGGGCTTGGGTATTTGATTGTGGTCGTTATTTCAGCCTTGCTGTGGCGCCCTTTTAACGTGCTCATCGACACTGCACGCTTCCGGATTGGGCAGCTGATATGAGGCTCATTCTGGCCAGCGCCAGCCCTAGGCGGCGCGAACTTCTGCGTATGTTAGTACCTGCTTTCGAGTGTGAAGCCGCAGATATTGACGAGACAATGCTCCAAGACGAGCTACCTGTTGACTACGCCTGTCGCATGTCTTCTGAAAAAGCGGCTAGGGTCTGGGCGCCCGGCAGTGTTGTCCTCGGTGCCGATACAACGGTCGTATGCCATGGCCGCGTATTACACAAACCCAATTCTTTTGCCGATGCTGAGGGAATGTTGCGCTCATTAAGTGGTCTAACGCATGAGGTAATGACATCGGTGACACTTATGTCAGAAGTGGTTGTGACAACTGAGCTAATCACTACTCGCGTTGAGTTCGCTGAGCTCTCCTCGGAGCTGATTGCACAATACCTGTCGACTGATGAGCCGTGGGACAAGGCCGGGGCCTATGGCATTCAGGGTTTGGCCGGGAGTTTTGTTAAGCGAATAGAGGGAAGCTATACCGGTGTTGTGGGTTTGCCCTTGGCTGAGACTCGCACCTTACTAGAGGCCGCCGGCATCGCGACGAGTCTAGGAGATCCCCGTGTTTGAGCGCGCCTATCGGGCATTAGGAAGCTTGATTTGGCGCACCGCCATTGCGCTTCTTGTCTTGATTGCTGTTGTGGTCAGCCTCGCCACAGCCTTGGTGCCGTTACTGCCTGCTGTCAAAACCTCACTTGTTGCGGAGATTGAGTCTCGCACTGGTTTTGATGCACAGGTTGGTGGAATTACCGCGGAAATGGAGGGTTTTCGACCCAGACTGGCCCTCGAGGATCTGAATATCCGCAATAGGAAGACCGCGACCAGTGTATTTTCTGCCGGGCGTCTTCAGGTCACGCTCAACCCATGGCGTTCGCTGTTACAGCGTCAGCTTATCCTCGCCGAGATGCGCGCAAGTGATGTCGCTATTCCCGCGAGATTAACCAATGAAGCTACCGGTATTGTTGTACCCATTGACCCGAGTGTCTTTGCGACCGAGATCGAACGTTTAGCGCTCGAAACTATGCGGGTCTCTCTGCTCCGCGAGCTGTCTGACACCGAGCGAGCCTTGGAGCTTGTGGTCGATCTTGACTTAAGGCGAGAAGGCAGTGACCGAAAACTTCAGTTATTGGCGACAGGTGATGGTGGATTAACGGTCAGTATCGTCGGTGCGGGGATAGGCAATCCACTGGACTTGTCTCGATTTGCCGGGTCGCTGCGCGGGCGTTTGTCATCCGATGATATGGGGTCGATATCGGAGTTTTTCGGCACAGACATGTCGGGAACGAGCGATCTTCTTTTTTGGACCGAAGCGTCAGCGGGACAGGCAAGTACTGTCTTTGAGGTCACGGGCGACGCTCTGTTCCCTGTGTCGGACGCACGACTGCCCAATATGGCTTTCTCGGTAAACGGTACGGCGACGCTGGACAGCAATGAGTCCTGGGTCAACATCGCACAGGCATCGGTGATACTTGAGCAAGGACCAGTCCAGTTCAATGATATTAACGTGGGTTTAACGACCACTGACTGGGAGCTTCTGAT
Organism: Halieaceae bacterium; assembly: GCA_003523185.1. Classification (GTDB taxonomy): domain Bacteria; phylum Pseudomonadota; class Gammaproteobacteria; order Pseudomonadales; family Halieaceae; genus Luminiphilus. Next base: position 18,646 of record DPGN01000079.1, read on the forward strand.
CAATGACCTGGATTTGGCGTCAAGCGCTCAGCTACTGCTAGAGGCGGGCCTGATTCCAGACTCGGTGAGTGAGCCGCTGGCGGCCGCATCGATTTCAGGGACCATTAATGCCCTAAGTCTCGGTGGTTCCCTGTTTGGTGAATCTATTCAGCGCGTGGCGGTAGATTTTGATGATATTTTCGTAAAGGAAGACTCGCCCTTTCCAGGAGTCAGTGGGCTATCCGGCTCGCTGATGCTATCCGGCAATGTCGGTCAATTACAATTCAACAGCAGGGATTTGACGCTGGGGATTCCCACACAATTCCCAGACCCCATGCAACTAGGCAATGTGAATGCGGTCATCGATTTTGATCTCACCGATGATCAGATTGTGATTAGAAATGGACGCGCCGCGGCGCGAGCAGAGGATTTTGAGGCGATGGCCTTACTGACAGGTGAGATTCCGTTTTCACCGGCATCCGGTCGCTCGCCAATGCTCAATGTGGTCCTTGGCTCTGATCGCGCTCCCGCATCACGGGCGTTGGCCTTCACACCAATGACCATCGATCCTGATTCCTACCGATGGATGCAAACATCGCTTGGCACGGGTGAGGTAACTCAAATCGGGTTCATCCTGAGGGGTGGAGTCCGCAAGGTCGATTTTCCGCTTAGATCCATTCAGCTGTCAGCCTTAGCTGACCTTGATGCGGTTACCATGATGCCGGGACTGCCTCTCGCGGAGTCGCTCATCGGCCATGTAGGGATTGATAACGGGCTGGTGACATTCGATGTGGATTCGGCATTGGTTGGTGGTCTGGATATCAGCGAAGGGCTTGTCCAAGTAGGTAAACAGAACACCCTTCGCATGCTGACCGCGCAGGCTACGATCGATGGCACATTACCCCTAGCAGTTGAGCAGGTTGCTGGTATTCCTTACGTGCCTGAGCGAGTGGCTGGGGAGTTACGAGATCTCACGGTCGATGGTCGAGTTCGCGGTTATTTCGATCTCTCGATACCCATTAAGGGTGCAGCGAAAATCCCTACCATCGCCACGAGAGTTGAAGTCAGCGAGGCCACCGTATCCGTTGCCGCTCCTGCCATAACGCTTGAGCGGGTTAACGGTGACTTTGTGTATGAGTACCCGCGAGGTATTGCTGATGGTTCGCTAGCAGCGCGCTTTGAAAATCAAGACATTCTCCTTGACCTGAATCTCGATTCGACCGATTTGGGGCTGTCTCAAAAAGGCTTTTCTATTGCCACTTCCGCGCGCCTGGGGGATGCCAATGTCAATAGGCTGTTGGGTGTTACGGTTCCCGACGGTTTGCTCGACGGCAGTTCAGCCTTCGATATCGTATTTCAGGCCGGAGAGGGCGTGGCGCTCAACATTGCCTCCAGCCTCGATGGGTTGGCCGTCGGTCTTCCCTTCCCGTTTAACAAAGCGTCTGAACAAAGCGAATCACTGGAGATCGACCTGAGAATCTCTGATGCACTGTCCATCGATGCCACGTATTCAAAAAATCTGTCTCTCTCAATTGCGCAAGATGCTGAAAATGGGTGGCGGGCATTGGCCTCGATCGGGGAGGCAAGTGGGGAGCTCACACTCAATGACGTTGATGCAAATACGACGGTTATTTCAGGCCGTCTTGAAGAGCTGGATATCAGCGCTTGGGCAGATACACAGGCCCGCTTCAGAAGCGGCGGCAACCCGGGCCTCCCGGCGATCGCTTGGCGTGATTTTTCCGTGGACAGACTCGCGTTGGGTGAGACAGATTTCGGCGCGTTTTCCTCAACGGGGCAGTACGAGGGAGGACTGACATCATTGGGCATTGTTGGCGATTTTATCAAGGCACAAATTGACTTCGATGGCCCTGAAGCGCAGCTGAATATCCAGATTGACTCGCTATCCCTCGATTCACTGCCAACCATAAATACTGCGGCGCTGGATATTGAATCGGACAACCCAGCCGCGGCTTCATGGCCGGCCATGCAGATTGCTGTTGATTCTCTGATCTTTAAAGGGCAAGACCTGGGTTCGCTCTCCTTCAATGCATCGATCGCTGAATCGAGTGTTGAGTTGGCCCAATTTGATGGGAGTTTGGATGGCGTGACCTTTGGGTCGGAGAGTCAATTTAGCTGGCGAAGAGGCGACGGTTCGACTACGCGGGCCTCGCTTGATTTGACACTGCCCAGTGCTGGCGAAGCATTGACGCTCCTTGATACAAAGTCGGTCGTTGATTTCTCGTCGGGTAGAGTTTTGGGAAACGTTGAGTGGCCCGGAGCGCCAACCGATTTTCAAGCGAATCAAGTGACTGGGGACCTTGAGCTTCAACTTACATCGGGTTCCTTCCTACCCGTGCCGTCGCAGGCCACAGACCCACTTCGCTTTATCGGGGTATTTAATTTGGCTGGTCTTGTTCAGCGGGCGAATGTGAATCAGCTGTTTGATCCGGGGCTGACATTTGATCGTGCGAGTGGTGATTTTTCCCTCGGTCGTGGTGAGGTCACCATTAATGAGTTCGCTATTCGAAATGGTGGGGGTAGATTGACCTTGGGTGGTCTGTACAGCATGGACTCAGAGGACATAGATGCTGAGCTGGTCGTGACGCTACCGCTAGTCGATAACATTCCATGGGTGGCAGCTTTGGCCGGTGGCTTGCCCATTGCTGCGGGAGCCTATCTCGCGAGTAAGGTCTTTGAGGACCAAATGAAAAGTCTGTCCAGTGGCGTGTATTCAGTGAGCGGTCCGGTGAGCTCGCCAGAGGTTAAATTTGTCCGTGTATTCGATGCCAAATTATCGTCGAGTAGAGACAACGGTGCGTCTGAAGATCAATCCTCAGCCGATGCTTCGGAGAGTGAGCGCAAATAACGAAAGAGTTTTCTTGATGACGTGGGTGCCTGATCCCGTTGTCGCTCTTCGTGCGCGCCGCGAGTGAGTTGCCTGATCAGTTGGCGATCACCGTGCGGCCAAATGGCGAGAACCTCTGGGAGCGCCTCGTCGCCTCTGGCGAGTAGAGCATCTCTAGCACCCTCGATAACGCGCTCTTGCGCCTTTGCTTTCCGCGAGGTTTCGTGAAGGGCATAGAGCGCATCCGCAATCTGTTCAGCATCCGCACTGCGCATAAGTTTGCCGATGAACTGCATTTGCCGGCGTCTACCGCTTCGATGCGATATTCGCTGGGCCAGTTGCACTGCCTCGATTAGCGCGTCGTTATCAATATTGAGTTTTGCTAACTGTGCGGCTGAGAGTTCGACTAACTGCTCTCCCAGGTTTTGAAGGGCGTGCATTTGACGCTTACGAGCACTTTTACTCTCGATCAAGCCGTCATCATCGTCCTCAAGCAAATCGTCAGACATCGCGATTCAACCGTAGAAGTAAGCCGCTAGACCGAGAAAGGCAAAGAATCCAACAACATCAGTGATGGTGGTGAGGACCACACCGCCGGCGAGCGCAGGGTCTATATTTAATCGGTCCAAGAGCAGCGGCAGAGACGCACCAGCGATACCTGCTGTTATCAGGTTAATCACGATCGCGAAGGCAATAATCATTCCGAGTCGTATGTCACTGAACCAATAGGAAGCGATGACGGCAATGACAGCTGCCCACAACAGGCCGTTGATGAGTGACACCAGAATTTCTCGTCGCACCAACCAGATTTCCGTTCGCTCGTTAATCTGACCCATGGCCATCGCACGAATAAGTACTGTCAGGCTTTGAGTCCCTGCGATGCCGCCCATGGAAGCGACAATGGGCATCAACACAGCAAGCGCGACCACTTTCTCAATCGTGTCCTGAAAGAGTCCAATGACGGATGCCGCGAGGATGGCTGTTGCCAGGTTAATCGCAAGCCAAATGGCCCGCTGAGGTGCTGTTCTCAAAACAGGCGTAAATGCGTCGCCTTCACCAAGACCTGCCATCACTGCCAAGCTGTGGTCGGCTTGCTCACGAATCACGTCAACCACGTCATCAATGGTAATTCGACCAATCAATTTGCCATCGGGATCAACCACGGGCGCGGAGATCCAGTCATTTCGTTCAAAACGTCGTGCAACCTCGTCAGCGGAAGTCATGGCGTCAAGTGGCTCACGCTCGGTCTTCATCATCTCTCGCACGGAGGTATTTGGATCCGAGACGAGTAGCGTCCTGACCGGCAACAGTCCAACGTACTTATCATCGCGGTTGACGACGATGAGGCTATCCGTGTTCTCAGGTAGTCGCGTGTGACGTCTTAAGTAACGAAGTACCACGTCCATTGTCAGATCGGCGCGGATCGTGAGCGTGTCGGTACTCATCAATCCGCCCGCCACATTGTCGGGGTAGCTGAGTACCGTTTCAAAACGCTCCCGATCGTACTCCGTTAGCGAGTCGAGAATTCGGTCTGTATCAGCCTGAGGCAGCTCATGAAGAATGTCTGCTACATCATCGTCATCTAGCTGAACAATAAGTTCGGCGACTGCCTCTGGTTGCAGGTCAGCCAGGAAGTTATTTCGGATGTCATCGGGCAGTTCATTAAGGACGTCTGCTTCCTGTTCGTGATCGAGCAATACCCAAAGCTCATCTCGAGTCGTTGGAGGCGAGGAACTGATGAGGTGGGCGATGTCACCGGGCGACATGTCTGCCAGCAGTGACGCGACATCCGAGGGTGTGCCCGAGCGCAACGCATCGGTGACGCGAGTCACTGCAATGCTTGCTTGTGCGCTCATATCAACCATCGTGTATCCCTCTCAATCGCGCGTGAAGCGTAACACTGCTTAACCGTTTTCACCGTACGAACAAATACCACCACAAAACGATCTACGATCGCGGCATATCTCGGTGAAGTATCGTCACGCTTGAGAACTGGTCGGCGAGCGCCTTTCCAACACGCTCTGTCATATACACCGAACGATGTTTGCCGCCTGTGCAGCCTATGGCGATGCTTAGGTAGGCTCGCTGACTCGCCTTGTACATGGGCACCCAGCGAATCAGCATCTCGATAAGGTCATTAGCGACCTCATGCGTTTGATTGTGGCTCTCCAGAAATTCAATCACGGCTGGTGCTTGTCCTGTAGAGGCCCGTAACTCGGGCTCCCAATGTGGGTTAGCCAGCATGCGCATATCCAGGACGATATCGGCATCAACCGGCGCACCTTTTTTGAATCCAAAGGATTGGACCTGAATCGACAGCGAGTTGTTGTCAGCCGCATCAACGCGCTCGGTCACGAGTTCTCGTTGCTGGTAGGGCGACATCTCGCTGGTATCAATAATGAGATCAGCGCCGGAAGCCAGAGGTTCTAAAAGCTCCCTCTCAGCCGCGATGGCCTCGCTCAGCGAACGACTGTCTTTACTAAGCGGGTGTTTCCGACGGGTCTCGTTGAAGCGTTTGCTTAGTGCCTGCGATGTCGCATCGAAGAAGATGAGTTGTAGTTCCAAGCCCTCGCGAAGTGTTTTCAGATAGTCCCGAAAGTCGGTAACCCCCGTGTACTCGGTCCTGATATCGATGCAGATCGCTAAACCCTTGTAGCTGGCTGACGACTGTTGCGAGAAGTGCTCAATAAGAAAGCTTACGAGTGCGATGGGGAGGTTATCAACGCAGTAATAGCCTAGGTCTTCCAGCTGGTTAAGGGCTGAACTTTTACCCGACCCGGAAGTGCCACTGACAATGAGAATTCGCATGGTCTTGCTCTCTTGCTCGCACTGACCAGCGGTAGGCGAGCACTTCATGTTAAAGCCAGCCCAATTAAAAAGGCCGTCAAAAGCCGACCCTCCAATTATATACCGACCAAGCAAACATCGCTTGATCCGCTGCCTGTTTTAGTGAGTTCGTTGTTTACGCTTGTGATCCGTGACTTGCCGGTCGAGTTTATCAATGACCGAGTCGATAGCCGGATACATGTCAGATAATGTCTCGGAGGCGAAGAAGTCGGCTCCGGCGAGGTGAAGATTTGCCTCCGCTTTGTGCTTAGCCCGCTCCACAACCAAAACAAATTCTATGTGATCGATCGTGTCGCAGTGCCGTTGCACTCGCCTTAGTTTTTTGGAGATGTGCTCCCTTAGTCCGTCGGTTACTTCTACGTGATGTCCGCTGATGGTCAATCGCATCGCCTAATCTCCTGTTGTTTCAATAATCAAATAAACCGCTTTCTCTCGTTAGATGGTCCTATGTTCATTTGCTCTCGATACTTCGCAACTGTACGTCGAGCGACTATGACACCTTCGTCTGCCAACAAAGTGCAGAGTTTTGCGTCACTCCAGGGTTTTTGAGGGTTTTCCGCAGCCACGATGCGCTTGATTAGCGCTTTAATGGCTGTTGATGAGCACTCACCTCCCTCAGTGGTGGCCACGTGACTCGAGAAGAAATATTTCAACTCGTAGATGCCGCGTGGTGTGTGCATATACTTCCGTGTGGTTGCCCGGGAAACCGTGGACTCGTGAAGGTCCACCTCTCCCGCAATGTCGGCCAGAATAAGTGGGCGCATGGCCTCTTCGCCGTGATCCAAAAAAGCCCGTTGATGCTGGACAATGGACGAAGCCACTTTGAGTAGCGTCTCGTTGCGACTCATGAGGCTCTTAATGAACCACTTCGCTTCTTGCATACTGGTTCGCGCGTAGTCTCTGTCAGCCGACGAGCCGGCACTGAGTAGATCCGCGTAGTGATCGTTAATACGTAATTTGGGTGCAATATCGGGGTTGAGCTCGACGCGCCACTTTCCCTCTGCGCGCTTTACAAAAACATCGGGAACGATGTACTCCGTCGCCTCGGTCGCAACTGTTGATCCGGGTGTTGGGTTGAGCGTTCGAATCAGCGTCAGGGCACCCAGAATATCTTCGGGCGTGGTTCGCATCCGGCGCGCGAGATTTTTTGGGTCAGCCACCGGAATTTGCTCTATGTGTCGACTTACCAGTAAGCCGGCTGTATCACGGTGTGGTGTGTCGACAGACATCTGCCGGAGTTGAATCAATAGGCACTCTTTCAGGTCCGTGGCGAAGACCCCGGTGGGCTCGAAGTGTTGCAGCCGGTGCAAGACCGCCATGACCTCATCCATTTCAACGTCATCAAGCGCCAATCCTACATGGATTTGTTCCGGGGTCTGGGTCAGTCTGCCTTCACCGTCGACAGCGTCGATGAACGCCAGGGCAATGGCGTGGTCAGTCTCGGAAAAGCGAGTCAGATTCAGCTGCCACAATAGGTGCGATTGGAGTGTCTCGGGTAATGAATCACGCTCTGCAAAAGCCAGATCATCCGAACCTGCACTCATCCCTGAAGAGGGGGGTGCGGCAGAAGGCATGACGTCTTCCCATGCGGCATCAACTTGGAGTTCTGTCCCCGGAATGGCGTCGCTTACGCTATCTGAGAAGTCTACGCTCTCGCGTATATCGTCATCGACCGGTTCGGCAATCAGCTCCTCTTCGTCTAGAAGTGGATTGCTCTCGAGTGTTTCTGAAATGGTCTGCTGGAGGTCTAGGGTGCTGAGTTGGAGGAGCTTAATAGCCTGCTGAAGCTGAGGTGTCAGCGTGAGTTGTTGACCAAGCTTTAACTGCAGCGCTTGCTTCATAGATCTCTAAAAACCGCTATTGGAGAATCAGTTTAGCGCTTTCAAATCGGGGAAGGCAATCAAGTTGGCAAAGGTTTTGCATGTGCCAATTCCGGCAGTGGTATCAGAGGCGGAAATCTTGACCAAGATAGACTTTCCGGACCTTGGCGTTATCAAGAATGCTCTGGGCATCGCCATCAGCGATAACCTTGCCCTCACTCACAATATAGGCACGCTCGCAGATGTCGAGGGTTTCCCTGACGTTGTGATCGGTGATCAACACACCAATACCACGCTCTTTGAGGTGCGTAATAATGGCCTTGATATCCGAGATGGAGATAGGGTCAACCCCGGCAAACGGCTCATCGAGCAAGATCACGTGGGGCTCCGTTGCCAAGGCACGTGCAATCTCAACACGTCGTCGCTCGCCACCTGACAAGCTTTGTCCAAGCGAGTCCTTGATGTGTGTGATGTGAAATTCGTTAAGTAACTCGTCACATTGGGTTTGTTGCTCTTCCTGAGACAAATCATCACGTGTTTCCAAAATCGCCATGATGTTGTCTTCGACCGTCATCCGTCTGAAGATGGATGCCTCTTGAGGAAGGTAGCCCAATCCGCGGCGCGCGCGTAAATGGATAGGTAGGTCGGTTACGTCTTCTCCGGACAAGGTGATGGCACCCTCGTCACTTGTCACGAGTCCAACCATCAAGTAGAAACAGGTTGTTTTCCCCGCACCGTTGGGCCCCAGCAGTCCAACGATCTCGCCAGCATTCACTGACATCGACATGCCATCCACCACACGACGGCCCTTATACGCTTTTGCTAAACCTGTGGCGGAGAGCACCTCGGTCATCCTATTTACCGTCGCGTAACGAGTTGGGAGGGATGGTCACCTTGACTCGTTGAGGTGCGCCTGTCTCGGGTGAGCCAGCGGCCATGACGCGCTGCGTTCCGACTAAATATTCGATCGTACTGCCCTCGATCACTGCCCCGTCCTGAAGGATTTTTGCCTTCCCGACTAAACGCACGCGCTCAGTCTTCTCGTGATATTCAATCATCTCTGCGCTGGCGTCGATGGGCGTCTCGGCATTTTCAGGTTGCTGCTTGAGTGTCGCTGGGTTGCCTTTTGCTGTGATGAGGGTCGAATTGTCACTATCGAAACTGAAGACTAGGCTATCGGCGCGAATTTCCAGGCTGCCCTGGGTTAGCACAACATCACCGCGATAAGTCGTCTTACCTGAGGGCTCCTCACGCATGGCGCTATCTGAGGATATCTCTATGGGCTGATCGGTATCAGCCGCCAGCACGGCCCCTGTCCCAAACAGACTGAGACAGAGAAAGAGAGCGGTAATACCCTTCATCCCTAACATCATGGCGTCTGCTGGCTCCGTTGATATGTGGATCGCACTTGACCCAGTAGCTCTGCTGTTCCCAGCTCGAGATCGATAATAAGCCCGTCTGATGCCGATGAACTTTGATTGCTGGTCAATTGCGTTTTATCCGTCGAGATGGCTGTACCCGCGGCGATGTCGACCACTACCGTCTCGGTGAGGAGGTTAACACCATCCGCTCGTGAGACTACGACACCGCCTACCAGTTTCACTGTGTCATTCGACGCGTCCGAGCTGCCATTGGGGGAGACTAGGATCCATTCTTGCCCTTGGCGGTCGCGGCGCCGGACTTCTAACTCTGAAAGGTCAGTCGTAGATTGGTTTTCGAGTCGGATCGCGTGTGTCGCACTGCTTTGCTCGAGTTCATTGCCCTCGCTGTCATAGCGTGTGAGAACCAGTTGATCAATTTCGACTTCGACCAGTGCCTGCGGCGCACTACTCGTGGGGGATTCGCTGTCAACGCTAGCGAAAACAGCTAGAAGGGTCACGACACCGATCAGGGCAAACGCAATACTCCACTTCATGAGGATTTATGACTCACCAGCAGATCGCATAATTCACGCACGCACCCATCGCCCCCTGCCCGTGTCGATACCCAGTTAGCCCTCGATTTCACCTCGGTAGCGGCGTCAGCGGGACACGCGCCCAACTTCACCGACTCAATCGCGGTCAGATCGGGCAAGTCATCACCTATGTAGGCAACCTGATCGAGCGACAGATTTATCTGATCCAAAAGATCTGAAAGAGCGGCTAGTTTGTCCTCTCTGCCCTGAACAAGGTGAGCAATACCCAGCTCCAGCGCGCGTCGCTCAACGATGGGTGATGTGCGGCCAGTGATGATGGCGGTTTCGATCCCCGATGCTTGGGCGCGCTTTATTCCGAGGCCATCTTTGATGTTGAAGGATTTAAGCTCCTGTCCATCGCTGGTGTATGTGATTTTTCCATCGGTCATGACGCCATCGACGTCCATGACCAGTAAGCGAATATCAGCGTACTCGGTCATACGATACCCGCCTTCAGTAGTGCCAATAACTGTACGACACCGGTGACCTTGCTGTGCTCATCCACCACGATCAGTGCACTGATACTGTCATTTTCCATTCGCGTCACCGCTTCAGCAGCGAGCGCGTTCGCGTCAATGGTCTTGGCGCCCGAGGACATAACGCTACCCACCTGTGTGGTGCTTAAGTCATGGTTCTGCTCAAGTGCGCGGCGGAGGTCGCCGTCGGTGAAGATACCCAGTAGATGCCCGTTTCCGTCAATCACGGTCGACATACCGAGGCCCTTGGCGGAGATTTCCATGAGTGCGTCAGCCAGTGAGGTATCCGTTGTTACCCGAGGAACATCATTCCCTGCAACCAGTACATCGCTTACACGTGTCAGTAGTCGACGACCTAAAGCGCCACCTGGGTGAGTGAATGCAAAGTCCTCGGCCGTAAATCCCCTTTGCTCGAGAAGCGCGATCGCTAGGGCATCACCCATGACCAGGTTCGCTGTCGTGCTTGCTGTGGGCGCTAGATCAAGCGGGCAGGCCTCCTCAGACACGCCAATATTCAGATGTACATCAGCGGCACTCGCCAGTGTCGAGGTAGGGTTTCCAGTCATGGCAACGATCGGAATGCCGAGTCGTCTTAACAGTGGTAGCAGGGCAGTTATCTCGCCTGTAGTACCGCTGTTGCTCATCAGTAGCGCAGCGTCTGACCGGGTGACCATCCCCATATCGCCATGACAGGCTTCGGCTGGATGCACGAATTGCGCTGGCGTACCGGTACTGGCCAGCGTGGCGGCAATTTTATTGCCGATGTGCCCGCTCTTTCCCATTCCGCTGACAATCACTCTTCCCTCGACAGATGCGAGGAGATCTACCGCTTTGCTAAAGCTGTCGTCGATTCGATGCTCCAGCTGTTCGACCGCCTGTCGCTCAATGGCGATAGTGCGTCTAGCCGACTCGATAGCCGATCTTGGCGAATTACTGTCTGAGGTCACAATGCGAAGTCCGTATAGAAGATAAGTAAGCCAATGTAAGCGGTGTACATACTAACCAATAAGACACCTGAGGCTCGCCCAAGTTCACCATTCCCTGCTTTGCCCTGTTTGGCATTTCGGTAGGCGACCCAGGCCAACAACATTAAAGTGCCGGTTGTCAGTATCGTAACCGGCCAATCGCGACTCATTACGTTGGCGTTTAGCGCCAATGGTCCCAACAACCCGGGGCCAGCGAGTACAACTAACAAATTGTAGACATTGCTACCCACGATGGCACCGATAGCGATATCCGAGTGTCCCTTCAAGGCGCTCATGACCGATGCCGCGAGCTCTGGAAGACTTGTACCGATGGCGACAATGGTCAATCCGATAATGAGCTCGGATACGCCAAATGCTGTCGCTATGTTGACGGCACCGACGACCAGAAGTCTTGACGAGATAACCAATAGCAACAAGCCAACGAGGAATACCCCCCAGGCTTTCAGGGGCGTCAGCTTGGGGTTGCTGTCGACACTGCCGTCAGGCGTCGCTCCGCGTCGAGCCAGCAGTGTTAAAAAAATCACTAGACCGAAGAGAAGGAGAGCACCGTCGATAATGGATAGAACACCATCAATCATGAGAGCACCGGCGAGCAGAGTGACGATGACCATTTGAGGTAGTTCGCGTTTCGTCGTACTCGCATCAATGGCTATGCTTCTTATGAGTAGCGTGACACCAAGTACCAATCCTATGTTGGTGATATTCGAACCCAGCGCGTTGCCGACCGCTAGTTCTCCTGATCCTGACAGCGATGCCATGATGGACACGACGATTTCAGGTGCCGATGTGCCCAATGAGACAATGGTCATCCCAATCAGCAGCGGTGACATGCCGGCGTGATTCGCAATGGCAGCCGAGCCCTCTACGAACTTATCCGAGCTCCAAACCAGACCTGCAAGGCCCAGGGCAATGAATATAAAATCCAACATGTAATAAGAGCCTTGACCTTCAGGTTCAAAAACGCACCGCTGAGTGTCAGCGATCGGGTATCATACGGCAATGTGAGTGTCGAGCAGACTCCGGCACTAGTAAAATCGGAGCGACTCGTCCCAACAATTTACGTTTTGAGCTAAAAATCGCATGAAATCTGTCAAAGTAATGATTACAAGTATCGTCTTCGGCCTACTCAGTTTGCTAGCCACCACCGCTGCAATTGGAAATGACTCGGCGGGGCCGACACCGATCATCGAATCGACCACCTCTCAAATTATGGCCATCGTGGGTGAGGCGCCCGAGTATTTCGATACCGATCCAGACCGCTTCTACAACGAGATTGGTGCTGTTCTGGATGAGACGATTGATTGGCGAGGCTTTGCTAAGGGTGTGATGGGTGATTACGCCTCCAATGCGCGCTACCGGTCCCTCGATGACGCGGGTCGCAAAGCGCTGCGAGAGCAACTTGAGTCATTCACTGACATTATGAAGTCAGGCTTGATACGCACCTATGCAAAAGGCTTGCTGGCGTTCAGTGGGTCCAAATTCGAAATTGTCGATGATGAAGCTATCGACCCTGAAGCGCGCTCTGCATCTATTACTCAATTGGTCTACGGCTCGGGTGACCGCACGTATACTGTGCGATACCAGATGGGTAGAAGCCGGGACGGCAGTTGGCGACTTCGGAATCTTATTGTCGCGGATATTAACTTGGGCCAAATCTATCAAAATCAATTCGCCGCAGCCGCGAAGTCTGCTGATGGAGATGTGGCCAAGGTTGTGGCTGAGTGGGATATCTCGGCTAACTTGCCGGAGGATTTGGACAGTGAATGAAGCCATGATTAAAGAGGCGCTCGAGGGCGAATTTCCGGGCGCCACTATTGATGTGCTACTGGATGGCTCTCACTGCCAAGTCACCGTGATTAGTGATGTATTCGAAGGGTTGAGACCAGTCGCACGGCAGCAGCGAGTTTATGCGCCTCTCGGGGACTTTATTCGTAGCGGCGCCCTGCACGCGGTCAACATCGTCGCGACGACACCCTAGCAGGCAGACTGCGTTGGACTACTTTCAAATCCGCGGCGGAACGCCGTTACAGGGTCGTATACCTATTTCGGGGGCGAAGAATGCAGCGCTTCCGATATTGGCTGCCACGCTGCTGACGGACAAAGTTTCCACACTATCGAATGTACCTCATCTCAATGACATCACGACGATGGTCGAGTTACTGGGTGCGCTTGGCGCTGATGTTGCTATCGACGAGTCAACGGCGGTACAGGTGTCTGCAGCGCAACTGAATAACCAGCGCGCACCTTACGAGCTGGTGAAAACTATGCGGGCCTCCATTCTTGTGATGGGTCCGCTTCTGGCGCGCTTCGGTAAATCGGAGGTGTCCTTTCCGGGGGGTTGTGCGATTGGAAGTCGCCCTGTTGACCTGCACTTGAAGGGATTCGAGGCCATGGGCGCGAGTATCGATGTTCGCGATGGCTATATCGTTGCCACCACAGAGAGCGGACTCAAAGGCTGTGACTTCACGTTTGACTGTGTCACGGTAGGTGGAACCGAAAACCTGCTCATGGCAGCGGTTCTGGCAGAGGGCAGAACCGTGCTTCGCAATGCCGCCCGTGAGCCCGAGATTACTGATTTGGTCGCGTTCCTCAGAGGCATGGGGGCAGAGATCGAGGGTGACGATACATCAACGCTCGTGATTAATGGCGTCTCGGAGTTAGCGGCGAGTCATTACAGTGTCATGCCAGATCGGATCGAGGCGGGGACATTTCTGGTTGCGGCTGCGGCGACTCGCGGGCGCATCACGGTCGAGAATGCGAATGCCGAGCATCTCGGCATTGTGCTCGAAAAGTTACGAGATGCGGGCGTGGACGTTATTGTTGAAGAAAATACCATTACGGCTGACATGACTGAGGGTAAGCTCACATCGGTTGACCTCATCACCGCGCCCTATCCCGGGTTTCCGACCGACATGCAAGCGCAGTTTACCGCCCTGAACGTGGTTGCAGAGGGTGTCGGCCGGATAACAGAAACCATATTCGAAAACCGATTAATGCAGGCGCATGAGATGAACCGAATGGGAGCCAATATCACGGTAGACGGGCATTCAGTTATTATTCGCGGCAAGTCCAGTATCGATGGTGCTCCCGTAATGGCTTCTGACCTGCGAGCGTCAGCGAGTCTCGTTATCGCAGGCCTCGCCGCGAAGGGCGAGACTCACGTTGATCGCATTTACCATATTGACCGCGGTTACGAGCGCATTGAAGAGAAGCTTCAGGCTGTTGGTGCTGACATTGTCAGGAAGTCGAGGTAGGTTATGAAACCCGCAAAAGGGGAACAGCTCACCATAGCGCTGACGAAAGGGCGCATTCTCTCCGAGACGTTACCGCTGCTCGCGGAGGCCGGTGTGTCACCGCTGGAGTCGGTGGAACAGAGTCGGAAACTCATCTTCCCCACAACGA
>DPGN01000079.1:33137-33784 GCA_003523185.1 Halieaceae bacterium
ATGGAGTCAGGTGACGAGGGCCTTTATGAGGTGCTTGATCTTGAGATAGCCCGTTGCCGTCTCATGACGGCGGGTACGGGGCAGGCCAGAGCTGGCCATGCCGCTAAAATCCGAGTGGCGACCAAGTTTGTGAATGTTGCGCGCGCTCACTATTCATCGCGTGGTATCCAAGCCAATATCATCAAGCTATACGGGGCAATGGAACTTGCGCCGATTATGGATCTTGCTGATGAGATTGTTGATATTGTCGATACCGGCAACACACTCAAGGCCAACGGTATGCAGCCGCTGGAGCATATTGCCGACATCTCCTCACGCCTTATTGTTAATAAAGCGTCGATGCGCACTCGCAACCAAATTATTGCCAGTCTCGTAGAGCGACTGGCTACCGCCGTCGCATCGCGGCGAGACTCTTGAGTAATTTCAAGGTGAGTACACTTGCAATAAAGCGTTTCTCTCAAAGCGACGATGATTTCGAGGCGCAAGTGTGCGTGCTGACAGCGCCGATGGAAGCGTTAGATCCAAATTTGGTTAGCAGTGTGCGCGATATCATTGCTGAAGTCCGATTGAGGGGTGATCGAGCACTTCTCGAGTTCACGCAACGTTTTGATCAGCACCCCGCTAAATCGGTCAGCGAGCTCGTTTTC
>DPGN01000081.1:0-681 GCA_003523185.1 Halieaceae bacterium
TCTGGAAGACCGTTGCGGTTGCGGCCTCAGTAGCCTTGAGCTTGCAGTTTGTCTCCGACATTAGTCAGTTTCAGAAGCTAAAAACCCAAAATCTTGAGTTGCGATCAGCGATTCAGGACTCGTATCGAAAGGCGAATCCTCGAGGCGCGGTGGTCGATGTTGAGAAACAGCTGGATCGTCAGATCGCAGAGTTTACAGGTGAAGAAGGCGTTGTAGCCTTTACACCTAGGTTGGTTGATGTTGTCACGGCAACGATGGCAGAGAACGGTCGCGTGACGTCAATCAATTACACAGCAGGCCAGTTGAGGCTTAACCTCACGGCCCAAGATTTTGCCTCAGTCGAGCAGATCCGGCAGGCGTTGGAGCGAGCAGGGCTCAAAGCTACTCTGGAAACCTCGAGCGCTCGTGGTGACGAGGTGCGGGCACGTTTACGGGTCGAGGTGTCGTAATGAAAGAGTGGTTTAGCAACCAAATCCCTCGAGATCAGGTC
This sequence comes from Halieaceae bacterium, assembly GCA_003523185.1. GTDB lineage: Bacteria > Pseudomonadota > Gammaproteobacteria > Pseudomonadales > Halieaceae > Luminiphilus. Next base: position 491 of record DPGN01000081.1, read on the forward strand.
GCCTTGCTGCTACTCGCGGGATTTCTTGTGGTCTTTGGACTTTTCCAGTTTGCGCTAGGGCCGGCGAGTGAAGCGCGGGGCCAAATGGCGCTCAATAATCAGGCGGCGAGCGCTCAGTTGAGCCGAGTTGAGACAAAAGTCAGCCGCTTACTGAGTCTGCGTGACACCGGTAGCAGCAATCAAAGTCAGAA
>DPGN01000081.1:787-3673 GCA_003523185.1 Halieaceae bacterium
ACCGTAAAACGACTTCAGCCAAACAGTCGCGGAGAGGTCCAAGTAAGGTTTGAGGGCGTTGATTTTGATGCACTGCTTCAGTGGTTACAGACGGTAGAGGGCAACGAAGGCCTTCGAATCATCGATGCCTCAGTGAGCGATGCGGGTCGATCGGGGGGCGTCAACGCGACACTCCGTGTGCGAGGTCAGTAAGCGTGACTTACCGTCGTGTATCCGCGCTGGCAGCGGCGCTGATCATCATCTTACTCATCAGCCGTGCGCCGGCTTCTCTGGTGGGCTTCGCGTTCCCACCGGCGGTTAAGGCCACTGGATTCAGTGGCACCGTCTGGAAGGGCGCGGTGGCGCATGTTGAAATTCCGATGCAATCACGGCCTTTTGCTTTGGGAAGAATTACATGGACGCTTAACCCGATCGGTTTACTGTGGGGCGATCTCATTCGCTTAAAAAGCGACTGGGGAAACCAGCGAGTCGATGTGACAGCGAGACCATCATTAAATGGATCGGTGCAGGTCAACGAGGCCGAGCTTCGCATCGATCTGGGTTGGCTGCGTGAGCTTCTTCCCTTGTATGTGGGCGGTCAACTCAAGGCCGATATTGACTCCTTCAGTATTACAGCTGAGGGCTCCCCGATCTCGGCCAACGGTCGTCTAGTGTGGGAAAACGCGGCCTGGCGCGCGATCGGTGGCGACGTATCGCTGGGGTCGTATGCGGTTGATATCACGACAACGGATGCAGGTATCCGAGCGAGCATCATCACATTGAAGGGAGCGCTTCAGGTCGATGGTTCAGTCACCATTGCGGGCGACAACTACCGTGTCATGGCTAATCTATCGGGACCGGCTGCGCGCAATGAGGCTTTTCAGCAAGCGATCGCCTTGTTGGCAGTGCCTACCGGCAGTGGCTACCGAATCGAGTTAAGCGGTACACTCTGATCAGATGGGCGCTGGGGCCTACTGATACAACAATAACGAAGTGAGATGCCTATGAAGTTTTGGCAGATGCTTGTTGTCCTCGTCACTCTGGGAGGCGCTATGCCGACAACAGCTCAAGACACGCCTGCAGTCATGGACGGCTTTCCGCCCAGCACCGAGTCGCAGGTGACCAAGAAGAATCATCGGGATTGGCCCTACAGTCAGTGGGCGTTTCAAAATTTTGGTGCTCCTAATAATACGGTCATGGTTCCAAGGGGGGGTGAGATCCACCACTTCCCGCGAGAGGAATCGCGCTTCGACCAATTCACCGTTGATGGTACATCGCTTGGCGATGTCTTTGCTGCCAATGCTGCGGATGCATTGGTAGTCATTCATGGCGACACCTTAGTACACGAGTCGTACTGGAACGGGATGGACGCGCACCGCCAGCATATCTGGTATTCCATGACCAAGTCGCTGGTTAGCAGTATCGCGGGGATTTTGGTGGAGAGCGGCCAGCTGGACCTGACACAAAGCCCGTCCGAGTACGTGCCAGAGCTTAAGGGAAGTGCTTTCGATCGCGTGACAGTGCAAAACGTGATGGACCATGCCAGTGGTCTGGCGTTTGAGGAGAACTATGTCGATTCGAAAAGCGACTTTTTCCTCTATTACGCGCCGGCCTTAAACCTTGGATATTTACCTGGCGCAGCAGACCTCCAGCCGGGGCAAACGGAAATTTACGGTGTCTACGATTTTCTAACGCACTTTGTGCAACCTGATCCCGAGACTCGCCCGGGAATGCGTTTTGACTATAACTCTGCGAACGCCGATGTCTTGGGTTGGATGGTATCCCGGCTGATGGATAAGTCCCTAAACGACATCATCCGAGATGAGGTCTGGCAGAAGATCGGCGCGGAGCATGATGCGTTTATCGCAGTTGACCGCGCTTACATCCCGGTCGCCACGGGTGGATTCAATGCAACAGCCCGCGATGCCGCGCGCTACGGCATGATGATACGTGATAAGGGGGTCTTCAGAGGCGAGCGAGTTCTCCCTGCTGACTGGCTCGAGCACATGGTCGATGTGAAGGACAGCGACCGCAATGCGATGAACCTCAACCCCAATTATTCGCAGGCGGATTGGATTGCCTATCAGGACATGTGGTGGATTCTGGATGAGACAACCGAAGAGTTCTGTGCGGTTGGCATTCACGGTCAGGTTATCTACATCAATCGAAGCACCGATACCGTCATGGTCTGGTTCTCGAGTCAGCGCGACGCGGCATCGACACTCGCACCCGAATTTCCCGTCAAACTCAATGCTGCGCGTGCCGCGGCAAACTATCTAGCGGAGCAATAAGCAATGGCAGCAGGTACACCCGTATGGTCTAGTCGTTTCGCCTTCATCATGGCCTCGGTCGGTTTCGCCGTTGGCTTGGGCAATATTTGGCGGTTCCCCTATGTCACCGGCGAGAACGGAGGTGGCGCCTTTGTCATTGTCTACCTGCTCTGCGTTTTCGCTATTGGTGTCCCATGTGTCATGGCGGAATTGTTGGTGGGCCGACGCGGCCAATCGAGTCCGTCAAAGTCGATGGCAGCCGTTGCTGAGGAGAGTGGGCACAGCCGCGCCTGGGGCGGTGTTGGTGGTCTCGGTGTTTTCACGGCCTACACCATCTCCATCACCTACGCGGTTGTTGTGGGTTGGGTGCTTTGGTACCTCATCCAAGCGGCAATGACCGGCTTTGCGGGCGTGGATGCGGCGTCTTCATCACAGGATTTCGATGCGCTCCTAGCTGACGGATCCACCATGCTGATCATGACCGTGGTTGGTAACCTGATCGTCGGCGGAATCATCTATGCTGGTGTTGCTGGGGGTATCGAACGCGCAGTCACGGTCATGATGCCTTTGTTGTTTGCGCTCCTGGTGGGCCTCAGTATCTACAACATGTTTGCCGGCGGTTTTGGCGAGACCCTGA
>DPGN01000042.1:0-24439 GCA_003523185.1 Halieaceae bacterium
ACGGAACTTGCGCTCTTAGGTACACAGTTTACGACTGAAGAGGCGATTGAAGTTGACGAAAACCTTCGCCCGGGCGATGAGCACGAAGAGATCGTCGAAAATGTGGGCTTTGGCCGTATCGCGGCGCAAACTGCCAAGCAGGTCATCGTGCAGCGTGTCCGAGAGGCTGAACGTGCACAGGTTGTGGACCAATACAAGGACCGCATGGGTGAGCTTCTGGCAGGCACTGTGAAGAAGGTCACGCGCGACAACATTATTCTGGATCTGGGTAACAATGCAGAGGGCTTGCTGCCTCGTTCAGAGCTGGTCGGACGAGAGACATTTAGAATGAATGACCGCGTTCGGGCAATTCTTCTGGAGATTAATGAGGAATCACGAGGGCCACAGTTAATTCTCTCACGCGCTTGCAAGGAGATGCTGATCGAGCTCTTTAAGATCGAAGTGCCCGAGATCTCCGAAGGTGTCATTCAAATTCGATCGGCGGCGCGAGATCCGGGTTCTCGCGCAAAGATCGCTGTGAAAACCGGTGATCAGCGTATCGATCCCGTGGGTGCCTGCGTCGGTATGCGAGGGTCGCGGGTACAAGCGGTATCCAACGAACTCGATACCGAGCGCGTTGATATCATTCTGTGGGACGACAACCCCGCGCAGTTGGTGATCAATGCCATGTCACCTGCGGAAGTCGAATCTATCGTTGTTGATGAAGACAGCAACACCATGGAGGTCGCGGTTGCCGAAGACAACCTAGCGCAAGCGATTGGCCGCGGAGGGCAGAACGTTCGTTTGGCCTCAGATCTCACCGGCTGGACCATCAATGTGATGAGCACAGACGAGGCGATCGAGAAGCAGGAGACCGAAGCCGGCGAGATCATGGAGACCTTCATGAATGCTCTCGACGTCGATGAAGATGTGGCTGCTGTCTTAGTCGAGGAAGGGTTCACAACGGTTGAGGAAGTCGCTTACGTGCCTCTGGAAGAGATGGCTGGTATCGAAGGCTTCGATGAGGACATTGCAGAGGAGCTTCGCGCCAGAGCCAAGGATGCACTGCTGACCATGGCGATCGCGTCTGAAGAGGAGCTGGGTTCCAATGAGCCCGCGCAGGACCTCCTTGAGATGCGAGGCATGGATAAGCAACTTGCTTATGTATTGGCAAGTATGAGCGTTATCACCATGGAGGATCTCGCTGAGCAGAGCGTGGATGAGCTCATGGATATTGAAGGTATGACTGAAGAGTGGGCTGCGGAGCTCATCATGACTGCTCGCGAGCCGTGGTTCGCGGAAGAGGGGGAGTCTGCGTAAGTAGCGGATTAAGCGAAACGACAGACGAACAACAGCGAAATTAGAGAGAGACGAAATGGCTGAAGTAACGGTAGAGCAGTTAGCAAAGACCGTGGGAACAGACCCCGATAAGCTGCTTTCGCAGATGAAGGATGCGGGTCTTCCGCATAAGAAAGCAGACGAAGGTGTCTCTGATGATGACAAGCGTACCCTGCTTGCCCATTTGAAACGAAGCCACGGTAGCGAAGAAGCGGCGCCTCGAAAAATCACGTTGAAGCGCAAGTCGGTGAGCACCCTCAAAACGGGTGGCAGCTCGGGTAAGCGCACGGTGAATGTTGAGGTCCGCAAGAAGCGGACCTACGTTAAGCGCCCCGAAGCGGAGGAGGTGGCCGAGCCTGAAGTTCCAGAGGTGGCGCCTGCTGCAGAGGCAGTAGCGGAGCCAGTGGCTTCTGCTGATCCCGTTTCAGAGGCGGATGTGCCGGAAGTGGCTGCTGAAACCACCGATACTGTGGATGCACAGGACGATGCTGCGCCTTTGACTGACGTTGTCGAGGAGACAGAGGAAGATCTGCGTAATTTAGACCCTGAGGTACTTCGGCAGCGTGCAGCTGCTCGTCGACGTGCCGAGGAGGAGGATCGTCAGCGTAAGCTGGACGAGACGGTCGCCGCACGAAAAGCGGACGAGGAACGAAAGAAGGCCGAGCAAGAGGCAGCTCAGAAGACGGCTGCTGCAGAGAAAGCGGCTTCAACCCAAGGTGAAAAGCGACCTAAACGCTTGCATGAGGCACCTTCGAAAGATGGTGGACGTGATTCGGATGATAACCGGCGAAAGCCTAGCCGCGGTCGTTTAGATCGCTCGAATATGTCGGGTGGTCGCGGGAAGCAGAGAGGCCACAATCTGTCGCTGAGCGATATTGAAGCAGCTGAATCAGGAGTGGGGCGTGCGCGCGGCGGTAAGCGACGACGGGGCGGCGACGAGCCGAACCAGCATGCCTTCGAGCAGCCTACCGAGAAGATTATTTACGACGTCGAGTTGCCAGAAAACATTAGCGTGGGTGATCTTGCGCAGCAGATGGCGGTAAAAGCGGGTGTGGTGATTAAAGAGCTCATGAAGCTCGGTGTAATGGCAACCATTAACCAGATGATTGATCAGGACACAGCAAGCCTCGTGGTAGAGGAACTTGGCCATCGCATCAAGTTAAAAAGTGATGATGAGCTTGAGGAGCAGTTAGAGGAGTCTCTGGCAAGCCAAGCGGGCACACCTGAACTTCGAGCACCTGTGGTTACTGTGATGGGTCACGTCGATCACGGTAAGACATCGTTGCTTGACTACATTCGTAGCTCACGTGTCGCCGTCGGTGAGGCGGGTGGTATTACCCAGCATATTGGTGCTTACCATGTGAAGACTGATATGGGGATGATCACTTTCCTAGATACGCCCGGTCACGCGGCCTTTACGGCGATGCGCGCTCGTGGCGCTAAGTCCACGGACATCGTTATTTTGGTGGTCGCCGCCGACGATGGCGTGATGCCGCAGACAGAAGAGGCGGTCCAGCATGCACGAGCGGCTGGTGTGCCATTGGTTGTTGCCATTAACAAGATGGACAAGGAGGGCGCTGACCCCGACCGAGTCAAAAACGAATTAGCTGCAAAAGAAGTGATTCCGGAGGATTGGGGTGGTGATACTCAGTTTATCCCGGTCTCAGCGCATACAGGGGAAGGCATCGATACCTTATTAGAAGCCCTGTTGTTGCAGTCGGAGTTGCTTGAGCTGAAAGCACCAGCTGACGTTCCAGCTAGCGGTCTCGTGATTGAGTCGCGGCTTGATCGAGGACGCGGCCCTGTGGCGTCGCTATTGGTACAGCAAGGCACTCTGAATCAGGGTGATATCGTTCTCGCAGGCTTACAGTATGGTCGCGTTAGAGCCATGCTGGATGAAAACGGACAGCCGATTAAAGTCGCTGGTCCGAGCATCCCTGTTGAGATTTTAGGCCTTGATGGGACACCTGATGCGGGAGACCCCTTCGTAGCCGTTGAGAGTGAAAAGCGCGCTCGCGAAATTGCAGATTTCCGTCAAGAGAAGCAGCGATCCAGCAAGCTGGCTCGTCAGCAAGCCGCCAAGCTCGATAGCATGTTTGAGACGATGACGGCGGGTGAAGTACAAACGCTGAATATTGTCATCAAGGCGGATGTTCGAGGTTCACTTGAGGCGCTCCAGTCTTCATTGTCTGACCTGGGTAACGAAGAGGTTAAAGTCAATGTGGTTGCTGGCGGTGTTGGTGGTATCACCGAGACTGATATATCGCTGGCTATAACGAGTAATGCGGTTATCTTCGGTTTCAATACGCGAGCCGACGCCAAGGCGCGTGGCTTGGCTGAAAATGAAGGCGTAGAAGTTCGCTACTACAACGTCATTTACGATCTCATTGACGATGTTAAGGCAGCCTTGTCGGGTATGTTGTCGCCAGAGTTGCGCGAGGAGATTGTGGGTATCGCTGAAGTACGGGATGTTTTCCGCTCTCCCAAGTTTGGCCTTATCGCCGGTTGTATGGTGACGGAGGGTACAGTCTATCGCTCCAAGCCTATCCGTGTTTTGCGAGACAATATTGTTATCTACGAGGGCGAGCTCGAATCATTGCGTCGCTTTAAAGATGATGCGAATGAGGTTCGAAGTGGTACCGAGTGCGGTATCGGCGTGAAGAACTACACCGACGTAAAAGTGGGCGACCTCATCGAAGTATTCGATGTCAACGAAGTTGCCCGGTCTCTGTAGGTAAAACGCTTTGGGTCAAGAGTTCAGCCGGACTGAGAGAGTCGCTGACTTTTTGCAGCAGGAGCTAGCAAAGCTCCTACTGCACAGTGTTCGCGATCCGAGGGCCGAGTTTGTCAGCATTACAGCGGTCGAGGTTAGTCGAGATTTACGTTATGCGAAGGTATTCTTCACCAAGTTAGGCCTAGATGACGCTAAATCGGCAGAAGAGGTGACTCGTGTACTCGATAAAGCCGCTGGTTTTCTGCGTAGCGAAATCGCTCGTGAATCGACCTTGAGAACCGTGCCCAAACTCACGTTTAAATTTGACGAGAGCGTTGGCCGCGGTCGTCACATGGAGGCGCTATTGGGCAAGGCCCGTGCATCGGACGCTCAAAACCTAGACCCTTCGGGCGTAGACGAGACCTAACATGGCGCGCCGGCGGAAAGGGCGGGCAGTCACAGGTATTCTCGTTCTCGATAAGCCTATCGGCCCCTCATCAAATCAAGCACTGCAACGCGTCCGTCACCTGTTTAATGCGGCCAAAGCGGGTCATACCGGTAATCTGGACCCGTTGGCGAGCGGCGTGCTGCCTATTTGTCTGGGCGAGGCCACCAAGCTCTCACAGTTTTTACTGGACTCCAATAAAGCGTATGACGCGACGGTCAGTTTTGGCATCAAAACGACCACGGGAGATAGTGAAGGTGAGGTCCTAGCGGAGCAGACTGCTGAGGTACTGACAACCGATCATGTCACTGCCGCGCTCGCCTCCTTTGTCGGCGAGTTTGATCAGACACCCCCCATGCACTCCGCATTGAAAGTTGATGGCCAGCCGCTTTACAAGCTGGCGAGACAGGGTAAGGAAGTTGAGAGAAAGGCGCGTCGGATTGCTGTTCATTCGATTGAAATGACGTCGTTTGCACCGGGCGTCGTTGCAACATCGGATATTCGAGTGTCCTGTACTAAGGGGACCTATATACGAACACTGTCAGAGGACTTAGCGGAGGCAGTGGGACTCCCGGGTCATATGAGCGCTCTGCGAAGAACAGCGACCGGTCCTTTTGATCTGAGCCAATCGATTGATCTGCAGACGCTGGTCGATGTGGCCGAAAAGGAAGGACCCGATGCGCTTGACCAGTTTCTCATCGATCCCGAAATTGCTGTGGGTCACCTGGAGAGGGTTGAACTCAGCGATTCTGCGGCTTTCTACCTAAAACAAGGACAACCGGTCCTAGTGCGAAATGCGCCGCTTAGTGGTATGGTGCGCATCGCTGAAGCGGGTGGGCCATTTTTGGGTATCGGAGTGATGCTAGACGACGGCCGAGTCGCTCCGAAGCGACTGTTTGTATAGCAGTCATTAATCAGCCCCCCTGTAAACCTGCACGGGTGGGCTCAGAGTAACGCAGGTTGGAGAAATATCATGGCACTAGATGCAGCACGTAAAGCTCAAATCGTGGACGACTACAAGCAGTCTGACGGCGATACAGGATCACCCGAAGTTCAGGTCGCTCTGTTGACCGCAAATATTGAGCAGCTACAGCAGCACTTTAAAGAGCATGCACAGGACCACCATTCACGTCGTGGTCTCATTCGCATGGTTAACCAGCGCCGTAAACTGTTGGATTACTTGAAGCGCAAGGACACATCTCGTTACGCAACATTGATTAAGCGTCTTGGCTTGCGCCGATAAAAACGACTTAGGGCCGGCTTTATGCCGGCCAATTTATTTTGGAGATAGTTAAGTGAACGTTGTTACTAAAACTTTCCAGTACGGTGACCAAGAGGTCACGCTGGAAACAGGACGCATAGCGCGTCAAGCCTCGGGAGCCGTTATGGTGACCATGGGCACTACCTCCGTGCTTTGCACAGTGGTAGCTCAACAGAAAGCAAAGCCCGGACAAGATTTTTTCCCACTGTCCGTCCACTACATTGAGAAAGCCTATTCAGTGGGCAAAATCCCAGGCGGATTTTTCAAGCGCGAGGGGCGACCCAGCGAGAAAGAAACGCTGACCTCGCGCCTCATCGACCGTCCAATTCGTCCGCTCTTCGCTGATGGTTTCATGAACGAAGTGCAGGTGGTCTGCACGGTGATGTCTGCTGATTTGGATACGGATCCCGATATTCCTGCAATGATCGGAACATCGGCGGCGCTGGCGATATCAGGGTGTCCATTCAATGGCCCAATTGGTGGTGCTCGCGTTGGCTTTAGTGAAGCGGATGGCTACGTGCTCAACCCTAGCTATTCGGCTTTGAAAGAGAGCAAGCTGGATATGGTCGTCGCCGGTACCCGTGATGCAGTTCTTATGGTCGAATCAGAGGCAAAAGAGCTCTCGGAAGACCAGATGCTGGGCGCTGTTTTATATGCGCACCAGGAAATGCAAACCGTTATCAAAGCCATTGACGAGCTGGTTGAAGAGGCTGGCAAGCCCCGTTGGGATTGGTCTGCGCCAGAGGTCGATGAAGCACTGCGGGCGCAGGTCGAAGAGGCTGCAGGCGCTGATCTCGGTGAGGCGTATCGCATTACAGAAAAAGCGTCACGATACGAGCGAGTCAGTCAGATCAAAGATGCCGTTGTTGAGGCACTTGCCGTTGAAGGCGGTCCTTCCGCGGACGACATCAAGGACGAGTTCAAGTCGCTCGAGAAGCGCATCGTTCGGCAGCGCATCTTGGCCGGCGAGCCACGTATCGATGGTCGTGATGGCCGCACGGTGCGTCAGATTGCATGCGAAGTCGATGTTCTGGATAACGTACACGGCTCATCTTTGTTCACGCGTGGCGAGACACAGGCGATTGGTGCCGTGACGCTCGGTTCAACCCGCGATGCGCAGATCATTGATGCACTCGAAGGCGAGCGCCGCGATCCTTTCATGTTGCACTACAACTTCCCTCCTTACTCTGTGGGCGAGGCGGGGCGTATGGGGTTCACCGGGCGTCGTGAAATCGGCCATGGCCGTTTGGCACGCCGTGGTCTGGCGGCTGTACTGCCGAATAACGATGAGTTTCCTTACACGATCCGCGTCGTATCTGAGATTACAGAATCGAACGGTTCAAGCTCTATGGCATCCGTCTGTGTGGGCTCGCTCGCGATGATGGCGGCTGGCGTACCACTGAAGGCTCCTGTAGCAGGTATCGCGATGGGTCTGGTGAAGGAAGGCAACCAGTTTGCGGTTCTCACCGATATTTTGGGTGATGAAGATCACCTGGGTGACATGGACTTTAAAGTCGCGGGTACGTCGGCTGGTGTCACTGCGTTGCAGATGGACATCAAGATCGAAGGTATCAATGAGCAGATTATGGAAGTGGCGTTGGAGCAGGCATTGCACGCTCGTCTTCACATCCTCGGCCAGATGAATGCGGTTTTGGAGTCTGCGCGAGAGATCACATCCGAAAATGCACCGAGCATGGTGACCCTGAAGGTAGACTCGGACAAGATCCGCGACATTATTGGTAAGGGCGGCGCAACTATTCGTCAGATCACTGAGGACTCGGGTGCTACGGTTGATATCGATGACGACGGTACTGTGAAGGTCTTTGGTCAAAACCAGTCGGCGCGCGATGCGGCGGTTGAGATGATTATGGCTATTACAGCTGAGGCCGAGGTTGGTGCGGTTTACACCGGCACGGTCGCTCGTATTGTTGATTTCGGCGCGTTCATCACAATTCTGCCTGGCAAGGATGGCTTGCTCCACATTTCTCAAATTGCCAATGAGCGGGTTGAGAACGTCAGCGATTTTCTGACCGAGGGACAGGAAGTCACGGTTAAATGTCTCGATGTCGATCAGCGCGGACGCATCAAGCTCTCCATCAAAGAGTTGCTGGAAGATGAGGTAGCTGATGAAGCCCCATCAGCTGATGCTGAAGAAGCTGAAAACTCTGTTGCTGAAGAAGCTGTCAGTGAAGAAGCGACCGAGGTATCGGACGCAGACTCAGGTGCTGCGGAAGAGGCGGCGGACGAGGAAGCCACTGATGATGCGGCGGACGAGGAAGCCACTGATGATGCGGCGGACGCCGAGGAGGCATCAGAAGACGCGTCTGATGATGCAGATGAGGATGAGGCTAAGTAATCACGGCTCACACCAAAAAGGCCCGCAGCAGCGGGCCTTTTTTTTACCTGAGCGTTTTTTGCCCAGGAGATGACTTGTATCGAAGAAGGCTTGCCGCGCCTTGTTCAACCTCGAAGATTAGGCTGTCTCCCGACCTGCTACCAACTCTTCAACGACCGATGGGTCAGCGAGTGTAGAGGTATCCCCGAGGCTATCAAGCTCGTTTTCGGCAATCTTACGCAGGATGCGGCGCATGATCTTTCCCGATCGTGTTTTAGGAAGCCCCGGCGCCCACTGAATGACGTCAGGCTTAGCAATTGGACCGATTTCCCTGACACAAAGCTGTACGAGTTCGGCGCGTAGCTCGGGAGAATCCTCTACGCCAGTCACCGGTGTGACATAGCAGTAGATACCTTGTCCCTTGATTGGGTGTGGATAGCCAACCACAGCCGCTTCCGAAATATCATTATGAAGCACGAGTGCGCTTTCCACCTCGGCTGTTCCCATACGGTGCCCCGAGACATTGAGTACATCGTCCACGCGTCCAGTAATTCGGAGGTAGCCATCCGCATCGCGCAGCGCACCGTCGCCAGTGAAGTAGTAACCGTCGTAGGTCGAAAAGTAGGTGTCGATCAGTCGCTGATGGTCACCATAGACTGTTCTGATTTGGCCAGGCCACGAGCGCTTAATCACGAGATAGCCCGCACCTTCTCCTTCAATTTCATTGCCTTGCTCATCGAGGAGGGCAGGTTCGACACCAAAGTAGGGGAAGCTGGCATAACCCGGCTTCATCGCGTGCGCCGAGGGCATTGGGGTGATCATCATGGCTCCAGTTTCTGTTTGCCACCAGCTATCGACAATGGGGCAGCGGCTATCGCCAACGACGCGGTGATACCACTCCCAGGCTTCAGGATTAATGGGCTCTCCCACCGAGCCGATGATTCTCAGGCTCTTTCTCGAGTACCGAGTAACAAAATCGTCCCCCAGCGCATGCAATGCACGAATGGCCGTAGGCGCCGTAAAGAAGGTGTTGATTTGATGCTTGTCGATGACCTCCCAGCAACGGCCACCATCGGGGTAGGTGGGGACACCCTCAAACATCACGGTGGTAGCACCATTCGCTAGAGGACCATAGACGATGTACGAGTGTCCGGTGACCCAGCCGACATCGGCGGTGCACCAAAACACCTCGCCCTCACGGTAGTCGAATACGTACTTGAAGGTACTTGCTGCCTGTAACAAATAGCCACCGGTGGTGTGGAGCACGCCCTTCGGCTTTCCGGTCGAACCCGAGGTGTAGAGAATGAAAAGCGGTGCCTCGCTGTCCATGGACACGGGCTCGAAGTCGGAACTCGCGGCGCGAGTGCTTGCTCCGTACGGGATATCCCTATCGGCGGCCCAGTCAATCGCAGCGCCCGTGCGCTCAAGTACAATCACCGTATCGACCGACGGACAATCTGCTAACGCTGCGTCGACATTTGTTTTCAGCGGAACCTTCTTACCACCTCTCAGGCCCTCGTCAGCTGTGATGACCATTCGACAACTAGCGTCGTTGATTCGATCTTTAAGCGCCTCCGGGGAGAATCCCCCGAAGACAACCGAATGGATGGCACCGATCCGCGTGCAGGCCAACATCGCATAGGCGGCTTCGGGCACCATGGGCATGTAAATGCAAACGCGATCACCGGCGCGTACACCTCGATCATGCATAACATTGGCGAGACGACAGACCTCGTCCTTGAGCATTTGGTAGCTAATGTGTTGGCTTTCGCTCGGATCATCGCCTTCCCACAATATGGCGGTATGCTCAGCACGAGCGGGTAGGTGCCGGTCAATACAATTGACTGAGGCGTTCAGTTTTCCGCCGTCGAACCAGCGTGCGTGGCCAATGGATAAATCGCTCTCGCACACCGAATCCCAGGTCTTGTCCCAAGAGAGGAACTCAGTGGCTTGCTGGCTCCAAAATGACGCTGGATCCTCCAGTGATTGCCGATACATGTCGTGGTATTTCTCCGGCGTTATGTGCGCGTCGGAAAAATTAGGTGGGACGGGATATAGGGCCTCGTTAGACATGCAATGGATCCTTGTGTTTCTATCACTGCGCTGACGCAAAACTTGCGTCTTACCTTGAAAACAATAATGCCGTATGTGTTTCTGTTGTGAAACAAAATGCGTTTGGAAAAGGGAGATATCCAGCGAATGGCCGAGGGTAAAAATGTAGAGCGACGGCAGCGGTTTGCGGCCAGGGTGCGGAGCCTGATGTTACGGTTGCTGGTTGTCTGGTTCGTGGTCAGTTTTGGGTTCGGCATTCTATTGGTTGAGCCACTCAACGAGATAAGGCTCGGTGGATACAAACTTGGGTTCTGGTTTGCACAGCAGGGATCGATCTTCATTTTTATCGCTCTGATCTTCGCGTTTTCCTCTGTCATGACGCGTCTGGAACGCGATTATGTAGACGGTGAGAAGGAGTCTCGACAATGAGTCTGACGGTTCTCACCTATTTGGTTGTTGGTTTTACTTTCGCGCTTTATATCGGAATTGCGATCGCTACCCGCGCATCGTCGACAAAAGATTTTTATGTTGCGGATGGCGGTGTACATCCGGTCGCTAATGGCATGGCGACAGCGGCAGACTGGATGTCCGCGGCGTCGTTTATATCGATGGCCGGTCTGATTGCACTGTCCTACAACGGTTATGGTGGTTCGGTATTCTTGATGGGGTGGACCGGTGGTTACGTATTACTCGCCCTGCTCATAGCGCCTTATCTGCGGAAGTACGGAAAGTACACCGTCCCTGACTTCATCGGTGAGCGCTACTACTCAGATACGGCGCGGGTAGTGGCGGTTATTTGTCTGATCTTATGCTCTGTGACCTATGTCATCGGTCAGATGAAAGGTGTGGGTGTGGCGTTCTCGCGGTTTCTAGAAACCGACTATGAGACCGGGCTTGGCATCGGTATGTTTATCGTCTTCTTTTACGCCGTTCTGGGCGGCATGAAAGGCATCACCTACACTCAGATTGCCCAATACGTCGTGTTGATCACCGCCTACACCATCCCCGCGATCTTTATTAGCTTGCAACTGACGGGCAACCCACTGCCGCAACTAGGTTTGGGATCGACGCTTGCTGGGAGTGATGTCTATCTGCTCGACAAACTTGACATGATCTTGGTGGATCTTGGCTTCCAGGAATACACCACAACCCTCCGCGGCAGTACATTGAATATGATGGCGTTTACAGCCTCTCTCATGATCGGCACTGCCGGTTTGCCGCACGTCATTATTCGTTTCTTCACGGTGCCCAGCGTTGCAGCTGCCCGGCGATCCGCTGGATGGGCGCTGGTATTCATCGCCATTCTCTACACGACGGCACCAGCAATTGCCGCGATGGCACGGCTGAATATTGTCGATACTATGCAGCAGTCTGACGGACAGGCCCTCCTGATAGAGGAGAAGCCTGCTTGGTTCGAGAACTGGGAGCAGACTGGGTTACTCCAGGTTGAAGATCTCAACGGTGACGGTCGAATTGAATATACCGCTGACCCCGAGACGAATGAGTTAACAAAACTCGATAACGATATTCTGGTTCTAGCCAATCCGGAAATTGCCCAGCTGCCAAACTGGGTCATTGCACTGGTGGCAGCGGGCGGTCTGGCAGCGGCACTGTCAACTGCCGCCGGTCTGCTGTTAGCGATATCAAGTGCCATCTCACATGACCTCTTGAAAAGCACCTATATGCCATCTATTTCCGAGAAGGCCGAGCTCAGGGCTTCCCGAATCGCGATGGCCGCGGCGGTATTGGGGGCAGGTTACTTGGGACTGAATCCGCCGGGATTTGCGGCCGGTACGGTCGCGTTGGCATTCGGACTCGCCGCGTCGTCGCTATTCCCAGCGCTACTCATGGGTATCTTCGCGCGCAGGGTCAATCGCGAGGGTGCAGTCGCTGGGATGCTCGCCGGGATATCAGTGACCTTGCTGTATGTATTCCAGCACAAGGGCATTATGTTTATCCCCGGCACCTCATTCCTTGGCGGTATGTCGCCGAACTGGTTCTTTGGGATCGAGCCCAACGCCTTTGGTGTCGTGGGAGCCACCGTGAACTTTGTTGTGGCGTTTGCTGTGAGTCGCGTATCTGCGCCGCCGCCTAGTGAAGTAGAGGAATTACTGGAGTTTTTGCACGAGCCCAGCTCAGCGGCGTCGCAGGCACCGCCTGGGGCGGCTCACTAACTGCTGGCTATACGATTCGGTTATCGATGAGTCGGGTCGTGCCGAGAAACGCCGCGCCGAAAATCGCGGTTTCCTGATTCAGTGACGAGGCTTCGGAGAGGTCATAGGTGTGACGCGCCTCGAGGTAATCGACCACGAAACCGGAGTTACTGAGTATGACTTTGCCTTCCGCTATTACAGTTCCAATGTCGGAGCCTGACTCTGCGACTCGTTTAGCAGTCTCCTCCAGCGTCCGTGAAAACAGTGGTGCCAGCGCACGTTCGTCGCGGCTCAGATAGCCATTGCGTGAGCTCATGGCGAGCCCGTCGGGCTCACGCACGGTAGGTACCACCTCGATCTCGGTATTGATCGAGAGGTCACGAACCATTTTCTTTATGACCAGCACCTGCTGAAGGTCTTTTGCCCCGAAGGCTGCAACATGGGGCCTCACAATGCCCAAGAGCTTACTAACAACCGTTGTGACGCCCCGGAAGTGACCGGGTCGCGAAGCACCGCAGAGCACGTCAGTGAGTCCTGGGACATCGACGGCCGTATGCTGAGATACGCCGTCGGGGTAAATGTCAGTCGTTGTGGGTGTAAATACAGCGGCAGTTCCCGCCGCTTCGAGCTTTGCCAAGTCCGCCTCAAGTGTTCGGGGGTAGGCATCCAGGTCCTCATTGCCACCGAACTGCATGGGATTAACAAAGATAGAGGCGACGACATTACCCTGCTGCTTTACGGCATTAATAAGTTGGATGTGACCTGCGTGTAGGTTTCCCATGGTGGGTGCAAAACCAACATGTTGATCAGGTGCCAGCGACGCGCGCCACTCGCGCATTGCGTCAAGGCTGCGCAGAATTTCCATCGTTACTGGTACGTGTGCTGTGCTTTCGGATAGGAGCCGTCTTTAACTGCTCGAACGAAGGCGGCGATTGCATCTTGGATAGAGTCAGCGCCTTCCATGAAGTTCTCCACGAACTTGGCCGGCTTTTCCGTAAGTCCTAGCAGGTCGTGGAGCACAAGTACCTGTGCATCAGTACCTGCCCCTGCACCGATACCAATAACAGGGATATCAAGTTTGGACGAAATGTCAGCGGCGAGTTCCTCTGGCACACATTCAAGAAGCAAGATACTGGCGCCGGCGTCCTGAATCTCAACCGCATCAGCCAGGATCGATTTTGCTTCCTTGGGTGTTCTTCCCATCACTCGATAGCCACCGAATACGTTGACCGACTGAGGCGTCAGACCCAGGTGAGCGCAAACGGGGATACCGCGCTGTACCAACTGGTGAATGGTGTCACTGAGCCAGGTTCCGCCCTCGAGTTTCACCATCTGAGCGCCTTGCTGCATGAGTTCCATAGAGGCCGAAAGCGCGACGTCGGGTGATGAATAGGTCATGAATGGCAGGTCGGCAACAATCATCGACTTCGGACGGGCACGGGCTACGCACTCGGTGTGATAGACCATGGCTTCCAGAGAGACGGGTACGGTTGTGTCATGGCCCTGTAGCACCATACCGAGCGAGTCTCCCACGAGAATACACTCCGCACCTGCATCGCTAACGAGCCTGGCGAAGGTAGAGTCATAGGCTGTGACCATCACAAACTTTTCGCCAGAGGTTTTCATGGCTTCAAGCTTGCTCGTGGTTATTCGATCGGACATCGACCTGGCTGCTCCTTGATGGTTCTCTTAGTTACGTTAATCGATGAATGTTGGGTTGAAATAGTGCCGCCCCGCTTTGATGTCGAGAGCATAGTCGACTAGCTGAGCAAAATCCTCATGTCGGTTCACTAAGTCAATCTGGTTGGCATTAACGATTAACAACGGCGCCGCATCGTAGTAAAGAAAGAATTCGCTGTACACCTCATTTAACTCTTCAAGGTACTGCCGACTAATTGTCCGTTCTGATGCAATCCCTCGACGATCAATTCGCTCAAGAAGGCGATCTACCGATGCCTGCAGGTAAATAACCAAGTCGGGCGTGGGCGCGTCGACCGTCATTTGGTTGTAGACCTTGCTGTATAGCTCGTATTCATCGGCATCGAGATTGACCTGAGCGAATAGAGGGTCTTTATCGATGAGGAAATCAGCGATCCTCAGAGGTCTAAAGAGATCTTGCTGTTTGAGGTCGTCAATTTTCTGAACGCGTTGAAAGAGGAAAAATAGCTGTGTTGCCAGCGCGTTCTGTCGGCGGTTTTTATAAAACTTCGAAAGGAATGGGTTTTCGTGCGCGTCTTCAAGCAGCAATTGGTAGTCAAATAGCTCCGCAAGCTGTCGAGCTAGCGTTGTTTTTCCAACGCCAATGGGCCCCTCAATCGCGATGTAGGGCTGCGGTACTCGTCCTCTAAGATCAATTGGCTGTGTGGTTCCATCTGTCAAAACATACCTGCCTAGGCCACTGTCGCACCGCTGATATCGATGTCCTGATACAGCGAAATCGACTGATGCTTGAGTTCATCGCGAAGCGTACCAAGATCATCCAGTCCTGGCACCTTGTGATCAGCCCCAAGTAGCTCAATCATCGGTTCCACGACAAAGAGGCGTTCACTGATGCCCGGATGCGGAATCGAGAGGTCGATATCGTGAATTAGCTGCTCGCCCATTTGAATGATGTCTAGATCGATACAACGCTCGCCCCAATGTCGCACTTTTACGCGCCCCATGGCTTGCTCAATCGCCTGAAGCTCAGCCAGAAGTTGTCGTGGTTCTTCAATGTAGAGGCAGGTTGCGACCGCATTAAAAAACGGTGGTTGATCTTGGGGACCCATTGGAGGCGAGGTAAAAACACTCGAGACACGTAATCCGGTAAGACCCTGTAATCGCGACAATCTGCAACACGCCGCTTTAAGTTGCTGAGGTGGGTTATCGAGATTAGAACCCAGCGCGATGACTGTTAGTGTCATTGGCTGCGCTTTCTCCGGCGGGGCCGTCGCTTACGCTGTGGAATCTCAGTCGCCGGCAAACTGCCAACCAAATCAGGAAACAGCCGTTGCTGTTCTTCCCAGAATGCCACAGTCGACTTAAGTTCTTCCGAGGACTCGGATCTCAGCAATAACAAATCAAATGCAGCTCTGAAGCGTCGTTGCGATAAGACCGACTTCACCCGCTTTGAGGAGCATTTTTCGAGCCTGGGCTGAAGCTCCCAAATTTCCCGCATGGGAATTGAGAATCGTTTGGGGATGGACACTCGTTGCAACGTGATCGCGAGTACCTGTTGGCCAGCTGCATTGATGGGCGATCCCTCGTGGGCACCAGTGTTGGCAATATCGCGACCTTTGGCAGCAACCGCGGGCCACAACAATGCACCGAGGAGGAAAGCCGGTGTCACGGGCTTTCCCCTAGCAATGCGTGCATCCGTGTTCGCCATCGCCCTCAGAATAAGGTTTTTGGACGACGGGTCATTCATCGCCCCGATAGCCTCAGGGAAGAGAGGCTCCAGTAATCCGTGCTTTGCTAGATGCTCTATCGTGGGTGCCGCAAATCCGGCCATAAGGAGTTTGAGCGTTTCGTCGAATAGTCGCGCGACGGGAATATCGGCTAGCAGGTGCCGGCATTGGCTAATAGCTGCCTGACTCGTTGCTTCAATAGTGAAACCCAATTTTGCCGCGAATCTGACGACCCGTAGCATTCGGACTGGATCCTCGCTATATCGAGTAGCCGGGTCGCCTATGATCCGAACGAGCCGCCGTCGGATGTCTTCTATGCCATCGAGGTCGTCAAGGATAAGTTTATTGACTGGATCTAGGTAGAGCGCGTTGATGGTGAGATCGCGCCGCGCCGCATCTTGGTCGAGTGTCCCGTAGACATTATCGCGAAGTAACAGCCCTTTCTGAGACTTAACGGCGGTTTGGGGGGCTCCATCATCGTGATGACCACGGAAAGTCGTGACTTCGATGATTTCTCTGCCCATGCGTACGTGGACAATCTGAAATCGTCGCCCAATGATGCGCGACCCGCGAAATAGGGCCACCACCTGCTCCGGGGTGGCATTGGTTGCCACATCAAAATCTTTTGGTCGCTGGCCCAAGAGCAGATCCCTGACGGCGCCACCAACGATGAATGCGCTGTACTCATTGTCACAAAGTCGCTCGACGACAGAGACCGCAGCGCGCGACAGCGCGGTGTGATCAATCAGCTTAGTGGAATCAATAGTTTGCAAAGTTGAGGACTCGAAAGCGACAAGCCGCGATCTTATCAACTCAGGTGCTGTGAAGGGAAAAAAAGAAACTGGGGGAAGTTACCTTCCCCGCCCAGGTCCGTAGTGACACATATTATTTTTATTCGGCCGCTTATTCTTATTTTGGCTCTGTCACATTTACTGCATTTGCCATGCCACTCATATTTTTTCTATTAAAAACAACAATTTAATGTTTTTTAGGTGTCTGATCGCTAGGGGTTTGTTACAAAAGTGTTACCGAAGTAAACCCTCTAATGTTACCTATCGCACCACGTGGTGTTTTAGGCAGCGCCTCGCTTACGCTTTCTGGGAAGGTCGAAGCGTTGTCTCCGCTCCCAAAGGCATTTTCTGCTGATACCGAGCTTCTGAGCCAGCTCTGTTTCGTTCATCGCATCTTGATTCTCTAAAACAAAACGCTGGAAGTAGTCTTCGAGTGACAATTCTTCAGTGTCGGTTTCACCCTCGATTCTCGACTGAGAAGCTTCAAGCTTTGGCTCCTCAGGGGGCGGAGTACTGAATACTGATACAACGGAGGTATGACTGGGAAGGTTGAGGTCGCTCATGGCAATGATATTGCCATCTGCCATGACGAGTGCTCGTTCGATCGTGTGCTCTAGCTCTCGTACGTTACCGGGCCAGCTGTAATCTGACAGCGCGTTGTAGGCCTCGTCCGATAATGCCTTGGGCTCCACCCCAAGGCGTCCAGCCACGCGTTTTACCAGCCAGTTGGTAAGACCTTCAATATCGTCACCACGCTCTCTTAATGGTGGCAATTCGAGTCGCAACACATTGATGCGGTGAAACAGGTCACGTCGAAAGGCATCGGTATTCTCTAGTTCCATCAGGTTCCTGTGCGTTGCGCAGATGAGCCTGACATTGACGCTGGCACTTTCAACTGAGCCAATACGTCGAATCTCTCCTTCTTGAATGAATCTCAGCAGTCGGGCTTGGGCTGAAGGCGGAAGTTCTCCGATTTCGTCGAGAAACAGTGTTCCTCCATCGGCAGCTTCAATCAGTCCTACTCGCTGTGCATTCGCGCCAGTAAATGCACCTTTTTCGTAGCCGAACAACTCAGATTCAATCAATGTTTCGGGAATCGCAGCGCAATTGACTGAAATGATCGGTTTACTCGCGCGCTCACTGGTCTGGTGAATGTGGCGTGCAACGAGTTCCTTTCCGGTCCCCGTTTCACCAATAATTAAAACGGTCGAGCTCGCTTTAGCTGCTTTGTTTGCCATCGTCATCAATGCGCGCATGCCTACTGACTTGCCAACAAAGGCTTCGACGGCAGGCGCTGTGTTTTCCGCACTTTGTGACGTGGCAAGCGACGCGCGTCGAATGCCATCAAGGACGTCTCTGATGGGTGCAGGCTTCGCCCAGTAATCACGCGCACCTGCCTTCATGAGCTCTACTGCTGATCTTAGTGATGCGTGTTGTGCATGGATAAAGACGGGAACGGGATACAAATCGGCTATCAACTGGTTAGCGCCTGCCTCATTGCGTCCAGGATCTAGGATTGCAGCATCAACACGCTCCGCAGTCTTAATCGCACCGAGCGCCGAAAAGGGCGATGCTTTGATTACTTTCAGTCCTTCAGCCGCTAGATCGTCAGCTGTGTGTGTGGCACTGATAGGGTCATCGTCGAGCAAGAGAACCGTAAGCATTACAACTCTTTCCTCCCAGAAATCGCCGAAGAGGCTAACATGAACATTTACTTAAATGTCACCTAGGTAACACTTATCGTGTTGAAAAGTTACAGATTTTTTGAGTTTAGCGCGTCGCGCCGCCAGTTTACGGTCGCTAGCTGCAAAATATCCTCAACGCGATCCACGTTTTGTGGGGGAGTTGGCTGTCCTAGAAAGGCTAGGGCGCGGCGAAGATTCGCGTTGGGAGTATCTGTATCAATCTCCTGGGCGCCGGTTTGTTTACTGAGCTTATTTCCTGCTTGATCGGTGACGATAGGTAAATGGCCGTACTCGGGTGAAAGGCGTCCTAGGGTTTGATGAAGCATCATTTGGCGGAGGCTCGATTCAAGTAGATCAGCCCCCCGAATCACATGGGTGTAGCCTTCATCGAGGTCGTCGATCGCTGTTGCCAGCTGATACGCGATTAGTCCATCTCTGCGTTTAACAATGAAGTTACTGGGTATAGCCGACACACCTTGTTCCCCAAGAAACAGGTCCTTGACTCGGTTGGGGGCATCACTTGGTACATGAAAACGGACGCTGCCGCTCACATCTCGGCTATTCCTGCAGTCTGAAACGCAGGCGCCAAGCTCACCCAAGGTGGCTCTGGTGCAAAGGCAGTCGAACAAATGACCCGCATTTCTAAGTTTGGACAGCGCATCTTCATGCGCCTCACGACGCTGACTTTGGAAGATAATAGGCCCATCCCAGGTCAGGCCATGGCTTTCTAGGCAGAGGGGGATGGATCTAAAGCTGGCTTTCACATGACGCGGTGGGTCGATATCGTCGATTCGCAGGCACCACTCGCCCTCATGTGATCGAGCGTCGAGAAAGCTACCCAAAGCTGCGACTAAGGAGCCCATATGAAGTGGGCCCGTGGGTGATGGGGCAAATCGTCCTCGATAGATCAAGTCCGTAGCGCCCCCCTGTATTAACCTAGCTCTTGGCGTTCCTTGATTTCTGCCAAGGTCTTGCAATCAATGCATAGCGTCGCCGTAGGCCGTGCTTCCAACCGTTGAACGCCGATTTCGATACCGCAGGCATCGCAGTAACCATAATCGTCGATTGAAATTCGCTCTAATGTGCCGTCAATCTTTTTGATCAGCTTGCGCTCACGATCGCGCGCGCGTAGCTCAAGGCTAAACTCTTCCTCTTGCGTCGCTCGGTCCGCTGGATCTGGGAAGTTCGCCGCCTCGTCCTTCATATGACCAACGGTTTTGGTTACTTCATTTACGAGGTCGGCTCTCCAACTAAGCAGAAGCTGACGGAAATGCTCCAACTGCTCCTCGTTCATGTAGCTCTCACCGCGCGATGGCTTGTATGGCTTGAAGTTATCGAACTTCTGAACCTCACCGACAGCGCGAGCCACATTAGACGGTGCTTTTGCCTTTGACTTGGCTTTAGCCGTTGGGGTCGCCTTTGCTTTTGGCGCCGCTTTGGCCTTGGGTACCGCCTTGGCTTTAGGCTCTGCCTTCGCTGCTTTCGCCTTTGGTGCTGCTTTCGCTTTCGGTGCCGCTTTTGCCTTGGGGGCCGTCTTGGCTTTGGGCTCTGCCTTCGCAGCCTTCGCCTTTGGCGCTGCTTTGGCCTTGGGAGCCGCCTTGGCTTTGGGCTCTGCCTTCGCAGCCTTCGCCTTTGGCGCTGCTTTGGCCTTGGGAGCCGCCTTGGCTTTGGGCTCTGCCTTCGCAGCCTTCGCCTTTGGCGCTGCTTTGGCCTTGGGAGCCGCTTTCGCTTTGGCCGTTCCCTTGGTTTCCGTTGTCTTCTTAGTTGCCATATGGGTTTCCGTTGAAACGCATGCGTAGTGGGGCGCAGTTGACCTGCGCGGTTGGGCACGGGAAGCTATCAGAATTGAGGGCCGTTGACTAGCGGCTTTTGAGTGCGTTTGTAACATGGCGTCGAGAACGCATAATTGCAGCTGTGTCGTGAGGTAGCCATAAGAAACATGACGGACCAATTGTTGGCATTAGGACTCTCCGAGCATGGACTGGTAGCTCACGACGAGCGGACCAGGCTGGACTCCGAAGTATCACGACAGTTCAGGTTGCTGCAGCGTGACGCGAGGGCTGAAGGCTTTGAACTGATAGCTGCTTCGAGTTATCGCTCTTACGCCTCGCAACTGACTATTTTCAATGCTAAGTGGCGCGGCGAACGTCCTGTGCTCGATGACGGTGACCGTGCGCTCAGCCGAGAGCTGTATTCTGATGAGCAATGGTTGCATCGCATACTCCGGTTCTCAGCTTTGCCAGGGACATCTCGCCACCATTGGGGCACCGATCTCGATGTGTTTGATCCGACGTTATTACCCGAGGGGCAGAAACTTGCATTAACGCCCAGCGAGTACAGTGATAGCGGCTACTTTTCAGCACTGACACACTGGCTAGACCAGGCCATTGCCAACGGACAATCCAGAGGCTTCGAGCGACCCTATGACGCTGACCGCGGGGGGGTATCTATAGAACCGTGGCACTTGAGTTACCTGCCGAGGGCGATTCAGCTGCGAGCTCATCAGTCTCCCGAGGCTCTTCTTGATTTATGGGACCAATCACCACAACTAAGACCCGAGGGGTTTGCGCTACTCTCTCGGTGTTTGGACGAGATCTTCGCTCGGTACGTCCTGTAGGTTTACCAGCGCTCGTCAGGCGGTAGCTTTTTGTCCACAAGGTGTTTCTCGAGTTTGACGTAGACCGGGAGACCATTGGAGTACTCCGGGTAGGCTTCTCCCACGATAAGGGGGGCAAAGTAGCTACGAGCCTCGGCGGTGATACCAAAGCCGTCATCGCTAAAGAAGCTTTTAGGCATCATTTTTTCTTGGTTTGCGACCTCGTCTAAGGGTGCAGTACCAATTTGCCATTGATAGGGAGCATCACTTACACGGTCGATAGTAGGCATCAGCGCATTCTTTCCTTCCATAGCAAGCTCAACAGCCGCTTTGCCAAGTGCAAAGGCCTGATCGAGGTCGGTCTGACTCGCAATGTGACGCGCTGCGCGCTGTAAATAATCGGCGACAGCCCAATGATACTTGTAGCCATGCGCTTGCTTAATTAGGTTGGCGAGCTTCGGCGCAAGGCCTCCCAATTGAACATGACCAAACGCGTCTCTGGATGTTGAGCCAGAGAGCAACTGACCATCGGCTGTTTGGGTTCCTTCCGACGCTACTATCACGCAGAACCCGTATGTCTCAACGGTTTCTTTTACCTTCGCGAGGAACCGCGCTTCATCGAAGGCAATTTCGGGAAACAAAATAATGTGTGGTGCATCGCCTTGTTCATGTGCAGCTAAGCCAGCGGCGCCGGCAATCCAACCCGCGTGTCGACCCATCACCTCCAGAATGAACACCTTCGTCGACGTGGCGCACATGCTCGCAATGTCCATGGCAGCCTCTTGGGTTGATAAGGCAACGTACTTGGCGACCGAGCCAAACCCAGGGCAGTTGTCGGTAAACGGCAGGTCGTTATCAATAGTCTTGGGGACATGAATCGCCTGCAGAGAAAAGCCCATTTTCTCGCCAATCTCGGATACTTTCTGACAGGTATCGGCTGAGTCTCCGCCGCCGTTATAAAAGAAGTAGCGGATATTGTGTGCTCGAAAGACCTCGATCAACCGCTCGTATTCGGCTCGATTCTCATCGATGCCTTTGAGCTTGTAGCGGCAGGAGCCAAATGCACCCGACGGCGTCGTCATGAGACCTTGAATAGCCTCTGAGGATTCTTGTGAAACATCGATCAACTCCTCGCGAAGTGCGCCAAGAATACCGTTCTGCCCTGCATAGATTTTTCCAATCTTGTCGGGACAGGCCGCTGCTGTTTGGATGACCCCAAGGGCGCTGGCATTGATGACAGCCGTAACGCCACCGGATTGAGCATAAAAGGCGTTTGGGGCTTGATCTGCAGACATCGATGTCTCCTTGTGCAGCTGACTTAAGATCACAGAGAACATGATACGCTTGCCGCTGCATTTTGGAGCGCTTGATGTCTAAACGCGTACACATACTCGGTATTTGTGGCACCTTCATGGGGGGGGTGGCACTGCTAGCTCGCGAGTTGGGATACGAGGTGACGGGGTCTGACGTCAATGTATATCCCCCAATGAGTACCATGCTCGAGACCGCGGGCATCGCTGTTGTGGAAGGATATTCGTCTGAGCATTTGAAGCCTGCGCCCGACCTAGTGGTGATCGGTAATGCCCTGTCTCGGGGCAATGACGCCGTCGAATATGTACTTGACCATCAAATACCCTACATGTCAGGCCCGCAGTGGCTAGGCGAAAATCTATTGCAGGGCCGACATGTCGCAGCCATCTCAGGCACTCACGGTAAAACGACCACGTCGTCCATGCTGACCTGGATACTCGAATGCGAGGGTCTGAATCCTGGCTTCCTCATTGGGGGCGTGCCCTTTGGGTTTGAGGGATCTGCGAGACTGGGGCAGGGGCCGTTTATTGTCGAAGCAGACGAGTACGATTCGGCCTTTTTCGACAAGCGATCAAAGTTCGTTCATTACAAGCCTCAAACCTTGGTGGTGAATAATCTTGAGTTCGATCACGCCGACATTTTTCCGGATCTCAATGCGATTCAGACACAGTTCCACCACTTAGTCCGCTGCATTCCCTCGAGTGGACACATTATCGCCAGCAAGGGTGATGCGATTGATGAGGTTCTGAATCGTGGGTGCTGGACACCGGTTAGCCGCCTTGATACTGGCTCACCAGACGATTGGTCGGTGCAGGCTCGAGATAATCACTTTGGCAAGTTCGAGATCAGCTCGCCCTCGGGCGATAGCGCATCGATTACATGGGGACTGATTGGCCGTCACAATGCTGAAAATGCCCTGGCTGCCGTTGCCGCCGCGCACGATATCGGCATTAGTGTGAAGGATGCCTGTGAAGCCCTGTGTCGATTCGAGGGGGTCAAGCGACGGTTAGAGCTCTTGGGAGCACCCAATGACATTGCTGTGTATGACGATTTTGCTCATCACCCGACAGCCGTAAAAACCACACTTGACGGCCTCCGCCGCGCTGCCGGTGAGCAGAGAGTGGTTGCAGTCATCGAGATTCGTTCAAACACGATGAAGCGCGGGACTCATAAACAGGAGCTTGTGCCTGCAACGGAGCACGCTGATCTCGTATTTTGGCTCGAGCCTGGTGAGCTTGATTGGTCCATGACCGAAACCACATCGGAACTCAATGGGCATTTTGTGTTCAGAGATACGAATCAGCTGCACGACGCGCTAGTAGGGCAACTTCATAGTGGTGATCATGTTGTGATCATGAGTAATGGAAGTTTCTCCGGTCTTCACCGGCAGTTGCTACAATCACTGTCATCTTAGGACCGCTTTCACGGAGTTTTCAGTTTGTCGATTTATGAGCGGGCGATCTCTCGCCACTTTGGTCTAGTTGTTCTGTTAATGATGGGTCTGGCAGGACTTGCCGTATCGCAGCTGGATAAGGTCCGCTTGGACGCGTCATCGGATTCGCTGCTACTTCAAGGCGATCCGGATTTGGCTTTTTTCAGAGAGGCAACCGATCGCTACGAGAGCTACGAGTTTCTGATCCTAACCTGGGAGCCTGCAACCCCTCTCTTGAGTGACGAATCGCTAGAGGGTCTTGCGGGTCTGGTTGATGATCTAGAGGCTGTAAAGGGTGTCAGAGCCGTGACCTCGGCTCTGGATGTGCCTCTGTTGGAAAGCCCTCCGATTTCACTCACCGATCTCTCGGATTTGGACGCGATCTCGACGCTTAGAAATCCCGATGTGGATCGTGGGCTCGCGCTGACGGAATTTACGACAAGCCAGCTCTATCGAAATTTGTTAGTGAGCGAGGGAGGGGATCTTACCGCTGTCCAAGTCACCCTAGAACCGAATAAAGAAATTGAGCGATTGGGTGATCTACGGAATGAGTTGCGACGACAGGTCGCGTCCGGTGCATCACCCGATGTCGAAGAGGAGCTCGCGAGTGTGGCGTCGGCTTATGACCAGGCGACGCGCACCGTTAATGCCGAGCGCGCGGAGCTGGTGGCCAGCGTCCGAGCTGTGGCAGATGCCTATCGAGGGCAAAGCCAAATCTTCGTAGGTGGTGTACCTATGATCGCAGCCGATATGCTCGATTTTGTGCAGGATGATCTCGTCACCTTTGGGTTGGCTATTATTGGCGTCATGGTCGGCATGCTGGCGCTGATTTTCCGGGACTACCGATGGGTGATTGTACCTATTGTCAGTTGCTCGCTTTCGGCTTTAATCATGCTAGGAATCCTAGGATTCACAGACTGGCGGATGACCGTTATTTCTTCCAACTTCGTGGCTGTTCTTCT
>DPGN01000042.1:24588-30038 GCA_003523185.1 Halieaceae bacterium
GGGCAGTGCGTGCGGCACAACTCATGTTCGTACCCTGCTTCTACACGGCAGTCACAACCATGGTGGCGTTCACCTCATTGGTGGTTGCGGGTATCAAGCCTGTGATCGATTTCGGTTGGATGATGACCGCTGGTATCGTTGTGGCCTTCCTTATCAGCTTCACCTTGGTGCCCGCCCTGATCGCCTTGCTACCGGAGCTCAATGCAGCGGGTGCGACGGATGAGATGAGTATGACGCGACGGTTTGCCGCGGCGGTTGAGCGCTTCGGTGGCACGGTGATCGTTATTACGGGTCTGTTGGTGGTTTTGGTGGCCATTGGCTTGTCGCGACTGCAGGTTGAAAACCGATTCATTGATTACTTCAAAGACACCACTGAAATCTACCAAGGGATGGAGCTTTTGGATTCTCGACTGGGTGGCACCATACCGCTCGATATTATTTTGTACCCGCCCGCGGACGAGCCAGAGGAAGTTATGGCGTTTGCTAGTGAGGGAGCGGATGCTGGATTTATCGATGAGGGCTTTGATGACGTGGAAGCCTTCGATGCCGAGTCGGGTTTTGAGGGTGACGACGACTTTTGGGAAGATGACCCCTTTGGTGAGGATGTGTCGTTCGCCGATGAGAACTCTGCAGAGATTGGCTATTGGTTCTCCCTCGAGGGCCGTGACTTAATCGATCAGATTCACAGTATTGTTGAGTCTCGTAAAGAGTCAGGGAAAGTGTTGTCCCTATCCACAGGCTTCTCGGTTATGGATCGCCTTTACGACGACAAGCTGGGAAGTGTTGAACTCGCGCTCGTTGAAAGGAGTTTGCCAGAGCAGGTTGCCGAGGTACTCATTGCGCCTTACTACGACCCGGTTGAGCAACAGACACGCATCACCGTGCGAGCGATGGAAACGAGCAAAACCCTTCGCAGAGCTGAGTATTTAGAATCGCTCTACGCACAAATCTTGTCCGATACTGGTCTCGATGAGACCCGAGTTAAATTCACGGGGTTGTTGGTGCTCTATAACAACGTGCTGCAAAGCCTTTACGCGTCTCAAATTCTCACGCTGGGTGCTGTTTTCGTCGCCATTGGGCTCATGTTCCTGGCGCTTTTTCGATCGGTATCGCTCGCCTTGTTAGGGCTTGCCCCCAATATCCTTGCCGCCGGATTGGTATTGGGCGTCATGGGCCTCACGGGTATTCCTCTCGATATTATGACTATCACTATTGCCGCCATTGTGGTCGGCATGGGTGTCGATAACTGCATCCACTATATCCACAGATTTCGCAAGGAATTTGCAGTTGATAATAACTATCGCGAGGCGATGTATCGAAGCCACGGTAGCATCGGCCGGGCCATGTATTACACAACGCTGACCGTCGTCGTTGGCTTTTCGATGCTGACCTTATCCAATTTCACACCGAGTATTTATTTCGGTGTCTTGACCGTTATGGCGATGCTTGCGGCGGTCATGGGTGCTCTATTACTGCTTCCCAAGTTAATGCTTACCTTCAAGCCGCTTGGACCTGAGGCTGCCTAATGGAATGTCGAGCTGGGTGCGGTGCCTGCTGCATCGTACCCGCGATACACACACCCTTTCATGGTATGCCCAATGGCAAGGGGCAGGGGGAGCGATGTGTGCATCTTGATGACAACTGGCTCTGTGGATTATTCGGCGACCCGCGACGCCCAGCCTGCTGTAGCCAATTTCAGGCGGAGATCGCCTTTTGCGGTAGCTCGAGAGAAGAAGCGCTACAGTTGCTAACTGAACTCGAAGTATTGAGCGATCCAAAAGGAGCCTGAATTGACCGATATCCCTTTATTTCCTCTTGGAACCGTCCTTTTCCCCTCGGGTCGCTTACCACTGCAGATCTTTGAGCGGCGTTATGTGGATATGATTTCCAAGTGCATGCGTGAGGGAACCGGCTTTGGTGTTTTGTGGATAAGGCGCGGTTCGGAGGTTGCCGAGGCGTCGGTAACAAATCTTGACCTCGGTGACTACGGGACGATGGCGACGATTGTTGACTGGGACCAGCTTCCCAATGGTTTGCTCGGGATCACGATTGAAGGCGCCGAGCGTTTCCATATCGAAGAGGTGTGGCGAGAAGATTCAGGCCTCAACATGGCGCGGGTTGATATTGAGCCCTCGCCTGACGCAGTTGAGATTCCAGAAGAAGGCCGGTCCATGATCGATGTGCTGGCTGGATTGCAGCGTCACCCTGAAGTGCGACGACTCGGTCTTACGGTTGATACGGGTAATGCATGGAACATCTGCCATGTACTGACACAGCTTCTGCCCATCGATAACTCAGTTAAATATGAATTGCTGGGTATTACTGACATCAACATTTATGTCGATGAACTAGATGAACTATTGAGCGAACTCTCGGGTTAGTTTATTCCTCGTCAATGCTGTCGGCCTCGGGCCACGACCACCCACCGAGCGCCTGCCAGCGATTAACGATTCCCGCAAATAGTTCTGCAGTCTTTTGTGCATCGTAGTCAGCAGAGTGTGCTTCGCTGTTACTAAATTCTATGCCAGCTCTTTTGCAGGCCTGCGCGAGCACCGTGTGTCCGTAGGCCAGACCCGCGAGTGTTGATGTATCGAAGTAAGAAAACGGGTGAAAAGGATTTCGCTTGATTTGGCACCGTTCAGTAGCGGCATTCAAGAAGCCCGCATCAAAATGCGCATTGTGCCCGACCAGAATCGCTCGGTTACATCCCTTGTCTTTTACCTCGCGTCTTACCTCACCAAAGATATCGCCTAGCGCGATTTCCTCGGGTACTGCTTCGCGTAGTGGGTTTTCCGGATCTATTCCCGTGAACTCAAGCGCCGAGGGCTCAAGATTGGCACCTTCGAAGGGGTCGACATTTCTCGCGATGGTGTGACTGACGGACAATTGTCCTGTGTCATCCAGTTCGAAAAAAGTCGCGGCGATCTCAAGGATGCCATCGGTACTTGCATTGAAACCACCCGTTTCAAGATCCACGACAACCGGGAGAAAACCACGGAATCGGTGCTTGAAAAGAACGGAAGAAGCGTCGCTCATTGAGTCTTTTCCAGTCGCCATTTGAGGAGTTCACCTGCACGCAACGGGACCACGGTGCTGGGCCCAAACCGGAGGCTCTCAGGACTCAGATAATCGACTCTGACAAGATCGATGGTCTCATCATTTCGCGCTCTTCCGTAGAAGTCGGCGCCAAAGTGACTGGTAAAGGCCTCTAATTTATCGAGGCTGTTCTCCTCCTCGAAGACTTCGGCATACAGCGGAATCGCCGCATGTGCACTGTAGCAACCGGCGCATCCACAAGAGGATTCCTTTGTTTCGACAGTGTGTGGCGCTGAGTCTGTGCCAATGAAGAACTTTGGATTGCCTGAGATTGCCGCCCGTCTTAGCGCTTCTTTGTGTTGACGACGCTTTAGGATAGGGAGGCAAAAAAGGTGTGGTCTAATACCGCCGACAAGCATGTCGTTTCGATCAAAGAGTAAGTGTTGCGGTGTGATCGTTGCCGCTACTCCCGGTCTCGACTCCGTAACAAAATTTACCGAGTCCTCGGTGGTGATGTGCTCGAGGATGACGCGTAACTCCGGGAACTCCTCAATTAGAGGCGCCAGGGTTCTATCGATAAATTTTGCCTCTCTGTCGAAGATATCTACGTCCGGATCGGTCACTTCCCCGTGAATGAGCAGGGGTAAATTATGCGACTGCATGGCTTCAAGCGTGGGTTTCAGAGTCTCTAGCCCTGTTACACCTGCGGCTGAATTTGTTGTCGCACCGGCGGGGTAGAGTTTTACACCGCATACGAGATTAGACTGCGCCGCCGCTGCAATATCGGCAGGGGTGGTGCTGTCAGTCAGATACAAGGTCATAAGGGGTTCAAACTGCGGGAACCCCGCTAACGCGGCCATGATTCTGCTGTAGTAGGCCGTTGCGTCAGATACATTTTTGACCGGGGGCGTCAGGTTCGGCATCACTACTGCACGATTTGCCCAGGCTGCAACGTCGTTAACCGTGCGCTCTAGCATGTCGCCATCGCGCAAATGAATGTGCCAGTCATCGGGCTTAGTAATCGTAATGCGGGACATTTTTCGACCTTTGGTGACGCGTGGGCGTTAGTTTAGCAGTGATCGACTGTCCATCGGGCGTCGCCCCGCGTAAACTTCACGCCGAATTTACAGGAGTCGTCAATGAGTAGCGTTAATAAAGTCGTTCTGGCCTATTCGGGAGGCCTAGATACCTCGGTGATCGTTCGATGGTTGCAAGATACCTATGATTGCGAGGTTGTGACGTTTACCGCGGATATCGGTCAAGGTGAGGAGGTCGAGCCGGCGCGCGCTAAGGCTGAAGCCTTGGGTGTCAAAGAGATTTACATTGACGACTTGCGGGAAGAATTTGTCCGCGATTTTGTTTTTCCCATGTTTCGAGCAAACACGATTTACGAGGGCGAGTATCTACTCGGCACATCGATTGCTCGTCCGCTGATAGCGAAGCGACTCGTGGAAATTGCCAATGAAACGGGCGCGGATGCGATATCGCATGGCGCTACGGGAAAGGGTAATGATCAAATTCGTTTTGAATTGGGCGCTTATGCGCTAAAGCCGGGCATTCAAGTGATTGCTCCTTGGCGGGAGTGGGACTTGAACTCGCGTGAGTCCCTCATGGCCTATTGTGCTGAACGCTCGATTCCCGTCGATTTCTCTTCTGCTTCGAAGAAGTCTCCATACTCCATGGATGCGAATTTGCTTCACATTTCCTACGAGGGTGGTGTTCTCGAAGATCCCTGGTGTCCACCGGAGGAATCCATGTGGCGTTGGTCGGTTTCTCCCGAAGCCGCGCCTGACACGGGCGTTGAAATGACGCTCACGTTTGAGGCGGGCGATGTTGTAGCCATTGATGGTGTGCCGATGTCTCCTGCGACGGTGCTTGCGCACTTAAATCAAGTGGGTGGCGCGCATGGTGTGGGTCGCTTGGATATTGTTGAAAACCGTTACGTAGGGATGAAGTCTCGCGGTTGTTATGAAACCCCCGGCGGTACCATTTTGTTGCGTGCGCACCGTGCTATTGAGTCGCTAACGCTCGATCGCGAGGTGGCTCATTTAAAGGATGAGTTGATGCCACGTTACGCAAAATTGATCTATAACGGGTACTGGTGGGCGCCGGAGCGGCTGATGCTGCAGGCGGCCATCGATGACTCGCAAACGGTAGTCAATGGTGACGTTCGCGTCCGGTTGTATAAAGGAAACGTTATAGTGACGGGTCGCCGTTCAGCAGATTCGTTGTTTGATGATGCAATCGCGACGTTTGAGGATGACGCGGGTAAATACGATCAGGCAGATGCCGAAGGCTTTATTAAACTGAACGCATTGCGTCTGCGGATTGCTGCTGAGAAAGGGCGGTCGGTATTAGGCGGCGAGTAGCGAGAGCCCTCAGCCCATAGCTTGCAAAGAATAAAAAGGCATACG
>DPGN01000042.1:30300-34017 GCA_003523185.1 Halieaceae bacterium
ATTCGCTCCGATTCGGATATGCACACGCTGGGTTACAACTTCAAACCGTGGCGTGCTCAGAAAGCGATTGCGGATGGGCCTGCCATTTGGAACTACGTGAACGAGACTGCAGACGAGTACGGTATCAGGGAGCAGATTCGTTTTGGCCATAAACTAATTGCCTCTTCGTGGTCGACAGAGTCGGCCTCGTGGTTACTGACGGTTGAGACTGGCAATGGTGAAACTCAGTATTTCAGCTGTAATTTCCTCTTGATGTGTGCCGGCTATTACAACTATGACGCGGGCCATCAACCTGAATTTCAAGGTCGTGATGACTTCCAAGGTACCTGGGTCCACCCTCAATTCTGGCCCGAGGATCTCGACTACACAGGTAAGAAGGTGGTTGTCATAGGCAGTGGCGCGACTGCAATGACCTTGGTTCCCAACATGTCGCAGCGTGCTGAAAAAGTCACCATGGTACAGCGCTCACCGACCTACGTTGTGTCGAGACCGTCGGTGGACCGAATTGCTAATTTCTTGCGTGCGATCATGCCGTCGAGTTGGGCTTATGGTTTGGTTCGTCTCCGCAACACTCTATGGCAGCAGATCATTTACAACCAGACGCGAACCAATCCGGATCGTGTGGCACAAACCTTACTCGAGGACGTTGAAAAGGCGGTAGGTGACATCGTAGACGTCAAGAAACACTTCACACCGACCTACAACCCATGGGATCAGCGTCTCTGCTTAGTCCCTGATGATGATTTATTTACCGCGCTGCGCACCGGTAAAGCTGAGGTGGTGACCGATACTATTTCGCACATTGATGCGACAGGATTGGTTACCGGTTCAGGCGAACACGTTGACGCCGATATCATTGTCTCTGCAACAGGCATCGAGCTTCTGAACTTGGGTGGTGCTGATTTCACGGTCGATGGTAAGCCCGTGAATTTCGCGGATGAATGGACTTACAAAGGGGTCATGTGTTCCAACATTCCCAACATGGTTCAAACCTTTGGTTACATCAACGCATCCTGGACCTTACGAGCTGACCTCACTGCAGAGTGGGTTTGTCGGGTGCTTAACCATATGGAAG
The DNA here is from genome assembly GCA_003523185.1 of Halieaceae bacterium. Lineage (GTDB taxonomy): Bacteria > Pseudomonadota > Gammaproteobacteria > Pseudomonadales > Halieaceae > Luminiphilus. The sequence continues at coordinate 31,376 of DPGN01000042.1, forward strand.
AGTTTGGGTTTGAGCAGGCAACTCCGCGTATCCCTGAGTTGTTGGCGAAGACCATGGAGAAGCGTTATTGGATACATGATTTCTCCGCCGGTTACATGCAGCGCATGATGCCCAAGCTGCCTCGGCAGGGAACTCAGATGCCGTGGGTTAATCCGCAAAACTATCGTAAAGACAAGAAGATGTTTCGCGGCAGTGCCATCTCTGACGGCGCCTTGATTTTCACATCGCGTCACGCTGAAGCAGAGCCGCTGAAACAAGCGAGCTAAGCGTCATGGATAGGGCACTTCAGGAGTCATACATTGACTGTCCTTACTGCTGGGAGTCTATCTCTGTGTTGCTGAACCCAGAGGACTTGGGTGAGCAGTACATTGAAGATTGTCAGGTCTGTTGTCGGCCCATTGAGTTCTTGATCACGCAAGGTGGCATGGGTGAGCTCATGGCCGTGGTATCGGCAGACTCGGAATAATTCGGCTACCTGTTGCTTCGTACGTATCTGGCTTATTCTCACGGCTAGGTTGAACAGGCGGCCCTTTATGATGATGCAAACGACTCTGGCGACTTTTTCAAAGATATTTAGGCTTAGCGTACTGGCGTTGATCCTAGCGCTTTCCAATAGCGTCCTAGCCGCTGAGCGGAAAATTGAAACCACTGTCTTAGCGAAGTCGACGCAAGACTGGGGTGGCTCGGTACTAGAACACTACGCTGAAGGTCAACCCGAAGTCACCGTAGCGCGAGTGACAATTCCTGCCGGCATGGCATTGCCACTCCACGAGCACCCGTTTATGACTGCGGGTGTCGTTCTACAAGGGATTATTGAAGTGAGAACCGACAGCGGGAAAACACATATCGCGCGAGCCGGCGATGCTGTTATCGAATTGGTGAATCAGCCGCATGGTGGCGCCAATATTGGCGATGAAGATGCGGTGATTTTGGTGGTCTATGCGGGGGTTGAAGGCCAGCCAGTAACGGTACCGATTACCCCTGCAGCGCCTTAAAAGACGTTTAGGCTTCAGTCCGAGCTCGCGCCAATAGCTCTGCGTTTGATACGGGTGTCATCCGACGGTTAATTTGGCTGCCCGTACAGCTTTTATGCAGGTCTCAACGAACACCGTTTTATGAATGCTCTTTCACTAAAGCTCTTTAATGAAGGTGCTTTAATGAAAGTGCTTCAATGAAAGTCTTCTAATGAAAGTCCCTCGACTTAACTGCCAGACGACTCAGTGCATGACTGTGGTCGTATAAGGCGCTGGCAATAACATGTGTGACGCCGTCACGTGACTCGACGGTGCCCTTGATCAGTAGGAGTTGCGCGGTCATCAGTGCGGCTCTGAACTGTTCTTGAACGCCAGGCCAGACCACCACATTGATGTTTCCTGTTTCGTCTTCGAGCGTAAGAAATACAACACCTGAAGCAGTTCCTGGTCGCTGGCGGCAGGTGACAAGCCCCGCTGTTCTTACAAAGCGGCGATTACCCATCGTGATGAGCTCGGACTGTTTCCGACATTGATCGAACGGCGATTGCTGCCGTAAGAGTGCCAGGGGGTGCGTGCGCAGGGTTAGACCGGTACTTTGATAATCAAATAAAACATTTTCCGTCATTGAGGGAGGAGCAATGGCGAAAGCATACTCCTCGGCAGATGGGTGTTCATCCATCAGTAACGGTTGAGCCTCTTTGACAGCCATAACAGCCCAATGTGTTTTGTGACGATGCCCCGAGAGTGATGACAAAGTATCAGCAGCAGATAGTGCTTCCAAATCGTCCTTATCCAGCTTCGCACGTCTTTTAAGATCTATGACCGACTGGAAAAGCCCTGTGTGTCGAGCATCTATTAGTTGCTCTGCGCCGCGTTTGCTAAGTCCTTTAACCAACCGCAACCCTAAGCGAATGCTCTTCTGCTGTGACTGCGGTGTTGACAGCAACTGGTGGTCCCATTCGCTCGCGTTAACGTCTACAGGTAACGCACTAATACCGTGTCGCTCTGCGTCTTGAATGAGCTGTGAGGGCGTATAAAACCCCATGGGTTGACTGTTAAGCAGGCCGACATAGAAGGCGCCGGGATGATGGCGCTTAAACCACGCGGACACGTACGCTAGCAAGGCGAAGCTAGCCGAGTGTGATTCTGGAAACCCGTAACCACCAAAGCCTTTAATTTGGTTGAAGAGCTGATCCGCAAATTCTGCGCTATACCCTCGATTTAACATGCCTGTTTTGAGCTTGTTCTCGAAGGTCAGCAATTTGCTGTTCTTCCCCCAGTTGGTGATAGCCCTCCTAAGTGAGTCAGCTTCTCCGCCACTAAATCCAGCAGCCACCATGGCGAGTCGAATGACTTGCTCCTGAAAAATCGGCACGCCAAGCGTACTTTCAAGTACGGATTGAATCGCTGGATCTGGATAAGTAATGGGTTCTAATCCGGCACGTCGCCTAAGGTAGGGATGCACCATATCGCCCTGGATAGGTCCCGGTCGAACAATGGCAATTTCGATGACAAGGTCATAAAAGCAGCTCGGTTTTAACCGCGGGAGCATCGACATCTGTGCTCTGGATTCAATCTGAAACACACCCAAAGAGTCTCCGGTTTGCAGCATGCGGAATGTGGCCTGATCGTCTTTCGGGATGTCCTGAATACTTCGAATGGCGGGCG
>DPGN01000042.1:34129-34306 GCA_003523185.1 Halieaceae bacterium
ATTTCTCTGAATCAGAGCCAGTGTCTTACGAATAGCTGAGAGCATCCCCAGTGCCAGGATATCTACTTTCAGTAAACCCAAGGCTTCGATGTCTTCTTTATCCCACTGAATGACAGTTCGGTTTGGCATGCTGGCATTTTCGATAGGCACCAAGTTTGAAATAGGGCCACGACTAAT
>DPGN01000048.1 GCA_003523185.1 Halieaceae bacterium
CGATCATCAAGAGGTCGAAAGCTTCGCAGCTAACTCGAGCGTGCCCGTCATCAACGCATTGACAGATGACTTTCACCCCTGCCAGCTACTTGCTGATATGCAAACATGGTTCGAGCATCGCGGAGATATGCGAGGAAAAACAGCCTGTTGGCTCGGCGACGGCAACAACATGTGTCACTCCTACATTAATGCGGCAAAGCGACTGGGCTTTCATTTGCGCATTGCCTGCCCCGAGGGTTACGAGCCCTCACCGACGGTTCTTGCAGCAGCGGGAGATGCGGTAACCATCGAGCCAGATCCAAAAGTAGCGGTTGCCGGCGCACACCTGCTAGTCACCGATGTTTGGGCTTCTATGGGGCAGGAGTCCGAGGCCAGTGAGCGCAATAACGCGTTAAAAGCCTATCAACTCAACCGGGAGCTTCTTGACCTCGCCGACGACGAAGCCATTTATTTGCATTGCCTGCCGGCACATCGAGGCGAAGAGATCACCGCCGACCTGATGGATGACCCTAACTCAGTTATCTGGGATGAGGCTGAGAACCGACTGCACGCACAAAAGGCGTTGGTCGAATTTCTCCTGAGCTAATAGCTACCTCACAGGCAGTGACGGCCAGCTTTTGAGCCAGTAACTGCTTGCCGATTTATTGCATTGATGTGATATGGAGCGCACATCATTGTGAGTTATTTCAAGACCACGTTCAGCACCCCTGATAGTTAGTAAGTACTAACTCCTTAAAACGCCACATCTTATCCACAAGAAATCCGCTGGCTTTTGGGCTTGCATTCAACCCTATACCGCCCTATCTTGGGGCCAGAATACGATGCAACCCCAATATGTGGTGAGAACCTCGATAAGAAACACCGCGTGATGGGCCGGTTGCAAATCCACGAGAAGACGAGTTAAAGGTGAAGATAGAATGCAGACAGGCAGTGAATCAGTAAGCAATCCAGCGTCCGCAACCCCCCCTATTTCAGGCACTCCCAGCCAGACACGTATTGCCGCCACTGCACCCGGGCAAATGCGCGTGATCAAGCGCAACGGGACGGTAGTACCATTTGAAGATAGTAAGATATCGGTCGCCATTACGAAAGCGTTCCTAGCGGTCGAAGGAGGCACTGCCGCGGCGAGCACGCGCATTCACGAAACAGTCGCCAAGCTAACGGAGCAAGTAGTCGGCACCTTCAAGCGACGCATGCCCTCAGGTGGCACGATTCACATTGAAGACATCCAGGACCAAGTTGAGTTGGCTCTGATGCGCGCCGGTGAGCATTTGATTGCTCGCGACTACGTAATCTACCGCGAATCCCGACGTCAGGCCCGTGTAGAGAAAGAAGCACTGTCGCCCGAATCGGAGGCGGCCGCTGGCGCGATTACGGTCGTGGGTGCCGATGGCACCGCAAAACCACTTGATATCGAGCGGATTCGCACGATCGTTGCGGAGGCCTGCATGGACCTAACCGACGTCAGCGAGGCAGCGATCATCGATGAAGCATTGAAGAACCTGTACGACGGTGTGACAGAGCACGAACTGAGTACCTCACTGGTCATTACGGCACGAACGATGATCGAACAGGAGCCTAACTACTCGAGCGTTGCCGCCCGACTGTTACTCGACAACCTACGCGCTGAAGGACTGAGCTTCCTTGACGTCGCAGAGTCAGCCACTCAAGGAGATATGGCAACGTACTATCCTCAGGCGCTCAAGTCGTTTATCAGTCGGGGCATTGAACTCGAGCTGTTGGCGCCCAACCTAGCAGACTACGACCTCGACAGGTTAGGCGACGCCCTCCTGCCCGAGCGCGATCTGCAGTTCAGCTACCTAGGATTGCAGACGCTGTACGACCGCTACTTCATCCACAGCGATGGGACTCGCTTTGAGCTACCGCAGCTCTTCTTCATGCGCGTCGCTATGGGGCTGGCGACGCGCGAAGACGACAAGAACGCTAGAGCGATTGAGTTCTACCAGCTGTTGTCATCATTTGACTACATGAGCTCAACACCCACTTTGTTCAACTCTGGCACATTGCGACCCCAGTTGAGCTCGTGCTACCTGACAACCGTCCCAGACGACTTGCACGGTATTTACGGTGCGATTCAGGACAATGCCATGCTGTCTAAGTTTGCGGGCGGGCTCGGAAATGATTGGACACCTGTTCGCGCACTTGGCGCCTACATCAAGGGCACCAACGGAAAGAGTCAGGGCGTTGTTCCGTTCCTTAAGGTGGTCAACGATACCGCCGTTGCCGTGAACCAGGGCGGTAAGCGTAAAGGCGCGGTCTGCGCCTATCTCGAAACATGGCACATGGACATTGAGGAGTTTCTTGAGCTCCGCAAAAACACCGGAGACGATCGTCGCCGAACCCACGACATGAATACAGCAAACTGGGTACCTGACCTCTTCATGAAGCGCGTGTTCGAAGATGGTGATTGGACGCTGTTCTCTCCTAACGATGTGCCAGACCTACATGACCTGTATGGAACCGCATTCGAGGAGCGCTATAACCACTACGAAGAGCAGGCCCGCAACGGTGGATTAAAGCTCCACAAGACACTGAAAGCACAGGCGCTCTGGCGAAAAATGCTGGGCATGATCTTTGAAACAGGACACCCCTGGATCACCTTTAAGGATCCCTGCAACATTCGGTCGCCTCAGCAACACGTGGGTGTGGTCCACTCGTCAAACCTGTGTACCGAGATCACGCTGAACACCAGCAAAGACGAAATCGCTGTCTGCAACCTTGGTTCGGTCAACTTGCCGCAGCACATCGAGAACGGCGAGTTGAACATCGATAAGCTTCGCAAGACGGTGACTACCGCTATTCGCATGCTCGATAACGTCATCGACATTAACTACTACTCGGTAGATACATCTGAAAACTCGAACATGAAGCACCGACCCATTGGTCTTGGTCTCATGGGGTTCCAAGACGCGCTCTACAAAGTCGACGTGTCGTACGCTTCTGACGAGGCAGTAACGTTTGCCGATCAGACAATGGAAGCGATTAGCTACTTTGCGATCAACGCATCAACAGATCTGGCTGCCGAGCGGGGTGCCTATTCAAGCTACGACGGTTCGCTATGGAGCCAGGGTATTTTCCCGATTGATTCGTTGAACATGTTGATCGAGCAGCGTGGGTCCGATTACATCTCGGTCAACCAAGACAGCACCATGGACTGGGATGCACTCAGAGGCAAAGTCGCGGAGCAAGGCATGCGTAACTCGAATGTGATGGCGATTGCGCCAACGGCAACCATTGCCAACATTACTGGCGTGTCTCAATCCATCGAGCCGACTTATCAAAACCTCTACGTGAAGTCGAACTTGTCAGGCGAATTTACCGTCGTAAACCCTCACTTGGTACGTGACCTCAAAGAACGCGGTTTGTGGGACAAGGTCATGGTCAACGACCTCAAGTACTACGATGGCAGTGTACAAGCCATCGATCGTATCCCGGCCGATCTGAAGGCGAAATATGCAACGGCGTTCGAGGTTGAACCTCGCTGGTTAGTCGATGCAGCAAGTCGACGACAGAAGTGGATCGACCAAGCCCAGTCGCTGAACTTGTATATCAATAATGCAAGTGGAAAGAAGCTGGACGTGACGTACCGAATGGCTTGGTACAGCGGTCTGAAAACAACATACTATCTGCGATCGCTCGCTGCCACGGGTACTGAGAAGTCGACGGTTAACACCGGGCAACTCAATGCCGTGTCGCGGCAAGCAGCCGCTGCAGCACCAGTGCAACCCGCACCGGTTCCTGCGGCCTGCTCGCTCGACGATCCAGACTGTGAAGCCTGTCAGTAACCAAATAAGTTAAAGGAGTTAATGATGCTTAATTGGGAAGATTACAACGTAGCCGAGGGCGATGCGCCCGTAGCGGCACCCCAGCAACAAGCACCGGTTCAACCCGAAGTGGTTAACAAGGCACTAGAAACACTCAATCAGGAAGAGGCAGTGTCTGCGCCTGTAACGAATCAGGTTAAAGCGGCGGCTGAAGCGGTAGCTAACATTGATACTGCGCCGGGCCTCGAGGAGCTTGAGATGGGCGCATCGCGAATCTCTGTTGACGAGAAAGCGATGATTAACTGCCGAGCAGATCTCAACCAGCTGGTGCCGTTCAAGTACGACTGGGCATGGCAGAAGTATCTCGATGGCTGCGCGAACCACTGGATGCCGCAGGAAATTAACATGACGGCTGATGTGGCGACCTGGAAGAGTGAAGACGGTCTCACTGACGACGAACGTCGCATCGTGATGCGCTCATTGGGTTACTTCTCAACCGCTGACTCACTCGTGGCGAATAACTTGGTGTTGGGTATCTATCGACTCATTACCAACCCAGAATGCCGCCAGTATCTCCTGCGTCAGGCATTCGAAGAAGCCATCCACACGCACGCCTACCAGTACTGTATTGAGTCACTGGGCATGGACGAGGGTGAAGTCTTTAACATGTACCGTGAAGTACCGTCCGTCGCTAAAAAGGCTTCATGGTCATTGAACAAGACTCAAGCGCTCTCAGACCCTAACTTCAAAACGGGCACCGTTGAGGATGACCAGCAAGTCTTGCGAAATCTGATCGGTTTCTATGGCGTCACCGAGGGGATTTTCTTCTACTGTGGTTTTACGCAAATCCTTTCAATGGGTCGCCGTAACAAGATGACCGGGGTTGCCGAGCAGTTCCAGTACATCCTGAGAGACGAGTCGATGCACCTCAACTTCGGCATCGATGTGATCAATCAGATCAAGCTCGAGAATCCACATCTGTGGACTGAGGAATTCCAGCAAGAGGCCATTCAGATGATTCTTGAGGGTACCGCGCTGGAAATCGAATACGCACGCGACACAATGCCACGCGGTGTACTGGGAATGAACGCCAGCATGATGGAAGAGTACCTGCAGTTCATTGCAAACCGTCGACTGACTCAACTTGGACTACCCGAGCAGTTCCCGGGTGCTCAGAATCCATTCCCATGGATGTCAGAGATCATGGATCTGCGAAAGGAGAAGAACTTTTTCGAGACCCGCGTCATTGAGTATCAAACAGGTGGTGCGCTTAGCTGGGACTAATCTGCCGATAGACCTTAAAAAACCCCGCACCAGCGGGGTTTTTTTTGTCGCAACAGGTTGTCACCGAGTCTGACTAATGAACCTCGAACTGATATCGGGGCAAGGCATCCATAATCGCGCGCCCGTATCGCTTCGTAATGATGCGCCGATCCAAAAGCGTGATAACGCCTTCATCTGTCTCTGTTCGCAGCAGCCGACCGCAAGCCTGGAGCAATCTGAGAGACGCCGAAGGCACGGTGAGCTCCATAAATGGATTGCGTCCAGCGGCCTCAAGGAGCTCCGCATGCGCAGCATCGATGGGGTCATCGGGTGCCGCAAACGGCAGCTTTGCGATAATCACGTGGCTGCAGTAGTCACCCGGTAGATCCACGCCCTCAGCAAAGCTTGCTAGCCCGAATATGATCGACGAATCACCGCGATCAATTCTCCTCCGGTGCTCCTGCAGTATTTCTGCTTTACTCATATGCCCTTGAACAAGAAGCCGTGACTCATACGCGGGCTCGAGCGCCTCAACCAGTTCTTGTAACTGGCGCCTAGAGCTGAAGAGCACCAGCGTGCCGCGATGACGCTCCAATAAGCTGGGAAACATTTTAATCAACTCATCCGAATGCGCCGCGGGCTCGCTTGGATCAGTCGTCATTTCGGGCACGACAAACCGGCCCCGAGATGCTTCAAAGGGGCTTTCAACCCGCGCTAACTTGGTGTCACTCGGTAAGCCGGTCTGCTGCATTAAATGATCAAAGGACCCGAGCGCAGTCAGAGTTGCAGAAGTCATTACCGCCCCCGCGACACGCTCCCAAACATGCTCAGACAGAATATCTCGCGCGTAAATCGGGCTCGCGTAGCACTCGATCGAGCTCTCGTCACCATAGTGCCGCATCCATCTTGCCCACGGGGTGCTCGATTCTTCATCGGATGAAGCATAGCTGTCCCATAGTGCGATCTGACCCTCGGCGCGTGCCAATATGACCTGCAAGTCATTGAGATTGCTCTCCCAGATCTCCCGCTGATCAGCGTCGCCCTCCTCCACCAAAGCCTCAATCAAACTAAGCACTGGTGAGAGCTTTTGCCGGTGCAGCCTCCAAAGATCTCGAAGCGAGCGCGATGCATCGCGCAACGCTTCATCAACAACACCAAACGGGAAACGCAGGTCTGCGCGATCGTCGACACGCCCGCTTAATGCGTTCCAACACAGCGCATAGGTATCTCGGCTCGCTTGTATTAGGTCATCGGTACTGATGGACAGTGCCGACAAGGCTTCGGGACGCACCTCATATTCGATTAACAACTCTCGCTTGGCATCTAACCACTGCTGGGTCTCTGCTAGGTTGTTATAGGTCCGCCCGCTTCGAGAAAAACACGCAAAGTGCTCCAAACACTTCTCGGCCAACTGGTGACCCTCGTCGAAGATGTAATAACTCTCCTCCGGCTCCGAGAGAATTCGCCCCCCTCCCAATCTGAAATCAGCTAGGACCAAGTCGTGATTGGTCACAATGATGTCTGTCTCTTCAAGGCCCTCACGGGCACGAAAAAAACTACAGCCTGTAATGTGTGGGCAACGACGCCCCAAGCACTGCGAGTGATCAGTGGTAATCGATCGGATAACGCCTACATCGAGTGCCTCAGGCCAGGCATCGAGGTCTCCGTCCCACGAATCATCACTCACCGCGGTCAGCATAGCGTCATAGGTCCGCTGTACCTCCTCCCCTTCGGGAAGCTCAACCTCATCGGGGTACATCGACAACATGGGTGACTCCGCGTAGCCCTGAATCAACTGGTCGAGCTTATATAAGCAAAGATAGCGGCTACGTCCCTTGGCAAGCTGATAGGTAAAGTCAATGCCACTGTGACGCTTGATCTCTGGCAGGTCCTTAAAAATAAGCTGTTCCTGTAGAGCGACCGTGGCAGTAGCGATGATCAGTTTTTTCGACTGTGTCTTTGCCACCGGCAAAGCAGCCATGATGTAAGCAATAGTTTTACCGGTACCAGTGCCCGCCTCAATCGCAAGAAACGGCGGTGTGTCTGGATCGCCCAACGCGTTAGCAACCTCGGCAATCATCTGGCGCTGGCCCCAGCGAGGCTTTAAATCTTTCGCCTCTGTCAGCGTAAAAAAAGCCGCTCGAATTTCTTCTCTTAAGGCATCAGCTAACAAGGATGCTTACACCCTTTCCTTACTGGCCATCACATTCAGCACCGGTTGCGCGTACATTTCGAGCGCTCGCTGACGTTCCGCTTCGGACAGTTCATCAAACCGGGCAAGGAACGCTGATTGAGTGATGCTCGCCTCTGCTGCATCGCGATCTGATTCGTCGATGGCGTAACCCAATGCTTCGCATGCCCAAAAATTAGTTTTGAACAGTCGGTAATTCGCCACCATAGCGTCATCAATAAGCGACACGGCATCAGGCACAGACAGTGATGCTTGATTCAGAGGTATGCCGAAATGAATATGAACATGTCCTTTTTGTCCCTGAATGCCTTGCGCGATACTTTCCAGATCTTCAAAGGGCGCCTTTTCGTACCCAGCACCATAAGCCAACTCCCGCGCTTTCATTACATCGCATGGATCGATTTCATAAGAAATCGTTAGTGGCACTATGTTGAGCTTGCCCAAAACCTCATCTGGCGACTCTGTGGATTTGTCGCGCGACAGCGTCAACATTTTTAAAACAGCAGCCTCTGTTCGGTCATTCCCATCCTTTGCCCGGCCCTCCCGCTGCGCGATCCACAGTGGTCCCTGATTTTCGACAATCGCCTCACGCATGAAATTGGCCAGCTGCTTGGAGGCTGCTAGCTGTTGCTTCGGGCCGCTTAGGCTCCGCTTCACAATGAAACTCTTGTTAATACGCATCAGGTGTGACACCCACGGCTTCTGCAACAGATTATCGCCGATAGCAATTTGCGCCGTACGATGACCCTCAACAACTAAGACACTGTTGGCATACGCAGAATCCATAACAATATCGCGATGATTACTGATAAAGAGATACGACGCGTCGGCATCTAGTTGTTCGATACCTGAGTAGGAAAAGTAAGAGGTCGCCTCTACCACCCGATCGAGGCGTGGTTTGACTAAGGCCTGGAAACCGTCAACAGTGCTAACACCGGCAAGCTGTGACTTCATGGTCCGCCGCGCAAATAAACGCACGAGCCCGGGCACCCACTTCGCAATACGATTACCGCGTAAGGCGATTAGCGTATCGATAAACTCATTGTCCGACAGCAGTGTATCGACCACTGAACTGACCTCATGGTCACGATAAGGTCGAATGTCGTTGTAAAGATCTGTCATTGCTAAAAACGCTATCTAGTTAGGCTGTCATCTTCGAGAAAATTACGGGTTTTACCGAGTGCATCATTTTAAGCGTGAAGAATCCGACTATTACCTCATAAATACTTTGATACGGCTCGCAATCTGGTAGCATCGCGTCCCGTCGTGAACCCTACCTGCGGAGAAGAAGAGATGGAAGCGTACAGTGCGTATTTGATGTTTTTGGGGGTGTCCTGCCTGTTGGTCAGCTGGTGCCTGTTGCTCATCACAGCGTGGAAAGAAGATTACGCCTGGGGAATGTTTTCACTGTTGTTGCCACCCGTTGGCTACGGCTATGCACTCTTCCGGTTAGATTCAGCGAAAGAGACGCTTCTCCTAGCTGTGATCGGCTGGTTGCTGGTGATTCTCGGGCTCTAAATTAGACATTATCACTATATGGGCTCTGAGCGGTTGACATCACTCTCGACGTCACCCAATATCGGCGCCCTTTAAAATCTGGAGAGAATTCGTGGCGAACTCACCACAAGCTCGCAAGAGAGCGAAGCAGAACGATAAGCAACGTGCGCATAACGCAAGCCTGCGCTCACTCGTTCGCACTAAGATGAAGCAAGTACTTGCAGCGGTTAACGCGGGCGAGCACGGTCCCGCGCAAGAAGCGTACAATGCAGCCGTTCCAGTCATCGATCGTATGGCGAGCAAAGGCATCATCAAAAAGAACAAAGCAGCACGTCACAAGAGCCGTCTGAACGCGAAAGTAAAGGCGCTAGCTGCTAGCTAAACTCAAGCCGCTATCCAGCGGCTTGATTGTGAATATTCTATGCTAGTTTCACATCGCTCCACGGAGTGAGCTTGTTAAACTAGTAACATGCCGAAGTACCCCATCAACGACGATAGCTACCGCTTTCTTTTCGAAGGCGCGGACATTCGTGGGGAGACCGTTATCCTCGATAACGTGCTTAAGGACCTGATTGGAACCCACGCCTACGGACCCGGTGTTCAAAAACTGCTGGGTGAATTTGCGGCGGCAACCGTAGTCATTTCGAACAACCTCAAGTTTGACGGCCGCGTGGTCTTGCAGGGCCGCAGTGACGGCCCGATCTCACTAGTCATGGTCGAGTGCTCCAGCGATGGCGATATCAGAGGCATCGCACGCGGCGAGCTAGAGGCACCAGAAGGCCCCATGAGGAGCCATCTACCCAATGGCGTTTTGACGCTCACCATCGAGCCAGAGATTGGGCAGCGCTATCAAGGCATCATCGCAGTTCAGCGAGATGAGTTAGCCGATGTACTCAGTGACTACTTCGAGCAAAGCGAACAACTTGCCACCAAATTTTGGCTATCCACGCGCGCTGGATCGTCCGCAGGCCTGATGCTCCAACAGCTGCCAAAACAGCTCATCGAAGACGAGGACGAGCGGCTAGATCAGTGGCAGACTCTGTGTGCGCTCGCTGACACGGTGACACCCGACGAGCTGATTGATACTGATACCGATCAATTGTTGTTCAAGCTTTTTAATGAATGGGATGTGAAGCGCTTTGAACCCAAGCGCATCCGTTTCTTATGCAATTGTTCGCGTGATCGCAGTTTGAATGCGATCCGTTTACTACCTAAAGATGAGATCACCGAGCTCTTTGA
>DPGN01000078.1:0-8773 GCA_003523185.1 Halieaceae bacterium
CCACCGCGAGAACTTCGTTGGATTTTACAATGGCGCAGCCGACAGCAGGATTGGGCGATGACCATACGCGAGCGCGTCTCCCCGTCTCGATCGCGAGACGCATCCAATGATCATCTGAGTAATTCACGGCGCTTTACGTCTGTGGATCAGCTTCGAGCGATGCGATGGCATCTCGGAACTCTGAAAGGTCCTCAAAGCTTCGGTAAACGGATGCAAACCGGACATACGCCACTTGGTCGAGTCGCTTGAGTGCCTCCATGACGAGCTCGCCCAAAACCCGGGAATCTAGTTCGCGCTCACCGGTAGCACGCAGTCGGTTTTTAATCTGTGCGATCTCACTCTCAACCGCTTCCACCGCCACAGGGCGTTTTTCGAGGGCGCGCTGCAAACCCGAGCGCAACTTATCTTCGTCAAAAGGCTCTCGACTCCCGTTTTGCTTAATCACGCGTGGCATCACGAGTTCGGCCGCCTCGTAGGTCGTGAAACGCTCTCGGCAAGTCACACATTCTCGACGACGTCGCACCTGGCCGCCTTCAGCCACGAGTCGGGAATCAATTACCTTTGTGTCATCGGTACCGCAAAAGGGGCAAAACATACGGAACTACCTTAATAGTTAGTATCCGCCTACTTTACCACTATCAGTCAGCGTAGACCGGAAAACGCGCGCACAGCGCTTTCACACTGTCACGAACGGTATCAATTACTGCCTCTGGGTTGTCAGACTCCAATCCCTCGAGCACATCACAAATCCAGTTGGTTAACTGCCGGGTTTCCTCATCAGCAAACCCGCGGGTGGTAATAGCAGGCGTTCCGAGTCTTAATCCAGAAGTCACAAACGGTGACCGAGGGTCGTTTGGCACCGCGTTTTTATTAACGGTGATGTAGGCACGACCCAAGGCAGCGTCTGCATCTTTACCCGTGTACTCCTTGTCGCGAAGATCGAGCAGCATAAGGTGATTATCGGTGCCACCCGAAACGAGATTAAAGCCTCGGTAGACAAAGGTCTCGGCCATCACCTTGGCGTTTTGTACGACCTGCTTCTGATAGTCGACAAAGGAAGGATCCATTGCCTCCTTGAACGCCACGGCTTTTGCCGCGATCGCGTGCATTAATGGACCACCCTGTGCGCCGGGGAAAATAGCTGAATTCAGCTTCTTATGAAGCTCTTCGTTTTCGCGTGCCAGGATGAGTCCCGATCGCGGACCACGAAGGGTCTTGTGCGTTGTCGTGGTTACCACGTCAGCATGTGGAATAGGGTTTGGATAAACACCCGCAGCCACTAAGCCGGCAACGTGCGCCATATCAACCAGCAGGTAAGCACCGACAGCATCAGCAATCTCGCGGAACTTGCCCCAGTCCATGAGGCGGCTGTAGGCACTGAATCCACCGATGATCAGCTTTGGCTTGTGCTCAAGTGCAATCGCCATCAGATCGTCGTAATCGACTTCGCCGGTCGCATTATCAATGCCGTATTGAACCGCGTTGTAGATCTTGCCGGAGAAGTTAACCCCTGCGCCGTGTGTCAGGTGTCCACCGTCTGCCAGGCTCATTCCCATTACCGTGTCGCCGGGCTGCAGGAGCGCATGGAACACTGCAATATTTGCACTCGAACCCGAGTGTGGCTGCACATTAGCGTAAGCCGCACCAAACAGTGCCTTGGCGCGTTCGATCGCAAGAACTTCCGCACGGTCAACGAACTCACAGCCGCCGTAATATCGCTTACCCGGATAGCCCTCCGCATACTTGTTGGTCAGCACACTGCCCTGAGCCTCGAGCACGCGTGGACTGGCATAGTTCTCCGACGCGATGAGCTCGATGTGCTCTTCCTGGCGCTGTGTCTCCAAGCTCATTGCATCCCACAATTCATTATCAAATGACGCAATGGTCTGAGACGCTGTGTAGCCGTGCCCTGTCGGGGTTTTTGCTGCCTGATTCATGAAGAAGTTCTCCAACAAAGTAATGTTAGTGTTACGGGTCAAACGGTGACGCGGTGCATGATAGCGCAGCTGTCTTTTAGCTGCAGGGCAAACGCTTCTACTCCACGAATTTAATACGGGAAATGTTGCATTTTTCCCCCTTTGTGGCGCATGTCATATTTCATTCACAAAACTGAAATATATTCTCGATTCATATCAGGGAGCAGTCAGCATGCGAATCAGTATTTTCGGAAGTGGGTATGTCGGCTTGGTACAAGCCGCAGTATTTGCCGATGTGGGTCATCGCGTTATCTGTATGGATATCGATGCGGAGCGCGTTGAGCGACTGATACAGGGGGAAGTGCCCTTTTTTGAGCCCGGCCTCAGCGAGATGGTCATTCAGGGTGTTCAGGAAGGGCTGTTAACCTTCACGAGCGATACGAAAAAAGCGGTGCAAAGCAGCGATTTTTTGTTCATTTGCGTGGGCACACCGTCAGGTGATGATGGGAGTGCCGATCTCCGATATGTCATGAGTGTCGCGGACGGGATAGCCGAGCACATGAACGAGCGCAAGATCATTGTGAACAAATCGACCGTTCCTGTGGGTACTGCCGATGCTGTAACAGCACGAATCACTGAAGGCTTGGCGCAATACGGTCATGAATACCCCTTCGAGGTCTGCTCGAATCCTGAGTTTCTGAAAGAAGGCTCTGCCGTTTCCGATGCAAAACGCCCCGACCGCATTATTGTCGGCGCCAAATCAACCGACACCGTTGAAGAGTTCCGCCGCATGTATGCCGCCTTCAGCCGTAACCGCGACAAATTGATGTTTATGGACCCGCGAAGTGCGGAGCTGACCAAGTACGCAGCGAATGCGATGCTGGCAACCAAGATCAGCTTCATTAATGAAATCGCCAATATAGCTGAAACCGTGGGTGCCGATATTGAACTGGTACGGCAAGGTATCGGCTCTGATCCACGTATTGGTTATCAATTTATCTACCCGGGCGCGGGGTATGGCGGCTCGTGTTTCCCAAAAGACGTTCGCGCACTGAAGCACCTAGCGCATGCCGAGGGCTGCGAGGCATCGATTCTCACCGCCGTTCATGACACCAACCAACGTCAAAAGAACAAACTGGCCGAGCGCGTTATGGCAAGGCTCGGTGCTAATCTGACAGGGAAAACAATCGCTGTCTGGGGATTAGCTTTTAAACCCAATACCGACGATATGCGCGAAGCGCCTAGCCGGTTTTTACTGGAGAACATCTGGTCTTGCGGCGGTAAGGTACGCGCGTTCGACCCTGAGGCCATGGAGGTCTGTGAGGGCATCTACGGCAAAAGAGACGATATGACCTATGTCAGTAGCAAGGACGAGGCGCTCGAGGGTGCTGATTGCCTTGTCGTCTGCACCGAATGGAAGACGTTCTGGTCGCCCGATTTTGAGGCTATTAAGAGAGCGCTTTCTGAGCCGATTATTGTTGATGGGCGTAATCTCTACGATCCTAATTACCTCGCCAGCATCGGTATTGAATACTACGGCATTGGCCGGGGACTATCGGTAAAACAGCATTGAACAAGTACACCTTAGGCTGGCGAGAGTGGGTGGAACTGCCCGAGCTTGCGATTGGCCCAATCAAAGCAAAAGTAGATACAGGCGCCCGAACCAGTGCATTGCACGCGGTCAACCTTGATGTATTTGATCGCGATGGCTCAACCTGGGTCTCATTCGCTTTTGAACACGAAGACGGCTCTGTAGGAACCGTTAACGAAGCGCCCGTCTTGGAGTTTCGTGATGTTACGAATTCCGGAGGCCAGAGTGAGTCACGGCCCGTGATTCAGACCCCAATCAAACTGGGCGCAGTGTACAAGCTCGTTGAACTCACCCTGACGCAACGGGACAACATGGCCTACCGCATGTTGCTAGGCCGCACTACCTTATCTTCTGACTTCGTCGTCGCACCCTCTGAGAGTTTTGTGCAGGGCGGTGATGACACACAACCTGGTACCTTTGAATGAAAATAGCGATTCTCTCGCGCAATCCCGACCTCTACAGCACTAGCCGACTGCGAGAGGAAGCTGAGAAAAAAGAACACGAGTGCCGTGTCATTGATACGCTGAAGTGCTCGATTGACATCACTACAGCCAACCCAGCGATTTGGTACAAGGGCGAAAAGCTCGAGCGTCAGGACGCAATTATCCCGCGCATCGGTGCGTCGATTACCGACTACGGTACCGCCGTGATTCGTCAGTTTGAAATGATGGATACCTATTGTCTGGTGGGTTCGATTCCTTTGGGTCGCTCGCGTTCAAAATTACGTGCGCTACAGCTGCTAGCTCGCAAGGGACTGGGCATGCCCGCAACCGGGTTTGCGCACGACGTTCACAACACCCGTCAGCTGATTAAGCTGGTGGGGGGGGCACCCGTTGTTGTCAAACTGCTCGAGGGCACCCAGGGGCGCGGCGTGGTCTTGGCTGAGACCGTAAAAGCTGCTGAGTCCGTGATCGACGCCTTTACTGAACTCAAGGCAGACTTTTTGGTTCAGGAATTTATCAAGGAAGCCGGTGGTAGCGATCTCAGGTGCTTTGTCATTGGCAAGCGCGTAGTTGCCGCCATGGAGCGAATCTCCCTACCCGGCGAATTTCGCTCTAATCTTCACCGTGGTGGCAGCGCGCACGTCACCAAACTCACCCCTGCTGAACGTCGAACCGCCGTCAAAGCGGCGCAAACCATGGGTCTGGAGGTTGCAGGTGTTGACCTCATTCGATCCAGTCGAGGCCCTCTGGTACTGGAAGTGAACTCATCGCCAGGCTTGCGAGGCATTGAGGAGGCGACCGGCGTAAACGTGGCCGGGAAGATCGTTAAGTACATTGAAGAGAACGTGGGCTCAGCCAAATCAAGACGAAAGGACAAGGGTTAACACCACTGCCCAGCACTCTGACCGAGTGACCCGCAATCACCTGGCATCACTGCGGGGTATGCAGCGCTAAGCTACAAAACCATAGGTTCCTAACTTGGCATCTAGCAAGTACGAGCAATGACTCACCCACTTCGGCGAGCCCCCACCTAACCCAACAAGTTGAAGTGCTCTACTGAGAACCCGAGCACCATGCCCAAAAGCACGAGGGGAAGGACCTGTTTCCAGCCCAAGGATTTCATGGCGTAATCGGCAGACGCTACAAGTGTGTCGCCATCGAATACCTCGAATATAAAACCGCGTTTTGCCCAGCCAAAGCGGGTAGCGAGCGTCTCCGACCCTACATTAATGTCCTGCTCACAGATAAACTTCCAGCTGCTTTGACTAAAAACAACCTCACCATCTACCCAAATCGTCATTCGGGAAGTCCAACTCGAGTTGTGGGCAACAATGCTGTGTCCTTTGTGTTCGACTGGCAAGAAAACGCCTTACCAAAACGAAAACGTGGGTTCGCTCGGTAAATTATCGTGTGCCATATATACCCCCTATTTATCTGTTTATCGGTCCGCTGATCTAACGCTTTACCTCGTTGATCGCCCTATATCTATTCATCCATATGCTGCACCAGAAATGAAGCACCCATCACGGGTTGTTCAAATGCTTCATCTTTTTCAAACAACGCGCAATTTGTCGCAGAGGCGGCAATGACTTGCAACGACATTCACCCGACACTGTATGGTTACAAATAAATATGGCGCTCGGTTGAACCGCAGAAACACTGTGAGCGCCCGCACCAGAGTCTCCCTAAGGCTTTAGTGAAGAGGTAAACTAGCCGGCAATCCGAAAGTGGCTCGGTTTGCAGCCGCGATGACTAGTATCCCCCGAGGTCTTTTACACAATGAGCGATAACAAACACGGGAAATCAGGCCAATACGTCTACAGCATGAACCGCGTCAGCAAAGTGGTTCCTCCCAAGCGCGAAATCTTAAAAGACATCTCGCTCTCCTTCTTCCCGGGCGCCAAGATTGGTGTGCTCGGCTTGAACGGTGCGGGCAAATCGACGCTGCTGAAAATCATGGCCGGTATCGATACCGACATTCAGGGCGAAGCCCGCCCCCAAGCAGGTATTAAGATCGGCTACCTCGCTCAGGAACCGCAACTTAATACGGAAAAGGATGTGCGAGGAAACGTCGAGGAAGGCTTATCCGAGGCGATTGATGCGCTTGCGGGGCTAGACAAGATCTATGCGGCTTACGCCGAGCCAGATGCAGACTTTGATGCACTCGCAAAGGAGCAAGCAAGACTCGAGGACATCATTCAGGCAACCGATGCGCACAACATTGAGACGCGACTCAACGTGGCCGCAGACGCTCTGCGTCTACCGCCATGGGACGCCGACGTCACCAATCTCTCGGGCGGTGAACAGCGACGCGTTGCACTCGCTCGCCTCCTATTGAGTGAGCCCGACATGCTCCTCCTCGACGAACCGACGAACCATCTAGACGCGGAGTCCGTTGGCTGGTTAGAGCGTTTTCTCGAGGGCTTTACCGGCACCGTCGTCGCCATCACCCACGATCGGTACTTCCTCGACAACGCTGCAGGCTGGATTCTGGAACTAGATCGCGGTCGCGGCATACCCTACGAGGGCAACTACTCGACTTGGCTTGAGGCCAAAGACCAGCGACTTGCGCAGGAGCAACGCCAGGAAGCGTCGCGGCAGAAAGCGATCAAGGCAGAACTTGAGTGGGTCCGCTCGAATCCAAAAGGTCGACAAGCTAAAAATAAGGCCCGGCTGGCTCGATTCGATGAACTGAATTCACAGGACTTTCAGACACGAAACGAAACCAACGAAATCTACATTCCGCCCGGCCCACGACTCGGCGATAAGGTTATCGAAGTCGAAAGCCTTAGGAAGGTATTTGGCGATCGCCTGTTGTTCGACAATGTTTCGTTCACCGTGCCAAAAGGTGCCATCGTAGGCATCATTGGCGCGAACGGTATGGGTAAATCCACCCTCTTCCGTCTACTCATGGGACACGAGCAGCCCGATGGTGGGAGCGTGACCGTCGGAGAAACAGTGCAACTGGGATATGTCGATCAGTCACGCGATGATCTGGACGGTTCTAAGACTGTCTGGGAAGAAGTCTCTGATGGTCTCGATATCATCCGCATCGGTACCTACGAGGTGCCTTCTCGCTCATACATTGGTCGATTCAATTTCAAGGGCTCGGACCAGCAGAAGTTCGTCAAGGACCTCTCAGGCGGGGAACGTAACCGTTTGCACCTCGCCAAACTCCTAAAGCAAGGCGCAAATGTGTTGCTGCTAGACGAACCCACCAACGATCTCGACGTGGAGACACTTCGAGCTCTGGAAGATGCTGTGCAGGCATTCCCCGGTTCTGCCATGGTGATCTCACACGACCGCTGGTTCCTCGACCGCATAGCAACACATATCCTGGCGTACGAAGACGACGGAACGGTCGTTTTCCACGAAGGCAACTACAGCGAGTACGAGGAAGATCGTCGAGCGCGCCTGGGCCGAGACGCCGACGTACCGAGCAGAGTTAAACACCGCAAACTGATGTAGCGACTTTCGGCACGCACGGGCATTTTTGCTCAGTCGAAGAGTGCGATTGCCTCGTCAAGTCGGGACACGGGTTGAATCTTAATGCCGGGGATATTTGTCCTAGGCGCATTGCCTTTGGGAACGATGGCGCGTTTAAATCCGTGTTTGGCGGCTTCGGCAATGCGTTCCTGCCCGCTGGCTACAGGCCGAATCTCGCCCGTCAATCCGACCTCACCAAAAACCACCAGGTCCTTTGGCAAAACCTTGTTCCGCAAACTAGATACAACTGCCAGTAACAGCGACAAGTCACCGCTGGTCTCAGCAATTCGGACGCCACCGACCACATTAGCGAAGACATCTTGATCGCCCACATGCAAACCCACATGACGATGCAGCACCGCTAGTAGCATCGCCAGTCGATTCTGTTCAAAGCCAACGGCGACACGTCGCGGATTACCCAAATTACTTGCGTCCACAAGCGCCTGAATTTCAACCAACAGAGGACGGGTGCCTTCCCAGACCACAACGACCACGGTTCCAGGTGCTGGCGTGTCAGCTCGCTCCAAAAAAATGGCGGATGGATTGAGCACCTCTTTTAGGCCGCCGTCAGTCATGGCGAATACACCGAGCTCGTTGACCGCGCCGAACCGGTTCTTCTGACCACGAAGAGTTCGGTACCGGGAGTCCTGCTCCCCTTCCAAAAGGACGGAGCAATCAATCATGTGCTCCAAAACTTTTGGTCCTGCAAGACTTCCGTCCTTTGTCACATGGCCAACGAGAATCAGGACAGTCCCTGTTTGTTTCGCATAGCGGGTCAATAGAGCGGCACAGTCTCGTACCTGCGCGACGCTACCTGGCGCCGATGTTAAGGCGTCGCTGTGCACCACCTGAATGGAGTCCACCACCATGATTTTTGGTTTGTGGTCATTGGCAGCGGCAAGAATGGCATCAACATCCGTTTCAGCCATAAGCTGCAGCGAATCGGTTTCAAGTCCCAGGCGCTTCGCGCGCATCGCAACTTGCTGTGGCGATTCCTCCCCTGTCACGTAGAGGGCAGACGCTCTGCCAGCGAGAGCACAAAGTGTCTGGAGTAACAATGTGCTCTTCCCCGCCCCCGGATTACCACCGATTAAAATCGCCGACCCTGGTACGAAACCACCACCCAATACACGATCGAGCTCTGCAAAGCCCGAGCTGAAGCGCGGTAAGTCAACCAGGTCGATGTCAGATAGTCTTTGGACGCGCGCCGTTGTGCCAGCAAAGCCGCCTCGCGCTTTTTGCACTGACCCCGAGTTACCCCCAGGGATTCTGACTTCTGACAAGGTGTTCCACGCATTGCAAGCCGAACACTGCCCTTGCCACTTTCGATAATCCGC
>DPGN01000078.1:9007-11651 GCA_003523185.1 Halieaceae bacterium
GCGACCGTGGGTTTAGAAGAAGCGGTTCTTTTACAAGGCTTGAGCCATCAGCTAGTCGCAGACGCCAATACCATTTCCGTCGAAGCCCTGGCAAAGGACTTTCCTTTCTGGGATCACGTGAGAATCGGTCAATTACTCCAACGGATTGTCGATCTCGGAATACTGAACGCTCGACCCAGCCATGATCCACTGATTTGGCGCGTCACAGACAAACCAGCCGAGGCTGCGCCCAAGGCGAAACCTTTGCGAGCGTGGACGCCTAGCGAGCATCTCATTGATTTACTCAACCTGAATCACGGTCTGACCCGGGACTACATTCTCCAACAACTTAAAACCTTTGAAGCATCAGGCGACCGAAAAACTTTAGATACGCGCTTTCGTAATCACGTACTGTCTCATTGGCGACAGCAACAAAAGCATCCTGCTTTTGCCATCAAAGAGCCGGCACGATTTGATAACGCATGGCAACCGAGTCTCGATGCCAAAGAGATTTTAGCCCGTACAGAAATGGCCTCGGAGTTCATTGAATCCATCCGACCCGAGTTCATCCTCTATTGGAAAGAACGAGGCGGCGCACCAAAAGACGTGAATAGTAAATTTATTCAATTTGCGAGGCAGCGCTGGACCAGACACGAGAACAGCCTGCAGCACAGCACCCTGCCGGAACGCCTTCAACCCAATTGGACACCCAATGCCGCGGTCTACGAGACGCTGCAATTGTCGGGGATATCCCAAGACTTCGCCGACACGGTACTGCGAGAATTCGTTGTCTATTGGGTAGACAGCAATGAAGTCCATACGTCGTGGAACGCGAAATTCTTGCAGCATGTAAAATACCAATGGCAACGCCATCAGGAGCAGATCAGTGGCAGATCACAAACAGGCGGCGGAAATAGCCCAGCAGATCGCACAAAAGACCGAAGTATCTCAGACGACCTCAGTGACACCAGCTGGGCAGGATGAGCGTGTCGATCGCGATGACTCAAGCCTGATCGAGGCCATCAATCAGGTCTTCGCCCTTTTCCGGCTGAACTATCATAATCAGTATTACGCGGCGTGGTCAGACGCGCAGCAACTAGGTCAGGTAAAAAGACTTTGGCTGGAAGCACTCAGCGAATTTTCCGGTGAGCTCATACTGATGGGTGCACGCCGAGCGATAGAGGGCAGTGACTATCTGCCAACGCTTAATCGCATGCTGGGGAGCTGCTCAGAGGCGCTGAGCGAGCTGGGTCTCCCCTCAGCGGCCACCGCCTACGAAGAGGCTTGCTTGGCACCCAGCCCAAAGGCCGAGGCCAACTGGTCTCATCCGATCGTCTACCTCGCAGGTAGGGACGCGAGTTGGTACCTGCTAGCCAATCATGCACGAGGCGAAGCCTGGCCGGTGTTTCAGGGTCACTACAACCGCTGGCTTAAGCGCGCCCTTCGCGGTGAAACACTGGTAATCCCCGAGCGCAAGCAACTAGAGGCGCCGAGTGATGCAACCAGTATGGATCTCAACGATCGAAAAAGGGCGCTGTCCGCGCTCAGGAAAGAAATGGGGCTCTAACTAGAGTCCCTTGTCGGCCAGGTATTGCTCGAGAGACTCCCGCTCCAATTGAAGCGCATTAATCAAGCCGGGTGCTTGCGACATATCGCCAGCAGCCATTGCGGTCTGTAGCAACTTAGCAACATTCGATATCGGCATCGCTTGAGCGTTACTGCAGGTGCCCTTTAAGCGGTGAGCTAGTGCGCGAATAGGCTCGGGGTCGCCGCTAGCCGCTAGTTCACCTAAAGCCGCAATATCACCCGCTATCTCCGCTCGGAACTTGCCGAGAATCATCTGAACCAGTGCAGGGTCATCTCACAACATTTTACCCAGCGCCACCAGGTCGATAGGAGGCATGTCGCTAGACTCCGTAATTTTCATAGTCGCTCCTGGCTAGATTTTCGAATCGAGTAAACTGCCCTTGGAAAGACAGCCTGCAGGTACCAATGGGGCCATTACGCTGCTTACCAATGATGATTTCCGCAACACCCTGATCCGGGGAATCCTCGTTGTATACCTCGTCTCGGTAGATAAACATGATGACATCGGCATCCTGCTCGATCGCACCTGACTCTCGCAAGTCCGAGTTGACGGGGCGCTTGTTCGGGCGTTGCTCAAGTGCACGGTTAAGCTGTGATAGCGCCACAACAGGCACCTTAAACTCCTTAGCGAGTGCCTTCAGGCTCCGCGAGATCTCTGAGATCTCAGCGGTTCTTCCCTCTTTCGAGCCAGCAACACGCATTAGCTGCAGGTAGTCGACCATGATCATGCCGAGATCGCCCTGCTCGCGCACCAACCGGCGAACGCGCGACCGAAGTTCCGTCGGCGTAAGCGCCGGTGTGTCATCGATAAAGATCTGCGTATCTTTTAGCTTCTCTGTAGCGCTGGATAGCTTTGGCCAATCGTCTTGCTCGAGTTTACCTGTTCGAACCCTCGACTGATCAATTCTGCCAAGCGATGACAGCATTCGGATCACCAGTTGCTCGGCCGGCATCTCCATCGAGAAAATCATGATAGGTCGATCGCTGGCGAGCGCCGCATTCTCTACGAGATTCATAGCGAATGATGTTTTACCCATAGACGGTCGACCAGCGACGATAACCAAGTCCGACGATTGCA
>DPGN01000085.1:0-4602 GCA_003523185.1 Halieaceae bacterium
GGCCATCAAAGCAGGATCTGACCCAAGCAGTTGAACGTAAACCGGAGTACCGGAGGCTGTTCTACCCTCATTTTTGAGTTCGGGACAAAGCCGATGGAAGACTTTTGGAGGGAGCACCGTACTAGAAATACGAACAAACTCGGTGACACAACGCTCGTAGCCACCGATTCCTGTCAGCATCTCGCGCATGACCGATTCCATCACTCCTTCCATTGGAGCAAGTAGCAATCGCGGCGGTTGGTTTGACGATTTGTTCATAACATCTTTGAAAGTAGAGTAACTCGTAGCGTAAATCTTACAGATGACGCGATCGTTCTACGTTTGTAGACTGTGGGTTTGGTCGCAATATTAGCCGTTTGTTACAGGGCAAGTCACAATGAATCCCAATTATCTTGATTTCGAGCAGCCTATCGCAGAGCTTGAGATGAAAATCGAGGAACTAAAATCAGTTGTCGATGATTCCGAGATTAATATCAGCGATGAGATAGATCGTCTCAAGTCCAAGAGTCACAAGCTGACGCAATCCATTTATTCCGGTTTGAGCCCCTGGGATATCGTGCGGGTTGCTCGTCACCCGCTTCGGCCGTATTCACTCGATTACATTCCGCTGGTGTTCGATGATTTTGATGAGCTGCATGGCGATCGCCATTTTGGCGACGACAAGGCCATTGTCGGCGGCGTCGCACGCCTAAACGCTCGCCCCGTTATGGTCATTGGACAGGAGAAGGGTAGAGCGGTGAAAGATAAGGTATACCGAAACTTTGGTATGCCGAAACCCGAGGGTTATCGCAAAGCATTGCGCCTGATGGAGATGGCCGAGCGGTTTCAAATGCCGGTAGTGACGCTGATTGACACTCCCGGAGCGTACCCGGGCATTGATTCGGAAGAGCGCGGTATTTCTGAGGCGATTGCCCAGAATCTTGCCGTTATGTCGCGTCTAAGAACCCCCATCGTGTGTGTGGTGATTGGGGAGGGATCGTCCGGTGGTGCCCTTGGCATTGGTGTAGGAGATCACTTAGCGATGCTTCAGTACTCAACCTACTTCGTTATTTCGCCCGAGGGTTGCGCAAATATTATTTGGAAGAGCAGTGAATTCGCGCCACAAGCGGCCGAGGCGATGGGTGTGACGTCATCGACACTTGAGGAGCTTGGCATTGTCGACACGACCATCCCTGAACCTTTGGGCGGTGCACACCGTGATGTTGAAGAGATGGCACGTCGCATCCGAGACCATGTTTCGGGTCAGCTAGACCGTTTATGTGCCACTGACATGGATAGTTTGGTTGAGTCTCGATATGAGCGATTGATGGCCTACGGCAGCGCATGATCGCGTCATGGCGCTGCTTCCGGCACTGATTGCTCAACTCGACTCACTGCAAACAGCGAACAGAATCTTTGTTGGCTTTTCGGGTGGTGCCGACAGCCACAGCCTGCTCCACGCGTTAGTTGAGCTCTCCCGGACAGAAACCTTACCTCCCATAATTGCGCTGCACATCAATCATGGACTTCATGAAGATGCCAATGACTGGGCCGCGCACTGCGCATCCGTTGCTTCCGGCCTCGGCGTTGAATTTCATGAGCGGGTTGTATCCGTTGACGCAGGACCATCCCCTGAGGCGCAAGCGCGCGATGCTAGATACACCGTATTTGAATCTTTCCTATCGGACGGGGACGTCCTTTTACTCGGCCATCATCTCGATGATCAGGTTGAGACTATATTGTTCCGCCTGATTCGAGGAGCAGGGCCCTCGGGGTTGGCTGGAATACCCGAAAAGCGACCATTGGGCGGGGGCTTGCTCATGAGACCGTTGCTGGGCATAACCCGAGACCAGATTGAGAACTACGCAGGCTCCTACGAGCTCGGTTATTTGAATGATGGAAGCAACGATGACACGCGCTACGATCGTAATTTCCTGCGACACGAGGTCTTGCCGCTCATCGAGTCTCGATGGCCCGGTTATCGCTCCGGGTTTACCCGTTCCGCGGCACTCAACGGTGAGCTCGCCGCATCGGAGCATTTCGATCACCTAACCGAGTACACCCGGTACGGCGGTCCCTATATACCCATTGATTTTCGCGATGCGAAAGGCTTGCATCGTGCGCTGCACGGATGGCTAAAAGCCGTAAATATCCCTACACCTGAGTTTGTGGCATTGGAGGAGTTCGCTCGTCAGTGCATGCACGCGCAGGGAGACAAGCTTCCGGAATTGAGAGTAGGGGGCTATCTTTTGCAGCGATGGCGTCAGGGTATCCATGTTTATCCTGTAGACATTGATCGTGACTTCGATATTTCGTGTGAGGTCGGTGGCGCGCTCACAGGCAGATGGGGCTCTATTGCATGGCAGGAGGCCGATATGGGATTGCCCGCGGGTGTCTCCATTCGGGTCAGAGCACCGCGTCCCGGCGAGGTTGTATCGCTTGGGCAGCGGCCCCGGCGTTCCGTAGGGCAATGGCTTCAAGAAGCGGGCGTCCCGCCCTATTTACGAGGGTGTTATCCGCTAGTGCAAGTCGGTGACGAGATCATCGCCATCCCTGACGTCGGGCTGGTCTCAGACTGCTCAAATTTGAGCCTCTGTAAAGGAGGATTAGTACCGGTCTGGACGCCTCCAAAAATAGCCTTTCTAAATTGAGCGAGTGAAGACTCTTTGGTAAGCTGAACGCCCATCGGAGCTATGCTGTCGGCAACCGTTTGTTCGCCGCCCCAAAGTTCCTCTTGCTTTGGTGGAGTTCATGACGCGATACGTTTTTGTTACCGGCGGTGTTGTTTCCTCGTTAGGAAAAGGAATAGCGGCGGCATCGCTCGCCGCTGTGCTCGAGGCGCGCGGCCTCAAAGTCACACTTCTGAAATTAGACCCTTATATCAACGTTGATCCGGGGACGATGAGTCCGTTCCAACACGGAGAGGTTTTTGTCACTGATGACGGTGCGGAGACAGACTTGGATCTCGGTCACTACGAGCGTTTCACCCGCGCTACGATGTCCAAGCGTAATAACTTTACCACCGGTCAGGTTTACGACGAGGTTTTGAGAAAAGAGCGTCGGGGCGACTACTTAGGCGGAACTGTTCAGGTCATTCCTCACATCACAGATGAGATCAAACGGCGTGTCATCGCGGGCGCCGAGGGAGCCGATGTCGCTGTCGTTGAGGTGGGAGGCACTGTTGGTGATATCGAAAGCCAACCGTTCCTGGAAGCGCTGAGACAGTTAAAGCTTGAGGCAGGTGCATCGCGCGCATTGCTCATGCACCTCACGCTGGTGCCCTACATTCCTACTGCGGGTGAAATCAAAACCAAGCCAACTCAGCACTCGGTCAAGGAACTGCGCTCCATAGGCCTTCAGGCAGATGTGTTGTTGTGCCGATGCTCTGTCGAGATCGACGACAGCGCCCGCAAAAAGATCTCGCTCTTCACCAACGTTGAAGAACGAGCGGTAATACCGGTGCTTGATGCTGATTCGATTTACAAGATTCCAAAAAATCTTCACGAGAAGGGCCTCGACGACTACATTCTCGAGCGGTTTGGCATGTCGCCCAGTGATGCTGACTTCACCGAATGGGATGATGTTGTCGCTAGAGAGTTCGCCGAGCGACGCGCTCGGGTGAAAGTAGGAATGGTGGGTAAATACACTGATCTCATTGATGCTTACAAGTCGCTCAATGAGGCCCTCGGGCATGCGGGTTTGCATACCAATACGCACGTTGATATCGAATACATCGATGCGGAGGACCTCGAAACGCAGGGAACCGATATTTTGGCAACGCTGGACGCTATTTTGGTCCCCGGTGGCTTTGGCGACCGCGGCATTGAAGGCAAAATTGCAGCAGTGAAGTATGCGAGGGAAAACGAGATTCCTTACCTCGGTATTTGTCTAGGCATGCATATGGCCATGATTGAGTTTGCTCGAAACGTGTGTGGCCTCGACGGCGCGCATTCGACTGAGATGAATATTGATACTCCATACCCCGTCATCGGTCTGATTACCGAGTGGCAGACAGAAACAGGCGATATCGAAGTTCGTGATGAGCATTCGGATATGGGCGGTACGATGCGCTTGGGGTCACAGCCTTGCCATCTGGTCGACGGCACGAAAACGCGTGAGATCTATGGCAGTGACGTCGTTAGAGAGCGTCATCGTCATCGTTATGAAGTGAACAATACGCTGGTACCAAAGCTAGAGGCCGAGGGAATGACGATTTCAGGCTGGTCGCAGGATCAAG
Source organism: Halieaceae bacterium (assembly GCA_003523185.1). GTDB lineage: Bacteria > Pseudomonadota > Gammaproteobacteria > Pseudomonadales > Halieaceae > Luminiphilus. The sequence goes on from DPGN01000085.1 coordinate 4,217, forward strand.
GTCTGGTGGAAATGGTTGAGCTTGCCGACCACCCCTGGTTCGTGGCCTGCCAGTTCCACCCAGAGTTTACTTCCCGCCCGCGCGGTGGCCATCCGTTGTTTTCAAGCTTCATTAATGCGGCCGTTGAGGTTAAGCACTGATGGCGCAGAAAACCGTTAGCGTCGGCGACGTTACATTTGCTAACGACAAACCCTTTGTTCTCGTTGGTGGGGTCAATGTCTTGGAGTCGGAACAGTTTGCCGTCGATGTTGCGGGCACTTATCAGGAAATATGCGCTGAGCTAAATATTCCACTGGTGTTCAAAGCGTCTTATGACAAGGCAAACCGTTCCTCGATTAACTCGTTTCGCGGTCCCGGACTGGAGAAAGGACTTGCGATCTTTGAGG
>DPGN01000085.1:4758-16128 GCA_003523185.1 Halieaceae bacterium
ATCAAAAAGCCTCAGTTTCTGAGCCCTGAACAGATGAGCAACATCGTTCATAAGTTCAGAGAGTGTGGCAATGACCGTCTGATCCTCTGCGAGCGCGGCAGCAACTTCGGCTACGACAACTTGGTGGTCGATATGTTGGGGTTTGGCGTTATGCGCAAAACGACTGGCGACGCGCCGGTCATCTTTGACGTTACTCATGCATTACAGCGTCGAGACCCCGGTGATGCAGCCTCAGGTGGCCGCCGATCCCAGGTGGTAGAGCTAGCAAGGTCCGGTATGGCAACCGGCCTGGCAGGACTCTTTTTGGAATCACACCCGGATCCAGATAAGGCGTTGTGTGATGGGCCCAGTGCTTTACCTTTACAGCAGCTGCGGCCATTTTTGGAACAAGTAAAAGCCATCGACGATCTCGTCAAAGGGCTACCTCAACTGGAAATTAACTGACACTAAGTGGAGTAAGCGGTGAGCGAAATTATCGATATTCGGGCGTTTGAGGTTATGGACTCTCGAGGTAACCCTACGGTGATGGCCGAGGTCACCTTGGATGACGATACCGTTGGTGTAGCGTATGCACCATCAGGCGCAAGCACAGGTTCGCGCGAGGCGCTTGAATTGCGAGATGCGGACCCTTCGCGTTATTTGGGTAAAGGCGTGTTGACTGCTGTTGCCAACGTGAACGGACCGATTCGCGAATGTTTGATTGGTCATGATGCCATGGATCAGCGCGCGGTAGATCAGCGAATGCTGGACGCCGATGGCACGCCTAATAAGAGTAAATACGGTGCGAATGCTATCTTGGCAGTCTCACTGGCTAACGCGCGAGCCGCGGCGCAATCAGCAAAAATGCCGTTGTATGAGCACATAGCTCATCTAGCAGGTACCACGCAGCTCACCATGCCTGTGCCGATGATGAATATCCTCAACGGGGGAGAGCACGCTGATAATAATGTTGATATTCAAGAGTTTATGATTCAGCCGGTATCTGCGACCTCGTTTGCTGACGCCCTACGAGTGGGTGCGGAGATTTTCCATCATCTCAAGAAGGTGCTGGGCGCCCGCGGAATGGCGACGTCCGTTGGTGATGAGGGTGGTTTCGCGCCTGACTTGCCATCGAATGCGGCGGCACTCGAGGTCATCGCTGAAGCGGTTGGAAACGCGGGATACGTCCTCGGTCAGGACATCACCTTGGCGCTCGATTGCGCAGCCTCTGAATTCTATCGAGAGGGTCAGTATCACCTATCAGGTGAAGGACGATCTTTCTCGAGTGAGGGGTTTTCTGACTACCTGGCTGACCTGGCGGCGTCCCATCCTATTGTCTCAATAGAAGATGGACTCGACGAGTCCGACTGGGCGGGCTGGGCATACCTAACCGAGAAGCTTGGGGATAAGGTACAGCTTGTCGGCGACGACCTGTTCGTCACTAATACCAGTATCTTGAAGCGCGGCATTGACGAGAATATCGGCAACTCGATCTTGATCAAGTTCAATCAAATCGGATCACTCAGTGAAACGTTGGATGCGATCAAAATGGCGCAGGATGCAGGCTTTACCGCGGTCATCTCTCACCGCAGTGGGGAGACGGAAGACGCTACGATTGCCGATCTCGCGGTGGGCACGGGCGCAGGTCAGATTAAGACAGGCTCACTCTGCCGCTCCGATCGAGTGGCGAAGTACAACCGGTTGCTGAGGATTGAGGCCGAACTTGGAATGACGGCTCCCTACAGAGGTAGAGCCGAATTGGAACGAGGGGCCTGACCGAATGCGGCCCCTGCTGGTAGCGCTACTGGGGCTGTTGCTCCTGTTGCAATATCGGCTGTGGTTGGGCGAGGGAGGTATTCGAGAACGTCAGGGTCTCGAGACGCAGGCTCGGGCTGGCGAAGAGAGCAATCAACGACTTCGTGAACGGAATGATGCGCTTGCGCATCAAGTGCTTGAGTTGCAGGAAGGCGATGAAATGCTAGAGGCGGTTGCGCGCGAAGAACTCGGCTTGGTTCGGCAAGGAGAGGAGTTTATTCTCTTTGTCGAGGATGACAGCGAAGAGAAGTCGCCGTGAGTAGCAGCATATGGGCAGTCGTGCCTGCCGCAGGTAGCGGCAGCAGAATGGCGGCTGAGGTGCCAAAGCAGTACCTCATGGTGAACGGCATACCGATCCTCGAATATACCTTGAGAGCACTATTGGCTTGCCCTGACATTCGTGGACTGGTGGTTGTACTCGATCCGAGCGATCGACGTGCGGATTCGATCGATAGCCTCGCTGATCCAAGGGTATTCAGGGCGGCCGGTGGCAATGAGCGAGCAGACTCGGTGTTATCTGGGCTACAAGCGATCGCGCCCTACGCGGGGCCAGATGACTGGGTACTGGTTCATGACGCGGCGCGCCCCTGTATCACCGTGTCGCTATTGCGCGAATTGATAGATCATACAGTGGAGAGCGGTATAGGCACCGTGCTAGCGCAAGCGTCTACAGATACATTAAAGCGCGTGTCCTCAAACCTCAGAGTAAGTGAGTCACTGGATCGCCGTGTGATCTGGCGCGCGCAAACGCCTCAAATGTTTCGCTTGCCCGAGCTTGAGACCGCGCTATCGTCTGCTCTGAGCGATGAGTTACCAATCACCGATGAGTCGATGGCTATGGAGTTGTCTGGCTTTCCAGTCGCGATTCTCGAGGGACCGTCAAGCAATATCAAAGTAACGCTGCCTATCGATTTGGCGTTTGCTGAAATTATCTTGCAGCGTATGGCTGAGGAGGACGCCTCATGAGAATTGGTCATGGTTATGATGTACATGCGTTCGGCGAGGGCGATCACGTCATACTCTGTGGTGTGCGCATCGCGCATGAAAGAGGTTTGATAGCCCACTCAGATGGGGACGTGGCGCTACACGCGCTCACTGATGCCCTGTTAGGCGCACTTGCGCTGGGTGATATTGGCCATCACTTTCCGGATGATGATCCGGCGTATGAGGGGGCTGATAGCCGCGCGCTAATCAGACAGGTGATGGCACAGGTCAAGACGAGAGGATTTGCGCTAGGGAATGCGGATCTAACGATTATTGCCCAAGCGCCCAAACTAGCATCCCATATCGTGGGGATGCGCGAGCACCTCGCCGAGGATCTGGACGCCGATCTAGACAGAATTAATGTGAAAGCGACAACCACGGAAGGACTGGGTTTTGTCGGTCGTGAAGAGGGTATTGCGGTGCATGCGGTGGTTTTACTGCAGGAGAGTCCCATCCAGTGACAGACCTCCGCGGTATCGGTATGACGTCGCAGCGAACGCGGCTGAGACTCATTGAGCGGTTGAAGGCTCAAGGGATCTCTGATGAGCGTGTTCTGCAGGCAATGACTGACACGCCTCGCCATTTGTTCGTAGACGAAGCGCTGGCACACAGAGCGTACGAAGACACGGCGTTACCCATTGGATTCAATCAAACGCTGAGTCAGCCCTATATCGTTGCAAGAATGACAGAGCTTGCCTTGCTGTCGGGTAGGCCGAAACGTTTATTAGAACTGGGTACAGGTTCTGGTTACCAGAGCGCCGTCCTGTCAAACATTGCCGAAGAAGTGTACTCGGTGGAGCGGATCAAGCCTCTATTAGACAAGGCACGTGTGCGTCTTCGAAAGCTCAAGGCACGCAACGTTCGCTGTAAACACGGAGACGGTTTTGAAGGCTGGGAGGAGTTCGCACCTTTTGACGTCATTCTTGGCGCCGCGGCACCCGAGACGGTGCCTGAGCGTTTGTTGTCTCAATTAGCACCGGGCGGCGTTCTTCTTCTGCCGGTGGGTGGGGATTCACAGAAGTTGGTGCGTATTCAGCTAGGCGACGAAGGGTTTGAAGAGACCATCATCGAGGACGTTTTCTTTGTGCCAATGCTAGAAGGTTTGCAGCGATGAGCCTTGATACACGGGATTGGCTGGGCCTTTATTTGCGTGGACTGGCCATGGGCGCGGCAGATCTTGTACCGGGTGTTTCTGGCGGGACGATAGCCCTCATTACAGGCATCTATGATCGGTTTATTGCGGCTATTGCGGCCGTTGGTTTGGATGCCTTAAGGCTGGTGTTTTCGGTTGACTTCAAAGGCGCATGGGCGCATGTTGACGGGAATTTTTTGCTCGCGGTCGCTGCTGGAATTTTGTCTTCTGTGGTTGTACTTGCAGCACTACTGAACTGGTTGCTACTGAATTATCCGCTGCCCTTGTGGTCACTTTTTTGTGGTTTGGTATTGGCCAGCGCAGTGCATCTATTCTTAGTCGCGCGTGTGGAATGGACGGCCCGTGATTTTGGGCTCTGGTTTGTGGGCATTGGCGTAGCGCTCACTCTGGGCTTGATGCAGGCCACACAGCTTCCTGTTACTCCTCTAAGCATTTTCCTTGCCGGCGCCATTGCTATTTCGGCCATGCTACTGCCTGGCATTTCCGGCAGTTTTTTATTGCTTATTCTTGGTATGTATCAACCAGTGATCAGCGCAGTGGTTAGTCTCGATCTCGGTACCATTAGTCTCTTCGCGCTGGGCTGCCTTTGCGGTCTGCTGGCCTTTTCCCGTTTATTGAAAGCACTGCTAGCGCGCGCTCAGCGTGCCACCATGGCAACCCTCTACGGCTTCCTGCTGGGATCCGTCATTATGTTATGGCCCTGGCAACAGCCGGTCTCCTCTGTAGTGGATAGACATGGCGATAACCGTGTTGTTCAGAGCTTGCCTGTGTCACCTCAGGCGTACGCGGAGCTCGTAGGTGAGCCCATGCTGTGGCTATGTCTTATCGCGTTTAGTCTGGGTGCGGTAGTAGTTTCGGGTCTGCTGTCGCTCGGTTCCGTTGAGCACTAAGTTGTGGCAAAGCGATCCGCGATGCGTCTATTCGGAAACATCATTGTTCTAACGACGTTGCTAGCAGGATGCTCGGGAACAGATCCCGATAACCTGCGACCTTGGGAAGATGATGGTCAAACCAATGGTGTGGCGAGCGCCACCAAAGATTACGGCGCCAAGCTGGAACAGGGTAAACCTTACACCGTTGTAAGAGGCGATACGCTCTACTCCATTGCTTTTCGTCTTGGCATCGACTTCCGCGAGTTGGCGGCACGAAACGATATTCAGCCACCGTATATGATCAAAGTAGGGCAGAGGCTCAGAACAACGAAGCCAGCGCTTCAGCCTGCAAAGAAAGCTTCTAAAGTCGTTGTCAAAACGCCTCCACCCCCAGAAAAAGTAAAGAAAAGCGCTCCGAAGCAGTCAAAAGTGACACGGGTAACAAAACCTTCATTACAGTCGCAGGCCCCAAGTGCTAGTGTGAATAAGTCACAGTCCGTGTCGCGCTGGCGTTGGCCCTCAGCGGGCAAAGTTATTCGAACCTTCTCGAGCAATCGGCATAAGGGCATCGATATTGCTGGTAAGCGGGGCGATCCGGTAAAGGCTGTGGCGGCTGGTAAGGTGGTATATGCCGGGACAGGTGTAACGGGCTATGGCTCGTTACTGATTATCAAGCACAACGAAACGTACTTAAGTGCCTACGGTCACAACGAGCGATTGCTAGTCTCAGAGAATATGAAGATTGAAGCAGGACAGCAGATAGCAACCATGGGTAGCAGCGGAACCGATACAGTGAAGTTGCATTTCGAGCTACGTCGACGGGGTCAACCTATAGACCCGCTGACAGTGCTTCCCAGGCGTCGTTGAGAGTGAGGGGCGCCAAAGAGGGGTGGAAACTCTTATGGCAGACCTTGAAACACTTGAATCACCCGCAGCCAGTGAGGCCGCGCTAAATTTTCAAACAGAAAAGAGCAAAGCGATCACGCCAGACGAGTCGTCGGATAAGATTCGTGATGCCGATCCCCTGCAGCTTTATCTCAACGAAATTGGTTCAACACCGCTGCTAACAGCGGCTGAAGAGGTTCTTGTCGCAAAAGCGCTACAAGCCGGTGATGAGATGGCTCGGCATCGGATGATTAACAGCAATTTGCGCTTAGTGGTGATGATCGCGAAGCGCTATACAAATCGTGCGCTGCCGCTGCTTGACTTGATCGAGGAGGGGAATCTGGGCCTGATCCGCGCTGTTGAGAAGTTCGACCCCGATCGTGGCTTCAGGTTCTCCACCTATGCGACATGGTGGATCCGTCAGAGTATTGAACGCGCCTTAATGAACCAGGGTAGAACTATCAGGCTACCTATCCATATTCAAAAAGACATTAACATCATTGTGCGATGCACGCGGGAGTTGAGAAGTTCCTTGCGGCGCGAGCCGTCGACGAGTGAGATTGCGGATGTTCTTGATCGTGACCCGGGAGAGGTGAGCAACCTTCTTAAACTGTCCGAAAAAATAACCTCGGTTGATAACCAACTCTCCACTGACAGCGATCGCAGTCTTGTTGAAACTGTCCCGTCACAGGGAGAGGATAATCCGTTTTCAATTGTCGATGACCAAAAGGTCGAGGGGTGCCTCGAAGATTGGTTAGATGATCTTCCAGATCGCCAGCGCGAGATACTTGCAAGACGATTCGGATTGATGGGCTACGAAGCTTCAACCTTAGAGGCGGTGGGGGAGGAGGTTGGCCTCACCCGAGAGCGGGTGAGGCAGATACAGATTGACGCATTGGCTAGGCTCAAGCGCGCCGCGCTGCGTGATGGCCTGTCGGAAGAAGAGTTACTGGTATGAGGACTAGCGCTCCAAGAGCGCAAGTTTGCCGGGCTTTCCTTCCCAATCAGCGGCGTCACCTGGCGCGTCTTTCTTTTCTGTGATGTTGGGCCAGATCTCGGCCAGTTCCGCGTTGAGTTCAAGGAAGTTTTCCTGGTCTGCGGGTAACTCATCTTCAGAAAAGATCGCGTCAATGGGGCACTCGGGCTCGCAGAGTGCGCAGTCGATACACTCATCCGGGTGGATCACCAAAAAGTTTGGACCTTCGTAAAAGCAGTCCACTGGACACACTTCCACACAGTCCGTGTGTTTACATTTAATGCAGTCTTCGCCAACGACGAATGTCATAACGTTTCCCCCAATACCCGCTTTATTTAGAGATTTACCGCGGTGAGTGTCAAAATATTAAGACGAACTAGGTGTCTAGTAAAGTTTTCATCATATACAGTGCATCCAACGCCTCTTTGGGCGATAGTTGATCAGGATCAATGTCTGACAAGACGTCTAGGACTGGACTATTGACTGTGGGTGCACTGAAAAGATCTTCTTGTCCACCCATGGCCGGTGGACGCTCTACCATCTGTTGACTCTCGAGTTCGCCAAGTTTCTGCCGAGCGTGAAATAATACCCCCGCCGGAACGCCCGCTAGTTTAGCAACTTCTAGCCCAAAACTGCGATTTGCAGGTCCCTCCTGAATGTGATGCATGAATACGACATGGTCCTCATGCTCTGTGGCATCTAAATGAACGTTTGCCATAGAGGCATGCTCGTCCGGCAGAGCGGTGAGCTCAAAATAATGTGTCGCAAAAAAGGTAAGGGCACGGACACGCTCGGCGAGTGCGACTGCCGATGCCCACGCAATGCTCAAGCCATCGAACGTACTCGTGCCACGACCGACTTCATCCATCAGCACAAGGCTTTTCTCGCTGGCGTTGTGCAGGATATTGGCGGTCTCAGTCATTTCAACCATGAACGTGGATAAGCCGCTTGCCAGATCGTCTGAGGATCCAATGCGAGTGAAAATGCGGTCAACGAGCGACAGGGACACGCTATCCGCCGGTACAAAAGCTCCGCAGTGTGCCAGTAGGACAATAAGCGCGTTTTGACGCATGTACGTCGATTTGCCGCCCATATTGGGTCCTGTAATGAGCAGCATGCGCCTATCTTCATTGAGCAAGGTATTGTTGGCGATAAACGGCTTGTCACTCACCTGTTCAACAACGGGGTGTCGTCCATTAGAGATATCGAGCTGCGCCTGCTCGCTAAACGCAGGGCGACTCAGTGATAAGGCATTAGCACGCTCCGCAAAGCAGGCCAGCACATCGAGATCGCAGATAGCTCGCGAGGTCGTTTGTAGAGGCAATAAATCCTCTGCAATCTGCTCTACCAGGGCCTCATACAAAAACTTTTCTCGCGCTAATGCTCGGCTTCGACTGGATAAGGCCTTGTCTTCGAACTGCTTGAGCTCAGGTGTGATAAATCGCTCGACGTTCTTGAGTGTCTGTCGTCGCTGGTAGGTGTCGGGGGCCTGGTCCGACTGCTGACGGCTAATTTCTATGTAATACCCATGAACCCTGTTGTAACCCACTTTGAGCGTGGATAGTCCCGTTGCCTCTCGCTCTCGACGCTCGATATCCACAAGGTATTCGCCTGCGTTCTCACTGATGCCACGCAACTCATCGAGCTCTTCGTCATAGCCTTCAGCAAGAACTCCGCCATCTCTAATGACCACAGGTGGTGATTCAACAAGTGCGCTACTCAGGAGCTCACAGAGCTCGGGGTACTTACCAATATCACTGTGCAGCGTTTGAAGTAGGCTCGCCTCGTGAGGGGTGGCTGTTGTCAGTGCCGGCAATGCCCAGAGGCTATCGCGCAACCGCGTAAGATCTCGCGGCCGCGATGAGCGCAATGCGACTCTTGCCAATATGCGCTCAAGATCTGCGATGGGCTTAAGTGCCTGTCGCGTTGTCTCGAACGCATAGTCTTGCGTCAATCGCGAGACGGCATCAAGACGGGCCTCGAGGACTGAGCGGAGGGTCACAGGCCTATGTAACCAGCGTTTGAGGTGGCGCGTCCCCATCGCCGTTACCGTCGAGTTGTATACCGAGAACAACGTATTGTCCTCGCCGCCATGGAGGTTCAGGTCGATCTCAAGGTTCCGGCGAGTCGCGGCATCCAGAATGACCGAGTCGCTTTGACGCTCGTGACGTATCGAGGTGAGATGAGGTAAGTCATTGCGCTGCGTGTCTTTCACATAATCTAACAGGCAACCTGCCGCCGCTATGGCCAGCGAGAGGTCATCGCAGCCAAATCCACTCAAATCTCGTGTCTGAAAGTGCTCATTCAGCTGGGCACGCGCGCTGTCTTCGTCGAACTGCCAGGACGCAAGGCGTCTGATCGCCACGCGGTCGCCTAGCAACGGTACGCTCGCTTCCTCGGGGAGGAGCAATTCCGCCGGTGAAAGCCGCTGTAATTCAGCGCTGAGTGCTTCATCTCCCTCAACTTCCGTGACCAGGAATCGCCCGCTGCTCAGATCCATCCAGGCAATACCCGAACTGAGCTGCTTCCGAAATACGGAGACAATCAATGCATCACCGCTCGCATCGAGCAGGGATTCGTCGGTGAGCGTTCCCGGCGTTACAACGCGAACCACCTTTCTTTCGACAGGTCCTTTAGATTCGTTTGGGTCACCGATTTGCTCCGCAATGGCGACCGAAAATCCAGCCCGGACAAGCTTTGCTAGGTAGCTTTCGGCTGCATGGAAGGGCACACCCGCCATCGGAATAGGCTCGCCGGCTGACTTCCCACGCGACGTCAACGTGATATCGAGCACGGGGGCTGCAATCTCTGCATCGCGATAGAAGAGCTCGTAGAAATCGCCCATGCGATAGAACAGCAGTTCGTCTGGGTGCGCCTCTTTGATGGCCAGAAACTGGCGCATCATCGGCGTGTGCTGACTTAAATCGCTGGCGGGAGACATTGAATTTCGAGTTGACGTCACGTGTACAAAGCAGGCTGAGTGGCAATACTACTGCCGTGTCCCTATCAATGCACTTGTTTTGAGAGCTACCGTTTGGCTGCTGGTTAAAACGCACTCGATGAACAAGAAGTTGATAAGCCGGGCTTTTGGGAGGACACCTTCCGCGCCTTGCGACTTTATTTGTCAAATGCTTGACGGCTTGTCCCTTTTGTCACACTTGAATGTCTCAATTGTCGGGCGTTAATGGGGTTGGCGCCCCACATCGCTTCCAAAGTTCTGAATCTGCGTAATGATCAAGTGTCGTCGGTGTAGTGATTAATCCAATGAAAAAAATCCAGATTGTTCTCTCGTTATTTTGGGCTCTCTTATTAACTGCCTGTGGTGGCGGTGGTGGGAATGGGTCAGACGGGGGCGCAGTGGTGGTGCCTCCTCCAAACAACTCACCGGTACTGGATGCTGTTGGCGACCAAATCCTGTTCGAGGGCACCTCTCAAGTCATAGTAACGCTCTCTGCCTCGGACGCCGATGGAGATTCTCTGACGTTCTCATTGGCCGGAGCGGACGCTTCCTTTTTTGGCATCACAACAAGTAACGAACTTGTACCCAGTGCCGCTTTCGATTTTGAGGCGCCCTCGGACGACGGCGAGAACAATGTTTACGAGATACTAATTGTGGTCTCGGATGGGAATGCGTCAGACGACGAAGCCCTATCGATCACGATCCAAGACGCTTTGGAGGGTCGTGTAGTCGATGGTCCAGTATCTGGAGCTAGGGTGGTCGTCACCGGGGAGTCTGGCTCGGTTGCGGACGCCGTTGAGACGGATGACGAGGGATTCTGGTTAATCCCAGAGGAAATCGATACCCAAAGTCTGCAAGTAAAATCGACTGGTGGTGTTGATACTGCGACTGGTAAGGAGCTTTCAGATCTCGTTTTGATCAGTGACGTTCCAGTAGATGCCTCGGGCTCGATCAACGTAAACGCCATAACGACTGTCCTGTCGACTGCGGAAACCATGGAGCAGAAGACACAGATATTGCAAAGACTTGGCATTGATGCGTCTCCGGACGAACTCATTGCGAGCGATATCTGGGAAGAGGCGAGTGCGGGTAGTGAGGCTGCTCAAGCGGCGCAGCGAATTAACGCGAAGCTAAACCTAATCATTCTAACCACTCAAACGATCGTTTCGAGTAGTACAGGTGACAGTTTTGATGCTGAGGCGTCGGTATTGGCGGTGGCTGCGGCCATTGCAGATTCAGTCATCGAGTCTGATGAACCAGACCTTGCCAGCAGTGATCTGGTTGCAGAGGTAATTACAGAAGCGGTCTCGGTTGCGGCTCCCGACTCAGATGTACCAGTTGAGGTCGTCGAAGCGGTGGCAGATGCAGTGGCTGACACTAATACTATTTTGGGCGATGAAGCTATTGATCCAACCTCTGAGACAGCAGCGGGATTATCAGCCGCGGGCCAGGAAGATCTGCAGGAAGCCGTTGAGCACGTTTCGACCGGACAAACTGATGTTGGTACCTTCGAGGAGGAAACTGATCCCGAGATTCTTTACGGGGATGTTCCAGTAGAGGACGACACGCCGGATACCGACGGTGACGGATTAGCCGACCCTGTCGACCCTGATGATGATAACGATGGTGTTCGTGATGGTGATGATGCGTTTCCGCTTGATCCTGCTGAATCAGTCGATACGGATGGCGATGGCATTGGTAACAACGCTGACACGGATGATGACAACGATGGAGTTGCCGACGCAGA
>DPGN01000008.1 GCA_003523185.1 Halieaceae bacterium
GTTTGATGTTATTGCCGAGGCGGCCATGGACGAGGGTGATGGCTACTTCTGTCCTAGACAGCTTGAGAAGTCGGAGATTCTAAATCTGCTTGAGTCGATTTCAGAATAAGCGGTGTTGCTAGCCATTGGCTCGCTATCCGCACGGCTTCCCCAAAATGCTCTGAGTCGCCCTCAGAGCATACGAATCCATGGCTCGCCTGCGGCAGGTGTTTGTACGTTATCTTGCAGCCTGATCGGTGAAGCCTCACGGCAAACCGAGCTCCGTCGTCACGAATTGGATCTCGCTCGGCGGTAATGATCAGTGTCCTTGGGAATAGGTTAAGCGTTGTCCGCCGTCCCGGGAACATTCGCTCCAATGCGGGATCAGCCGGTGCCATACCATTCAGATAGGTATCGCAGAACCATCGCATGCGTCGCGCTGGCACAAGACCCGTTTTAGCGTGCTCGGTGTACGAGGGTAAATCACTGATGTAATGCTGAGTGGCCGGATAGAGCGCCAGACAGCCGGCGATGCCGTAGCGTTCCTGAAGCTCCAATGTCGAGGCGATGGCAAGGTTTCCGCCAGCGCTATCGCCCGCGAGGATGAACAAGCCGTTGTTAGGGGCGAGATTATCCAAGTTGTCGAGCACCCACTTCGTCGCCTCTAGACAGTCATCGTGCGCTGCCGGGAAGGTGTGGTCTGGGGCAAGCCGATAGTCGATCGAAATAAGGCTACAGCCGCTATTTAAACTCAGTGCTCGACAAAATCGATCGTGAGTCTCGAGGCTACCCACGACGAAGCCGCCGCCGTGGGCATAAATCACCATGGGCTTATCCGCATTGCCATGGTACATGCGTAACCCTACCTGGCGGCCGTCAAGCTCCACACAAAGATTGCTGACTGCAACGGGGTCCAGTGGAACACCATCCCACAGCTTTTCGTGACGGCGCAGGTAGAGATAGCGCGCTGCTCGCGCAATGAACCGGTTAAGCAGCGACGTCATCTGCGTGGATGAACTCCGAGTTTGGGTTGGCAGTGTAGGTGTAAAGTCCATCGGCATTGACGTCGCGAGTGACGTTTCCGCGCTGCACCAAGTAGTTCAGGTGCGCAATGGTTTCACCTGTGGCCAAGTGCACTTCGTGTTCTTTTAACTCGCGATTAAACAGATGCACGAAGCATTCGGGAACGGTCTTCGCCTCAGCCAAGTTGTTATAGAGCCTCGCAAGCGATTGACGGTGGCTGTCTATGATCTGGTTGAGGCGTGTTCTCGCGCCTTTGAATGGCGACTGGTGTGCGGGTAGTACCAGCAGATCTTCTGGCAGAATATCGAGTAGGCGCGTGTTTGAGGACAGCCAATACTCCAACGGGTTCCCATCTGGCTCAGTGGGGAATACCGATACGTTAGGCGTAATTCTTGGGAGAATTTGGTCACCGGCAATGATGAGCTTTAGGCCCGGGCAATACAGACAGGCGTGCTCGGGAGAGTGGCCTTGGCCGATAACCACCTGCCAATAATGATCGCCGATATTAATGGTCTCTAGGTCCACAATGCGTCGATAACTGTGTGGCAATGGTTCGGACATTTTTCCAAAGGTGCCAAAACGCTGCTGGTAGCTCGCCATCATGTCGTCACTGAACCCCGCGCGTTTGTAAAACTGCAGCGCCGTGCTCGGTACCTCGTCGGAGGTATAACTTAGAAGCAGACTGCCATTTAGGTATTCACTTCGCGTCATCCACACCTCGCAATCAAAGCGCTCGCAGAGCCATCCGGCTAAACCGATGTGATCGGGGTGCAAGTGGGTGCAAATGACACGAACGATGGGCTTTCCTTGCATAAATCCCGTAAAGAGCGACTCCCATTGCGCCTTAGCGCTGTCGAGCTTCATGCAGGTATCCACAACTGTCCAACCGTCTACCTCTTCGAGCAACCAAATGTTGATGTGGTCGAGCCCGCCTGGCATTTCAAATCGCACCCACCAGACCCCGGGCGCGACTTCGAGTGGCTCACCGTATCCGACGGGACTCTTTCGTCCCCAGGGATAGACGAGTCCCCTGTATTCTTCGTTCACCAACATTCTTAGGAATTTCCTTGAATAAGAGCGCTCTTACCCGATCGGGGTAAGGCGCCGCCGAGCGTGCTTGTGGACAATATAACCCTCAACTGGAGATGATACCGTGAATGCGACCCTAGAAACGAATCAGCTACGACAACTTGATCAACAGCATCATTTGCATCCGTTCACTGATTTTCGTGATTACGCGGCAAATGGCGGTCGAATTGTAAGCCGTGCTGAGCACATTTACATATACGACTCTGACGGCAATAAGATTCAAGATGCGATGTCCGGTCTATGGTGCTGCAGTCTTGGCTATAGCCAGGATGGCATCAAAAAAGCGGTCGCTGATCAGTTAATGGAGCTTCCGTTCTACAACAATTTCTTCAAGTGCTCTAACCAACCGGCCGTCGAGCTAGCGACGCGTCTCTGTGGCATGGCGCCGGCCAACTTTAACAAGGTGTTCTTTACAAACTCGGGGTCTGAGGCAAACGACACGCAGATCAAATTTGTACACCGGTATTACGAGCTCCTGGGTAAGCCGAGTAAGCGGCTGATTATCAGCAGGAAGAATGCTTACCACGGCAGCACTATCGCAGCTGCATCTTTGGGTGGCATGAGCACTATGCACGAGCAAACTCAGGGTTTGGATTACATCCGCCACATTGAGCAGCCTTACTGGTTCGAGTTAGGTGGCGATATGAGTCCTGACGAGTTTGGGCTATGGGCAGCAAACGAGTTGGCGAAGAAAATAGATGAGCTTGGCGAGGACAATATCGCAGCGTTCATTGCTGAGCCTATTCAAGGTGCCGGCGGTGTCATCATTCCGCCTGATACCTATTGGCCAGCGGTTCAGAAGATTTTGGATGAGCGCGATATCTTGTTTATTTCTGACGAGGTAATTTGTGGCTTTGGCCGGACTGGCAATTTGTTTGGCTTCCAAACTTATGGAACGAAGCCCGACCTGATCACCTTTGCAAAGGCTGTCACTAATGGCTACATGCCCCTTGGTGGAAGCCTCGTTAGTGACAAAGTGGCCGATGTCTTGCTGGGCCACGGCGGTGAGTTTGCACATGGTTTGACCTATTCGGGTCACCCAGCCTCATGTGCGGCCGGGCTTGCAACAATGGACGTGCTTCAAAATACGTCTATTCTCGAATCGTCCGCCAACGACCTGGCACCTTACTTCGCTCAGGCGCTTGAGTCGTTGGTAGATCATCCGGTGGTCGGACAGGTCAGAGCAAAAGGCTTGGTCGCCGCGGTGGAGCTGGTGAAAGACAAAGGGTCGCGGGAGCGTTTGGCACCGGAGTCTGGGGGTGCCGTATACACCCGTGATAGAGCCATTGAAAACGGACTGATGGTTCGGCAAACGGGTGATGCGATGATTATGTCGCCACCATTTGTGACATCGACTGAAGAAGTCGATGCGCTCGTCTCAAAACTGACCTCGGCTCTGGATAAGACAGCGGCGTTTTACAACGTAAAATAGCGGCGCGGGCAATCCCTAACAGCGGTCACGCCGTATCAGCCACATGACGTTGATAGAAAAAACCTGGTTTAACGCCGTGTGGTTCCAGACCACCTGGTTTAGTTGTGTCCTCGGTAGAGAGGACTGGATGTTGCTGACAGCCGCGCTCATAGCTTTCCACTACGCGGCGGTCGCAGATATTCGCTCTGAACTGAATCGAGTACTCCCGTGTGCGGCCCTTGGTATTGGTGTTGATTTTACGCTGGCGATGACCGGTGTTTATGAATTTGGCGCGCCGTTGTTTCCTCTGTGGATGGTGTGCCTATGGTTTGTTTTTCCAACGGTGTTGCCAAGAGCCATGGCGTTTTTGTCTGAGAGCCGCTGGCGTCCCATTGTTTTGGGCGCGATCGCCCCTGCCAACTATTTGGCTGGTGCCAAGTTCGGTGCTGTCACATTGCCGCTGGGTGATGTCACCACGATGTTAATTCTGGTGCCGCTGTGGATGGTGATGCTGCCACTTATGGTGAAGTTCAGTCAGCGGGAGCTTGCAGCACCTTAATGCCGGTGGCTCGACTACTACTATTTTTGTGTCTCTGCGGCATCCCGCTCGTAGGGCTGAGCCAAACTGAAGACTTTGAGCCCGCACCTTATGCCTCCGAGGTGCTGACCCTCGAGCAAGCGCGACCGCTTACGCTTGTGGGAAGCTCGCAATTACGAGTCGCATTTTTTAAGGTCTTTAATTCCAAGTTATTCACTAAAACCGGTCAGTGGGATGATCCCCGTCACTCGTTCCGGTTTGAGCTCACATATCAACGTAATATCTCCGGAAGTTTTCTGGCAAAGCAGACAGCGAAGGAGTGGGATCATCTGGAGTTTGATGACCCTCGACGATCGGAGTGGGAAGCAGCGGTCTTGGCTATGTGGCCGGATGTCAAAAGGGGTGACAAGATTGCGTTTGATGTCGACGAGCAAGGCGTCAGCCGTTTTTTCTACAACGGGACCTGGGTGGGTAGCGTGGAAGATCCTGATTTCGCCCCCGCTTTTATTGCAATTTGGCTGTCTCCAAAAACGTCTCGGCCAGCGCACCGAGAAGGTTTGCTGGCCGAGCAGTAGGCTTTACCTGAAAGACAATCTTAGTCCCAGCTAATTCCTGTTCGGATACCGAAAGTTCTTGGGCGCATGGGGCCGAAGAAGTGCGACGGCAAAATTCCACCGTTAGCATTGTAGCCGTCCCACGTGAACTCATTGAAAACGTTCTCAGCGTAGGCTTGCACATACCAGTTGTTATCGGACTCATAGCCCACGCGTAAATTCGCGACCGAATATGAACTGATCATGCCTTCTGGGTTGCCTTCCCAACTGCCGCCTCGCTCACTCTCGTACGAAATTTCGAAGCTACTGTTGATGCTGCCGTTTTGCATGGGGAACTCGACGTCAAGTTTGCCCGCAACCGTAAGCTCGGGCGCCCAGAAAACGCGACTTCCTTCGCAGCCTAATCCATCGCCCTCGTTGGTTCCATCGATCCCACAGATTTCTGATAAGCCCGTGGCCTCGGTGTCGAGATAGCCGACCGATAGATAAAGCGTGGTGAACTCATTCATCGCCAACGTGGTAGAAGCTTCAACCCCCGAGCCATCAGTTTGCCCAACATTGAGCACCCGAGCCGAGAACGCATCGATTGATCCGTCCCCATCAGCATCAACATCGACGTAGGTAATCACCTGCGCGTCGGTGTAGTCGTAGAAGAACGCGGTGATATCCAGGTTTCCGGCCCCATCTAGGTAAGTAGTCTTGAATCCTACTTCGTATGAGTCCATTTGCTCCGGACGGAACGTACCGGGTTTATAGCCGTCACTTTGGGTGATGCCCGTTTCGTAGAGTGGCGGAATTCCGGCATCGTCTTGAATCCAGAAACTACCGAAACCTCCCGACTTGAAGCCCTGTGTGTAGTTGGCGAAGAACATGTTGTCGTCGGTAGGGGTCCACGTAAGTGCAACCCGAGCTGTTGTATCGCTCCATGACTTCGAGTCTTCTATGTATTCCGCCGTTGCAAAACCATAAGTGAAGTAAGGTCCCAAACCACTCTCTGGCTCGGGCACAAGCAACCCAAAGTCTTTGTCATCCTTGGTATATCTCAGGCCAAGAGCGACATTCACGGTATCGGTCAGGTCTCTATCAAGATTGACGTAGGCAGCCCAGCCGCTATAGCGCCCTTTAATCATGCCGGACTCTTCGAGGTTTCCACTTGCCGAGGGCTCAAAACCTAAATAATAGGTGACGTAATAAAAGTCATTACAGGTTTCATACGCCGGATTGAAGTAGTAAACCTCGTCGTAGTAACTGTTGTAGTAGTACTGACACATCAGATCTTCCGATCCTACTGCATTAAATGTGGCATCAAGATCCTCGTCGTAGTAGGAAACACCCGCATACCAACCAAGCGGTCCATCATCATTACCTGATAATCGGAACTCCTGCTGGAAGTACGTCCCAGACTGCTGGAATTGGAAGTTGTTGATATTCAGTGGTGTGCCGTCGTAGTCCTCAGAGTAGTAATAGTCGTGATCTTTGTAGCCTGTATTCGATGTCAGCGTGGCAAAGCCCAGGTCGTAGTCGACAAACACACCAATTGTCGTGAGTTCGCCAACGTCAGCGTCGCCAGAACTAATATCTGAATCCAGTTGTTGATTTGTTCCGCCGAGTGATGCGTCATCAATTATGTATTCGTCGAACGTGTCCCAGATATCGCCCGTATCGATTGCGCGGTACATCGAACCGGATTGTTTACGATCTTCGTGATCGACTACGGTCCGAACAGTGAAATTGTCGGCTTCATAGGTGGTTGACCAGCGGATCGCCCACTTTTCATGATCTATTTCGTCGCGACCGGAGAACACATTTCGAGAAAAACCATCTTCTTTGGACGAATAGCCTGCGAGTCGCATTGCGAAGTTGTCGCTAACCGGGATATTGACCGCACCCTCAAAAACGGCGTGGCCACGTTGCCCAAAGTCGAAGTCGACGAAAGCCTCATTCGAGCCGATCTCCGCTTTCTTGGTGTGGACGCTAAACGCACCACCAATAGAGTTTCTGCCGAAGAGGAAGCCTTGTGGACCCCGAAGCACCTCTGCTCGCTCCACATCGAATAAACTGGTCACTGCCGCGCCATTGCGCCCCTCGTACAGGTCGTTCTTGAAGAATGCTGAGGACGGATCGCCACCCACACCAAAATCCTGCGTTCTAACACCTCGGATGCTAACCGCATCGATGTACGAGTCTTGGGAGTTACCGCTGACGCCGGGTGTGTAAGCAATCAGGTCTTTGACATCGTTGAGATTGGTATCTTCGATGAAGTCTCCAGACAGCGCGGTAATCGCGAGCGGTACGTCCATGATGCCCTGCTCGCGCTTAGTCGCTGTAACAATGACTTCTTCGAGCGTTTGAGCGGCTGCAGGACCTGTTCCAATCAGGGCTGCAGAGACGGCTAGTGGGAGGATTAATCGCGAACTGGGTCTGCGGCTATTAGGCTGTGACATGATAATTTCCTCGAGTGGAGGAGTGCCCTAAAACTACCGGGAGCGCTCTCTTTTTGTGTTTTTTAGTACATCGTTTTTTCGTTGCCAATTGCCAAAGTATACTCTGGCGTTAGTCTAAGGGAACCCCCATCTTTTCCAGCGTCGCTATCATCGGTTGCAGCTCTTTTTCATAGTTCCGCCACCGCCCGATTGATCGGGTGTGTGCCGGCTCTCGAACTTGAACCGAGCTTGCCGTTGCAATGCCTGAGCTACTTTGATGGAAGTTTAGGCACGCGTCTTCCCAGTCAAGTCCGAGCTTGCCGATGAGTGATCGCGCATTGGGCTCCAAATCACTGGCCGTTGCCTCGTAGCTAATATCAATAATACGGCCCGGGAACTCACGTCTGAAATGATCCATAAGATCCCTATACCTGGCATGGTGCCGAGCCATTTCACCCTGATCGTAAGAGTGTAGATAAGCGTCGGCAAACAGCTGTTTGAAACTGGCAAAGCAGGCATCCATTGGGCCACGCACTAAGTGCACAATTTTTGCCTTGGGCAAGGCGGCTAAGATCAATGGAATATTGAGATAGTTGAGTGGCAACTTATCAACGAAGAACGCATTTTTACCGCGCTGTTTTGCCGTTGATTTGATGTAAAGCTGGCCAATAGTCGCCGGGTCTATGTCTGCCGCATTCTGAAAAAGGGTCTTTGTGAAGCGTTTGGGGTCACTGTGACGCGTTGCACGCCGGACGGCTAGGCCAAATTGTTGCAGCTCACCTGCTGAGTGAACCAGCGAGTGGCTGGTAATAATGCGCTCGATCAGTGTTGTGCCAGTTCTCGGCTGGCCGAGAACAAAGATGGGGGATGGATCAGCGATGCCGGGCGGCTGTCTATCGAGCCAGCCCGATGTAAATGTTTCCTTGATGGCTTCGTAGAGCGCTATTTCATCGGCTTCATTAAACTCTACGGTGGATCTGCGGGCGCTCGCGCCCTTGATGAAAGCTGATATAGCGGATGGCCAATCGCGAAGGTCTTCGCTTTCTTTGCCCACGGCATAATATAAAAAGCTTTTTTGGCGTAGCGAGTGCGTGTCCGCGTCGAGTAAAGCCTGCATTTCATCAATGTGCTCGGTTGTGGACGCTTTTACAGCATTGGCGAGACCCCAATGACACTGGGCTCCTCTGGGTTCTAGCTCGATCGCTCGTCTAAATAGCGGCACTGCGTCATCGATCTTCCCAAGAGCAACACGCGCGTTAGCGAGGTTCATTATTGCTGATGGATGTTCTGGAGCGAGTTGGTGTGCTTTATGGAAAAAAGCCTCTGCGGTTTCGAACTCTCCCATTTTATTGAGGACGGTCCCGGTCAGTTCAATCACTGCTGGGTCTCTCGGCCGAATTCTGCGAATCTCACGCAAGGCAAGTTCTGTTGCATCCATTCGTCCCTCGGCAATACAGAGGTTCGCGATATGGGCCCATGCGGCGGCATGATCCTTGTCAAGTCGCACCACCGACTTGAAGGCTTCGTGCGCAACACGACGCTGCTTTCCTTCTAGCGCCACCAATCCCACTAAGAAGTGCGCGGGCACGTGCTTTTGGTCCTTGGCTAGCGCCTGCTTGCAGGCCTCGCCAGCCGTGGCGAGATCGCCGCGATTGAGTGCCGCAAAGCCATCAGCCAACGAGAGCTCAGTCACAGTCACTGACCTCCTTGATAGGCAATGAGGGGGTCGGTATCAGGATCGCCCGACCAGTGAGACAGCGCTTCCATGAACAGGAAGAAGAGCTCTGCCTGAGAGCTGATATCCAATTTGGCGTAAGCATGCTTCCGATGCAGCTTTACCGTTTCGATCGAGATGCCGAGTTTCTCGGCAATTAAGCGAGTGTTGTGACCTAGCAAGACCAGTTCGACCACCTGCCTTTCTCGACGGGTGAGCACACTGGCACCAAACGCTGCAAGCGATCGATGCATGCGCTCTCGTAGGGTCGTTTTCTTTTGCGCTTCCAGTACTTCTAGGAAGTGTCGGCGGCAGAGCGAGGCTGTTAGCTCGTAAATACTCGCGAGTAACTTTGCTTGCCCAACCCTGAAGCGGGCCCCTTCGGACGTAAGACCAATAGAGATATTGATAAAGTTCTCGTTAGCAAGACGGATGAGTAGCCCGCATTCGTCCTCATAGCCACAGTGTTTGTACCAGTTCTTGTAATACTCTGAGCTTCGGAAACTCGCGGGCGCAAGATCAGCAAGGCGAAAAACACCAAACTGCTGATTGTAGGCCGCAGCACG
>DPGN01000005.1 GCA_003523185.1 Halieaceae bacterium
GTTATTGATCAGAATCTGAATGGTGCCAAGCCGCGATTCAGCCTCAACGACTGCCGCACGAATGCTATCGCGTGAGGTCATATCGATCGCGATGGGCTCGCAAATACCGCCGTCAGCGCGAATCTCCTCTGCAAGTGCCTCCAAACGATCGACGCGCCGACCCGTTGCGACGACTTTGGCACCACAGGCCGCAAGGATTTTTGCAAACCGTTTTCCCAAACCGGAGGTAGTCCCCGTGACAAAAGCTACTTGACCGCTGAGGTCGGTAGAAACGTTAGGTAATGGAAATTCAGACATCGTATTTCTCTTGTGATTTATTATTGATGGACGTAAAGATGTCTCGCGTTGCCTCAGAAAGCAAGGCTCCCAAATTTAGCCCATCGCTTATTCGGTAACACCCGTTGAAAGGAATGTCTCATGCACATCGAAGTCGATGATTTCCACCCTGAACTTCAACATCAGGTGCCCCGGTTGCGGCGAATGGCGAGGCTCATGCGGATTCCCGGCGTAATCAGGGTCATTGACTGGCTGCGGCGCAGAGAGGCGGGGTCAGATGTGGTCGGGCTCGATTGCTCGACGGTCACCATACCCAGCAGCTTGGATAATTACTCGATAAGGACGCGTATTTATCGTCCCCCCAATGTCGCGGAGCCGCTGCCTTGCCTAGTTTACTCTCATGGTGGTGGGTACATCATGGGCGTACCCGAGGGATCCGCTGAGTTGATCAAACTCTTCATTCAGACGAGGCCTTGCGTTGTTGTGGCGCCCGATTACCGAAAGGCGCACCAAAAGCCATTTCCGGGTGGTTTTCAGGATTGTTATGACGCAATGATCTGGGCGCATGACAATGCCGATGCCTTGGGATGCTCAGATAAAATAATGATTGGTGGACATAGCGCAGGCGGCGGTCTCACCGCGGCGGTGGCACTGAAAGCCCGTGATACGGGCGATGTCGACGTTGC
Source organism: Halieaceae bacterium (assembly GCA_003523185.1). Lineage (GTDB taxonomy): Bacteria > Pseudomonadota > Gammaproteobacteria > Pseudomonadales > Halieaceae > Luminiphilus. The sequence continues at coordinate 963 of DPGN01000005.1, forward strand.
CTTCCAAATGCCTTTTTATCCCATGATTGACGATACGCAGCCGACCGACCCGCAACGTGATATTGATCCTCCTGTTTGGGACACCGCGCTTAACGCGATTGGATGGGGCGCTTATTTACGCGGTGTGAGAGGTCGTGGTGAAACCCCAAGCGCTTACGCAGCCCCTGCGCGCGCTGATTCCCTCGTTGGCTTACCACCCACCATCACTTATGTAGGTGATAAAGACCCCTTCTATTGGGAAACAGGGGCCTACGTCGAGGGGCTTCGAGCTGCTGGGATTGATCTGGCACATACGGTTTACGAGGGCTGCTATCACGCCTTCGAGTACATTGGTGAGGGAGGTGCGATCGGTGCCCAGGCCCGAGCCTTCACATTTGAAAACTTCGGCCTGTTTTACGATCGGTATGTTTCGGGGACTTCAACTTAGGAAATTTCGCTCACGATTGAGTAGTCGAACTCTGTAAGGCGACTCGGTACTTTTTGTTCGCTCGTCAGCACCGTAATGCCGTATTCCTCTCGCAGGTCATTGAGTCTTCGATCCAATAGGGTTGCGGGTAGTTCAAAGGGCCACTTCTTCTGCATTCGGCGCGTGTGCCGGATGACTGTCCAAATAACGCGCTTATTTCGCCAATACAGTTTGGGAATGAACGTAAGACCAAGCTCTGATACCAACGCTCGGCTGAGGTCCTTGATTTCCGGCAGTTGCTGATACGTTTTGAGTAACTTCCAAGAGAAGGTGGTCCCGAAAAAGACCCAGAAATCCAAGGCAGCTTCACCCTCAATGGTGGTGTCGTGCCCAAAAATCGCATGTGTTGCGTCGTGATAGAGCCAGATGGGATCAGCATCCTCAGGGCTATCTGTCAGGATCTGCCGACCGATGTGCGTGAGATACCGATGGTACTCCTCGATGGCCTCGCGCAAGGTCTGATGACTGTTCTGATTCTGGTATTCCAGGTACATGCTAGCGTCCTGATCATCCACAATAACCTTAAGATCCTCTCATTGGTGCTTATTTACAAGCTCAGCAGGGCGTTTTTGTCGGCGTATTGGCAGTGCACGCTGTCTAAGTCTTGCAGGGCGCTGTAACCTAGAAGGCTTTGCGATCAAGAGCTTTGCCCTATGCCTGGCTATTCGTACTTTGCCCTGTCGGTTATCTGTCTCCTAACGGTGTATATCCCGCTGTTTTGGGTTTTAGGAGAGTTCAAAGATACGTCAAGGAATATGAAGCGCTTTTTCATTGGCTTTATGCCTATAGGGATCGGCTGTGTCGTCTGGATAGAGTTTGGAGGCCTCGATTGGAGTCGAGTGCTATCCAATCTCGCATACGCGGCTTTTGGGAGCCTTATCTTGGCGCTGATACATAAATTCTCACAGCCATGAGCGCCACTAAGCGTCTTTTTAGAGATTAACCACAAACTAAAAATAGGGGGTAGATGATGCCAGCAATGACGATGCTTGGATGGTTCCACACGATTATGGGAGTGCTGGCACTGTTGCTGGCGTTAGTGACAATACGAAAGTACGGATTTATTCGCTCCACTGACCGGGAGGGTGCGGCGTATCTCGTGGTGACAGTGGTGGTGGCCGGATCTGCACTGGGCATCTACAACCAAGGTGGCTTCGGTATTGCGCATTATCTTGCCGTTCTAACGCTAGCGGCGGCATTTGGTGGTTTTGTACTCGAGCGGCTCAATTTGTTTGGTCGTTTCTCGGTGTACTTTCAGGCGATTGCCTACAGTGCGACAATCCTGTTTCACATGATTCCAGCGATTACTGATTTTCTGCGTCGCTTGCCCGTGGGAGACCCCTTTATCGACTCGTTCGATTCACCTGTACTTCAGGGGTTTCATCTCGCGTTCTTAGGGCTTTACGTGGTTGGCGTTGCGGTTCAGATGCTTAAGTTGCGCGGTAGGGCAGTGGATCGGTAGGCCGTCAAAGTTTGTGCCTGAGCTCCTGAAGCGCGTCAGCGCGTAGTTTTCACTAGGGAATACACTTTGAAGTCAAATTCTGTACGTTGTTTTGTCTCGAGTGGTGTATCCAGAGTTTCTTTGCCAAACTGACGTGGCAATGATTACGAGAGACTTGGAGAAGACCCATGGACGAACGACTCGGATGTTTTAAAGATGAGGCTGACGCCTTTGCTCAGTGCGAGATGGCAGGTTATACCGCGCACAAATTTGATTTTCCCGCAGATGACAACGAGTTTCACTGGCACGATTTCGATTCGTTGACGTTTATTACTGCGGGTGAGTTGACTATTTTCGATGTCGAAAGCGGTGAGTCTCGAACCTGTGGTGCGGGCACTAAAATTGTTGGGCGCAAAGGGGTGGTTCACCGAGAGCAGACGTCTGGATTTAGCGCGATAATTGGGTTTGCAGAAGATCCTAAAACGTTGAGCCAGCCGATCAATAAACCGCTGCCGGTAATGGTTTAAACAGCGCTCATTAGGTAGCTGAAATTTCAGCGGACCCGCTAAGGTTCGGGGGTAAGGTGGCGAATACGTTTACAACGGTTCTCGGCTACATGGGAACACGGGTGCGGCAACGCTTGGGTGTCGAGGGTAAGCTCGAATCACTCAACGATATTTTCAACTTTATCCAGTTAGACGACCGTGTGGCGACGTCAGGGCAGCCGACCGAGGCCCAATTTGGTCTCGTGAAGGAGGCTGGCTATACGACGGTCATCAATCTAGCGCCAAAAAGTCACGAGAACGCCCTGGGTAACGAGGATGACATTCTCGAGAGCATGGGTATTCGTTACATCCATTTGCCGGTCGTGTTCACGAATCCTACCCGTGATGACTTTGAGCGCTTTATCAACGCATTTGAATCCTGTGATGACGATCGCGTCTGGGTGCATTGCGCCGCCAACATGCGTGTCTCGGCGTTTTTCTTTAAATACCGCACCGAGCGACTGGGATGGTCTACGGAGCAGGCCCAAGCTGATTTACATAAGATTTGGGAGCCTGGAAAGCTGATGGGTGTCTGGCAGGATTTAATTGACAAGGCGTGATTAAGATGAGCTCGATATATCAATGCGTCTTTCCAGAATATCTGAACTAAAACAGTCGCTTGAAAAGACTATCTGATAAGCGATCTAGCTACCTGTTGTAGAGTCTTGAAGCAGCGTGAAGCGACGAAATGATCGGTTTTTAGGTTATTGTGATCATTAGTGATATTACTGACTGGGCATGAGGTTGAAACATAGCCGTTTCGCTGAGTGGCTAGGCAAATAACGACAGCTGCAACACGAGTACAGAAGGGAAATCAGGCTTATGTGGTTAGTTCATCAACGATCGTTCGTTTCTGGTGTTTTGTTACTGCTTGTGATGACAGTGCAGTCAGCTATTGCAGAGGTCGCCATAGAAGACTACGAGCGGCGTCCCGACGTACAAAATCGCCTACTGGAGGAGCGGCTTGATTCGTTGTTACCAACACTCATGCGTGAGACCGGTGTGGACATGTGGCTCGTTATTGCCCGTGAGTACAACGACGACCCGGTGTTCCTGTCTCTTGTCCCAAAACCCCGTTTCACAGCGCGTCGTACCACCATGTTGGTTTTCTTTGACCGCGGGGACCAAGGTGTAGAGCGCTTAACTGTCAGTCGCTATCCGCTAGGCGCCATGTATGAGGCAGCATGGGAGGGCGGTGATCTGGATGCACAGTGGCAGCGACTTGCCGAGGTGATAGCGGAGCGCGATCCACAGACGATCGCCGTCAATACGAGCGATACCTGGCCTGTCGCCGATGGCATTAGCCACAGCTTGTATAGCAAGCTTGCGGCGTCACTGAGTCCCGAACTGCAAACTCGTTTGCAGTCATCCGAGCGGTTAGTTGTGCGTTGGATGGAAACTCGTACTGAGGGCGAAGTTGAGGTGTGGCAGCGCGCGGTGGCCATTGCACGCGAAACCATCGCGAGAGCATTCAGTAGCGAAGTCATTACCCCCGGCGTCACGACCGTGGGTGACGTCTCGTGGTTTATAAGGACTCGCTTTGAGGAAGAGGGGTTGGAGCCATGGTTTCACCCAGATGTGAATCGCCAATGGGAAGGCGCTGATTTTAGTGAGAACGCGCCGTTTCTTGGTGACGGCTCGAGAGATGGGATTATTCGACGTGGTGATGTGCTTCATACCGATGTTGGGCTCTGCTATCTCGGTTTATGCACCGATACTCAGGAAATGGGTTATGTCCTCAAGTTAGGTGAGTCAGAGCCGCCCAAAGGCTTGGTAGAGGCTATGCGTACTGGCAACCGATGGCAAGACGCATTGACGGCAGAGTTTGTCACGGGTCGGACAGGGAACGAGATTCTTGCTGCAGCACAAGACAGCCTCAAGAAATTGAACATTCAACACGCCATCTATACGCACCCCTTGGGTGTCTATGGGCATGCTCCAGGCCCCACCATAGGCATGTGGGATAACCAGGGACCCACTATTGGACGCGGAGACTGGCCTCTGTATCCGATGACGGGGTATGCCATTGAAGGCAATGTCGTGGCGCGGGTTCCCGAGTGGAATAACCAGCGGGTACAAATGAAACTTGAGCAGAGCGCGCTATTTGATGGGAATACGGTTCATTACTTGGCGGAGAGGCAAAAAGCACTCCACGTTGTAGGGTTTTAGCTGCCTCAACACACGCGAGTTACAGGATATTTGGATGATTGGCGTTTACGAGAACTAAAGGAGAACAAACGTGTCGTTATCGTTTTATGAGGTGAGTGTTGGGCAATACCTGCAGATGTTGGGTGCGACGCAGCATATCCTAAGAACAGCAGAGTCCCATGCCGAAGCACGGGGAATCGACCTTGGTGCTATCGTCAATTTTCGGCTTCAAGACGACATGCATCCATTCAGCTTTCAGGTCGTGAGCATTTGGCATCACTCCTACGGAGCGCTTCACGCGATGCGCGATGGTTTGTTTGAGCCACCGCCGAGCGTCGAGGACACGAGCTGGCCAGGTTTATCCGATCTTGTTGACCAAGCGGTCGAAAGTCTTAGTCAGGAGACCGAGGAATCGATGGCTGCCTTGTCCGATAAAACCATGGTGTTCAGGGGAGGGGGAATGGAGATTCCTTTTACCAACCCCAACTTCTTACTGTCGTTCTCGCTTCCCAACTTTTATTTTCACGTAACAACGGTCTACGACATGCTACGCATGCACGGAGTGCCATTAGGGAAACTGGACTTCATGGGGCAAATGAAAATGGGCCTTGAATGACACAATCATTAGCGCTGTGGACTGCCGCTACGCCCAACGACTGGAAGGTCAGTATCATGATCGAGGAGCTCCGGGAGCTCGAGATAGCGCTTCCGTCGATTGAAGTCATTACCGTTGATATCATGAACGGCGAGCAATTTAGCGACACCTTCACCGCCGTGTCAGCCAACCAGAAAATACCCGGATTGGTGCATGGCGACATAAGACTCATGGAGAGCTGCGCGATCCTTCAGTACCTCGGGGAGCAGTTCCCGTCTAGCCTGTATCCAAGCGGTGCTGACCGCTACGACGTTCTACAATGGCTGACATGGCAAGCTGCGGGTTTGGGCCCCACGTTCGGTAATAAACTCAGCTACACCCGCTACATGGCCGATCTGCCGGAGGAACAAAAGGTTCATCCGCTCGCCCGTTTCAATGCAGAGGCTCAGCGTCTTCTGCGGGTGCTTGACAAGCAACTCGAGGAAAAATCTTTTGTTTGTGGCGAGGACTTCACCATCGCCGACATCGCGATTTTCCCGTGGGTCCGCGGTTACAAGTGGAGCAAGATCGACATTACTTTGCATCCCAATGTGCTTGCCTGGAAGGAACGCGTACATCAAAGACCCGGCGTTAAGCGCGGCCTCGCTTACGGCGCGAAATCGGGAGAGGAAGAGCAGTGGAGCGAGGAAACGAAGCGCAAGTATGCGTCGGGCGGTTCGTTTATGGCGTCGAATCAGACGATCGCTGAGAGTCATTCAGAGGTTTAAAAGAGTTGAGCTCGGAGACGGACAGCCTGGTAAAGCTTCATGAGACCGTTAATGGCCCTATGTATCTGTTGGAAACCGATACAGTCATCTGTGAAAGCCTTCGCACGACAGGCGATTACGCGCCTGACGAAAAAGCACTGCTTGGCCCTCTAATCGCTAGTGGCGACACGATTCTCTATGTTGGCGCTAATGTGGGTAATCACACGTTGTTCTTTTCTCAGTGCGTTGGCCCCGAGGGGCGAGTGCTGAGTTTTGAGCCCCAACGATTTCTCTTCAAGATTCTGTGTGCCAATGCCTTGCTGGGGCGTTATCAAAATGTGTGGCCTTATCGGCTCGCTGTGGGAGATGAGGAGGGGAAGGTCGATATACCGGTTCCCAACTACGAACGCGCGAATAACTTTGGTGGATACTCGCTTTCATTCGATACGTTCAAGGAAGAGGGTGACATCACAACGATCGATGCCATTTCGCCAGATCAGTGTCACCTTATCAAAATTGACGTAGAGGGCATGGAGTTGTCGGTACTCAAAGGCGCCGTCGAGACCATAGCTCGTACTCGACCGTTTTTGTATTTCGAATACAACCGACCTGAATTTAGAGAGGAAATCCTTCGATTTTCGGCCGATCAGCTTAGATACCGCTTATACCGTCACGGACAGAATGTTGTAGGCCATCATGCGGATGAGGCACCACCGGAATCCGTTGCGAACTTGACTGAAATAACACCAAAATCGACGCCAACGGCTGTTAAAATGACTGCATCTTCAGGAAAAATCTTCGTTTCGATTGCTTGTTTTTGCGATCCCGATGTTGTGGATACGGTAAAGGATTGTTTTGAAAAGGCGGGCAGTCCTGCTCGCGTAGAGATAGGGGTTTGCCTTCAGGCCAAGCCCAACGACGCTTCTTACGAGGAACTAAACGACATTGCGCGAGTAACCGTAGATCGTATCGATGTTACCCAAGCGCGGGGACCTATTTATGCGCGAGCGCGGTGCGAAGCACTGATGAGCGACGCTGACTACTTCTTGCAAATCGATTGTCACTCGCGATTTTTTCCCGGCTGGGACGAGATTCTAATTCAGGAGTTCGCTAAAGCCTCGGAGCTCAATGACAGCGCTGTCCTGTCGCACTATCCAATGAACATTAAAAATATGGCGTCATCCGATCATCTTGATCGCATCGGCCACGTGAATCGTTATCGATATATCGAAGCAGATGCGATCAAGAGTCACGGCTCATTGATTAAGTTGCCAGAGGTACCGGCTACGTCGCTCGGTATAAGCGCAGCGATGCTGTTTATGCGGGCAAAAGATCGCAGGCGTTTTCCTTACGACCCGGAACTTGATTTCGGCTTACATGCTGCAGAGCAAGTGTTGTATGCCGTGCGCCTCTGGACTCATGGGTTTGACATCTTTTGTCCCACGCAGCATGCGTTGGCAACAGACTACGAGGGATCACGTGATCGAATTCCCGATGAGGTCAAACGCATCAGCAATGCAAATCGCACAGGCTGGCCTGAAGCCACGTGGTCGAAGGTGAAATACTTGCTGGGTCTAGACCACATTGAGCAGGTCGATCCCGTCTACAGCGATACTCTGGGCGACAGTATGGCGCGTTTCGGTGTCGGCGATGAACGTTCGTTACGAGCGTACTATGACTTTGCGGGAATACACGACGAGCTAAAGCGTGTCTTCCCGAACTACCGTTACGCTGAAGATTAACTGGGTATCAGACTGTTGAGTGTCAAGCCTGCGACGTTTCGCTTCACTTTGAAGCGATATCGCTCACTGCCTTCTTTTTCGCTGGCCTCGGCCTCACCAAAAAAGAAACTGATGATGACGTAACGATTCCCTGAGCCGATTTCATTGACCTGATGGAAAAGCGATCCCGGAAAAATGACAGCGCCGTACTTGGGCACGCTCAGAAGCTGTGAGTTGTATTCCGGGAACGCAATGCCACCCCCTTCATAATCATCGTTCAAAACCAAGGTCATCGCATAGCGACGATGTAGGTGAGGAAAGATGGTGTCGCGATGTTTCCCAAATTTGCCGCTATTTTCTCCAGCGTATTTGCAAATTTTGTAGGTCTCGCGATGGGTAATTTCAGAATAAAAAACCTTTTCAATCTCGGGTAGGACGGACTTACTCAATTTGTCGTCGAGACGTTTTTCCAAATCGGCCGATGGGTGGATATGTAGTCGTCGCTTAAAGTCTTTGTCTGCAACAAACCCCTCTTCCTGGTGGGCGTCGATATACTCGATAAGATCTTCTGCGAGTGCCTCGTCGATTGCATTGTTGATCACTAGCACCGGGGCGGGTGATTCAGTACTGGGTAAAGTGAAGTTGGCTAGCTCCTGCTGCAGTTCCTCAAGGGTTTGCGCGTCAACAAAGTCAACAATCTTCAAATTACTGTCGGTGACGAAAGCACTGATGGGCGCAAGCTCGTGCTGAAAGAGATGACAAAACTCGGCAGAGTGGAACCAGCGGCCATGCTCAATGTCGATTGACGACGGGGTGAACACAAAGTGTCTAAAGGGTAGACGCAGCTGTAACGCGCGTGGGGTTATCTCTAGATGACTGTCCTTGAGAAACAACAGGATATTGGGCTCGCCCGCTTTCCCTTGAACATCAAAAACTCGCTCGCTTGTGTTTATGTAGGCGTAGGGAACGTAGTCGCCGGTCGACATTCGAGTGCTATAGTCTTTTGAGGGGTCTTGAGAAGGGGTTATGAGCTTCATGGCCCAAGTGTAAGCATAGAGCCAACATAAATTAATAAAAACATTGGGGTGATTGCGATGATTCCAGCAAGTGAGACGTTTAACGGCACCTGGCCATTTGAACCGCATTTCACAAATACAGCAGGTTTTCGTCAGCACTATGTCGACGAGGGACCTGCTAAGGGAGAGGTGATTCTGTGTCTACATGGTGAGCCTACCTGGGGTTACCTCTACCGAAACATGATTGGTCCGCTCGCCGAAAATTTCAGGGTAGTGGTGCCAGATCACATGGGTTTTGGAAAATCTGAAACACCACAGGACCGCGTTTACACGCTTCAAACTCATGTTGAAAACCTCGAGCGATTCGTCGCTGATCTCGACCTGTCAGACATTACGATCGTCTGTCAGGACTGGGGTGGCCCCATCGCTGGTGCGTTTACAGCCAGAAACCCTCACCTTGTGAAACGGCTTTTTCTTATGAATACCGTTCTTGGTTACGGCGGTGGTCAGTCAGCAGGTGGAAAAACGCCCTGGTTTCAGTGGATTGAGAAGCACGAAGAGGCGGGCACACTCAACGGAATACTGGGCGAACTGGGTAGTACCGTCTTGTCGGTAATGAAAATTATCGGTTTTCAGAATACGGCGGCTGTGGATGACACCTGGATCGAGGCTTACTCCGCGCCGTTTCCCGATCGAGAGAGCTGCATTGGCGCGATCAACTTCCCCCTCGATGTGCACTACGGGCGCTTCCTACCCTTTGTGTTCGAAACCATGGAGAGCGGCGACATCGAAGCGATGAAATCAAAACCCGCGATGTTGATATCGGGCGACAAGGATTTCGGTATCGCGCCTGATCATGCTGTCAGTGATTTTCGAGGACTCTTTCCGACTGCGCCGATCGTCGAAGTTTCCGGAGTGGGGCACTTCTGTCAGGAAGATATCCCCGGCGAGCTTGTTCAGTTCATCAAAGAGTTTATTGCCGAGAACCCGTGACGACGCTAGAGCACAGCGCCACTGAGCACCCAGAGACCGGCTAGACCGAGCATGGTGGCTGCTACGCGATTGGCATTCATCAGCCCCTGAGAATCAGCGAGACGTTTAGCTAGCCACTGACCGCCCGTCGCATAAGTCGTCATAGCAATGAACTCTGTGCTCATCATGATGATGAGCATGGTTACGAATTGGGGGTAGAGAGGGGTGTCGCTTTGCACGAAGCCGGGAAGGAGCGCCATCAAGAAGGCCCAGCCTTTGGGATTGCTAACCGCTGTCACGAATCCCAGCAGTATCAGCGCACCTGAGTGGGTTTCGTCGAGTCTGCGTGCCTTAAGATCCTCAGGGGTCTCATTAAACAGACGAAGGGCGAGATACAGCAAATATGTGCCGCCAACCAATGAAACTACCTGAAAATAAATAGGATCTCGCGATAGTAGCCAGCCAAGACTCCAAAACGTCGCGGCAAAAACTGTTGCTACACCGGTCAACTCACCTATCATCATCCAGAGCGTACGTTTATAACCAATCGATAAACCCAGTGTGAACGCAAGTGTCATGCATAACCCGGGCGTGAAGGACACCGAGGCAATGGTTGGAATGAATAGAAGGATGAGATCTGGGGACATGAGCACCTCGCGCGGGGCGGATGATAGCAGGATTTGAATCTTTGTCTGAGCGCATGTAGGTTTTAGCCACGGGTTCAATAAACAGGGCTCGAATAGCGGGAGACTTGAGGATGATGCGGATTCACATTGCGGTATTGCTCTCCATGTTTATGGCCCCTTTGAGCGCCGTTGCCGATCCAGAGTTTTTCGACGAGGGTCCAATGGCAGGAAAAGGTTACCCATTTTCTGAGTCAGTGCGTGTTGGCAATATTTTGTTTATCTCCGGTCAGGTTGGTGTCGACGAAAATAATGAGTTAGTTGAGGGCGGTATCGCCGGTGAGACCCGTCAAATCATGAGCAATATCGGCGGTGCGCTCGAGCGCCGAGGGCTTGGCTTTTCCGATGTGGTTAAGTGCACCGTATTTCTGGCCGATGTCGCGGAGTGGGGCGAGTTCAATACCATTTACACGAGCTATTTTGAGCCGCCTTATCCGGCACGATCTGCCCTCGGGGCCAATGGCCTCGCCTTGGGGGCTAGATTGGAGGTGGAATGCATCGCTGCTTATCCGAGCGATTAACCAGTCTTTTTATTCACGTAGACGAACAGTGAGGTAAGCATGATGAGTGACCCCAAAACTATCGCGCTAGTCAGCATTGAATCAGTACCCGATGGGATGCGTCCATTAGGGTTGGTGCGAGGCAGTACCGCTCGCTCTAGAAATATTGCTCGTGATATCACCGCGGGGTTGAAGAACCTGGTGGGTGGAGAGGTGACGTCTTACACAAAGCTTATGGCCGATGCTCGAGAGGAAGCGATCTACCGGATGCAAGAAGACGCGGCTCGAATGGGCGCAACAATGGTCGTGGGCGTTCGTTTCGCGTCGTCGATGGTGTCACAAGGCGTATCGGAAATGGTGGCCTGGGGTACAGCTGTTGGCCCAATGGACGGTCAATAGATGGTCAGTAGATGGCCAATAGGTGGATAGTAACCATATGTGGACGCTAATTATTGTCGGATTGTTGTGTATCCCCATCATTTACAAACGCATGGGAGAAAAAAAGACCGAGCGTTTTGAAGATAGGGACAATTAGGGTTTGAATGACACAATGCCGGTGGGCGCGGTCGATTTGGTGAGGCACAGGCGATAGGCATCGCCACAGTTGAGAGTTCTTCTGCTGAATCAGTAATCGAGATAACTCAAGACCTAAGATGACGATCGTTTTGATCACCAGGGCGAACCGTGTTCAAAGACTCCTTTGCCGTTTAAAGACTGCGGTGACGATGTGTGTGCTTTCAGCTATTTAGAGTTAAAACGTATCACCGAGCTCTAGTTCACCAAAGCGCTGCAATCGCGAAGTCAGAACAGCTGCTTGTCGATGTTTCACTGCTTGCTGGTATACAGGATCGGTGACCATTTCAAGGAAGGCCCCCGCATTGGGATAGCGAGCGATGAATACCTGATCCCAGGATTCATCACTAGGTCCAATCACAGTCGATTCGAAATTGCCACGCCAGACAATCGAGCCGCCTACTCGGGAAAAGATCGGCCCACTGTCAGCCCCATAGTTGGCGTAAGCCTCCGCGCCGGTCATGGGCGTGTTTGCTAGCGGATGACCCGTCTCATAACGCGCTTGATCATAAAATTTGAGCTTGTTGAGCATGAGGATAGCCGTTGTCCTATCCAGCGCTTTAAAAGCATCGAAATTAACTCTGGAGGGGTCAACGTACTGCTCATCGAACATGGTTTTTTGGCTCCGAAGGTATCCACGCGTGGTAACCTTACGCGGTCATGTCGGGCGAGACTAGGTCTCAGCTCCTTTGTTGCAAAATTTATCGTTAGAGGGACGTGCGCATGCGCGAGTTGGTTAAATCAACGCTGGAAGAGCACAGGCAGGTAGTCGAAAAAATGGCTGAGCTTGAAAGCGAAATAGCGTCAGCGGGGGAGTTGTGTGGGAACGCCCTTGCCCAGGGCCAACGAATCTATCTGTGCGGTAACGGCGGTTCAGCGGCTGACGCACAGCACATTGCGGCTGAACTCATTGGTCGCTTTGTCAACGACCGTCGCGCGCTGCCGGCAATAGCGTTAACAACTGACACATCAGCGTTAACCGCCATTGGTAACGACTACGGCTACGACGAGGTTTTTAGCCGGCAGGTCGAGGGTTTGTGTCGGGAGGGCGACGTATTGATTGCTATCTCCACCTCCGGAAACTCCGGCAATGTCCTCAAGGCTGTTGACGCAGCGCATCGCGCAGGTGGCTCTGTCATTGGACTCTCGGGCAAATCGGGCGGCGAACTGAATGCCAAGTGTGACGTGTCACTTGTCGTACCTTCGGACGTCACTGCGCGGATTCAGGAGATGCACATCGTGATTGGCCACCTCATTTGTGCGCTCGTCGAAGAATATCTGGGCTTGGATGCCGACTGATCCATGACAGTCGCCGCTGTGTTCCTTGACCGAGACGGCGTTATCAACGTCGACTCTGGCTATGTAGGCGATTGGGATAACTTTTTGTTCGTACCGGGTGCGATTGAAGCTATGCGCACGTTGTGCGTGGCCGGTTATGCCTTGGTCGTTGTGACCAACCAATCGGGCATTGGACGAGGGTTTTACACCGAAGAAGACTTCCACGTCCTAACCGAGCGTATGTGCAAGGAGCTCAGCCAATGCGGAGTCTCCATCGCGGGAGTTTATTTTTGTCCTCATCTACCAGAGGCCATACTGCCTCACTATCGAAAAACCTGTGATTGTAGAAAGCCACGACCGGGGCTCATTCATCGGGCCGTAGAAGAACTTGATATTGATCTGGCACGCAGTGCCATGGTGGGTGATAAGAATTCCGATATGGAGGCTGCACTGGCGTCGGGAATCCCTCATCGCTATCACGTCATCAGTGGCGAGCCTTATGAAGGCTGTACTGCTGTGGACGATTTATCGGACGCCTGCAGAACGCTGCTGGCAACGGCTTAGAACTCGTACCCTAGTATTTCGATATCGCGCGCAAAGGCCTCGGTTACGAGCGCCTGCGTTTCTGGTGTGTAGTAGTCGCGGTAGGCGAGACGATCGTCTGCTTTACGACGATGAGGAAGCTCAATTTTCGGGATGCCAATTCGCTTGCAGCATTCGTCGAAGTCCTGCTGAAGCGTCTCATAGTGGCCGATAAAGTCGACAATCAGATTGCCTTTCAGGTCGACCAGATAGTCGCTCTGCGGCGTAATGGAAGTGTCGATGTGGTATTGCCAAGGTCTTGAGGGGTCAAGCTTTCGGCGCAAAAACTCTTCGAACGTTTCATTGGGCTTAAGCAGCTGGGGGCGCTCTCGCTGTATATGGTGATAAGAGCTGACCTGTAGGTCCCAGGGGTTCCGAACAAATGCAAACTTGAACAGTGACTCATAGAAGTCGCGCGGCAGCATTTCCTTGGCTGCGATTGCCTTAGCGTGTCGGGGCAATTTGATGCCAACTTTGTGATTTACGAGCCCGCTAAGCTTGCTGGCAATCCAGACGGGCGCGTAGTAGGGGTCGCGCCATCGATGCTTTTGTAGAGCTGCACGAACACTGGTGCCGCCCGTCTTCGCGATGTGCACGAAAAGGAACTTTTTTTGATGAGATAACAGCATGACGCGATGAAACACTCTCGCTATGACAGGCGCAAGTTAAATTGTTGATTTTTGGCTATTTTACAACGCTCAGCTGGAGTTTAATAGGTGATTTAGTTACTCTTCGGAAACTTTGGGGAGCCCGACATTCGGGATAAAGACCGTAATTAGAGTCACTGAATGCCACAGCAAAACCTTATTCCTGCACCCCTTATGTGGGTGTTCCTGTTTTTCTCACTTGCCGTCAGCGTGGCCACTCGCCAGCTGATCTGGTTGATGGTGGTTGTCAGCCTGCTGACATTGATTACCAATCGCGAGGCGATTCTCTCCACTCCGGGTATGAAGAAAGCAGCTATGCTGTTTGCGTGTATCGCGCTGCCAGGCCTCATCAGTCTTGTGTTCTCGGTCAATCTCGACAGAGGAATATCGGCTGTTTTTAGATTTGCTGCCTATGCGCTAGCAGCCTGGGTCGTATTGAGTGTGAAGATCGAGGAGGGCGATGCGAAGCGAATCACGTCATTCCTCGGTATTTTGCTAGTAGCGTGGGCCATAGACGGTTTTGTGCAGCTATTAACGGGTGTGAGCCTTCTGGGTGACCCTCTGGTAGAGCTGGGTGAGGAGGGCGCGATTGTAACGGGCTCTCTGCAGTTAGGTTACGGTGCAACGCTAGCCATTCTGTCGCCATTCTTTCTTGAAGCGCTCCGGCGTGCCGGTGGCATGGGCGTTGGTATTCTCTCGCTCCCTGTTTACGCAGCAATCGTAATGAGTGGGCATCAGTCGTCTGCTGTCTTGGCTCTGATTGGTCTCGCTGGCTGGACAATGTTAGCGCTGCGAAACAAAGAAGTCGGAGCAAAGCGGCAAGTCACTGGTTTTGTCATTTCGGCGATAATTGGACTGCTGCTTGGCGTGTATCTTTCTGTGGTTACGGGGCAGGTAAGTACGCTTGCAGAGGCACCAGCGCGATATCAGTCATTCCTGTATCAGTCCCAATTATGGGAGCTGTCTTGGCAGGCATTTATGGACCACTGGCTTACCGGTGTGGGTATGCGTGGTTTTGGTACATACGCGCTGGCAACCGATGCCAGCACCATCCCAGGTCTCGCCGAGACCTGGCACTCACACCTCACCATTCTTGAAGTGATTTCTGAGACGGGGTTGGTTGGACTGGTTGGTTATGGCTTACTTTTGCGGTGGCTGTGGGGCTATGTTCAGGACGAGCGAATGCATGTCGCTGTGGCTGGTTTGACGGCCTTGCTTGCAGTATTTCCGTTGGGAACAGCCGTTGGGATGTATTCCTACATTGGCGGTAATCTCATATTTCTTACCTTTACCTTGCTGATTGCGTTGGACAGGGATTGCCCACAAGTCACCGAGACCTACGCACCCTGATCAGCGTTTAGAACGATGATTGCTACTGAGCCCAAGCGTGTTTTGATCATTCGGTTGAGTGCGATTGGTGACGTGGTCTTCGCATCACCTTTGGTTGCCGCATGTAAAAAGCGATATCCGGAAGCCGATATTGATTGGCTATCAGAGGGCGTGGTTCGTCCCTTACTGACCGAACTACCCGGCTTGAACAAAGTTATTTTATGGCCACGCCAAGAGTGGCAAGAGCTCTGGCGCGAAAAGCGCTTTTTAGTCTTGTTTAGCGCAGTGGCGGCGTTCAGACGAAAGCTCCGGGCTCGTAACTATGATCTAGTGATCGATGCTCAGGGGCTCCTTAAAAGTGCTTTCCTCGCTTGGTTAACTGGTAGTCGCCAACGTATAGGTTTCAAGTCGAAGGAACCCAATGGCATCTTTCTTACGGAACGGTACGAAAAGAGCATTACGTCACGCATCAGTTCCGAGTACCTCGCGTTGGCTGATACTTTGGGTTGGGATACCTCTAGCTTTGAGATGGTACTTGGGTTGTCGGCGTCGGATGATGCGCGAGCGACCGATGTGGCGCCTGAGGCGCCGTATGTCGTGGTTGCACCCTTTACGACACGACCGCAAAAGCATTGGACACAGGCGCATTGGCGAACGCTCATTGGCCGCCTTTCAGATGCGGGGCACCAGGTGGTCTGTTTAGGCGGTCCCGGTGACCGGGAGGAAGCGGCTACTTTGCTGGACGGACTACCGGTACTTAACTGGGTAGGCAATTATCCGTTGGGTGTGAGCGCTGGCCTTGTAAAACAGGCTGCCGGAGTCATCGGTGTAGACACTGGGCTCACGCACATGGGCATCGCTGCAGGCATTCCGACCGTCGCGCTGTTTGGCTCCACGTGTCCCTATCTCGAGACGGGTCGCGATAATGTGAGAGTGATTTATCATGGGCTCGAGTGCGCACCCTGTAAGCGAAGTCCTACATGCGCGGGACGATTTGATTGTATGGTGGGTATCACGGCCGATGAGGCCCTGAGCGCCTTTAATAAACTGGTCTAGAAGCGTTTAGGCGCGAGACCAGAACAACCGAAAGAGTGATATCGGATGACGAAGCTTCCTAAATTCCGTGATGCCAAAGTACTGGTCATCGGTGATGTCATGCTCGACCGTTTTTGGCAGGGTGCGGCGACACGCATCAGTCCGGAGGCGCCAGTGCCCGTTGTTAAGGTGGCGGGCGTTGATGACAGGCCAGGTGGGGCTGGGAATGTGGCGATTAA
>DPGN01000022.1 GCA_003523185.1 Halieaceae bacterium
GAATATGGCTCAGATGAAATTTTCCAGCGACCCAAAAGTGGAGAGCCTGGTTCCTCACCATCTTCCGACGGGAATATAACCCGGTTGATAGCATGAATGATGCCGTTGTTAGCCGCGATATCAGCTGTAATAACATTTGCATCGTTGATCTTCACACCGCCATCAGAGGTAGTGCTGATGTCCGCAGTGTCGCCCGTTGCCATCGACAGAGGTGTGCCAGCAAGCAACGCTAAATCTGCGGCGGCAATGGTGTCTGGATACAGGTGGTACTGCAGGGCACTGGCCAGCGCATCAGTGTCCGCGCGAAGTGCCGCCAGATCTTCACCCGGTATTAACGCAAACGCATCATCTGTTGGAGCGAAGACGGTCAAATTTGCTGACGGATCCATCAGCGCATCTGTCAAATCTGCCTCAGCAACGAGGTCTACTAAAGTCGTGAACGAACCCTCCGCGGCGAGCGTAATCGCAATGGGTGGTGGTTCTGAGCTGGGCGCGTCCATAACCATATCAATAACGTGGATAACGCCGTTTGAAGCAACGATATCAGTCGTAACGATGTTCGCGTCGTTGATCATTACGCCTGCGTAATCCAATGCGAATGTTGACTCGTCACCATTTGCCATTGCGACCTTGCTTCCAGCGGCGGCAGCAACAATTGCATCACTCGAATACAGCTCCGCACCGGCAACCAGGTGGTAGCTCAACGTGTTGGATAAAAGATCGAGGTTGCCCAGCGCGTAGTTCAACGCGGCATCACCAAGCTCGTCGAACGCAGCATCCGTTGGGGCAAATACAGTAAACGTTGCCTCTTCATCAGCGAGGTCTGTCAGCATATTGGCTGTGACAATCGCTGTTTCGAGTGTATCGAAGTCACCACTGGCCTCGACGATGTCCGCGATACTCATATCCGACATCGAGGTGTCAGGAGGAAGCAGGACTTCTTCAATGACGTGGATAACCCCGTTAGACGCTTCGATATCGTAAGACACGACCTTGGCCATGTTGACGTACAGGTAATCATCGTCACGCATCGTGATAGCGACATCGGCACCATTCAATGTTTCGACCGTGGTTGGCGCCAATTCGCCGGCACCTAAGACACTAACCTCGCCCGAGAGCACGTGGTAGAGCAAGATATTGGCTAGCTCATCACTGCTTAGCTCACTCAGCGCGACTTTTGCGCCGACGCTTGGACTCGCAATTTTCCCAAGTGCGGTGAATGCATCGTCAGTGGGGGCGAAAATAGTCAGCGACGCAGTTTCGTCCGTGAGAGCATCCAACAGGCCCGCGCTTTCAGCCGCTGCCAAAAACTCACTGAAACCTCCAGCCTCGGTAGCAACATCAATGATGTTGCCTGGCTCTGGTTCAGGGTCTGAGGATGGCGTGTCTGCTACAGGGGCAGTTGGGAGGTCGCCATCATAAATTACCTTATCGCTGGTATCTGAACACGCAGCTGCGAAGGCCAGCAAGCTTACTACCAGAAGGCGGGTAATGATCCGTGTCATGGAATTCATAGTTAAATCCTGTTACTGATCTCGGTTTTAAAATTAAAATAGGGAGAAATCCGAGTGTGTTATCTCATAGCAAACTCCCGCCACGTGAGCCAAATTCGACAACCGGGACTTTCGGCGCGATAAACCACGAAACCGCTTGAATTCTGGCTTTGCAATTAAGTCGGTATCGCCGGGGCCATCTGAGCGCTCCGCGAGCGTCGCTTCTTGCTGCTTTAGCTGGTGCGACTCACTTAATATCCCGGCGGTTGCGGCCGCTAAGTCGTTTCAGCAGACTAAGCGGTCTTCGCCTCATGCATTTCCGGAGATTTTCTGAATGGCCAATAGCACTCATACGTATGCTCCCGACAACCGCAATGAATCGATACTTATCAATATCAACGGAGCGTTGATTCCTCGCGAACAAGCAACGGTTTCCGTGTTTGATAGCGGTTTCATTTTGGGCGACGGTATCTGGGAAGGTCTGCGCGTGCACAACGGTGCTATTCCCTTTTTGGGCCGGCACCTTAAGCGCCTCTGGGAGGGAGCCAAGGCGCTCGATCTCGATATGGGGTTGTCGCAACAGGATCTGACTGATCGCTTGTTCCAAACACTTGAGGCCAACCAAATGACAGACCATGTGCATATTCGGCTCATGGTTACCCGCGGTATTAAGTCGACTCCCTACCAGGATCCAGCGGTAACGATTGGTGGCCCCACAATTGTCATCATTCCCGAATACAAGGCGCCTGATCCGAGTTTGAATGATCGCGGCCTGAGGCTTTATACGGTTTATACGCGTCGCGGCTATGCCGATGTGCAAGACCCCAGAATTAACAGCCACTCGAAGCTGAATTGTATTTTCGGTTGTATTCAGGCAGCTAAAGCGGGTTATGACGAGGCACTCATGCTGGATCCGCACGGGCATGTTGCTACCTGCAACTCCACGCACTTTTTTATTGTGCGCGATGGAGAAGTTTGGACGTCATCCGGTGATTATTGCCTCGACGGCATTACGCGGCGCAACGTCATTAACGTCTGCAAAGCGAACGGTATCCCCGTTTACGAAAAGAATTTCTCGCTCATGCAGGTCTATGGCGCCGACGAGGCGTTTGTCACGGGCACCTTTGCGGGTTTAACGCCCGTCTTTGAAGTGGATGGCCGTACCATGACGCACACGCAGCGCGGTCCTATGGTTGATCGGCTGCAGGCACTGTACGAAGAGTTGGTTGTCAGCGAGAGTGCGTTGCCGGAGAACTTTAGTCGCTGATATGACGGTTCGTATCGCCGGTTGGTCGGGTCCTCGCAATATTTCTACGGCCATGATGCGTTCATGGGACTCGCGCCCAGATTGTTTTGTGGTTGATGAGCCTTTCTATGCCTGCTATTTGCTCGAGTCAGGCGCCGATCACCCCATGCGGGATGACATCATCGCTAGTCAGCCAGGGACGCGAGCGGCGGTCGTGGATGCATTGTCTGCCCAGTCGTCTGTCGCTCTCCAATATGAGAAACATATGACCCACCATATGCCCCGGGGTGTGGATCTGTCCTGGACTCGTGATCTAAAGCACGTCTTTTTGATTCGCTCGCCCGAGCGAGTCATTGCCTCTTATCGGCAGAAGATGCCTTCCGTGTCGGTGGAGGACATTGGCATTATTCGGCAGCGCGAATTGTTTGATGAGATCACCGTGATCACTGGGAAGCGTCCACCAGTCGTTGACAGCTTGGACATTTTGAACAACCCGGCGCACATGCTTCGGCAGCTCTGCGTGGCGCTTGATGTAGCTTGGTGCGAAGGTGCGATGACTCACTGGAAGGTAGGAAGCAGGCCTACCGACGGTGTCTGGGCATCGCATTGGTACGGGGCGGTGGAGTCATCAACGCAGTTTTCGTCGCCGCCCTCGTCAGCGCCACAGCTCGATGAGACAGATCGTGCTTTGGCTGCGGACATGATGGTGCATTACGAGGCGATGGCAGCGTTCAAACTGTCGTAACTATTTTTCGTAGTATCGGTTTTCCGAGGTACCGGTTTTAGCAATGCCGCTTAAGTAACGTGGGTTTTAGTGACGCTGGGAAGGCTCGAACACTTTTCGTGGTTTTTTGCGGTCTCTTTTTTCGGACTGTGTCGCTAACGTTATGAGGCGAGGCTTGGACGCGATATCGGCGTGCAGAGTGATGCCAATATAGAGCGGCTGCCCGAGAAGGGTCGCCTGCCATGCATGACTTTTAGATTGTCTAAGAGCACGACGTCGCCAGTCTGCCATTCTAGGTCCACGGTGTGCTCGTAGCACGCGGCTATTGCTGCATTTAAATCATCCTGATCAATACGGCTGGAGTCTCCATAACACAGGCGCGGCTCTTCATCGCTCTCGTCATTGGTCCAGCCGGCTGCGGCGGCCACAATTTGGTTGAAGAATACGTCCTTACCTCGGCCGAATTCATCCACGGCTAGCAGTGGTGGTGTTTGAACCGATATGCCGCCGTCATCCAGCCACCGAAAGTTGTACCCCAACTCTTTGAGACGGCGCTCTGCCTGTTTCTGATCCACCACGTTGAGTGTATCTCTCCAGCTGCGACCCTGACCTGATGCCAGGTCAGCAGAGTCCGGCATGGCATTACGATATCGCACGCCTAGATTCCGCAGTTTTTCCACAAAGTGGGGTCTTGCTCGCTCGAGCGCGGCAAGCGCGAGATCTGATCGACCAATGGGCGTTGCTCCTCCCTCGGTCGGGGCTTGTTCACAAAAGAAAAACAGCTGACTGGGGAAGATAAGCGTTTGAGCCATTTCGTGATGCAGAAAAATTTCGATCTCAGGCGGCGCCTCGTTCGCGGTAAATACGCGCGGTGTGCGATTGCGTCTGACAGCATTAGAGAACGATTCGGCATAAGTGAAGTTGGGGAGACCAAAACACTCGATGAAGTCGTGGAACTCCTGATCAGAGCTAACGCCGTAGCCTCTGAAGACCACAAACCCATAGGGATTGATTAGGTCACTGACTACGGTTTTTGAGCGGCCGTCTAAGGGTGTGCCGAGTGAAATCGGCAGTAGCTCTGGGCTGAGTATGGGCACATGCGGCACGGTCATGAAGGATTCGTCTCGTCTGATGTGGGGCGCTGATTGATCTCTGGAATGAGACCCTCACCAAAGGGGTCTAAACCGAGACGGGCAAGTGTCTCTCGGACATCAACCACCGTATTGGTCCTTATAGACTCCTGCGCCATCCATGCCGTAATGATAGCCCACAGCCCCTCGGCACAGGAGGCACCATCGCTTTGTTGGCCTTGAACCCTTTTGGCGAAGCGTACGTGCTCGAATAATGTAGAGCCGTAATGTCCGCCTGATTCAATAGCGCTCGGGAACGTACAATCGAAGCCGTCGTAGGCGGTATGCCCTGGCACCTCGACCGTGATCTTGGAGGAGGATCCTCGTCCGGGCTTAAAGCTCGCCTGTTCTTCTGCCCGAAGAGTGCCGCGGTCCCCGCTGACAGTGAGGCCCTCGTAAAGCTCCTCGCTAAACATATTGAGTGTAAATTGCCCTCTTACCCCATTTTCATACTCGACGATAACGAGTGCATGGTCGTCGATGTCCGATGCCTGGCCCTCGTAACTGAAATCTTTGAAGTTCACGGCCCTACCACCTGAAGCAAATACGTGGGCGGGCAACGAGGCCGCAATGCGATTCATGAGATCGAAGTAGTGGCAGCATTTCTCAACTAAGGTGCCGCCTGAATAAATAGCGAATTTGTTCCACTCCTTCACTTTGGGAAGAAAGGCCGGCCGATATTCACAGAGGCTGATCATCTTCACAGAACCGACATCGCCATTGTTTATTGCGCTTAACGCCAGCTGGTATTGCGATTTATAGCGATACTGCATGCCAAGAAGAATTGAGGAGGGGTAACTGAGCGATGCCTCCGCTAAGTAGATGGCATCCTCTAACGTCGTTGCCATTGGCTTTTCGAGAAAGATTGGCTTTTCCGTGTGCTTTACAGCGTCGAATACTTGCCGATGCGTGAAGTTGGGCGTGCAGATCAATATGGCATCAACGCGGTCATCATTAGTGAGGTCGTCGAGCTCGGTGTAGACGGCTGGTGCTTCATGTCCCGACTGAGTGAATTCGCGTATTGCACGGTTAACGCTTCCGGCGTCTTCATCGAAAATGCCGACGATACGCGCCTGCTTCAGCTGCAAGATGGCTCGAATGTGCTCTCGGCCCATCATCCCCGTACCAATAATGGCGTAGGCAGGCGTGCTTGCTCCCGTCTCGCTCTCATTCGCGTTGGCTGACTTAGGAGTATGTCGTCCCATACTCGCTTGTAAGTCAGAGATGATAATGTCGAGCTGTTCCTTCACGGATGCGATGACCTCAATGCGCGTGCAATGGCGACTGACCGCCACCATACGACACTATTCAAGGCAAGCAGAACAGCTACCAGCGCAAGGAACGTAGACACGCCATCCTCGCCCGCGGTGCCCGCGAGTCCAACGGGCGAAAACAA
>DPGN01000021.1:0-81554 GCA_003523185.1 Halieaceae bacterium
ACGGTCTGCCGGCAACCAATGGCAGAAGCCAATGGGGCATCGAGCGTAATGTATCGAGAATAAGTAGCTGGAGATTCATAGCGAGCAACCTGTTAGTGACGCGGGCAATGTAGTACAGCTGACGTTCATTCTCCAAGACCAGTAGCCCGCTCGCCTTGTCGCATTTGATGTCTTTACCCGTTAGGCTTTCGACTGCACATAGTGAACTAATAATGAATAAGGAAGGACCTGTGACAGTTGCAGTAGACGCAAAAGCAGCAGGGTTTGAAGAGGCCAAGCTAGCGCGCATCGGGGAGCACCTTCGGCAGAGTTATATCGAGCCAGAAAAAATACCGGGCTGTCAGGTGCTGGTTTCTCGGCACGGTATCCCCGCCTATTTTGAATCGATCGGCTTGATGGATCGTGAGCGCAGTAAACCCATGCAGGACGACACGATTTTTCGCATCTACTCGATGTCAAAACCCATCACATCGGTCGCACTCATGATGCTGTGGGAAGAGGGCCGTTTTCAGTTGACGGATCCGATACACCGATTTATTCCCTCTTGGCGAGGCCAGGAAGTATGGGAGCGCGGCGAGGGAGATCAGATGGTGACACGCCGTCCGGCCAATCCACCAACCATGCAGCACATATTGAGCCATACGGCGGGGCTGACCTACGGTGGTCTGTTGCCGGGTTTGGAGAGTCCGGTTGATCAAGCCTATCAAGACCTTGGCATTGCCAGAGGAGGCGGTGAGACGCTCCTTGAGTTTGCCGATAAGTTGGGACGCGTTCCTCTGCTGTATGACCCCGGTCATAAGTGGTGCTACTCACTTGCGACCGATGTGTGTGGTGCGCTCGTCGAAATCATCTCGGGTCAACCGTTCGAATCATTCCTACGCGAACGGATTTTTGACCCTCTCGGTATGGCGGATACCGGATTTCGTGTCACTGACGAAAAGCTTGATCGATTTGCCGCGTGTTACATGCGATCGATGGATAAACAGGTGCTGCTTGAGGACGACCCTCATACCAGTCACTACCGTCACAAACGAAACTTTTTTTCTGGCGGCGGTGGTTTGGTGGGTACAACGGCTGACTACATGGCGTTTTGCGAAATGCTGAGACAGGGTGGGCAGTTCAACGGCTACCAGCTTTTAGGCCGCCGAACATTGGAACTCATGACGGCGAACCATTTGATGGGTCGGAAGTCACTGGCCCAAATGGCGCTTGGGGCGTTTTCTGAGACAGCCAATGAGGGCGTTGGCTTTGGCCTTGGTTTTGCATCGACACTGGATGAGGTTGCATCGTGTACGGTGGGTGCGGGCGACTTCTATTGGGGTGGACGAGCTTCCACGATATTTTGGGTTGATCCCGAAGAAGATTTGCAGGTCATTTTCATGACGCAGCTGATACCGTCATCGACGTTCAACTTTCGTGGCCAGCTGAAGAACATCGTTTACGGGGCCTTGAAATAAAGGCACAGTGATGACGCCGGTGATCGATTAAATAAACAAAAAGCCGGTTAACTCATTATCTGTTCATGGAGATCAAGCAGGATGGAAGCAGCACAAATTAGCGCGCTGGCACTGTATGTCGGCCTCAATCTTCTTCTAACATTTTTACTGGCACTCAATGTGGTGCGGCATCGCTTCAAGGGGGATTCGGCGGATCAGGTCATGCTTGAAAAAGCGGTCCGAGCTCATGGGAACAATACGGAATACGTACCCATTATTTTGATTGGGCTGGGTGTCATGGCCATGACGGGCGCATCGGCTCAAACGATCAGTATTCTTGGCGGCACACTTTTCGTGGCACGTATCTTTCATGCTTATGGTATCCAGCAAGCGAAGGTTCCCAATATCTTTGGGATGGTCGGCAATATCGTGACCTGGTTGGTGATGCTCTGCGTTGCGACGACGCTTCTTATGCAAGGTATTGGCTAGGACGGTATGTCTTCACTGGCCGACTACTCTAGAACTAGCACAACTTGATCGTGAGATGGGGGCTGAGGCCCCTTTTTTGATTCTGCCGCGCACGATGATTTGCGGTGAAATGGGTTGCCGATACGACCGGCCAATTTCGCCATTACTGCGCCCGGGCGAGCGCAACTTCATACTATGCACTTTGTTCTAGAAGGGTTTTTTCGTATGCAAGCCTTAAAGCGCTGTGTCTTCCTCATTGTTTTTGTTTGTTTCCCACTGGCCTCTTGCACTGTCGAAGAGCAGAGTGTCTCAAGCCCAGCACCCGAAATGATTTTTGGCAACCCTGATTACCGAGCGATCTCTTTTGGTGGCTACCGTGGGTTAACTCGTGAGGACGGGCCGACAGTCGAGCAGCTGGTTGACGATGTGAAGATTCTAGCTGCGATGGATATCAAGCTCTTGCGCACCTACAACACGTCCCAGTTCCCGCAAGCCGAGCGTTTGCTTCAGGCTATTCGCGACGTGAAGTCCGAGGATCCAAGCTTTGAAATGTACGTCATGCTCGGTGCGTGGATCGAGTCGAAGAACGCCTGGACTGAGGCCGTATGGGATCCAGAGACGAATGCCTGGGTTGAGGGCACGGGCCCAGACCACACTCAAGGTAACGTTGAAAACAACAGCCGGGAGATTGCGACTGCCATACGCTTGGCGAATGAGTACCCGGATATTGTGAAGGCTATTGCCGTTGGTAACGAAGCAATGGTCCAGTGGGCGGTGACCTACTTTGTGTATCCAGAAACGATCCTGAAATGGGTCAACCATCTACAAGAAGCAAAAGCTTCAGGTGCGCTTACCCCCGACGTATGGGTCACCTCCTCGGATAACTATGAATCTTGGGGTGGGGGTAATCCGATTTACCACACGGAAGAGCTTACAGAGCTCATGCGAGCGGTCGACTTTGTTTCGGTTCACACCTACCCATTCCACGATTCTTTTTATAACCCCTCGTTCTGGGGCGTGCTTCCAGAAGAAGAGTCTTTGCCTTTCGAAGCGATGACTGAGGCGACAATGCAGCGCGCCATCGCGTACGCAAAAAAACAGTATTCTGCTGTGGCTGAGTACATGGCGTCGGTCGGCGTTAGCAAGCCGATGCATATTGGAGAGACAGGCTGGGCGAGTATCGACGAAACCGCCTACGGAGCTGCAGGCTCTAAAGCGGCAGACGAGTTCAAGCAGAAAATCTTTCACGATCTGTTGCGTGAGTGGACGGATGCGGAGGGTATTTCCCTCTTCTACTTTGAAGCCTTCGACGAAAAGTGGAAAAAGGCAGATAGTCCCGGAGACTCTGAGAACCACTTCGGATTGATTGCGCTTAACAACGAGGTGAAATACACCCTGTGGGATGAGTTTGATAGTGGCGCCTTTGCCGGTTTGACCCGCGATGGCCAGCCCCTGCGAAAGAGCTTTGGCGGTGATCGAGAGGTGTTGGTGGCGAGTGCGATGACGCCCCCGTTCAGAAGCCAGATGGCGGTACGTAGAATAGACACAACGAACCCTGATCGCACACCCGGCGAGGTGGTCACCGAGCCAAAATTGCTTGTGGTACATAATCAGTTCTCTAACACCGATGTGGATGCGAGTGCGCCGAGTGCTGCATTAAAGTTAACCCCATGGCAGGGTACGACTGCCATTGAACTGTTGCCGGGTGGCGAGGTCCGCGTTGAGACTCGCGCTGGTGACTGGTGGGGTGCCAGCCTCGAGCTCGATGCCGATGTTGGCGAGAACTTAACAAAGTTCCGTCAGGGGCAAATGCACTTTGATATTCGTGGCAGCAGCGATGTGAACTTCAGCCTGGGTTTCCAGACAGGAAATTTCTTGCGTGGCGATCAAGTGAATAACTTTGCGAGCTTTGGACCGGGTACAGATTACGAGATCGACGAGGAGTGG
Organism: Halieaceae bacterium; assembly: GCA_003523185.1. Classification (GTDB taxonomy): domain Bacteria; phylum Pseudomonadota; class Gammaproteobacteria; order Pseudomonadales; family Halieaceae; genus Luminiphilus. The sequence continues at coordinate 3,852 of DPGN01000021.1, forward strand.
CGGTCGATTAGCTTACCCATACCTGAGATCGATGGCGGTACCGACATGACCGACGTTACCAATATCGTTGCCTTCCTCAGCCAGGAAAAAGCACCGGACAAAACGATTTTCCTGCGTAACGTCTACTTCAGTCAGTAGCGGCCGTCATGGTGCGTCGCTTAACTCGGAGTTTTGCGACCACCGCTGTCGCAATGAGAGCAACATAGACTGCGTAGATCGGGGCAAAGTTCGTCAGTAAGCGTCCAGAAAAGGCGACGAAAAAATACAACATTAGTATGGAAACTCCGGCTGTGTGGAGCTGCTTCCATTTGGCAGGGCCCAGTCGTCTGACGCTGTAATCATTAGAAGTTAAAGCGAGCAAAGCTGTGACCACGTAGCCGAAGCCCGCTACTGCAATAGACGCATCGACGCTGTAGCCCTCCAGGTTACTCAGAAACAAGATGAGCGCCACCAAGTGGAAGGTATGCGCAGTCGCAAACCCCAGCCCTAGCTGTCTTCGGTATCTCACCAAACCTCGAGTTTGCGCGTTATTTACAACGACTTTTAGCGTACTCGCAGAGAAGGCCAATAACAGAAAAACGAAGGCGAGATGTGCTGAGTAGCGCGTCCATAGCAGTAAAAAGCCGGGTGGCGAATCACTGGTAACTGCGATCTCTGCTGGCGGTACTAGGTAGGTAACTAACATGACCATGGCCGACAGCAAAACACTTCCAATCCAAACCATTAATCATCCCCCGAGCTGCGCCTTGCGCTTGTTTGATTGCAGATCTGTGTCTACTGTTGAGAGATAAGCCTAATATAGGAATGCGTCGCCATGAAGCTTTGGCAATTAATGATCTTGTCGGCAGTCATCATCTCGGGTTGTTCATCAGCGCCGACGAAGCAGGAGATAGATGCGGCGGACTTTGGTTTATCCATGTCAGAGGAAACCTGTCTGGCTGTCGCTACTCCTTTCATCACACAGCGAATGGGTGACCCAGAGTCGGTCATTTTTGAGAATCTCAAGTGTTATCGGGGACTGGAGGGACGTGTTCCGGTTGCCCGTGTTGAAGCGACCTATGGCTACCGATTTGCCGGCGATGTTGATTCCAAAGGGGAGATTGGTCGGTATACCGGAATGACACCTTTCTCCGGCATTGTTCGTGATGATGGCGACGGCCCCAAGGTGGTCAGATACTGCATTACCAGCGGCACCAAGGACTATCGATTCTGTATTCCCTCGATGGTTGATTGAAAAGCAGTCTCATTTCTTCTCACCACCGCGCTTCTTCTCAACCTCACGCTGTCATTTATTTGATGATGCGCCGCGGGTGCACTTCTCAAACCTCCATCTTTCCCTGATATCTGCGCCTAAACGTGTCGCACGGACCGCGGGATCTTGATTGGGTTTTGTCACACAAATAGTAGCGGACTTTCTTATTGCAATTATAAATGCGAATCATTATCATTTACGGTAACAACAAAGAGATTGCTTCAATGTTTCCCAAAAAGTTCGTCAGTGTCAGTGTGGCCAGCTGCTTATTGTCTAGCGCGGCTCTGGCGCAGGAGGTAGACACAACTCAAAACCAAGTGATCGAAGAGGTACTGGTTTCAGGGCAGTATCTATACACCGACACGATTAACGCTCTCAAAACTCCGACGCCAATTTTGGATGTGCCACAAAGTTTGAGCATCGTCTCTGCGGAGGACATTCGAGCGCGCGGATTTAACAGCATTGGTGAAGTGATCAATTATCTGCCGGGGGTCACTACATCGCAGGGTGAGGGCCATCGCGACGCGGTTGTTTTCCGAGGCGTTCGGTCAACTGCCGACTTCTACATTGATGGTGTGCGAGATGATGTGCAGTACTTTCGACCTCTGTACAACCTACAGCAGATTGAAGTGCTTAGGGGCCCCAACGCGCTCTTGTTCGGACGCGGTGGAACGGGCGGCGTACTCAACAGAGTTACGAAAAAAGCGCAGCTGGACGAGTCGTTCACAGCCTCGCAAGTCAGTGCAGATAGCCTTGGGGAAGTGGGCGGTCAAATCGATACTAACGTTGTGGTGACCGAGACCGTGGCATTTAGAGTAAACGCGATGTTGGAGCGGCTTGATAATCACAGAGATTTCTACGATGGCGAGAGACTAGGAATTAACCCGACGTTGAGAATTGAGGTAGGTGATAGCCGATTTGACCTGTCATACGAATACATTGATCACCAACGCTTCATCGACCGTGGCATCCCAACGGGCTCAAATGGACGGCCAGTGGAGGCCTTCCACGATATTGTTTTTGGCGATGCCGAAGTGAACACCACAGAGCTAAAAGCGCATTTATGGCGTGCGGCAGTGCAACACACATTTTCAGACACCTTAAAGGGTAATCTGTCAGCGTTTTATGGTGACTATGACAAGCTTTACCAGAATTTTTATGCGTCCTCTTACAATCAGGACGCTAGTCCGGGTGTGGTTACCTTAGATGGTTACGTTGACACGACGACGCGCGAGAACACGATACTGTCGGGGAATTTAGTTGGCGAGCTGGAAGCGGGTGGGTTGGAGCATACCCTCCTTGCTGGTGTTGAGTTCATATCGACGAGCAGTAACCAGGATCGATGGAATACCTTTTGGGACACCACTCAAGACGACAAGGAGGTATTCACCATATCGGGAAATTTGGGTGTGTTGGGTGGCTCCGGAATTAACGCGTTGGGTAACGTTGCAACGAATCGATTCGACCAAGATATTAACGACGACACTCGTGTATCGATTGATGTCACCTCTTTTTATTTACAGGACGAGATTGAATTGACCGATCACTTTAGATTGGTTGCTGGGCTTAGATACGACAGCTTTAATATTGACGTGCTCAATGCTGTGGCTGAAGACGTTCGGTCACGCAAGGACAGCGAGGTTTCACCGCGCCTTGGCCTGGTTTATAAGCCAATAGAGGCTCTTTCGATTTACGCCAGTTACAGCGAATCTTTCCTGCCGCGCAGTGGGGAGCAATTTGCAAATATCAACGGCAACAACGATAAGCTGGGTCCTAATACCTTCGGCAATCGTGAGGTTGGCGTTAAGTACGACTTTGAATCAGGGCTGAGTTTCACTGCAGCAATGTTCGAAATTGAGCAGCGCTCTCCCCAAGTTGCGGACAATGATCCTGCCACGTTAGACGTCATCGAGTCACAGATCGATGGTTTTGAACTCCAGCTCCAGGGTCGAGTCAATGACGTGTGGACAGTATCAGCGGGCTATAGCGCACTTGATGGTGAACAGGTGAATCGGCAGGGTCCCACTGGCCTTACGCCGCGCGAACTGCCTGACTCCATGTTCTCCATTTGGAATCAATTCGCTGTATTTGAGCGACTTGATATTGGTCTGGGTCTGACGCACCAGAGTGAGAGCTTTATCAACAACAGCAATACCGCTGTACTGCCAAGCTACACGCGGGTCGACGCCGCGGTGAGCTATGAGTGGTCACCCGCAACGCGCATTCAGCTCAATATCGAAAATGCGACCGACGAACTTTATTTTCCGAATGCACACAGTACGCACCAGGCATCGGTCGGCGCGCCCATCAATGCACGACTCTCTATCAACACTACTTTTTAGGCTGCGCAAAAGGCCAGGTGAGTTATTTGAAGCGCCCCTTTTAGGGGCGTTTTTTTATAGGGACGTTCGTTATTTTTGCTAGATCCCATCTGCGTGCTGTGTTTGCGCGCCTACCTCAGCTGCAATGTCATTGGGGACCAGCATAGTCAGTGCATAGTGGGCGATTTTCCACTCGCCATCGATGAGTTCGACCACTCCGGTGCCTCGGCAATGACCCAACTTCTCGTTGATTAGGACTTCATCAAACCATCGGGTGTTACCTTCACCTTCCCAGTTTCTCTCTTTGACCGAGTAGGTCCATCCCTGACCGTCCTCAAACGCGGGCTCGGCGTAGATCTTGAATTCTTCTATGGTCCAGCGTTCCGATTTGTCCGTGCCCAAAAACACAGCGTCGGGTGTGTACCGGTCAAAATAGGTTTGGAAATTACCTTCATGAGCGTCTTGATGAAGACCGTCGATCAGGGCATCTATGGCAGCTCGGTGGTCATCAGCCAAACCTATGGCCGGCAGAAGTGCGAGCGAGACCGCTATGGCTTTAAGAGAACTAGCTGAGCTGAGTGCTTTGCTGATTACTGCTAAGAGGGGATGTCGCGAATTCATCTATGACAGCCTTAATTGTCTGATCTACGTTGATTATTGATCATAAGCCACAATGTGGTCGGTCATCAGCCCCACGATTTGATCGTGGTACGACTCGGGCAGGTTGTGGCCCATTCCATCAATCAGGACAAACTTCGCCGCTGCAATTTGCTCGGCTGTGTGCACTCCGTGTGCCGGAGGGATTAGAGGGTCCTCTGAGCCATGAAGCACGAGTGTGGGCGCTGTAATTGTCTGTACCTCTTGGGTTCGATCTCCCGTTTTGAAGATGGCCATTAAATGACGCTCCATTGATTCCGGATGAAACCCGCGTGCGCGCATGAGCTCTTCTCGTGAGGCCTCAGCGTCACCACCAGCCAAGTCTCTTAGGTTATCCTCAGCTGCCGAGGAGGGCGGTGGAAGGTGAGGTGCAAAGGTCGTCGACATCACCGATGTCAGCGTTTTTATGCGGTTGGGAAAATTGGCAGCAAGCACCTGCGCAATCATGCCTCCCATCGAGACACCCATGACGTGCACCTGCTTGTGGCCCTCTGCATCGAGTACTGCAATGCTATCGCTCGCCATATCGTCGAGCGTGTAAGGCGCGTCAACTGAGAAGCCCAATTTGTATTTGAGTATTTGCCACCACACGGTGGGGGTGCCCCAGTCCGTGAAGAGATCAGAGCCTCCCGTGTCACGGTTGTCGATGACAATGATCTCGAAGCCCTGCGACTCAACGTTCTGGATAAAGGCATCGCCCCAAGCTGACCCCGCCCCGCCGAGCCCCATGACGAGCAGTAACTTTGGGTTCGTATCGCTCTCATTGAAGACGCGGTAGGTAATGGACGTACCTTCCGAGTCTGCTGTTCGGACGGCGGCAGTATCGAGATAGTCTCGTGAGTAATCGGCCGCTGCATTAGCAACGGTGAAGACTGTTAAAAGGCCAAGTATCAGGTGTTTCATCGCATTTACCTTTGCGGGTGTGGTCACATCATAGTGCGCTTGAGGTCCCATGTGTGACCGTGTGTGGAAACTGTCGGCACATTCGCCCAACCACCTCGAGTAGAGTAGATGTTGGGAGTCGAAACGGGTTGCCAAGGTAGCCAGTTTGAGTGATTTTATTCTGTCTGTTCAATGCCAAGAGCCCGCAGCCTGTGAGTAGTCAGTCTCAGCCTAACGATCATGACGGTCTTATCCACGCACTCAGACTAGATCACGCTGGTATGGCTTCCTCCATGGAAGCACCAGAGGCAACGGAGGGGACTTGGCTCCACTTCGATGCGGGACAACCCTTGGTCACTGAGTGGTTGTCGGAACGCGGGGGATTGAATGCCATTGCGGTGGGTGCGCTTACCAGTGAGGAGACACGCCCTCGTGTTCTGCGGAGAGGCGATAATGTCATCGTCACGTTGCGTGGTGTTAACCGCCTGGTGGACGAGGGCGCCGAGGATATGGTGTCAGTCCGCATTTGGACGGATGGAACGCGCATCATTAGCGCTCGATTACGCCAGTTACCATCGACTGAGCGATTGGTGGCGCAACTGTCAGTAGGAGATGGACCGAGTTCCATTCCTGAACTCTTGGTGGACTGGATAGAAAATATTATCGACGACATGGCGGAGACCATGGCCAAACTTGAAGATGACCTGACGAAGGCAGAAACTGGCATCGATACGGAACAGCCGGCACTCACTCGCCAGACAATTGTCGCTATCAGGAAGCGAGCATTGACGCTCCGCCGCTACATGGCACCTCAGCGAGAGGCGCTGACGCGATTGAGCACGGAAACGCCGACGTGGCTGGACGAATATTTCCGGGTCAGGCTTAGGGATATCACTGACAGGCTCATTCGGTACATCGAGGATCTCGATGAAATCCGTGATCGCGCGATCTTGGCGCAGGAAGAGCTTGCGGCTCGCTTGGCAGATGAAATGAATCGTAAAACCTACGTCTTTACGATTGTCGCAGTTGTCTTCTTGCCTCTCGGTTTTTTGACAGGTTTGCTTGGGGTCAATGTGGGGGGCGTGCCCGGGCTCGACGAGCCACAGGCATTTAGCTACCTCGTATTTTTATGTTGTGCCATTAGCGTCGGACTCTTGGGCTACTTCAAATGGCGCCGCTGGATGTGACAGCGCGCCCTGTTTGACACGGTATCGCCACAATCGGAGCTATGAGGCGGTGAAGCCGCCATCGACCACCAGTTCCGAGCCCGTCATGAACGAGCTGTCATCAGAAAACAGGAAGACAGCCGCGGCAGCAATTTGATCTGGGTCTGCAAGACCTAATAGCGCGCGCTCTGCGAGTCTAGCTGAGAACTGTTCGCCCTCTTCGGGCTCGAGCTGGGCAATGGCATTTTCCACCAGCGGCGTCTCTGCAAATCCCGGGTGAATCGAATTAACTCGAATACCTGTCTCTCTCTCGGCAAGGTCGAGCGCTATGGATTTGGTCATTGTGCGTACGCCACCTTTTGATGCCGAGTAAGCTATGACCTTGGACGACGAGACCATGCCATAAATCGATGAGACATTAACGATGGCGCCTCCACCCGAAACTTCCATAAGTGGCGCACAGACTTTGCATCCCAAGAACACGCCGAGCAGGTTGATATTGATGGTCCGCATGAAGCCATCTGTGGTCTCGGTCTCCAGGTTTCCGTTGACGGCAATTCCTGCGTTGTTCATCACAAAGTGAAGTCCCTGTCCCTGGCTTGCAATGAGCTCAACCACCGAGATCCATTCACTTTCATTGACCACGTCGAGATGAACATAGGTGGCGCCAATCTCTTCTGCGACTGACTCCCCGAGTTCGTCTTGGATATCCGCGATCCACACCGTGGCACCGTCGGCAATCATGCGTTTTGCTGTGGCCAGTCCGATACCTGATGCACCCCCGGAGATGAGCGCTGTTTTACTTTCAAACCGGCTACCTGAAAACGTCGTCATGCTCTGTACCCTTTTCTTATTATTTGCGTTTTGAACACATCATGCATTGATTTAGTTAGTGACGAAATGGGTAATGTAAATTTCTAGTCAAAGCAGGTTACGTCGGTGAAATTGATGCTGACCTGAGCACGCGGGTTGGCGTTAAATGAACGAGCGCGATGGTGATAACAAGAACGGCGTTGAGTTGAGAGTCAGTATGTTGATACGAAAATCATTAAGTTTTGGCATTGCCGCGATGGTATTTGCTCTAGGCGTTGCCAGTTATGCGGATGAAGAAACAGAGGATTCACCGTTTGCAATTGTGTCAGCCGAGGGCCCTCCACCGAGTCCACACGTAATGGGTTGGATAGATTCTAGGAATTTGGAGAGCCTGAACGGGAGCTGGAAGTTTTTGGTTGACCCAATGCAAGTCGGCACACCCGGTAGCTTGTTTGGTGGATGGGCCACGACCCGAGCCCCCGAGAACGCCTACCAGCTAATTGAGTACAGCTACACCGATGCCGTTGATATTCGTGTGCCTGGCGACTTCAATACTCAGCTTGATGAGCTTTTATTTTATCGCGACACCGTGTGGTATCAGCGTCACTTTGATGCGGATCTTACCCAGAGCGGTCGTTATCACCTCTGGTTCGGCGGGGTGAACTTTGAAACGACAATTTATCTTAATGGTCATGCCGTTGCACATCACTCGGGCGGATATGTACCGTTTTCTGTCGATGTCACCGAACAACTTCAGGCCAACCAAAACGATCTAGTTATACGAGTAAATAACCGCTTAGGTGCTGACACAATCCCAACAGAGCGGACTGATTGGTGGCCTTACGGAGGGCTTACACGAGATGTCATGCTGGTGCATACCCCATCGGCGTTTATCGTAAATGCATCAATCCGACTGTCTGACGATCGATCGACGCTATCGGGGAATATCAAAACAAGCGGTATGAGCCTCGGCGAAGAAGTGGTTATTTCATTACCCGAATTAAATCTTCGGGTGGTTACGGCAATTGATGACAGTGGGACCGCAAGGTTTAGTATCCCCGCCGACGTGGAACTCTGGTCACCCGCAACCCCACGCTTGTACGACGTACTGATTACCTCAAAGAGTGATCGGATTTATGACCGAATTGGGTTCAGGACCATAGAGACGAAGGGCACTCGTATTTTATTGAATGGAGAGCCCATCAAATTGAGAGGTATTTCGACCCACGAGGAGCCTATCGGACGTGATGGAGTGGCCTATTCGCGTTCTGACATGCGGGAACTCTTCAGCGAAGCAAAGCAATTGGGTGCGAATTTCGTTCGCGCTGCGCATTATCCGTATTCACGGCATGCAGCCAAAGTCGCTGATGAGCTGGGTCTTCTGCTATGGGAAGAGGTGCCGATTTATTGGAACATAAATTGGCAAAACCCTGAGACGCTCGAAATTGCCAGAGACCAAGTATCGCGGTTGGTTGAACGGGACTGGAATCGCGTGAGTGTGGTGGTGTGGTCAGTCGCTAACGAGACCCAATTTTCCCAGCCGCGAATGGCATTCCTAAAACGTTTAATCGACGATATTCGTAGCCTCGATAGCAGCAGGTTGATATCAGCGGCGCTACTAGGCGATACCGAGCGTGAATTGCAACACGTTGCGGCCCACCTCGCTGCATATGGTTTGGAATCAGATATTCCTTCGGAAGCCGAGAAACAGATCTTTAGGCAGGTCCTTTCAGAGGCCCGGGAAAACACACCTGAACTGCATGGCCGATTTAATCTTGTGATCACAGATCCGCTAGGTGACCTTGTCGATTTAGTCAGTTACAACGAATACTTTGGCTGGTATTACGCACCGTTTATCGCCAATCAAACGGGAGTGAGCGAACGGACCTTGCGAAAACTCATGCTCGAGTTCATGCCAAACGTTACCCTAGGCTCAGTCTTCAATAAGCCTATGTTTATTTCCGAGTTTGGCGCCGGTGCTAAGGCAGGAAAGCGAGGCGAAGGAGTGTGGACCGAGGATTACCAGGCCGAAGTCTATCGAGCGCAGATCAAAATGATCGTAAATAGTCCTCAGGTTCAAGGTATGACTCCATGGATATTAAAGGACTTCAGAGCCATGCTTCGAACCTTGGGTGGTATTCAAGACTTCAGAAACCGAAAGGGATTAATTGATGAGAACGGTCGGCGTAAAGAGGCATTCCGAGTACTACAAGATTTTTACGCGAGTGAGTGGTCAGTAGAGAATCCCTAGGTAAGCCACAGCATTGCGCCTGTGTAATAGGGGTAATGGTGCCTGACGACTATCTTTGCGGGTTATAGATGCGGCGATTACACAGTGAATAAGAGAGTTTGGGATGGGTTTTGAGCAGTTAGAGGCTTGGTCAATCGCATTTGCGGACGCGGTATGGGGCCTTCCTATGGTGGCTCTGTTGCTTGGGGGCGGAGCCTTCTTCCTAATCGTATCGAGGGCCATGCCGTATCGATATCTAGGCCATGCTTTTGCCGTCATGTCAGGGCGCTATGATACCCCCGATGAGGCGGGGGAGCTGTCGCACTTCCAGGCGCTCGCGGCCGCACTCTCCAATACCATGGGTTTGGGCAATATTGCGGGCGTCGCACTCGCGATTGTTGCCGGCGGTCCGGGCGCCGTGTTCTGGATGTGGATGTCCGCTGTCGTTGGCATCGCAACAAAGTTCTTTACCTGCTCGCTTGGCGTTATGTACCGCGGGCTGGATAGTGCCGGCAATTTACAGGGCGGCCCCATGTACGTCATCCGCGAGGCCTTGCCGCGTGGCTTTTATCCGCTCGCGGTTCTATTTTCCGTTGCTGGCCTTATCGGCACACTGCCCATGTTTCAGGCCAATCAATTAACGGCATTGATTGGTCAGACGGTATTCGATGGCGCACCGCCGGCGTGGTCTGGTCTGGCCACGGGCCTAGTTCTCGCGGTGTTGGTAGGTACGGTTATCTTTGGGGGGTTACCACGCGTCGCGATGGTGGCTGTTCGGTCATTGCCTGCAATGGTTATTGTCTACGTGACAATGACGCTCTACGTCGTTTTGACCCACCTCGGAGAAGTGCCATCACTTTTATGGCTCATTGTATCTGAAGCGTTTAATCCTACGGCGGTGGGTGGTGGATTTGTGGGCATCATGCTCATCGGGGTGAGCCGCGGTGTTTTCTCTAATGAAGCAGGCGTTGGTACCGAGGTGATGGCGCATGGAGCGGCGAAGACCAATGAGCCCATTCGCGAGGGAATGGTGGCCACCCTGGGACCCATTTTCGATACCTTGCTCGTGTGTACCTGTACGGCGCTTGTCATTTTGCTTGCAGGCCAGTGGCAGAACCCGGGGGAGCTGTCGGGCATCACGCTCACCGCCAATGCAGTACAGAACGAAATGGGGACGGTGGGGCTGCTAGCACTCGGGTTTGTTGCGCTCATACTCAGCACTACAACGATGTTCACCGGTTGGTATTTCGGTGCTAAGTGTTTCGGATTTCTGGCGGGTGCCGAGTGGCAGCCGTACTTTCGATGGTTCTTTATCGCTGCTGTTATCTTCGGCGCCAGCGTCAGCGTCGATGTCGTCTTCAATCTCATTTCGGGCAGTTATGGCCTGATGGCGCTTCCCACCATGGTCAGCACCATTATTTTGGCGCCCAAAGTGATGACCGCTGCTCGAGACTATTTCCGCAGGCTCGAGTCATAGTGCACTCGCTTTTTTGCATGATGACGGGTAGCGTTAAATGAGAATAAGTGGAAATAAACTATGAGCGACGACATCAACCTTGATGGAATAGTGCTGAAGCGCGATACGGGCGTGCAGGACTTAGTGAAGTGGGTCGGTTACCTGTTGATTCTGGTAGGCATTGTCTCGGGCTTTGCGATGCCTGGTGTGCTAGTCAATCATGCGGCTGAGTTAGTGGCCGTACTGGGTTTTATTGGCACGCTGACGTTTGTTGCATCCGGTGCTTTGTTTCTTGCACTTGCCAAGATCATCGAGCTGTTGCGTGAGATCCGCGATGCCAACCACACCATTGTCGACTGACCGAACAGTCTGGTGACGGGGGGTTGAGCTCACCAAGGTTTCTGTTCATAACGTGCACTAAAAGCGCCATTAGTTTTTGAAAGGAGTAGTTTGAGGCACTCAAAACCTCAACGTCACAAGTATGTTGCGTATTTTTCTTGCCATTGTCGTTATCGCTGCCTCAGCCGCACTATGGGTGCTGCACGGCGCAGCAAAAATTGGTGTGGGTTATTCCGCAAAACAATTGTGTTCCGGTGTCTTTGTAAGCCACCTACCGTCCGACTTTGTGCTTGAAAAGGACATTGTCCCCAGATTGAAAACCGTTGCCGGCATGGATCGATTCGCCAAAGCCAAGGTTGGCGAGACGTCGGCAACTGTATCCATACTGACTGCAACAGCTACGGCGAGCTATCGCGATGGTTACGGATGCACACTTCACGCTGAAGAAACCTCGAACCCCGAGGCACTTCAGCAGGAGCGAGTTGAACGCAGCGTCACCACCGAGATAGTTGAATCAAGCAACCCCGTTGTCGAGTCGGCGATTGATGCGTTATTTGAGGAGCTCCCCGGCGGCGGGAGAAACACCTTGGCCGTCTTGATTATGCAGGGCGGAGAGATCGTCTCTGAGCGCTATGCTGCGCCGGTGGGTCCCCGGACCCGCCTTCAGGGCTGGTCAATGAACAAAAGTCTCATGGCCTCACTGGTGGGTATTCAGGTTGAGCGGGGTGCGATTGATCTTTCGATGCCAGTTAAAGAGCGACTCTTGGCATTGGGAATACCAGAATCTGAGGTGTCTAAGGTGGATGATGCGCTTACGCTCGAGCACCTAATTACCATGGCGAGCGGGCTCGATTTCGATGAGCGCTATTTACCCGGTGATGACGTTACCGAAATGCTTTATGGCGGCGTACCCATGTGGCAGGTTCCGCTGGCGCAGGGCCATCGAGTAGCTCCGGGACAAGAGTTTGTGTATTCCAGCGGCGATACCAATGTGGTCTCGTATTTGTGGCAGGCCTCGCTGGAGGGAGAAGCCTACGCAGACTGGATTGATCGGGAGGTCAATCAGCGGTTGGGACTCGACAACCCGTTGCTCGAGCCCGATATCAGCGGTGTACAGGTGGGTTCTAGTTTTGCTTACCTGACGGCTCGTGATTGGGCTAAGTACGGTCAGTGGTGGCTGGATGCTTGGCATGGGCGTGATGCAGTTTTATCGAGCGACTGGCAACAGCTTGCTGCAGCACCCAGTGCTACCGCAGATTTCTATGGCTTGAGCTTCTGGTTGAACACGCACTTTAGGGACTATCCCGGATTACCCGAAAATACGTTTCACGCCGGTGGCAATTCGGGCCAGTTCGTTATCGTGGCGCCGGAGGCCGAGCTCGTCATTGTCAGGCTGGGTTTGACGCTTGATGAGTCAGCGGTTGCATTGGCAGAGCCGCTTGCAGACATTTATGCCGAGCTAATCAAGCCCGAACCCCTAGCGATTAACGTCAACCAATAAGCGACCGGTCACTTTTCCTGCCAGCACGTCTGGTGCGACATCGTTGACATCGGATAACCCGATTTCAGTGACCATGCTTTCGAGTCGCTCAAGATCCATGTCACGAGCTAATCGAGCCCAGGCAGCCAGACGCGGCCCGCTCGGTGCCATGACACTATCAACGCCACGTAAAACAACGCCTCTCAGGATAAACGGCATGACCGTAGCTGGTAGCGCCGCACTTTCCGCAAGGCCGCAGGCTGTGACGACACCACCATAGCGGGTCTGTGCACAGGCGTTTGCCAGGGTGTTACCACCGACCGCGTCGACGACCCCTGCCCATTGCTCCGCCTGCAGTGGTTTGCCTGCCTCGGAGAGTGTGTTGCGCTCAATAATCGATGTCGCGCCAAGGTTCTTGAGGTAATCGGCAGCGTCAGGTTTCCCAGTGGACGCAGCGACCGAGAATCCTCGGGCGGCCAGCAGCGCAACCGCCACACTTCCTACGCCGCCGCTGGCACCGGTGACAAGGATGTCGCCATGGTCAGGCGTGACCCCTTGTGCCTCGAGCGCATCTACACAAAGCGAAGCGGTGTAGCCGGCTGTTCCAATGGCCATTGCATGACGGGTGCTGATATTTTGCGGCAGCTTCACCAGAAAGCTCGCCGGCACGCGCGCGTACTGGGCGAGTCCGCCTGAGTGACCTTCACCCATGCCCCAACCGTTAACTACCACGCGATCACCCACCTGCCAGTCAGGGTCATCACTCTCCTCAATGACTCCCGCTAGATCGATGCCCGGTACCAGAGGGTATTTCCTGATGATGGGCGCAGTCGCGGTCACCGCCAACGCATCTTTGTAGTTGATGGTGCTGTAATCCACCTTGATCAGTACGCCTGAGTCGGCAAGTGCGCCTTTATCGATTTGCGTGACAGCGACCGTGTGCTGGTCGTTGTCCTTGGTGGCGAGCAATGCGTTAAACATGGGTGATACCTCGAGTTTGTTTGGTTCTTATGATTGAGAATGCGCAGTGCAGAGAGTACGCGATATCGATCTAAAAGAGATTACTTTTGGCGGATCTGTGCGTGCACTGGGTTGTGATTGCTCATTTCGGAAGGGCTGGTGTTATGGTGAGCAAAAAAGGATAAGCACCATGTCAGTTCGCGTCATCAGAGAGCCTTTTCCCATCGTGTCTGTCGAGAAGTCATCTTTCAAAGAGACCTACGGCGGCGCCGAAGACATTGTCATGGTGTTTTGTACGCTTATTCGCACTGCAGAGCCATCGGAGACCTGTCTTGTCACCATGCATCCCATCGGCGGTACGGGTTGGTTACCGGTGATGAGTCAGTTTGCACGCGCCGGTGTTCACGTGCTGGCCTGTGACAGCCGCTACCGCGGCGCAGATTACGCGCTCAACATGGAAAAAGTGACCATGGACTTGGGCTCAGCCGTCCGTCACGCACGCGATGTACTGGGATACAAGCATGTAGTCCTCTTGGGCTGGAGTGGAGGAGGGTCGCTGTCCGCGTTTTATCAGGCTCAGGCTGAGCAGCCGACAGTGACATCGAGTCCCTGCGGTGGCGGCCCCGACCTGACCACTGCCGGTCTATTGCCGGCCCATGCCGTGGTCATGATGGCAGCACATGTCTCTCGCCACGGTACCCTCACCGAATGGATTGATCCGTCGATTACAGATGAGAACGACCCTGATAAACGAGACCCCGACCTCGATCTCTACTCAGGGCTGATACTGCCGCCCTATGAGCCGGATTTTCTGGCGCGTTACCGTGCAGCTCAGGTGGCGCGAAATCGCAAAATCACCGCCTGGGTAAAACATAAACTGGCTGAACTTCGGGATGCGGGTCGAAAGAACGAGGAGTTCGCCTTTGTCACTCATGGCACCATGGCGGATCCGCGCTGGCTTGACCCGTCTGTCGACCCGAATGACCGGGTTCCCGGCACCTGTTATTTGGGGGACCCGAAGGTCGTGAATAATGGGCCGGTGGGCCTGGCGCGCTTTTGCACCCTGAGATCGTGGCTTTCGCAATGGAGTTTTGATGACGCCAATGCCTGTGGTCCAACCAGCTTGGCGAGAGTCAGCAAGCCGGTGTTGGTGGTTGGGAATACAGCCGATGATGCCTGCACTCCGAGCCATACGGATGCCTTGTTCGACGCCGTGACGCATGAACGCAAAGCCAAAGTTGAGATTAAGGGTGCTAACCATTACTACATGGGACAGCCAGAACTGGCGGCCGAGGCCACAGGCGCAGTTTTAGACTGGCTGCGGGAGTACGACTTCCCCGTCTAGTGTCCGTCCATGGTGTCTTAGGCATCAGCTGACAAGCTCGGTGGTACTCGATCTTCGGCGCGCGTTTTGAAGTGGCTGTCGGCCATCTTCAACATCATCGGATACGCCTCTTTCGGGTAAGCGAGGTGTGGCTTTTCCGGATCAAACCCCGGCTGTGCGACACTGCCGCCCTGTCCTGTGTAAGACGCCGGCTGCATGTACTGCTGAAGTTCCTCAGAAGAGATGCCTGCCAGCTCGACAACCTCGGGGTCGATCCACATTCCTTGATTATCCAGCGGATGCTCCACTTGGTCGCTGGTCGCGACTTCGAGCGTCAGGTTCTCGGGGCCGGCAAAGTAGATCGAATGGCACAAACCGTGATCGAGCGGCCCAAATACGGGTACGCCACGCGAGCGTATGCGGTCACGCATCGTCAGCAGCTCCTCCATGGTGTCAACGTTGAAAGCAATGTGTTGCATTGTGCCTGGTGCGGATGATCCGGCACCGGTGCCAGCGTGGGTCTGGCCCATGACGGTCTCTTTGTCCTCGTTTCCCGGGATGAAAACAAAGGAGAACGAAGCATCGCCCATCTGTAGAAAGGCATGCCAGGCATTGGGTACACCATGCATCCAAAATAAGCCCTGCAGTGACATGCCCAGCACGTCTGAGAAAAATGCGATCTGCGATTTCATGTCGGCTGTTGAGATGGCGATATGGTGAACGGCGTTGGGTGTGGTCATAGTCCACTTTCCTCCATTTATTGATCTGAGTCTGCCGAGTGCAGGGGTGCTGATCAATAGGGCTGTTCTATAGACACCTTCCGGGAGTCATTTACTATGCCTAAGAGCGATCGTTGGCGAACAATGACGGGCGCGAAAAAAAGAGCAATAAAAAAAGCAAAAATGAGAGCGAGGTTAGTATGGCGACGATCGAACACCTAAGCGCTGACGCGACCACCGATGCAATTGTCGAAGTGCTGGAGCGCGATGGCGCCGTCATCATCGACGGACTGATGGCATCGAATGAGGTGCAGCGTCTGAACGATGATTTAGCGCCATTTTTATCCAAAGAAGTGTACGGGCGTGACGAGTTCACTGGCTATAAAACTCAGCGTATTGGCGCACTCGTTGCTCGCTCTCAGGCCTGCCAGAGCGTTGCGGTAAATCCACTGATGCTTTCTTCCGCACGCCAGTATTTGGCGCAGTTCTGTGACGACATTCAGTTGCACTTCACGTCGGCTGTGGCCATAGCGCCAGGCGAGAGTGCTCAAATACTCCATCGCGACCGCGGCATATGGGGTGGTTATCTACCCCGCCGTGTAGAGCCCTTGTTTAGCACTATCTGGGCAATCACACCCTTTACAAAGGAAAATGGTGCGACCCAGGTCGTGCCAGGTTCACACCAGTGGGATAAGGACCGATTACCCGAGGCTCATGAGATTGCTTACGCCGAAATGGCGCCCGGGTCAGTACTTTGTTACACCGGAACAGTGCTCCATGGCGGGGGTGCTAACGCGACGACCGACGAGGTGCGGACCGGTGTCTTTATGCACTACGCCCTCAGCTGGTTGCGCCAGGAAGAGAACCAATACCTCTCTTGCCCACCGAATCATGCAAGCAAGTTGAGCCCGGAGCTCCGAGCACTCATTGGCTATTCTAAGGGCGGCTATGTGCTTGGCTTCTACTCTGATCCAGATGATGACTCCGGCCGGCACGAGTCAGTCAGCCCGGAGAATATGTTCAGTCAACGGGCTGAACGATTTGGTGCCATCGAAGGCGCTGATCACGTTGTTTCTTCTTCCATGAAGTGAGGGAAGAGACAGGGTAGATATCGCGAGCCACAGCTTGAGGGAGGTTGAGGAATGATCAAGGTAGTCACGTTGTTATTTAAACGACCCGATCTATCGGCCGAGGAGTTTCGTGACTACTACGAGTCGCATCATCGCCTTCTAGGTGAGAAATACTTAAGTCCTCACGCACTGAAATACATTCGGCGTTATCCGATCCTGGCCGGGGATGGGGCCGAGACACCAGGCTTCGACGTGATGATGGAAGTCTGGTTCGACAACTATTACTCCATGGAAGCCGCCATGGCGGACATGAGTACCGAGGCCGCTCAACACGAACTTGCGGAGGATGAAGAGCAGTTGTTTGACCGTGAACGGACGCAAAGTTTCATTGTCGATGAGTGTGAATCGGACTTGGATGATGACGACCGAGACGAACTCGCCGACGGTTGACCACTAGACACGAAGCCGCCCCCGGCGGCTCGCAAACTCGAGCATTATCGTCCGCTAGCTTGAAACTGCATAAGCCAGCAAGGCCAGTAGTGTTCTTCTGTCGTCCGCGAGCGGGGACAGAAAGAACCGGTCGTTGATTTAATCTCGCTTGCTCAAAATTTCGGCGGCTGCCAGTGCACTGACGTTGAAAATCGCACGAGGTGTGGCCGAGTTCACCATGATATGTGCAGGGCGCTTGAGTCCTGACATGTAGGGCCCAATTAGCAGGCCATTGGCTTTTTGGCGCAACAGGCCCAGGGCGATATTGGCCGCGTCGAGCCCGGGGAAGACGAGTAAATTAGCTTTGCCTTGCAGCCGACTGTCATCGTAAATCGTTTGACGGTAAGCCGAGTCGAGCGCTGTCAGTGAATGCATTTCACCGTCAATTTCCACATCGGGAAGTCGCTCGCGCAAAATCTCACTCGCCTGACGCATTTTGCGTGCAGATGGCGCGTTTGAGGAGCCAAAGTTGGAGTGAGATAAGAGCGCCACTCTGGGGGTGATGCCAAACTGTCGAACCTGCTCAATACCCAGCAGTGTCTTGGAGACGATTTGATCGACAGTGGGATCCAAGTCGATAAAACAGTCGGTTAGGAAAAGCGGACCATCATCGAACAACAACGTCGTAAGGGTCGATGCGCGAACGTCTGAGCCTTGTATGCCAATGACCGAGCGGAGTGTTTGGAAGTGGTCGGTAAAACGACCCACCTTTCCACAGATCATGCCATCAGCATCGCCGTTACGCAGCGCCATGGCTGCGATAACGGTGCTATCCGTACGCAAGAGTACGCTACTGCGCTCTACCGATACGCCGCTTCGGCCGGCTATCTGGTGATAGTCCTGTGAGTACTCTTCGTATTTGTCGTAGCTACGCGGATTGATGACGTCAACATCTTCACCCAAACGAATGCGTAAGCCGAGATCCTCGATGATCTCATTCAGCGCAGAAGGCCGTCCGACGAGAATGGGGCGAGCAATGGCTTCATCGACCACAGTTTGTACCGCGCGAATCACGGTTTCGTTTTCCGCATCCGAGTAAACTAGCTTCAGTCCACTATTGGTGGCTGCGTTGATTACCGGCTGCATGAACATGCCTGACCGGTTGACGTGCTTGCTCAGAGTTCGGCGATACTCATCGATATCTTCAATCGGCCGACTCGCGACGCCCGTTTTCATGGCTGCTTCGACAACGGCAACCGGTACTCGCTCAAAAAGGCGAGGATCAAACGGTTTCGGAATGATGTACTCCGGACCAAATTTCAACGACTGACCATCGTAAGCCAAGGCAACTTCTTCTGATGCCTCCTGCTGTGCTAGGTCAACAAGCCCATAGGCACAGGCGATCTTCATTTCGTCGTTGATGCTTGTCGCACCGCAGTCCAATGCGCCTCGAAACAGGAAGGGGAAGCAGAGAACGTTGTTTACCTGATTGGGAAAGTCCGAACGACCGGTGCCGATAATCGCATCGGGGCGCGCTTCCCTCGCGAGATCCGGATGAATCTCTGGATTTGGGTTTGCCATGGCCAAAATAAGGGGGTTCGGCGCCATTTGCTTAACCATGTCTTGGGTCACACAGTCGCCGGTTGAGAGACCAAAGAAGATGTCCGCACCTTCCATTGCTTCGGCGAGCGTTCGCTTATCTGTATCGCGCGCGTAACGCGCTTTGAATTCGTTCATGCCCTCGGTTCGGCCTTCATAGATGAGGCCCTTGCTGTCGCACATGAATACGTTTTCACGCTTGAGACCCAAACTCACAATCAGGTCTGCGCATGACATGCTGGCGGAGCCTGCGCCAGAGATAACGAGTTTGACCTCTTCCATTTTTTTGCCGGTCAGCTTCAACCATGAGATGACTGCCGCCGTGGACACCACCGCTGTACCGTGCTGGTCGTCGTGAAATACAGGAATGTTCATTCGCTCGCGGAGCTGACGTTCAACGTAAAAACACTCAGGTGCTTTGATGTCTTCCAGCACGATGCCACCAAAGGTTGGTTCAAGCGCGGCGATGATATTGACGAGTTTTTCAGGGTCGCGTTCGTCGATCTCAAGATCAAACGTGTCGATATCGGAAAACTTCTTCATGAGGACAGCCTTGCCCTCCATAACAGGCTTTGATGCCAGTGCGCCAATAGGGCCCAGGCCCAATACGGCCGTACCGTTGCTGATGACTGCAACGAGGTTGCCTCGGGCCGTGACTTTTGATGCGTTAAGAGGATCCTCGACAATGTATTCGCAGGCGTGTGCAACACCGGGCGAGTAGGCCATAGACAGGTCTGCCTGAGTTTCAAGTGGCGTCGTTGCTCTGATTTCCAGCTTCCCGGGCTTTCCCTCGATGTGATACTTGAGGGATTCCTCTTTGAACGTAGGCTTCTCCATTAGAGACTCCAATGTGTGAGTGAGTGGGTTCGCTCGTTGCGATTGCAAAGAGGAACAGTTGGCTACTTATTAATAGCACTAGGTGAATAGGCTAAGTGAAACACGAAACGGGTGGTTTCACGGCGCATACCAGTCATTCTGTGACAAATTGCGCCTAAACGTACGAGTATCTTGAGAGCTTGGTTCCCTCAGAGCACCGTTTGCCAGCTTTTAGTCTCAGTACACGTAGTCTCGGATCGCGCGCTGGCCTTAATTTATGTTTTGGGATTCGAGAAACAAAAAAGCCTCACCAAGGGGCGAGGCTTTCAGTCGGCACAGGCCGGCATTTTGTAGCTTACTTTGGTGGCATTCGGATGCCGCCGTCCAATCGAATGACTTCTGCATTCATGTAGGGGTTGGTGATGCAGTCAATGACCGAGAACGCAAGTTCCTCAGCGCTTCCCAGACGCTTGGGGAACAGCACTGATTTACCTAGGTGTGCTTTAAATGCGTCTGACTCGGGACCTTCTCCATAAATAGGTGTGTCAATTAGGCCAGGTGCGACCGTATTGACCCGAACACCAACGGCGGCGAGATCCCTTGCGATAGGCAGCGCCATACCCACAACGCCCGCTTTGGAGGCCGAGTAGGCACACTGTCCAATCTGTCCGTCGAAGGCAGCGGCCGACGCAAGATTCACGATCGCGCCTCTGCCACCGTCATCATCCAGTGGTTCCTGCTTCGCCATTTGTGCCGCTGCGCGACTGAGCATGTTGAAGGTGCCAATCAGGTTGACCTTGATAACAAAGCTGAATTTATCGAGCGGGAAGGGCTCGCCATCGCGGCTGACGGTACGGCCAGCGGCACCCAAGCCTGCCGAGTTCACACAGGCACGCAATGGGCCCAGTGCTGCCGCAGCGGCGACCGCTGCATCGGCGTCTTCGATACTCGATACGTCGCACTTTACGAACGCGCCACCAATCTCGTCAGCAACCTGCTGACCGCGCTCCTCATTGAGGTCGGCAATAACGACCTTGGAGCCTAAGTCCGCTAGTTGTCGGGCGCATGCCTCTCCAATCCCCGATGCACCTCCGGTGACGATTGAAGAGCTACCCTCTAAATTTACTCGCGGCATACCGCTTCTCCTTATTGTGTTAGATGAATTGTGAGCAACGCTAAGCGTCCGGCAAGACGCCTATAATTGCAATTACCTGTCTATGAAACGCGCAGATCTTAAAGCTCAACCCGCGCCGATGTGCCCAAGCCGGGACCGTAAACCAACGCATTTAACCAAACGCGACCCACGCCTCGTGTAGACCCCCTAAAGTTGGGCTGACCAGAGAACAGAATAACCTGACCCTTACCCACCCGCTCTCTCGTTACATAGGCTGAATTCGCGATCCGCGCCGCGGCTTCCGGCCAGAGCAAGCCACTCATGCGGACGGAGACAGCTGTACCTCGTGGAGCCGTAGACCAGTTCAGCGTCTGGGCCTCGGTCACTTCGCTGTCTGACTGTAACGCGCCCACCCGAACCACAGCCTGCTGCCTTCCTTTTGTCATGAGAGGTGGTTGCTCGCTATAGAGGAGAGGTAGTGTTTCCGGGGTACCAAATGTCATCCAATGCAAACGATCGACCCGCCCGGCAACCATGGCACCTGATGGCATGAAGCCGGACTGCCATGCTTCGCGGCGTTTTAACTCGTCGGCTGATAGCGCCTTGCTGCCCTGATCCCATGGGTAGGCCACGTTGGCGTTAACACGGTGGGCCGCCACCGCCCCCATGTCTAAAGCATCATCCGTCGCCAATATTTCGCGCTGCAGGGCGATGTCGTACTCCTGCGCCTCGCTCAGGCTATCGCCGACTGTTCGCACACCACCAATACCGCCTTCGCGCGCCAGATTCGCCGCACTGTTGTCGTGTGCCACCAAGGTGCCGCCTTGCTTAACCCAGTCACGCAGTGCGCCGAGTTCGGCGTCGCTCATGGGTCGGTAGCCATTGGGGATAACGATGGTGTTGTAACGCCGCAGGTCGGCGCGAGATAGGTAGGAAGTATCAATCTGGCTGTGCCGGATACCCAGGTGTGTGTCGATAGCCCACCAACTTGAACCCACGTCATAACTGCTAAACCCAGCCTGACTCAAGATGGCAATTTGCGGACGCGTCAGTAGCCGGAAGTGGGAGCCTCCCCAGTCGGGTAAGTCGCCAGCGCCATAACCCGAGCCAATCGAATTGACCGTTAGCTGTAGATGCTCCGCTTCTGCGGTGATGAGATCCGTCAGATTGTCGAGCTTCAGGTTGTCCATGGCGGTCACGAAGACCGAGCCTCGCGGCAGCGATTGACCGGACAATTCTGTCGCTTTGTCAATGACTCGCACTTGTACGCCCGACTCCATGAGGCGGGCCGCGAATGCCACTGAGCGGTCATCGTCACCGCTCACGCTCCACGCGATGGCTTCGGCTACCACGTCAATACTTGGTTCTGCGCTCTGCCACGGCCGCAGGCCTTGATTCAGGTGCTCAGGAACAGTGACGGCTGGAAGCCCATACATCATGCTGAAGTTCCATGCTGTGGTGTCGTACATGAGTGAGGAACCGTCACGGAGCGTGCGCTGCCGTTCCTCTACGAGAACGGATTTTATGACCTCCGCATCGAATTCGAGAATCGCCGCAACCAGGGGTGCGTCAGGCTGGCGATTGGGGATGATTAGGCTGCCCTCGGGAATGGTGAATCCGCGTTCTTCACTGCCAAGCTGCGTTGTCGCACGCGCTACTTTCAGAGGAGCATCATTGGTAAACATCTCGATGCCTTGGGCGTCGAGGCGCTCGACTAATGCAGCCATTCGGCCATGATTGTCGTTAGCCAGAATCACATAGCTTTTATCAGAGAATTTACTTTTAGCAGAGACGTTATATTTGCGCCCATCCCAGTAGTCGCGATACATCGCTTGGGAGTGCGTGGCCAGTGATTCGAGATTGGCCATGGTGCTGACAAATTGATGGTGCACAGACTCCATGTAGGTCTGTACGGTTCCCTCCGGACGTCTAACGCCGTCTTCAGCCATCCGCGATTGTTCGTAGAGGATGTGCATGCTGCCGCGGTATTCGGAGTAGTTCGAGTAGCCGGGGTACCAATTTTCGAACCACTCACCCGTGAAGTAGCGCCATGACCGGTCATCAAACGCAGCGCCTTGTTCCTCGGAGAAGGTGACAGCCCATTTTTGCAGGTCGGTATCAATGTTCGTGTTGAGCGGCTGACGGGGCGGACCCATCAGGAAGGTGCTCTGCGAACCCATCTCATGCCCGTCAATCATGATCTGTGGTCGCCAGGTATTGATTAGCGCCACGCGTCCACGCGTTTCCGGCTGCGTCAGTAAAAAGAAGTCTCGATTGAGATCGAAGAAGTAGTGGTTGGTCCGACCAAACGGCCAATCACCGGTGTGTAGCAATGACTGGTCATCGACATTGGGTGCCGTGCCTCGATATTGCTCGAGTGATTTGGCAAATCGGGCGCGACCATCGGGGTTCATCATCGGATCGATGACCACAACTATGTTATCGAGCATCGCCTCAACCTGATCATCTGTGCTTGCGATGAGGTGATAAATGCTCGCCATCGCAGCATCGGCACCCGAGGTTTCATTACCGTGGATGGAATAGGCCATCCAGGCAACGGCAGGGAGTCTCTCAATGATGTCATTGGCTTCTTTGTCGGTGATCGCACGTGCGTCGGAGAGTCGTGAGATGTCCGCTTCAATCGCCTCCAATCGCGATAGGTTTTCCGGCGAGGAGATGAAGACGGCGAAAAGCGGTCTTCCTTCGTGAGTCTTCGCGTATTCAATGACTTTGAGTCGATCGGACTCGTCTGTCCATTGTTTGATTGCCGCACTGATCTGAGCGGGGGTAGCGACCCGTTGACCAGCCTCGAAGCCCAAAAAGACCGAGGGCTTTGAGACGCTATCCGTATAGGTCCCTTCCAAAAGGGTGCCGCTGTAAACCAGATCGGGGTCGCTGGTGGGCTTCATTAATAGGCCTGCGACAGCACTCTGTGCTGTGAAGGCCGTAACCGCGATCAAAACCAACTTTCTAACGAATGACATAGTGTGTTCCCTTATAAAAAAACCTGCTCGCTACACTCACCTTTGCTCGGCTCCATGAACTCGGTAAAGTAAATCTTTGAGCACTATTTATTCTGCCTATTCTGCGATAAACCAAGACTGCTTTATCATGCCGTGCAGAAGGTGCACTGCAAACAGGAAATGTGTAATGCGTTTGACGGACTGTCACAACTTCGCCGATTTTCGGCGCTTGGCCAGTAAGCGCCTACCCGGCCCCATTTTTCACTATATCGACGGTGCCGCCGACGACGAGGTGACTTATCGGCGCAATACCGAGGCGTACGAGCAGGTAGACCTCGTACCGAATGTGCTGAATGGCGTCGATGCTGTCGACATGTCAGTCGAGGTGATGGGTCAGAAGTTGGCAATGCCCCTCTACTGTGCGCCGACCGCGCTACAGCGATTGTTTCATCATGAGGGGGAGCGAGCGGTTGCCAAGGCGGCTACGAAGTTTGGCACCATGTTTGGCGTCTCGTCCCTGGCGACGGTCGCGGTTGAGGAAATTGCCGAGCTCGCGCCAGGCCCCAAAATGTTCCAGTTCTACTTCCATAAAGATCGGGGCCTGAACGATGCGTTACTTGAGCGAGCACGCGCTGCGAACTTCAACGTCATGGCGCTAACGGTGGACACCATCACGGGCGGCAATCGGGAGCGCGATCTTAGAACCGGATTCACATCGCCGCCTCGGCTAAATCTCCAATCGGCATGGAGTTTTGCGACACACCCCGCTTGGGCTTGGAATTTCTTTACCAAAGAAAAGTTCGATATGCCGCATCTCTCGAGTCACGTAGAGCAGGGCACTAACGTGGCGGTCTCGGTGGGTGAGTATTTTTCCAGCATGTTAGATCCGACGATGTCTTGGAAGGATGCCGAGAAGCTCTGCTCACAATGGAACGGACAATTTGCCTTGAAGGGCATCATGTCCGTTGAAGATGCTAAGCGAGCTGTGGACATCGGTTGCACCGGGATCATGGTGTCGAATCACGGCGGGCGACAGCTGGATGGTTCGCGCGCCCCCTTTGATCAGTTGGCCGAAATTTGTGACGCGGTGGGTGATCAAATTGACGTTGTTTGTGAGGGCGGTATTCAGCGAGGAACGCATGTCCTTAAGGCGTTATCGGTTGGTGCCAAGGCAGTTTCTGGCGGTCGCCTGTATCTTTATGCGCTCGCTGCAGCGGGACAGCTCGGAGTGGAGCGAGCACTGGGGAACCTGAAGGCTGAGATAGAGCGTGACATGCGCTTGATGGGTGTGGGTCGTGTCAGTGAGCTGAGTCGCGACAACTTACGCTCTCGATGAGCCTTCCCTCGATGACTGCTCTGGGTAATAGCAGATGAGCGTTTATGATTTCAATCAGCGAGCATGGGACCGGTTGGTCGAGTCGGGTAATCGCTGGACGGTCCCTGTCAGTAGTGAAGCTATTGCAAAAGCGAGAGATGGCGATTGGCAGTTGGTGCTGACGCCATCACTTCCGGTGCCGGCGTCATGGTTTCCATCACTGACAGGTTGCCGCGTCCTTTGCCTCGCATCAGGCGGGGGGCAGCAGGGTCCTATCCTGGCCGCAGCCGGTGCCAACGTGACCGTTTTTGATGCCTCCGAGAAGCAGCTGTCACAGGATCGATTAGTTGCTCATCGCGACGGGCTCTCGCTTGAAACTATTCAGGGCGACATGGCCGATTTGTCGTGTTTTGAAGGCAGCGTCTTCGATTTTATTTTTCACCCATGCTCAAATTGCTTTGCCGAAGATATCCGGCCCGTATGGCGCGAGGCCTATCGTGTCTTGCGTCCCGGTGGATCTATCGTCAGTGGTTTCGTGAAGCCGATTCACGGACTGTTTGATCCCGATCTTGAGAAGCAGGGAACGTTTCAGTTGAAGTTTTCCATGCCTCATTCTGACTTGAAGCTCAGCGATGAAGAGCGCGAGAACTGGTTCGGATCGGATGCCCCCATTGAGTTTGTGCACTCGCTGGAAGATCAACTGGGTGGTCAGCTCGATGCGGGTTTCTTGATTGCCGGTCTGTACGAGGATGACTGGGGTGGCAGTGAGCCCATCGATCAGTTCATAAAAAGTTTTGTTGCTGTGAGAGCGATTAAGCCGACCACTTAAGCAACTGACCACGCAACTGACTAAGCACCTGAAAATCGATCGGTCGCCGCGACTAATGCACTGGCGTTGGCCGGATCGAAAGCAGAGTGACCCGCATTCGCAATCATGTGGAAGTTCGCTTCGGGCCAGGCTCGATGCAGTTCCCAGGCCGTTGTGGGTGGGCAAACAACGTCGTAACGGCCCTGAACGATCTCGGTAGGTATATGACGAATTGCGTCGATGTTCTCGAGTAACTGATTAGGCGAATCGAAAAACCCACCATTCACGAAGTAATGACACTCGATGCGTGCCATCGCCAGTGCAGCTTCTGGCTCGTCTAATTTTTCCATAAAGTCGGCGTTCTGATGTAGGAAGCTGGTAGATGCTTCCCAGACAGACCAGGCACGAGCTGCTGCGAGGCGTTCGGTTTCGTCATCGCTAATCAGACGCTTATGGAAGGCGGTGACGAGATCCGATCGCTCATCTTCTGGAATCGGTGCCAGATAGTTTTGCCAGGTGTCCGGATACAGCGAGCTCGCACCTTCTTGGTAGAACCAACGTATCTCTTCCGGACGGAGTAGGAATATGCCTCGTAGCACCAGTTCGGTGACCCGCTCAGGATGTTTTTGCGCGTAGGCAAGACTGAGTGTGCTGCCCCACGATCCGCCGAAAACCAACCATTGATCAATGCCAAGTTCCTCGCGCAGTTGTTCCATATCGGCAATGAGATGCCAGGTCGTGTTCGCGTCCAATGAGGCATGCGGGGTTGAGTGACCGCAGCCGCGTTGGTCAAAGAGAACAATGCGATAGCGCTCAGGATTAAAGAACTGCCTTGCTGCGGGTGACGCCCCCCCACCAGGGCCACCGTGCACGAAGACACAGGGTTTACCCGCAGGATTTCCGCTCTCTTCGAAATAGATTGAGTGACCATCACCTACCGACAGATATCCGGTTCGATAGGGTTCTAAGGGTGGATAGAGGCTGGGCATCAGTGAGTTCTCCGTGACTGAGGCCCGCAGTGTACTGTTCTTGTGGTGTTTTGCACGATGAGCCTGTGACGCATTTGAGCGGATTTCTTTGATTTCTAGTGCTAGCTGGGAGTATCTTGATCCGCCTCGTTGAGCGCTCGAGGGGGCCTCGTTCTCGTCGCCCGTAAAGCGTTCACGTTACTCACAAAAAAGGAAAGAACATGAAGCCTATTGATCTTTGGAAGCTGCTGCTGGTGCTTCCTCTGACATTCACACTCTCTACACCTGTTTTTGCCGAGGATGCGCCTGCGGCGCCTGAGGCCAAAGAGACCGCGCCTGCGGCTGAGGAAGCCACGGCGTCATCAGATGATGACGGGGGGGAAGCGCAGGAGGAAGAAGAGAAGCCGAAGACTATTGCTGAGCTGACGGAAGAAGCTGATCGATATGACGGCCTTTTCACGCTCTTCAGGGACCCCAAGACGGGTGCGACCAAAATGCTGATTGCCGGCGATCAGATCAACAAGGAGTTTATCTACTTCAAGCACACCATGAATGGCGTGGTTGATGCCGGTGCATTCACTGGGTCGTATGGTGACCAGTTTATTTTCACCATTGAGCGCCGCTTCGACAAAGTCGAGTTTGTGCGCCAGAACACGGCTTACTATTTTGACCCGGACAACGCGATTTCCCGCGCGTCTGATAAGAACATTTCTCGAGCGGTACTTGCGGTCTTACCCATTGCTGCCCAAGACGAGGCGTCAGGAGATATTCTGATCGATGCGGACTCGCTGTTCCTATCCGAAACCTTTGCCACCGTGGTTCGCAGCCGAGGTGGAGATGATGACGACAGTGACCGATTCCGAGTGGGTAAAATGGACTCCGAGAAGAGCCAGATCCTTGCGCTGAAAAATTATCCTGAAAACTCGGCTGTGGAAGTCGAGTACGTCTTTAATAATCCGGCGCCGAAAAACGGTGGCAGCGATGCGGTGACTGATGCGCGCAATGTGTCGATCACGGTGCTGCACACCTTGATTGCGGTGCCCGAAAACGATTATCAGCCCCGATTTGCCGATGCCAGACTCGGGTCGTTTAACGTGCAGGTGACCGACCTTACCTCGACTGATTCAGCGCCTTACCGAGATTTGCTGGAGCGTTGGCACCTAGTCAAGCAAGACCCATCAGCTGAGATTTCTGATCCTGTTGAGCCCATCACCTGGTGGATCGAAAACACAACGCCGGTTGAGTGGCGTGACCTGATCCGTGACGCGGCACTGGAGTGGAATAAGGCGTTCGAGCATGCCGGCTTTAGCAACGCAATGGCGGTCAAAGTGCAGCCTGATGATGCGGACTGGGATGCGGGCGACATTCGTTACAACGTGCTTCGCTGGACATCATCGCCCCGACCACCGTTTGGTGGTTACGGCCCGAGCTTCTCCAATCCTCGCACGGGGCAGTTGCTGGGTGCAGATATCATGCTCGAGTACTCCTTCTTGAACCGCTCCAAATTGACGCGTGAGCTTATTCAGGGGGAGGCGGTCGAGCCAATGATGATCGACGGCCACGATGCGCGGCTCTGCTCGGTTGGTCGAACGATCGCTGAAGGCGGTTTGATGGCAGAGATTGCACTTCAGATGACGGGTGGCGACGCTCCGATCGAGGAGCAGCTCAAGCGCGACCGTATGTACTACCTCATCCTTCACGAGCTCGGGCATACGCTGGGTATGAACCACAACATGAAAGCGACTCAGTTGCTGTCACCTGAGGAGCTCGAGGACCCAGCGGTACTGGAGTCGGGCATCATCTCGGGCTCGGTGATGGACTATCCTGCCGTCAACTACGCGCCAAACCGTGAAGATCAAACACTGTTTTATACGATTGCCCCCGGTCCCTATGACGACTGGTATATCGAGTATGCGTATTCACCCGGTTTGGAAGATGCTGACGCCGAAGCGGCAAGACTCGAGGCTATCGCTGCGCGCTCGTCAGAACCTGCACTAGCATTCGGGAACGACGCCGACGATATGCGTCGCCCCGGAACCGGCATAGATCCCAGGGTCAACATTTACGACAATAGCTCAGACTCCATTGCCTATGCATCGAATCAGATGCGAATCATGCATGACGCGCTGAATAAGACGGCTGATTGGACACCTGATGAGGGTGACTCCTACGAAGATGTTGTCGATGGCGTTGCCTTATTGGTTCGTTTCTGGGGTCTCAACGCTGGCGTCATTTCGCGCTGGGTTGGTGGCGTCTACGTTGACCGAGCGGTTGTTGGTCAAGAAGGTGCGACGGAGCCCTTTATTCCGGTTGAGCGAGACCGGCAGAAAGAGGCTATGGCAACGCTCGCTGAGCAACTGTTTGGTCCCGATGCGTTTGACGTTGATGGCGGCCTATGGCGTCAGGCAGCGCCCGAGCGACGTGGGTTTGAGCACGGCGGGACAACTGAGGATCCCAAAGTTCACCGTGCTGTTCTGTCGGCCCAGCAGCGAGTCCTTGATCACTTGCTCCATCCAACGGTGCTTAAGCGAATCACGGACACCGAACTGTACGGAAACGAGTATCCGCTGGTCGAAGTCTTCGAAGATCTGACGGATGCAGTATTCGAGGCGGATGCAAAAGGCAGCGTTAACAGTTTCCGGCGCAATCTGCAGGCAGAGTACGTCGACCGGTTAGCCATGATGGCGAGCGAAAAGGGTGCGGCTAAGTATCACAGCACAGCGCAAGCACTTGCCGTTCTGACGCTGTCAGAACTCCGCGATCAATTAGCGAGTAAGCGCCGAGGCGATCGCGTCTCTCAAGCGCACGCCAAGTTGTTGGTTATGAATATCGATCGTGCACTGGACGACGATTGATTAAGACTAGGCTGGGAGTGCTTCTAGCGCTCCCGGCCGATTACAAAAAAGTCATAGGTGGGGTTAAAGCCTGATTGCTTGCCTGTGCCCACAACAATGGCATCCTCGAGCCAACGCAGTGACTCGTCTCCGGTTTCAAGCCTTGCGACCACAGTTAGGTCATAGCTCTCTGGTGCAAGCTCTGTGCCTGAGGCTAATGCCTTCAAAGCCTCAGCGTTAGCAACGAACTGACCTTCGTAGCTCAGGTATATGTGTGCGCCGCGGTCTGTTTCGAGGCAAAGCCTCACGTCTATTTTCATGACGCCGTCGTTGCGGAAGATCACCCAATCAGCACCACCAGGCAAAACCTTTCCGCTCAGTTTCGCCCCCTCGAAGTGGCCCCCTTTTATCGGTGCTATCGTGCGACGGCCTTTGGTTGTCATGCCGATGGGGAGCGAACTCGCTGAATCGACATCGAGTTGAAGCGTCATTAGATGTTGGTAGGGAACTTTTGAAGAGGTCATAGGGTTCAATCCGCGGCCATGTAGGTATCTAGGGTGTTGTGAAAATGCCTGATCCGACTCTCTTGGTAAGAGGCGAGCGTCACACCCGGTTTTCGTGTTGTGAGTAGACCTCGTTGAATGCGCTTTAGATTGTCCGTGTCCTGATCAACCACCATTGCGGCGGATCCCATGGCCTCGACAGTTGACCAGGGCTCTTCTTCAGTAAGCCAGATGATCGGCGCAGGTTGTGGATGGCTGCCATCGTCCGCTTTCGGAAATAGGAAAAAGATTTCCATAATTGAGCGATAGGGATCGTCACCGTAGGGTCTGAATCGATAGCCAGCTGATAATCCAAGGCCGCCATAAGGCACAAAATTGGGGAATACGGTGTATTGGATGAGGTCAATTGCGACTGAGTCTGAAATTTGCGAAAAGTCTCTGCCAGAGCTTGCTGAAATCTTCTTGCGCGCCACATCGGCGAAGTGAGCTCTTGGACTCTGCCCTTCGGTAGGTTCTACCTTTGACTTAAAAAAAGGTGTGTCACGTTCCATGTATGCCCGAACCGTATCGTCGTCAATATGGGACTTGGAGGGACTCGGTACGCCCTGAGCGCTGATCATTCGATTGATGTGCCTCACTCCGGGCCAGGTGTCGTACTGCGTATTGCTGTCTCCGTAGTAGGCAACAGTTTGGGGATGGGCAAACGCAACGTGATAGGCCTCGACGAAGGCTTCGGCACACAACTTCCAATTGCAGGGCATCACTTTGGCAACGTGAATAGCTTTGTAGCGCTCTTCAAGTGCGTAGGCTTTGAAGTGCTCGGGAAGAATCTCGAGATAGTCCAGCAGAGGTTCACACTCGTGGTCGAAGTTGATGAATACGAAACCGCCCCAGATATCGACTTGCGCCTCGGGGAGACTGAACTCTTCAAAGTTCACGTGAGTGAAATCCCACGCCTCGGGTACCTGCTTCAAGCAACCGTCTAAGCCCCAGGTGAATCCATGGAAAGGGCAGCGGAATTGTTTTACGCACCCACCTTCGGTTCTGAGCTGCGTGCCTCGATGAAGGCAGGCGTTGATATATGCACGAATATCTCGGAGGTTCGGTCCCGTTCTAACGACAATGAGTGAGTCATTGACGATCTCGTATACGACATGGTCGCCAACATTGGGAATGTCTTCTAACCGGCACGCCCACTGCCAGGTTTTTCGCCACACTTTCTCGACTTCCATGTCATGGTAAGCCTTGCTGATGTAGCGATCGATCGAGATGTCCTCGTTACCAAAGTCTACGTGCGATTCCTGCCTCATGTGTTCGGGAGGCGGGATCACGTCAGATGCC
Source organism: Halieaceae bacterium (assembly GCA_003523185.1). Lineage (GTDB taxonomy): Bacteria > Pseudomonadota > Gammaproteobacteria > Pseudomonadales > Halieaceae > Luminiphilus. Next base: position 35,211 of record DPGN01000021.1, read on the forward strand.
AGAATGTCTTGTAACGATGGTTGTGGCCGTTCGCTTGATGAATTCGATGACATGTTAGAGCCCTTCTAAAACTTACAAACATTCTGGTCTGTTTTTTTATTGAAGTCAAAGGTGATAAGATCGGGCGAATGACTAGCATGAAAAAAACGCGTAAAAGCCAGCAGGAGCGGAGTGCGTCGACGCGCCATAAATTGCTGAATGCAACACTTCAGATTATCGAGTCAGAGGGTTGGCACCGGGCCAGCATGCAGCGGATCTGCGAACACGCAGGTGTATCTCGAGGTGCTCAGACACATCACTTTCCCACGCGCGAGAGTTTACTGATTGCGAGTGTCCGGGAGATTGTAAAGCGCTATCAATCTGATTTGACGGAAGGCCCTAATCGTCTGCAGGGATTACAGGCTTTTTTCGATTTCCTGTGGGATGCGACGTTCAATGACAACTTACTCATCTGCTGGGTTGAAGCGATGGTTGCAGCGCGAACCGATGAGTCACTTAAGCGGGTTGTCGCCGATACGGATGCTTCCTCACTGACTGCCATGCGTGCCCTGGGTGCCGAATCGAGCAGCATAAGTGGCACTACCAACGATAAAAACACCTCACGAGTCGAGGATATTGTCGAGCTAACCGTCTATCTGTTGCGCGGCCTTGTGCTGCAGGAGGGGGTTCATGAGGACCTCTCGGAGAAGCGGCGCCTCTTCGAGCTATGGAAGCAGCTCGTCATTGACGTCACCTGATTGGGAGCTGCCGCCAAGATCTTCAGTTAATAGCGACTCAAGTGTGATTGGCGAAGCGCTCTCCAAACCAGCCATGAAAGTGGGCGGTTGGAATATCCATCAAGGGCGAGAATACACCCCCTGTGAATCCCGGTGATGCCCGTCCACGTTGCATGCCTTCAACCACGGAAACGTCTTCCGAGAACACCAAATTCCACGCCTCATGGAGACTTTGCCGGCGCTCAGCGTAGGCGTCCGTCAATGCCTCTTCGCTCGAGTACAAGAATTGCAGACGTTCCGTTGTAGTCTCTGGTGACTCAGGCATGAGTAAGATCGCAAAGAAGTGATCAGCTTGAATGCCTAAAAGCACATTGGGATAGAGCGATAAGTACTCTGCCGTTTTGACGCGTGAATCGTCCCAGTTGGCAAACACAGGTAATGGCGTTGATGCCCCGCGCGTGAGGTCGTAGACGTGCGTACCTTGGCCCGACGAAATGGGGTCGACAATCAGGTTGTAGTGCTCATCGAGTGGTGAGTAGGTATTGAGATCCGGATGAACAAACGGCAAGTGATACGACTCGCAGTAGTTTTCGATCGCAAGCTTGTAGTTGCTCTCGACTGATAGCTCCATCGAACCAAACGGCCCCGTGTCGCTCACCAGCCGGTTGGTAAAGTCCTTTCCTGCCAGTGCTCCCCAGCGAGTGAGGATGGGGTCAAGATGCTCGGACAACGCCGGTGCTTCACCCGATAAATTGATGAAGACAATCCCCATCAACTCTTCAGAGCGCACTTCCTTCAATCCGTGCTGGCTACAGTCGAACCCTTCGATGTTGTGAACACCCATGCCGCCAATATTCGGCGTCGCTTTCAATTCTCCGGAGAGGCCATAGCCCCAGCGGTGGTAGGGACACCGAATCACCATGCCTGCCGAGCCCTTCTCGGCGACCAGTGTCATGCCCCGGTGGCTACAGACATTGTGGAATACGCGCGCAACACCCTCGGTGTCGCGAACCATTAAGAGTGGCAGCCCCATGAAATTCACAGGATAAACACACCCAGCCTCCCGAATATCGGCACCAAAACCGAGTCCTGCCCAGGTCTTTGCCACGACCCGATCGCGCTCTTTCTGCCAAGTGACTTCATCGGTGTAATGCGTGTTGGGCAAGCCGGTCTTTGGATATGCCGTTGAGGCTTCTGCCGACTCGATACCACTGTCGTTCGAAGAATGGATAAGGTCTAGTGTGGACATGGCTTACCTGAGGATAACGTCGATCAATGTCACCGGGCGCGCAGTGTACGCCCGCAATGCGTTTCCCCCAATCCCTTTTTCTAACCCCACAGGGGATCAGCTCCAGGGGAATGGGCTGTGTGACACTGGGTGCAAGTCGCCTTCTTCGTAGCGCGAGAATCTGAAGGGCTGCAACAGCGACTGCGGCTCTCCGCAGATCGTCCTAGCTACCAAGTCGCCAACGCCAATCATCTTGTAACCATGGTTGGAATCCGCAAGAACGAAGCAGTTTTCGCGCATGGCGTCGAAGACGGGGAAACTATCCGGCGTGAAAGCGCCGATGCCGCCAGAGGGCTCGCGCTTGAATTTAGGTAGTGTGCCGGAGAACCGCTCTTGGCAGTGCGCAAGTGCAGATACCCACATCTCAGCGAATTCTGGCCCCACAATGAATTCGGGTGACGCCGGACCGTAAGGGTCGACAGAGACGTCACCTGCGGCTTTATCAACGATAAAGGGCGCGGCGCCACCCTGGACACCGCCAAAGTGGAAATCGGGTTTGTAGTAGATGCCCCACATCTTATCCGTGATGAGTCGGCCGTCGTCATCTGAGTAAAGCGGCGCATCGGTATCCACATGGATCACGGGGGGCATGTGTCCTTCATTGGTCACTTGCAGCTTTGGATCAACCCCCAAGGTCCCTTCCTGAAGCGACCAGTAGATCCACATTGGAATGCCCTGGGCAAGCGCTCCCGTCTCGGCGTTGCGGATGGTAACTTCCATGGGTAGCTCGAGCATCTCCCAGAACCGTCTCACCCACGGACCAGCCGCGATCACGGCGTAGTCACAGGCGATGTTTCCACGATCGGTATTGACCGAGGTGATCGCACCCGAATTATCGGAAGAGAGGCTCGTCACCTCGATACCCGAGATGATCCTGACGCCTAGCGCCTCAGCTTTTCCCGCGAGGCCGTACATGGCTTTTGAGCTGTTGGCATAGCCGCCCGGTTTTTCGTGAAGCACTGAGGTGATGCCCTCCGCGCGCCAGTCGGAAAACAGGGTTTTCATGTAGTCGCTGCTGGCTTTAGCGCCCTCGATAAAGGTCGATTCGTAATCGATGGCCTGTTGCTGCTCGTAGATGGAGCGCACATCCTCACGCATCGATTCGCAGCTGATCTGCATATAGCCCACTGGATGGTAGCTGTAGGTTTTTGGGTCGCTCTCCCAAATCCGCACAGAGTGCGCCATGAGTTCGCGCATCGCTGGCTGATAGTAGTTATTGCGAATGACACCGCAGGCAATCCCGGTGGCTCCGGAGCAAATGCCGGACTTGTCTAGAATGATGATGTCACGCCCGTCGCCTTTGCCTGTGGCTTTGAGCTGAAGTGCAAGGTGGTAAGCGGTGCTCAATCCGTGGATGCCGGCACCGACAATGACGTAGGGGCTATGGGTTGGTATGGCCATTTTAGGTCCTCATCATCACCTTCAGATAAACCTCAGACTTGTTATCGATATTGTTGCCTGAAGTGAACGGTGTTCAATACGATGAGAACCTAACAGACGGAGGGGTTTAGTCCATTATTTTCGTTGATACTTAATTCGTGTATTCACTACTTCCGTCTAGGTGTCGTAATTTACGGTTTCGTCGTTGTAATGTAGTGACTGTGTCACAAACACTCTTTAACCTCGCTCAGCCGAACAAATGCTGTCATGTTAGGAATTTCTCTAGTGTCAAACCCCATTAATGACCTCATCAGGAAAAAAGGTTGGTGCGTCGCCGACGGCGCCACGGGCTCCAATTTTTTTGGTCGCGGCCTAGAGGCTGGTTACCCACCCGAGTTGTGGTGCGTTGAGCGTCCTGAGGAGGTCCTATGGCTGCATGGCGAATTCTTGAAGGCAGGCGCGGACCTTATATTGACCAACAGTTTTGGCGCGAATGCCCCAAGGCTAAAGTTACATAAAAGCCAGGATCGGGTTCAGGAGATCAACAAAGCAGCGGCAGAACTTGCGCGAGAAGCTGTGCGGCGATTTGCGGATTCGTCGGGTCATGAGGGAATTATTGCGGGCTCGATGGGACCTACAGGTGAGCTCTTCGCGCCCATGGGCGATCTTAGCTATGAGCAGGCGGTTAGCTGCTTTAGTGAACAGGCTGATGCCTTAGCCGAGGGCGGGGTCGATGTTCTCTGGATTGAGACCATGTCTGCGAAGGAGGAAGTCGCAGCGGCTGCTGAAGCGGCAAAGACCACCGGCTTACCTGTCGCTGCAACGCTCACGTTTGATACAGCGCGGCGATCGATGATGGGTGTGACTCCAACGGAGTATGCAGCGTTCGCCCGGGAGATAGGCTTGGATTTAATGGGGTCGAATTGTGGTATTGGCCCGGCGGAGCTCATGGACTCAACAGTCGAGTTGATGAGCGCGGAGGCTGGCCTGCCGATTATTGCAAAGGGAAACTGCGGGATTCCTCAGTACATTGACGGTGAAATTCATTTTCACGGCAGCCCTGAGTTGATGGCTGAGTACGCACTCTATGCTCGAGATGCGGGTGCTACGGTTATTGGCGGGTGTTGTGGTACCACCCCTGAGCACCTGGCCGCCATGGTCGACGCGCTGAATTCGACACCACCACGACCACTGGATTCTAAGTCTATGTCAGGAGCTCTGGGTCCTGCTTGGCCGGACTTGCCTGCGAGCGGCGCCCCGTCGGGCGGGCGTCGAGGTCGGAGGCGCGCGGCCTGATAACGCCATGAAAGCGAAGGCGACTTACAGCTAGATGAGCTGCAGGGGAACCTATAAACCCTTGTGGTAGTCGAGCGTTGACTCAAATCGGTTGGCTTCGCGATTTTTCCGAACCTGCCCTGCTTCAAAGACCTGGCCACTCATAGCGATATAGACGCCGGGCGCCGCGGTTTGAACGGCGCCAACTGCCATCCCGATATTAAAGACGGCGTCAGTCGTACGAAAGCGCGCGGGTGTGAGCGCACCCGTTAGCACCACCGTTTTATTTTCAATACCACGCAACGCCGCTGCGGTCTCGGGCATCGTGTCGGTGCCATGGGTGACGATGAAGTGGCTGTGCTCGCTCGCCTCAATGTGAGCGCGGATAGTGGCGCGATCTTCATCGGTGATGTCCAAGCTATCCTTCTTCATGATGGCCGTGACCTCGTAGCTGAAGTCAACCAGTGCATCGGTCAGCATCGCTTTCACCTGTGAGTCACCAACTTCGAACTGACTGAGCGCGTCAAAGTAGATCTTATCGATGGTGCCGCCCGTGGTGAGGAATTGAATGCGCATCCGAGCTCGCCTAGTCAGTCCTTGTTCGTTAGTTACCGAGTGTGGCGCCTGAATTCAGCTATGGCTACTATCGATCTCTAACGAGGAGGGGTTATGTCTTTAGAAGCAATCTTTAGTCTCGCGAGTGGCTTGGCGATGTTGGGCTGGCTGGGGCTGGTCTTTGTTCCCAATTGGGCGCCTGCGCGCGAACTCATCCCCAGCGTCATAGTTCCAGTCATACTCGCGCTCATCTACACCTTTCTGATGCTCAGTTTTAGAGATGAGGCCTCTGCTGACGGGGGGTTTGGCACACTGGCAGGGGTGAAAGCCTTGTTTACGGTCGATGCGTTATTGCTCGCTGGTTGGATTCACTATTTGGCCTTTGATTTATTTGTCGGCGCGTGGGTTGTGAGAGACAGCCAGGCACTTCAGATTAACCACTACGTGATTTTGCCCTGCCTTTTCTTCACGCTCATGGCAGGCCCGCTTGGACTCCTCATCTATCTGGCATTGCGAACTGTGAGAATGAGATTGACCCTCGCTACGTAACATTAGCCGGCTACTTGAGCCCTTAAATTTTCCGCAATGGCGTCGAGGAAACCGTGCATATCGACAATGCGCTCAGTCTCGGGTGACGTGGTTTTACCTTTTAGATCGCCAGTAATGATGCCCTGCGCGACCGTTTCGATCAGCGCTGTTTTGAGGCGCGCGGCATAGTCACTGAGCGCGGCGTTATCCTCTCTCGTTGCGAGTTCCTCTAAGGCGCTCGCCACGGCGAATATCAGTGCCGAGGAATTAAAGTTGGCCTCTTTACCCTCAGTCTCGAGATAGCGCACGTACAAATCGTGTGCCGTGCCATGAGGTGCTTCAAACAGCTTGGTTCCATCTTTACTGATGATCACCGAGCTAGCCGTCGCAAGGCTGCCACCAAGTGCTGCAGAAATATCAGAGAAGATATCGCCGTCCAGGTTCTGCGCCGGATAAAGTCCCCACCGAGGCGGATCGCAAATCATCTTGCTGAGCTGTCGAGAGGGTCGCATGATCATGAACGACGGTGGTGGTGTGTCAAGCGCTGCCAGCTCTTTCCTGATCTCGAGAATGATCGAACTGTAGACTTCGTCGTAGTTAACAAACTCTCGCTTTAAGCCGAAGTAGACTTCTTTCTTGTTAAGCGCCGCGTCTTGGAAAACTTGGCTCACCCAGTCCTTGATGGCCTCTCGGTCGTTCGACATAAAGAGGATGGGGTCGCCTGCCTCGACATGCCGCGCATGCTTCTCCTCGCCGTCAACGATGACCTTGATAACACCTTGCTCGGGTGCGGGTGTGTTGTAGCTACCGTATTGGTCGCCACCACCGGCGCTCATGCGGGAAATAGAGACGTGAGCCTTGCGCTCAGGCAAGCCGTATCGCTTGAGCTGCTGAACGAGCTTGAAAAGCTTCATGCCACTGACGTTGTCTGGCACACCCCAAAGTGCGCGCTCAGGTGGGTTGGAGACGATGCGAGCTGCCTGGGCATCGATCAACTCGTAGTGGTAGCTCAGTCCTGCTGCTGCGACCTTGTCTTTGTAATCTTGTTCGTAAATTTCTTCGATGGCCGCGCGCATAACACCGTCATATCCCGAGACAACTGTATCTTTTAGTCCGAGGTAGATGTCGCGGCTTTCTGCGATGGCGCGTTGGAAAAAGCGGTGTGCCCACGCCTTCACCTCATCGAGATCGTTTGTCGCCAGCATCCAGGGATCGCCCTTATTAAGGGACCGACGATGTAACTCAATTGGGTCGCCACTCGAGCCGACGAACATGACTTTGGCGACGCCCGTGGCATTTGAGAGTTCGCTGTAACTGAAGTCCAAGCCCCCGGTCTCCATGGTATCGACTTCGATATCGCGATCGATCCAGTCGGGGCGAACACTTTTCAGGTTGCGAAATTCGATGTCCTCGCGGGTGATATTGCCGCTAATGCCTTTTCGGATGGCACCGTTCGGTGACTTGGTGGCCAGGGGATCGAGTGAACTCTCGGTAATTTCGGGGTATTTCGCGAGCAAGTCATCGAGCTGAGCCCGGTTAACGGTCATACCCGCATTCTTGATACCGACGCCATGCTCTTTTAGTGCGGCGATGGCCTCATGGATGACCTGCCCGTTACTGGTGAAGCGCTTGGGTGCCGAGAGGTCGATTTCGACAAGCTCGATATCGAGTGGCAAGGAGACAAAGCGCGCCAGAATCTCGGTAAAGGCGACCTGCGCCATTTCATCACCGTGAAGCACGACTAATGGCTTTTTTACCTTGATCTTTTCACTCAATGCACGATCCCCCTAAGACCCATAATCACGGCATCTTACGGCCGCAAATTTACGGCGCGCAGAGTACCGAATCATCCAATGAAACCCTAGGTTACTTTTGCACAAGCCCCTTGTTTATGAGACGAAGCAACGGAATCGGAGGGTAAAGCGAGTGTCATTCCGCATCGTTCAAATTCTGGGCTTCTCTCGTAGTGGGGTACGGGGTACCCTCAAGCTGAACGCGCCAACAATAATAACCGTCAAGGAGTCGCCAATGAGCGATACCCGGAGAGTCAGTATCGGACGCAAAGTTGCCTATGGCTGTGGCTCCGTAGCGTTTGGCGTAAAAAGTAATGGTTTCGATTACTTCTTTCTTATTTTCTACAGCCAAGTCATGGGGGTTAGTGCCTACCTTGTAAGCCTCGCCCTTATGATTGCACTCATCGTTGATGCGCTGAGCGATCCGCTCATTGGTTACTTGTCGGACAACACGCGCTCACGCTGGGGGCGGCGCCATCCCTTCATGTATGCCGCGGCACTGCCGGCCGCCATTGCGTATTACTTCGTGTGGAACCCGCCCTCTGGGCTAGAGGGGGATGCGCTCTTTCCCTACATCGTTACGATTGCGATATTGGTAAGAACCCTGGTCACGGTCTACGAGATTCCAAGCTCCTCGCTCGTTGCAGAAATGTCGGACGACTACGATGAGCGAACCAGTATGTTGAGCTATCGCTACTTTTTCGGTTGGACTGGCGGGACGCTGATGGGTGCGTTTGCAACCATCTTTATTTTGGTTCCTACGGCGACAATTAGTAATGGTATGTTTAACGTGGAGGGACACGGGCAGGTGGGTGCCATCGCGGCGGTCATTATTTTCACGGCCATGCTGGTGTCGACCATGGGAACACATAAGATGATTCCAGACCTTAAGGCGCCGCCACCCCCAAGGCAGATGAGTGTTGGCTTGATTTACCGAGAGGTGTTCGAGACCTTGGCCAGCCGTTCCTTTCTGGCGTTGTTTTTGGCGGCACTTTTTGGCGCGGTAGCTGCTGGCGTTTCCACGTCCCTCAGTTTTTATCTCTATACCTTTTTCTGGGAATTTACGACGGAACAGATTGGACTCATTTCTCTCAGTGTGGTCATATCAGCCTTGCTAGCGTTTTTGATTGCACCGGTCATTTCTAAAAAATTGGGTAAGAAAAGAGGTGCGATCACCGTTGGCTTAATGGCCTTTACCGTGGCACCCGCCCCCATCTTTCTCCGTTTGCTTGGTCTGATGCCAGAAAACTCCGATGCCGCCTTATTTCCCTTGGTACTGAGCATTACCGTCATTGATGTGGCGCTCATCATTGCTTACCAGACCTTGTCCTCGTCCATGATTGCCGATCTGGTCGAGGAGGCGGAAATCAAAACAAAGCGGCGCAATGAGGGCGTTTTCTTTGCCTCTGTCACCTTTGTTCGCAAAGTCACACAGGGCATTGGTGCAGCTGTGGCGGGTGTGCTCCTGACAATCAGTCAGTTTCCCGTTGGAGCGACGCCCGATCAGGTGCCCGAGTCCGTGCTCAGCAGCTTCGGTTGGCTTTATGTGCCCGTCATCTTTAGCTTATGGATGATTATGATTGCGAGCCTGTCACTGTACTCGGTGGATCGCGAGAAGCATGAGCAGAATCTAGCAACATTAAGGGCTGAAGACTGACTCCAACCTCGCGAAGCGTTAGCGGCGATTTTCGGATCTCGGTAGCAAGCCCGTTTGACTGGAAACTGAGAGGAGATGACCGTCTTGCGCGAACTGGTGAGTCACTCCCATTGCCGCGCCGTCTCGAAAGCCTGACATCTGAGTCACGCAAAGAATCCATTGTGTGGGATGTGTTGAGAAAACCCGGAAGGTGTTGTCGAGACTAGTACCCCGAAAGCTCTCCGGATGTAAACCGAGCATAAAGTCAGAGGTGATAGCTAACAGTCCTGCTGTGATGGGTAGTGCGTCTTTGGAGCGAATCCACATTGCCCCCAAACCTTCATTGGGCGCTTCTATGGCTATTCTTCGCTCAAACTGCGCAATCAGATCCTGATCGTTGTTGTGGTCGAGGTCGGTTTTAATTGAACAGTCCTCCGGCGCCGCCACCATGGGCATGCTCACGAACTGGTGCTCTGTACCCTGGCGCCCACCGAGTGCTGCAGACATCGTTTGAAGAACTGTACCGTCCGCAGTTAGTGTCACCAGGACCTGACTAATGCTGCGACCACCCCCTAATAGTTCCACCTCAATCTCGATTGACTGGTTAAGGAGGCCGGCGTTTACGAACTGAATCGTCGACCAAAGTAGCGATTTATCTGCGACGATCTCGGCGGCTTCAATGGCAGCTGCCTGGGCGACGCCCCCCATAATAAATTCGAAGCCCACCGGTCCGACGCAGGCCTGCGGCGATGCCAAAAGCCCAAACTTATTGGGGTCACTGCTATCTGACTGAGGGGACCAAAACGCCATTAGCTGACCTTATTGCTTGATCGCATGACATAAAAACAAGCGGCGACAATTATTGCCGCGCCTAACCACATTGAGGCGCCTGGCAGTTCACCAAACAAGAAAAAACCGATGAGGGCCGCCCATATCAGTTGGGTGTAAGTCATAGGCGCGAGTTTGGCTGCGGGAGCACGTGCGTATGCAATGGTCGTGAAAGACCAGAAACTCACACCAAAAAAGGCAGACAGCACATAGCCACCGAAGAGTTCAACCGTGGGTTGGGTATCCATCAAAAAGAACACGGGCAGCACATAAAGCGCAGGCAAGGTATTGGCAAAGAAGGCTACAACGATCGGGTCCTCGCTCTGCGATCGAAACCGCAGTAGGACAACAGACAGGGCGTGGCAGAGCGAGGCCAGTATGGGTGCGAGATAGCCCAGTACGGGGCCATCAATTTGCCCCGAGAGCAGCTGGGTTTCTGTGTTGACGATAAACAACGCGCCGGCGAAACCCACCAAAGTGCCACTGATGACGTCGCGCTTGAGCGGCTCGCGCATGAGCAGCCACGCCAGGGGCCCAATCATCAGCGTCCCTGTGAGTCCCAGTGCCGCCGCCGTAGCCAGAGGGATCTGGGTGACCGACCAAAAAAATAGGCTTGCAGCCGAGATTTGAAAAAAGCCTCTGAACACGTGAAACGGAACAGCGGACCAGCCGGGTAAGGGAGGTCGGAAGATAAACCAGAGCAGGATGACCAGTGTAGCGCCGAGGGCATACCGCCAGGCCGTAATGACCACGACGCTCTCGTACACCGATAGCCCCTTGATCATGGCGTTCATGCACGAAGCAAAAAAGATGGCTGCGGCCCCAATAAAGTAGGGCGAGCGGACGATAGTTAAAAGTTGAGACATAACGTAATGGCAACGAGGCTACCCGGGCTTCAGGTCTGCCCTCGTTTCAGAGCCTTGTGTGAATGCTAATCGCGGTCAGTTGCGATAATGCCCGCGAGACGCCGTGCTAGCGACTGTTTTTTTCCGAAATCGGTCTCTCGGAGTACCTGAATACGCTGCGCTTGCGGTGACCCCGCGCCATGCATGGATTCGGTCAAATAGCCCACTGCATTGCGGCCTAAGGTCATATTCTCAATGAGTCGCAGCATGCGTGTTCGATCTTCCGTTGTCACCGACGTTTTACCTTGTAGGTATTTATCGAGCTGGGGGCCAATCGTCTCGTGCTCGAAGTCTGCTTGGGATGGCAGTGTCACCATGAGCCCGCCTGCAAGATCCTGGGCAAGTCGCGAGATCTCATAGGGGAAGCGCGTCACATTATGCTTACAGATATTGGCCAGAATAGGGTCGTTTATGTAGGCACCACTCTCGTGTTGCGTTGCCTCATAGGATGAGGCAATACCCGACGAGTAAATGGTTTCATTGAGGTGGGTCATCTCAACCAGCTTGTCGCGCACATGGCTAGCAGTCTCTGCACCGTTCATTTCCGCGACACTGGATGCGGCACCGATCATGACATCGCCCAGGCCGGTCTTACAGACATAACTCGCGCGGTGGTAGGCGGTAAATCGAGAGACAAGCTCCTGCGCAAACTCGTACTCGCCATCCATTAATACATGCTCCCACGGTATGAAGACATCGTCGAAAATAACGAGCGTCTCTTGACCGCCGTACTTGGCATTCCCTTTGTCGATGTCGCCCGTTTCGAGTGCACGCGTGTCACAAGACTGGCGACCATAGACGTAGGTTAGGCCTGCCGCTGTTGCTGGGATCATGCCAATGACGGCGTAGTCCTTGTCGCCCTCAAGCATGTTCATGGTGGGCATGACGCAAATCCAGTGCGAGTTGAGGCCTCCTGTCATGTGCGCCTTGGCGCCTTTGACGTAGAGGCCCGCTTCAGTTCGTCGAGTGACGTGCATAAAGAGGTCGGGGTCTGCTTGGTCACTTGGCCGTTTGCTGCGATCACCCTTTGGATCGGTCATGCCGGCTCCGACAATCAAGTTGTTGGTCTGTGCTTTCTTCAGGAAGTTAACGTAGCGCTGGTGATAGGGCGTACCGTGCTTCTTATCGATGTCGTAGGTAATGGAGAATAGGACGCTCAACGTATCGAGCCCAGCGCAGCGCTGAAAGCAGGTGCCGGTAAGCTGGCCCATGCGCCGCTGCATCTTATTTTTTTGGACCAGGTCCTCAGCTGACTCAGGCACGTGTAGGAAGCGGTTGATTTGCTGCTCTGAGATGGATGACCACGCGGTGGCTAGGTCAGGGTCCTCATCAGCCAGAAGATACGACTCCGCCATCGCGTTGATGGAGGGCCTGACGATTGGGTGGTCCACGGGCTCCTCGATTCGCTCGCCCAGCAAGTAAACATCAAGGTTACGGCCTCGAAGACTGTCGATGTAGTCATCCGCCGTTTTGAGCGCTGTAAATTGCTCCCACTGCTGTTCAGCGGAGAGCTCTCGGCGCTGCCCTTGTGACATATCGTTCATAGCGAATGCTCCTTTTTCATGGCTTCAGTTAAAGCAAAAAATACCGATGGGAGCAAACACTCAATTGAGGTAACGACGCCTATGTCTCTCGTTAACCGTCGTTTTGAGTGTCTAATGTCCGCGAGATTTCTCAAAAATCTGTGTGATAAGCCGCATTAATACGTCACTTTTCGTTCTGTTTCTGCCTTGTTTATTTGCTTTAGCCGACATATTGTATTTAGGTACGGCATGGGATGAGTATTGGCGTGGCGCTGGTGTTAGGTCCCAACAATACGAATTCCTCCGATAAGAATAAAAGTGAAGAGGAATAGTCATGAGGTCAGTCGATCATATTTCCGCTGGTGCGCGTCCTGATACCAGTGCGGAGCAACGTATTCATTTATCAAGCAGTCGAGTAAAAACGCCCTTGTTGTGGGTTGCCGTGGCCGCTGCATCGCTCGGAATCTCAGTGCCCGCGTCAGCACAAAACGATGCTGCGGATCGAATTTTCGAAGAGGTGGTGGTTACCGCTCGACAGCGCGAGGAAAAAGCGCAAACGGTACCGATCCCCATCACAGCACTCAGCTCCGAGCAGCTTGTCACACGAAACCTCATGGAGATTCGCGATCTCGAGAAACTAAGCCCGAATACATCCATCGACTACAACGCGGTCAACGGCAATGCGATTACGGTGTTCATTCGAGGTATTGGTCAGACAAACTGGTCGGGCACGCAAGATCCCAAAATTGGAATGTATGTCGACGGTGTTTACCTAAGCCGACCGCAAGGTGCGTTGGTTGACTTCAATGATGTGGAGCGGGTTGAAGTGCTCCGAGGTCCACAAGGCACCTTGTTTGGTCGGAACACGACCGCGGGCTTGATCCACATTATTAACAATCGCCCCTCAACCGATGGGTTTGAGTCGGATATCACCTTGGGCGCCGGTAATGACGGTCAAAGCAACTATGGTTTGGTGGTGAACGCGCCGCTCAGTGAGAACTGGGCAGCGCGTTTGTCGCTGTCGGGTCAACAAGCCGACGGTGTCATTACTAACTCGTTCACCGGAAAGGATCGCGGTAACGAAGACTCGACGAATACCCGATTTGCATTGAGATACCAAGGTGAAAAGCTCGATGCACTGCTTTCCTACAGCAATTTTGAGGCAGACGAGCGCGGACCTTTGGGCAGTTGCGAATGGCATGCGACGGACGATCCGTTTGTGGCGCTCGGACGAGGCGGTGTCCTCAGCCTGGCGACGATCTTTGGCACCTTTAACAGCGTCAGAGAGAACTGCATCGGTACAACCCGCGATGTTTCGATCGATACAACGAACAATGAAAACATCCGTGCCGATGTAGACAACCTTGTTTTAAACCTCAGCTATGATTTTGGGTCCATGACACTGGATTCGATCACCTCCAAGCGCGATATCGAGCACTTCAATGGCACCTGGGGTTGGGTCATGGGTAATGGTCCGGGCTCTAACATGTTGGAGATTTTGAACAACTACGGTGATACCGAGGCAATATCGCAGGAAATTCGCCTGTCAGGTGTCTCCGATTCGATTGAGTGGGTAGTAGGTGCCTACTGGTTCGAGGAGGAGACCGATGAGTCGCTGGACGTGCCACTATTTAGAGACGTCATGGCACCAGATCCCGCGGTTTGGCCCTTCTTCTATGCGCCTGATGGAGCGGGTGGCACCTTAGGTGCTGCGGCGCTGGGTGCTCAGCTTTACGGCAGCCGGAGCCAGGCCTATGACGTGATTAACGAGAATCAGGCGTTCTTCGCGGAGGTTACCTTCTCACTTAACGAGCAGTGGGACTTGACGGTTGGTGCTCGACGTACGACGGATGATCGTGATTTCACGCGAATCCAGACCCTCTTCAACGGTCAGCCAGATCCATTCTACTTCTGCCCCGGCATGCCCGTTGTTGAGCTCGCGCCAGGGGTTGTTGCAGCTGGCAGTGACCGCTGTCGACAGACGGTTTCCTACAGCAAGACCACACCCAGAGTCATCGCAAGCTATCAGGCATCCGATGATGTGATGTTCTACGGAAGTTACAGCCTGGGTTACTCGAGTGGTGGATTCAATCAGGACACAAGAATGCGTCCTTACCTTCCCGAGACGGCAGACAATTACGAGTTTGGTATGAAGTCCGATTTGTTGGATGGACGTATGCGCTTTAATGCCACTGTCTTTCACAACGAATATAAAAACCAACAGCTGACAGTGGGTCGATTAGTTGATGGACAGCCCACAGCGGATCTGATCAATGCTCAGCAAGCGACGCTTAGCGGTGTTGAAATCGAAACGATGGCGCGTCTGAGTGATTCACTGACCTTCACCGCCACCATGGGTTATATCCGGGGCGACTACGACGAGTTCACGGTCATGGATAATGTCACCGTCGTTTCTGGTGATGGCTCCCTGTCCAGCCAGGAAGTGGAGCGTGACCTTAGTGATACCGAGTTTGGCAGCGGCCCTAGCTACTCGTTCGATCTGGGACTCATGCACAATATGAGCCTCGGTGACTCGGGTGAGTTGATGACTTCCATCGGTGCCACCTTCAAGGATGCGACTGATTACACGCTGAATAACACACCCTCGTCACAGCAGCCTAGCTACTGGGTGGTTGACGGTCGCATGACCTGGTTCATGGCGAACGATAAGACCAGTGTGTCGCTGTGGGTTAACAACCTGTTTGACAAAGACTACGTCACAACCATGCTGGATCAGGCCGGTGATATTCAGATAGGCGGTATCGATCAAGGCCTTGGTATGGCTGCGTCCTACTGGGGTGAACCCCGCCGCTACGGCCTTGAATTAAAGCACCGATTCTAAAAACGATACGTTCGATCAGCCGGCCAACTGGGCCGGCTTTTTGTGTTGAGATCGCTACAACACTGACACTTACCTAGGAGTTGTAAGAATGACCGACAGATTCAAATCCGACCGTCGACTCGATCCAAGACAAGTGCCCATTCTTGAAGGCATCGACATGGTCATCTCCAAGTTTGGCGATGTGGCATCGCGAGATGAAGCACTTGCGGTGGTTAATAGCCCTGAAGAGCTGATGAAGACGGAGGGCATGAAGGCCATGATGGAGGGGGCGGATGACGAAGCAATCGTGCCATCCGCAGGTCTTCGAA
This sequence comes from Halieaceae bacterium, assembly GCA_003523185.1. Classification (GTDB taxonomy): domain Bacteria; phylum Pseudomonadota; class Gammaproteobacteria; order Pseudomonadales; family Halieaceae; genus Luminiphilus. The sequence goes on from DPGN01000021.1 coordinate 50,788, forward strand.
TCGAGACAAAAAGCATTACGTCCGCTCCCGATGGGAACACGGTGGATATGCAGTTTATCCGCCCCGATACGGACGAAACATTGCCCTGTGTGGTCTACATCCACGGCGGCGGTATGGCGTTTACATCCTGCTTTGATGCGAATTACCGGGCCTGGGGCAAGATGATTGCCCATCAAGGTCTGGCGGTGATGATGGTCGACTTTAGAAACTGTCTTAGCCCCTCGTCAGGCGGTGAGGTTGCACCTTTTCCTGCGGGACTTAACGACTGCCTGTCGGGGTTTCTCTGGACCCACGAACAGGCGTCGGGATTGGGTATTGATGCAGCGCACATGGTGATCGCAGGTGAAAGTGGTGGGGGTAATTTGAGTATCGCCACGACGATGCAGCTGATTCGCGACGGTCATGGCGACAAGCAGGCGGGTCTCTACAGTATGTGCCCCTACATCAATGGCACTTGGCCGGCTGAAGACTTGCCGTCGAGTAGTGACAACGATGGTATCTTTATCACTGTCGGCTCGAACTTGATTCCCATGGGCTATGGCATTGAGCATTTGGAGGAGAAAAATCCCGTTGCTTGGCCGGGTTTCGCAACTGTCGACGATGTTGCAGCCTTTCCGCCTACCATGGTGAATGTCAACGAGTGTGATCCTTTAAGGGACGAAGGTATCGAGTTCTACCGATTGCTGTTGTCTGCTGGGGTGAAAGCGCACTGCCGTCAGGTCATGGGCACCATGCACGCGGCTGACCTCTTTGTTTCGGCATTCCCCGATTTATCTCGAATGACAGCGCGCGATATTCGAAGTTGGGTGGACGAGTGCCGAAGTTGAGGCCTTAGCGGCTCGGACGAATGGTCAATAGCGATGTATTTCTGCTAGCGTTCGCGTATTAACGAGTGACTCATACTCTTGGGTGACAGTATCTCAGGTAGGGAAATTAGATGACGGCTGCAGTGTCAGGAAATGTAAGTTTCGACCCCGATCAGTTGCGAGACAAGTATCGGGAGGAGCGTGATAAGCGCATTCGAGCTGACGGTAATGATCAGTACATCGAGGTCACCGGCGACTTCTCGCATTATATTGATGACCCCTATGTTGAGCCGGGCTTTGAGCGTGATGCGCTTCAGACGCAGGTTGAGGTGCTCATTATTGGCGGTGGTTTCGGCGGTATGCTCGCGGCCGCGCGTTTAAGAGACACAGGCATTAACGACTTACTGATCGTCGAAAAAGGCGGCGGCTTTGGCGGCACCTGGTACTGGAATCGTTATCCTGGCGCCTCCTGTGATATCGAGTCACTAGTCTACTTCCCACTCCTCGAAGAGACAGGCTTCGTGCCCAAGCAGCGCTACACCAATGCCACGGAAACGCTCGAGTACTGTCAGGTCATCGCCGAGCAATACAAGCTTCACGACATTGCGCTGATGCAAACCCAGATCTTAAGCACTGACTGGTCGGAAGAGGAAGGGCTGTGGGTCGCACGAACCAACCGCGGCGACGTTATCAAAGCGACCTTTGTTATTCACTCAAATGGGCCGTTGAATCGTCCTAAGCTGCCCGGTATACCCGGCATCGATAGCTACACAGGGCACACGTTTCATACCAGTCGATGGGATTATGACTACACCGGCGGCGGTCCTTTTGGCGGCCTCGATAAGCTCGCGGACAAGCGTGTGGCTGTGATCGGTACGGGCGCAACAGCAGTCCAATGCGTACCGCATTTAGCCGCAGGCGCGAAAGAACTGTATGTCTTTCAGCGGACACCTTCGTCGATTGATGTGCGCAACAACACAAATGTTGACGCTGAGTGGGTCAAGTCTCAGTCCCCGGGCTGGCATCACAAGCGCCGAACCAACTTCGAATCGCTTCTCGCCGGGATGCCCGTGAAAGAAGATCTGGTGCGCGATGGTTGGACCGAAGCATTTCGGGATATTTTTGGTGAGCTGCGTCAATACCGACCCAGCGGCTGGCGTCTGTTGTTGTGGAGTCTGGGTTGGGCGTTTTCTAGCGCACGCAAAGAGCGCGGCATCAAGCAGTATCTTACCGATAAAGCTATGGTCGAAATGGGTCTTCAGGAAAAAATGGAGATGGCAGATTTCGCCAAAATGGAAAAGGTCCGAGCGCGCGCCGACGCTGTGGTTGATAACTCGGAGACTGCCGAATCGCTAAAGCCTTATTACCGACAGTTCTGCAAGCGACCCTGTTTCCATGACGAGTATCTGCAGGCCTTTAACAACCCTAATGTGACGCTTGTGGATACGGACGGCCAAGGTGTCGAGGCGTTCACGGAAAAAGGAGTGGTTGCTAACGGTCAAGAATATGAGGTCGATTGCATTGTGTTCGCTACAGGCTTCGAGGTGGGCACCGACTACTCGCGTCGGGCTGGCTATTCCATTACCGGTGTCGATGGCCTGACCATTTCCGAGAAGTGGGCCGATGGCATGGCGACCTTCCACGGTCTCCACACAAGAGGTTTTCCTAACGCCTTTTTCTTTGGTCCTCAACAGTCGGGTTTCACCGCAACTTATACCTTCGCGCTCGATGAGAACGCCATGCAAACCGCCTACATTTTGGGTGAGCTTAAGAAGCGTGGTGCGACGCGCGTGGATGCTTCGGAAAAGGCGGAGAGCGCCTGGATCAACACCATTAAGCGTGTGGCGAGGCAGACCGAAGAGTTCCAGAAGTCCTGCACGCCGGGTTATTACAACAACGAGGGGCACGTTGAGTTTGAGTCTCAAAACACCTTTTACGGCGGTGGCCCCATCGAGTTTTTCAACCTCATGGCTAAATGGCGCGAGGCGGGCGATTTAAAAGGACTCGAAATTTCCTAGCGGTACACGGTAAGGTTTCAAAGTTCTTCAAGTGAAGTGAGTACCTGATGTCCTGGAAACCTGAAGTCGATGAGATCAAGCAACGCCGAGCGCTGGCGCTGGGCCAGGGCGGGCCAGAGGCGGTTGCCAAGCAACACAGTCAGAATCGCTTAACCATTCGCGAGCGGGTCGATCAGCTACTTGACCCAGGTTCATTCGAGGAGCTGGGTCCGGTCGCGGGCACCCCCGTGTACAACGAGGCCGGCGAACTCGTTAGCTACGATCCGGCCAATTTCATTTTGGGTTTCGGCAAGGTGAATGGCCGACGCGTCATTGTCGGTGGCGAGGACTTCACGATGCGAGGCGGTTCACCCTCGCCGGCGGGGCTTCGGAAAAGTGTTTATGCCGAAGATCTCGCGGTTCAGTACAAAGTACCGTTGATTCGATTGCACGAAGGGTCGGGTGGTAGCGTGGGCGGCACCAGTGGCAAAGGCCCCAATCTTCCGGGCCCCGTGAATGCGCCGTCGCGTTTTCGCTCGGTAGCACAAGCGATGGCGACCGTGCCGGTGGCAACCGCTGCCATGGGTGCTGTGGCCGGACTGCCGGCCGGTCGTCTTGTGGCATCGCACTTCTCGGTCATGTCGAAAAGCACCGCTCAGATCATCACGGCGGGCCCTGCTGTTGTCGAACGGGCTATGGGTGAGAAAAAGACCAAGGATGAACTGGGTGGTTGGAAGGTGCATACCAAGAACGGGACGGTAGACAACGGCGCGGACGACGAGCGTGCCTGCATCGAGGAGATCAAACGCTTCCTTTCCTACATGCCTGACAACGTCAATCAGTTAGCGCCTGTTGTTGAGTGTGATGACCCTACTGATCGCTGCGAGGAGTCTCTGCTGGAGGTTGTGCCCCGTGACCGTCGTGTGGCGTTTGAGATGCGCAAGGTCATTCACGCAGTGTTTGACCACAGCAGCTTTTTTGAGATGGGCAAAGGTTATGGCCGCTCACAAATAACGGGACTTGCTCGCCTCAATGGGCAAACGGTTGGGGTGTGGGGAAACGACTGCAAGTTCCTTGCCGGCTCGATGACGGCGGACGGGGCCCACAAAGCGCGGCGTTTCATGGAGTTGTGCGAGACGTTCAGTTTTCCCATTGTGACCTTGGTGGACGAGCCGGGATTCATGATTGGCAGTCAGGCCGAGCGCGAAGCGACCATTCGGCATGGAACGTCTGCGGTGCTGACGGCGGCCATGACAACAGTGCCTTGGGCGGCGGTGATGGTTCGGCGCTCGTTTGGGGTCGCTCAGGCGGCACATTACGGGCCAGAGGCCTATGTGCTGGCCTGGCCCTCGGCTGAGAGTGGACCACTGCCTGTGGAGGGTGGCGTAGCCGTAGCCTTCCGTCGTGAAATCGAGGCGGCGCCAGACCCTGATGCCAAGCGTCGGGAACTCGAGGAGATGTTAGCCGCGAAACAATCGCCATACCCGCGTGCAGAGGCGCTGTCGGTTCATGATCTGATCGACCCGAGGGAGACACGACCCGAACTGTGTAAGTGGTTGGCGCGTGTTCAGCCCTTGCTGCCTGATTTACTCGGCCCGTCGGCCTTCGCCATTAGACCTTGAGACTGGGGGATATATTGATGACAAAGATCGAACTGGAAACTGGTGGTTCTGTTTGGAAGCTTCTGGTCGCAGAGGGCGACGCGGTTGAGGAAGGCCAGACCTTATTTATCCTCGAGGTCATGAAGATGGAGGTGCCTTACGAGGCACCACATGCCGGTACAGTTGCAGCATTACATATCGCCGAGGGTGACTCCGTCGCCGAGGATGATCTAGCACTTGTCATTCAAGCCTGATAACTGCGTAGCCAGGCATCGGATGACTTTATGACGCGTCTCGCTCGGTGACGCATCACTGACGGGTAACTGACGCCCCCAAACCGCTCCCATAAAGTTGAGGCAGGTTTGTGCCGCAGAGTAGACTATCGGTTCATTTCCGATTTCTACCCATCGATCGCGTCATTAATTCGCGACTACAGGATCCTGCATGCTCAGTTTGACTGATGTTACCCACGTTTATCCAAATAATACGCGTGCCCTTGACGGCGTCACGCTCGAAATACCCAGAGGGATGTATGGGCTGTTAGGTCCTAATGGCGCAGGTAAGTCGACACTCATGCGCTCCATTGCGACTTTGCAAACACCGTCCTCGGGAGCAATTACCTTTGATGGTGTTGATGTCGTAGCTGAGCCTGAGGCGATAAGAGCTCGACTGGGTTATTTACCACAGGATTTTGGCGTTTATCCGCGGGTGACTGCCTACGACATGCTCGAGCACATGGCGGTGCTCAAGGGTATTGCTGGCAGTGCAGAGCGCAAAGAAACGGTCGAGACGCTCCTCAATCAGGTCAATCTCTGGAAGGTGCGTAAAAAGGCGATTGCCGGATTTTCGGGAGGTATGCGACAGCGCTTCGGTATTGCCCAAGCACTGATTGGTAACCCGGACCTCATCATCACTGACGAGCCAACCGCCGGGTTGGATCCGGAAGAGCGCAATCGGTTCCTTAATTTACTCGCTGAGGTCGGAGAGAACGTTGTCGTTATCTTATCCACTCACATTGTGGAAGACGTTGCGGATCTGTGTCCTCGGATGGCGGTCTTGGTGGGCGGTAAAGTGCAGTTGGAAGGTGCGCCATCAGACCTGATTGCATCGACCGCCGGGATGATCTGGGAGAAAACCATTCCCCGCACCGAGTACGCGGCTTACGACGCCAAGTACCAGATTATTTCTAGTCGCTTGATGGCAGGTCAGAGCGTTATTCACATCATGTCCGAGGCCGATCCGGGTGAAGGCTTCACCTCCGTATCGGGTGGTTTGGAAGATGTCTACTTCACCACGCTGGCTCGAACGCGTGGCGAGTCTGCAGCAGCTTAATCGGAGGTCAGCACGTGTTTGCATCGATCTTTGGGTTTGAGCTTCGCTACCAACTGCGAAATCCGGTTTTTGTTGTGACGTCATTGGTCTTTTTCCTGCTGACTTTTGGCTCTGTCACCATCGATAACATTCAGATCGGGGCGGGTGGCAACATCCACGTTAACAGTCCAGTGGCCATTGCTCAGACAGTGCTCATCATGACGGTGTTTTACATGTTCGCGAGCACGGCGTTTGTGGCAAATGTTGTCGTTCGGGATGATGAAAGTGGCTTCGGTCCAATGGTCCGTTCAACCAGTGTGACCAAGTTTGCTTACCTGCTGGGTCGATACGCAGGTGCCTACACCGCCGCGGCCCTCGGATTTGCCGCGGTGCCTCTGGCGATTTTGATTGGCTCCTACATGCCTTGGTTGGACCAAGAAACCTTGGGTCCTACGGTCATCGGTGACTACATCCGTATTTTTGTTATGTTCGCACTGCCGAATATCTTGGTGACATCAGCCATTTTCTTCGCCGTTGCCTGCGTGTTCCGGTCGATGATGCTGAGCTACATGGGCGTGCTTGTTTTTCTGGTTCTGTATTTCACATTGACCAGTCTGGCCGGCAGTCAGCCCGACTTGCGTGACACGATTGCGACCATCGAGCCGTTTGGCTCAGGCGCCTTTTCTGATGTGACGCGCTATTGGAGCGCGGCTGAAAGCAATAGTTTGGTGCCGCCATTTGAAGGCACGCTCATGTGGAATCGGCTCATTGCGATAGCACTGGCGGCCGTTGCCTTAGCCATTGCCTATTCACGCTACAGCTTTGCCGAAAAGGGTATTTCGGCCCGGACACTCAAGAAAGAGCAGAGGCGCGAGGCGAAAGAGGCAGCTGAGCAGCCCGCACTTGTAGATCGCTTGCCTACGCCCAACCAAGCGGCAGCCGCGTGGCCCAGATTGGTTGCACGGACGCGACTGGAAATGAACCTGATATTTACCAGCCCGGCCTTCTTCGTGCTGATCTTGATTGGCCTGTTCAACTCGGGTGGCGCGCTTTGGTTTGCTAACCAGGTTTACGGCACGCCTGCGGTCCCAATGACTTTTGCGTTGTTGATGCCGCTCTTTGGCTCGTTCGGCATTATCCCCATCATTATCGCCATCTATTTTGCGGGTGAGCTGGTCTGGCGTGACCGCGACCGCGGTATGCACGAGATCATCGATTCAACGGCATTACCTAACTGGGCCTACTTCATTCCCAAGGTCATCGCGGTTGCGGCGGTACTCATTGCGACATTGTGTATTGCGGCGTTCACCGCCATCTTGGTGCAGTTGTTCCGGGGTTATACCGCCATAGAACTCGATAAATATTTGGTGTGGTTCATCCTGCCGTACTCGGTGGATATGTTGATGACAGCCATTCTGGCGGTTTTCTTCCAAGCGCTCAGTACCAGTAAATACATGGGCTGGGGGCTGATGGTTATTTATCTCGTGGCCTCGATCACGCTGGTTTCACTAGGCTTCGAACATCCGCTCTACAACTTCGGTGATGTTGGCTTTGTGATGGTCTCGGACCTAAACGGAGCTGATGTGGGAGGCGCAAAGAGTTGGTGGCTGCGTCTTTACTGGGGTGGCGTTTGTCTCATTTTGTCGGTTATCGCCTACCTATTATGGCGTAGGGGCGTCGCGGTGTCCCTGTGCGCGCAAATTGCGCGTGTTCCATCACGTCTCGTAGGTGTTCCGGCTGCACTTCTGCTGTCCGGTTTCGCTATCTCAGCGGTCACTGGCAGCTGGATGTTCTATCAAATGAATGTGGTGAACGAGTATGTAATCAGCGACAAGCAGGAAGAGCGTTTAGCTGATTACGAAAAACAGTTCCTGCAGTACGAGTCAGTGAAGCAGCCTTCCGCGACACACGTGCAGTTAACGGTTGATCTTTACCCTCATCAGGGCCGCGCATTGGTGAACGGTCGTTACACGCTGGTCAATGATACGGGTGCTCCGGTCGAGGAACTGCATGTGCTCTTTCAGGACGGTTATTCAGAGCTGACCGAGCTCGATATTCACGGAGGCTCCCTGACGCTCGATGAGCAGGAAGACTACGGCTATCAAATTTATACGCTTGAGCCTGCGATGGCCCCCGGTGAAACGCTAGAAATGCGATTTGCTACCGAGCGCGTGCACGATGGATTTTCAACTCGTGGCGCCGATACCCGTTTAGTGAAAAACGGAACCTTTTTGAACAACGCTGAGTTTGCGCCTCAGCTCGGATTTGATCGGTCGGCATTACTGCAGGATCGGTCCACCCGTCGTAAGTACGACCTTCCCGCCGAATTGCGTATGCCGAAACTCGAAGACGAGTCAGCGCGCGATCGAAACTATGTCGGGAACGTGGATTGGGTAATGTCTGATATCACGGTCACGACACGCGCCGATCAAGTCCCGATCGCGCCAGGAAAGCTAATTTCCGATGTGACCGAGGGCGATCGCAGAACCGCGCGCTTTAAGTCTACGAACCCCATTCTCGGCTTCTTCTCGGTTCAGTCAGCGGAGTATGCCGTGACCAAGCGCGAGCATACCGGTATCGATATGGAGATTTACCACCATCCCACGCATGGGTTTAATGCCGAGCGCATGCTGGATGCCATGGCGGTGTCGCTTGACTACTTCCAAGAGAACTTTGGTCCCTATCAGTTCGATTACGCGAGGGTGATCGAATTTCCGGGTTATGCGACCTTTGCTCAGGCCTTCGCCGGCACCGTGCCTTACTCCGAGCGAATTGGCTTTATTGCCAATACGGCGGATGAAGATGACATCGACTACGTCACCTATGTGACGGCCCACGAATATGGCCATCAGTACTGGGCGCATCAGCTTATCAGTGCCTACATGCAAGGAGGGACTGTCATGGTCGAGACCATGGCGCAGTATTCCGCGCTGATGGTCATGAAGGAGATTTACGGTGAAGAGCAAATTCGCCGGTTCCTGAAGTACGAGCTTGATGCCTACCTGTCGTCGCGAGGGAGTGAGGCCATCGAGGAGCTGCCACTCAATCGCGTTGAGAATCAGGGATACATTCACTACCGAAAAGGCGCGGTTGTGATGTATCTCTTGCAGGACCGGTTGGGTGAGGAGCGAGTGAATGCCATGCTGGCGGACCTGCTCGATCGCTTTAAATTCAAGAGTCAGCCCTACGCGAGCTCGACCGATCTGGTGGATGGCTTCAAGGCCCTAGCGCGAGACGAGGCCGAGGCTCGGTTGGTCGAGGACCTTCTTGAGAACATCACTTTGTACGATTTCACCGCATCGGATGCGACCGTGGCGGAGCTTGAAAACGGTCAATTTGAAACAACGTTTACCGTGACTGCTGCCAAGTTGTACGCCGACGGAGAGGGTGAAGAAACGGAGGCAGATTTCGAGAACCTGGTCGATATCGGCGCTTTCACGAAGCGGCCCGGGTATGAAGTGCTGGAGCCCGCCGATGTCATCAGCTTCCGTTTGGAGCCCTTGGTGTCGGGCGAGCAGGTCGTCACGGTGACAACGGATGAGAAGCCGGCTTTCGTCGGGGTGGATCCGTACAGCAAGTTCGTTGACCGGCAGGGTGATGACAACATTACCGCCGTTGAGGAAGCAGACTAGCGACCGGCGCCGGGGTTCACTGGCCGAATCTGCACAAAACGGACGCCGGCAAGCGGATTGGTTTTAAAGCCAGTTTCGGTTCAGACGGCAGACCCGTCTCACAAGGCATCCGGTACTGCAAGTGGACTCAAAAGGGCCGCCGACCGATGGCGGCCTTTAACTGACCTCTGATTCCTTAGTAACTGAGACCCCACCCGTACGGGAACAGCGGATTGGCCGTGTCATCAGGCACGTCTTCTAACTGAGCTTCTACTTCAGCCATCGAAGAGGGCAGCTCAAACGGCAGTTTGCCTACTGGGTTGTGTTTGCCGAATACGACATCCAGCATGGCTTCATCCGATACCCCAAAAGTTCCCACTAACGCGCCGCTCATTTCCTTGAGCTCTGTCAGGACCGCCGGGCGGTTGAGATCCACCAAGGTCACCAACTGACTGACCTCGCGGTAGGAAGCGGCCTTCGCCAGAATCTCCTCACTAAACGCAAGATTAGTGTCTGGGAAACGCGTGGCCATCATCTGATCGAGCGTGCGATCGGTACCTGCCGGTTGGTTACCATTGAAGACAGTGTTGAGGAACAGTAAAACTACGTCTGCTTCATCAGGTGTCTCGACAACTGTTCCGTATTTGGCGGCAACACTTGGATCGAGGCCATCCACGAAGATCCGCGTCTCTGCCAGTAAGGGAAGTGCACTACTTTCGTTATCGAGCAAGACCACGGCGTTTCGCTGTGCTGTCATGCCGAGAGAGACATACTCAGGCAAATTCACGAGCGCGTTAACTTTAGCCTCATCGACGAAGGGCGTTTCGAACAGTCCAAGATCAAATTTGTTTCTCAGGATTCGACGGACCGACTCATCGATACGCGCCTCACTGATCGCACCTTGGTTGACGAGGTCGACAATATACTCGGGATCACTTTCACCACCGTACTGGTCAACCCCAGCTTCAATTGATTTCAGGTAGCGTTCCTCGACGGTGAGTGGCTCAACCCCCCATATACGGCCCGTAACCACACCCCAGTCGGTACAGATAACACCTTCGAAGCCCAATTGATCACGGAGAAGGTCGGTCAAGATGTAGCGGTTATAGGCCATTGCGACATCCTCATCGGTTTGACCCGTTGGGATGCCGTAGTAGGGCATCACAACACGCATGTCGTTCTCAATGGCAGCAATGAAGGGCGCGAGGTGATAATCGAAGTGATCGCCCGGGTACACCTGGCTTTCGCCCGATTTAAGGTGAGGGTCTAGACCATCCAACTGGGGTCCGCCGCCCGGGAAATGTTTAACCATGGTCATGACGCTCTGATTGCTCAGGCGCTCTCCCTGAAAGCCCTTCATATAGGCAACGGTCATTTCAGCTGACAGCTCTGCATTTGAGCCAAAGGTGCCAAAGTTTCTTGCCCATCGTGGCTCGGTTGCCATGTCGCTCATGGGGTGCAGCGCGGTCGTGAAGCCCATTGCGCGGTACTCAGCAGCAGCGATTTTGCCAAAGGCCTCGAGCATGCTCGCGTCGCGGCCCGCAGCAAAGCCTAGCTGCGATGGCCATTTAGAGACGCCGCCCAATGTAAACGAAGCGATCCCGCCGCCCCTTGGCACTTCGTGAACCGGGTCGCTACTGATAGAGAGTGGAATACCGAGACGCGTCCTTTCCGCAATTCGCTGCAAGTCGTTGAGGCGCTTGGCGATGTTCTCTGGGCTGGCACCGCCATAGAAATTAAAGTGAGTCAGTGATTTCCGTGTGATGAGTTCCTCGATGGCTGTACCCGAATTCATCGCTTCAAGAAAGACTCGGAATAGGGGGTCTGGCTCAATCAGCACGGGCGGGTGAAACATTTGACCGACTTTTTCCTCGAGGGTCATTTGACTCAGGAGATCTTCAACCCGATCGGTCGTTGCGACGCGATAGTCCTCGTAGGGGTCCAGCTCGCCGTTGCGGTTTAAGTCGCGAAAAGCCTCTCCATCCGCGCTGATGGGCGCGGCGATCGATGATTGTGCGAGCGACGCCTTCATCTTACTGATGGGTTTTAGGAAAAGGTTAGCCGCGTAAAGTGCTGCAACAACGACAGCGATGATCAAAACGCGAACCACAAGCTTAATTATTGTTTTCATATGAAGACCTCATGCCCCCGTCGGAAGTATTCAGTCACGACCGGTTGGGTTAAGGTAAAACGCATGGCCCCGAGCGTCCAATAAAAACAATGGCAAGGAGCAAGACAACATGCTGAATACCAGCGCTAGAGAACTTGCTATGCGTATGTGGATGGGAGAGCTCTCATCCGTTGAAGTAACACAGTTCTACATAGACCGAATTGAGAAGCACAACCCAGCCATCAATGCGGTGATTGCAGAGCGATTTGACGCTGCACTCGACGAGGCTCGACAGGCGGATGAGAAGGTGCAACGCGGAGAGCCTTTGGGTGCTCTTCATGGATTACCGATGACCATCAAAGATGCCTATGAGGTGACCGGTTTGACTTGTGAGGTCGGGCATCTTCCTTTCAAAGGGCGAGTCTCCGATAGGGATGCGGTTGTGGTTCAGCGATTGCGAGCGGCTGGCGCTATCATCCTTGGTAAGACGAATACGCCACTTCACTGCGCGGATCTGCAGACCTATAACGATATTCACGGCACGACGAATAACCCGCATAACCTTGCCCATACACCCGGAGGATCCTCTGGCGGCGCGGCAGCGGCACTGGCTTCGGGTATGACACCGCTCGAGTTCGGCAGCGATATCGGTGGGTCCATCAGAACGCCTTCGCATTTTTGTGGTTTGTTTGGTCACAAGCCCACCTTCGACATTATCCCGCAGCGAGGGCATGTGCCCCCAAGGCATGGTGCAAGAACAACCGGCGCCTTAACTGTAATGGGACCATTGGCGCGTTCCGTTGATGACCTTGAATTGGCGTTTGATCTCACAGTGGGTCTCGATGAACAACGCAGCTCAGGTCTGCGGCTTGAATTGCCCACCTCACGAGTAGATTCACCGAAGCAGGTCAGAGTTGGACTGTGGCTAGGTGATGATTATTGTCCTGTAGATAGAGAAATCCTTTTAGGTATCGAGCAAGCTGCGCACTCGCTTGAAGTCATGGGTGCCTGCGTGGAAGAAGCGAGGCCCAGTTTTAGTTTGGCTGAGCATCATGAGACGTACCTGATGCATCTATCGCCCATTATTGCGTCGGGATTTGGTCCACGCGAAATAAACCTCATGCAGCAGATCGCGGGCGCCAGTGAACCTGAAGATAAGTCGCCAAATACGCTGCAGGCTCGCGGCGCTCTCTTGGCGCATCGGGAGTGGTTAGTATGGAATGAAATCCGTGCGCACCTAGTAGATCAATGGCGTTCTTTCTTTGACGATTACGATGTCCTCATTTGTCCTGTTACCCCCACCACTGCCATGCCACATGATCAGGAGACGTCGTATGGCGCCCGTAAAATATGGGTCAACGGAGAAGCTCGCCCCTATTCAGATAATGTGGTCTGGGCCGGGGTAGCGACCCTCTGTGGGTTGCCATCCACAGCAGTGCCCGTCGGCAGGCACAGTGATGGTCTTCCTTTTGGGCTTCAGATTATTGGCCCTGAATATGCGGATCGCACCACGATGGCGGTTGCGCGCTGGTTAGAGGAGGCGGGATACGTCACGAGGTTGGCAGAGGGCTACCAATAAGAGCCATTATTTAGAGCCATCAACAAAGGCCCTCGATAAATGCGACTCACATTAGTGTGTGGATTGCGCGGCTGGTAATGAAAAGCGACGCAGGTAAACTGCCTGTGGAGATCAAACAAACCATGGCGCGTTGAGTCACTCGATTCAGCGACTGGGGAGCACACCATGAATACGTCGACGAGCGATGCCCAGCAGGGCATGGGTGGATTTTTAGGTTGGATTGAGCGTAGCGGCAACAAACTGCCAGATCCTGTCTTTTTATTTTTCTGGCTGATTCTCGGTCTGGTTGCTATCTCGGTGTTGGCGACAATGACTGGCGTCTCGGCCGCCCACCCGACAAAAATTGATCCCGCAACAGGTGCCAATCAAATCATTTCCGCTACCAGCCTCCTGTCCGCAGAGAATATTGCAAAGCTGTGGGTAGATATGCCCAAAACCTTCACGCACTTCCATCCTTTGGGCTATGTGCTGGTGGTGATGTTGGGAGCAGGAGTTGCTGAGCGTGTGGGTCTTTTCGGTACAGCCATGCGAGCCGGCGTTCGCGATGTGCCCAATCCGCTTTTAACCCCGACGGTTGTGCTCGTGGGCATGCTGGGTAATCTCGCTGCTGATGCTGCCTATGTGGTGCTAATTCCATTGGCGGGGATTATCTTTCACGCGGCGGGTCGACACCCTATCGCTGGGATAGCTGCGGCATTCGCGGGTGTGTCCGGCGGTTTTTCGGCAAATCTGCTCCCGGGTCAGCTCGACGCGCTGTTGTTTGGTATTACCGAAGCAAGTGTCGAAACGGTCTTCGGTGATTTCACTGCGAACATTGCCGGCAACTGGTTCTTTATCGCTGGAATGACCTTCGTGTTCCTACCGGTCATCTGGTACGTCACCGACAAGATTATCGAACCTCGTTTGGGCGCATTTGACCCGAGCCTCGCCTCGGCAGCGAGCGCTGATGATGAAAGTGACCGCGAACTGACAGAGGATGAGCGACGCGGACTGCGTAATGCCGGTTGGGCGGTCCTTTTTGTCATTGGTTTGTGGACCTTATTCACCATCGGACCGGGAACCCCACTGATTGATGAGGCGGCCTCTGCAGAGGCGCAAATGGCGCCGTTTTATAAAAGCCTGGTTGCTGCGTTCTTTATTCTGTTCCTACTCGCAGGTTGGGCCTACGGAAAAGGCGCAGGCACCATCAATGATCACCGTGATCTGGTTAAGATGATGACGGGGGCGATGGAAGACCTGGCTTACTATCTCGTTCTGGCGTTTGCTGCGGCGCACTTCGTAGCCATGTTTTCCTGGTCTAACCTGGGTCTCATTTTGGCTGTGCACGGCGCCGACTTTCTGAGCTCGACGAATATGCCAGCCTGGGCACTGCTGACGTCCATTATTCTGGTGTCGTCACTACTCAATCTGTTTGTGGGTTCGGCGAGTGCCAAATGGGCTCTCATTGCACCGGTGATGGTGCCGATGTTGATGCTTCTTGGTATCACACCCGAGATGGCAACCGCGGCTTACCGTGTGGGTGATGGCGCTACCAATATCATTACGCCGCTCATGGTCTATTTCCCACTGATCCTGATTTTCTGCCAGCGATGGCAAAGTAATTTTGGTCTGGGGAGCCTCGCGGCCACGATGCTGCCTTATTCCATTGGTCTCTTGGTGTCGGGTCTTGCGATGACCATTGCCTGGGTTGTCTTGGATTTGCCACTTGGCCCAGGTGCTTCGGTGTTTATGGAGATCCCAACAACCATTCAATAAGGCCGCAGTTCACCGATCATGCGGTGACGGGCAGCGGTGCCCACAGGTCTGTGATGTGGCCGCCGGAGAAAACAGCGATTGTTGGGAACTGGAGGAACACGGCTTCGCTCTGTGTTGGTCGCAAGAAAACAAAGTCATCGACTTTAAGCGACGAATTTTTGGGGGCGACCAACATTTCCTGGTTACTTGAGCGACCAAAGAGACTGCTGTTTTTAAGCCCGCCGGGGTAGACCGGGTCCGCTTTCCAGTAGCCACCGTGCAGAAATACGGTCTTTCCCGACTGCGGTTTGCCCAGTGCTCGATTGGCGTATTCAAGGCCGGGCAAACGAACGCCTTTGCTTACCTTGATGGCCGGTGTGGCGATGAAGCTCGCCGGTAAAAATGCCTTTAGTATGGGTAAATCGAAATCGCTGGGCTTGACGAGCGCCGATCCAGCGGCAATCTCATTGGCCAGCAACGTGTCGGAGTAGAGCCCAAACGTCGGGCTACCTGCCATATTTCTTACCATATTCGTAACGTGTTCTTGACCAAAAATCGCCGCGGTGTGCTTTAAAGCCTGTTGAAACTGATCGGCTGCGCCCTGCTTGGCGCGTTTGGGCCAGCCAGCAATATTGGGCAGCTTAGTCAGGTGTGGCTCGTAGCCCATCAGACCGGCGAGGGTCAGGTTGTTACTCTGATGAATGGTTCTCAGTGACGCTTCGAGATCAGCTCCTGGCTCCAACCCACCGCGGTGAAGGCCAACGTCGATCTCGAGGTTGATCTGTAACTGGATATCCGCTGACATGGCGAGCTCGGCGTACTCGACCAACCGCGCTGGCGTATCGATCAGCCATTGAACCTGATGTTGTAGCTGGCTACGCGTTTGGGTACTGGCCTCATCGAGTGTTCGCCTCAGTGCTCGCACGGGAATCGGCTTGCCGAGCAACTGATTGGCTTCCGGCATCAGCGCAAGGAGCTGTGTGACCATGTTGGTGTTGAAGGTCATGAGCCGACGGGTCTCAGTTTGGGTTGCAACGTATTCAAGCAGTTCGGCACACGGTAGGGACTTGGCGACAATACGGTAGGCCATCCCCTCAGGCAGCATGGCTTTTAACGCAGCGATATTGGTGTCCAGCCGATCACGGTCGATGACCAATACAGGTTCTGCGAGCCCTGCGTTAGCAAGCGCCTGTTGCAGTTGTTGAAAGTAGCTGGCGGACAGTGGGTTCATGTCAGACCTCAAATAGGTCCGAGAGGTAGCCGTTCAGTAGACGGCCATCCGGGTCTAACTCACGGCGCAGCGCAGCAAAGTTTTCGAAGTCCGGATACCACGCGCGTGCCTGCGCTGCAGTCATGCTGTTGAGCTTGCCCCAGTGAGGTCTGCCGCCGTACTTCTGAAAGATGGGCTCGACATCGGTGAACAGGAAGTCGTAGGCATCCTTGTGATAACAGTGAACGGCTACCGAAATTCTGTTGCCGCCATTGAATGGCGATAGCCACGCGCTATCGCTTTTGGTCTGCCGCGCTTCGAAGGGGAAGAACACATCGGGACGCTTGGTTTCAATGTAGTGCCGCACTTCCTCGAGTGCTTCGAGTCCTCGCTCCACCGGCAGGTGATACTCCATTTCGTTGAAACGAACGTTCCGTTCGCTGGCCAGCAAATCCCAGCTCTCGCCAATGACATTCTCCGTTGGCTCATTAGCTATAGCGCGTTTAAGAAGCCATCGCCTGAGCGGTGTGAACCATTTGAGGGAATCCCTAAGGCTCTTTAGCTGCATCATGGCTGATGTGCTGGTGTCATGATTGGCGGGCGTTGATGGCTCCGTGCTGACATTGTGCGTGAGCAATAAGCTGGTATCGGAAAAGGGGATATAAAAGAACTCGAAGTTGCGGTTCTCGTTCCAATAGCGCTCTGCGTTTTCCAGGGTGTGCTTGTTTGAGGCAGGCCACACCTGTCGATGCAGCTTAAAGCGCTCTACGAGCTGCATTTTAATCTCGGTGATAACACCCAGCGCGCCGAGTGCAACGCGGGCGCCATCTAACCACTCGGCGTTCTCATGCGCGCTTATTTCTAACAGTTCACCCGAACCTGTCACGAGTTTCAGTGCCTGGATCTCAGCCGCCAGCCCTTGTAACTCTTTGCCTGTGCCGTGCGTACCTGTGCTTGTGGCGCCAGCTAGAGTTTGAACGTCGATATCGCCCAGATTCCTGAAGGCGTAGCCGCGCTCTGAGAGTTGGGGTGACAGATCATGCAGTTTGGCGCCGGCGCCCAACCACGCCTGATGTGTCAGAGGATCGATCTCACCCACACTCGAAAAGTGGTCGAGCTTAACGATGGTGTGCTTCGTCGGCACCAGCGGCATCCAGCTGTGACCGGACCCCACGGGTCTGACGCCACGGCTGTGGGATAGCATCAAGGCCGATAGCTCCTGAACAGATGTTGGCGTCAGCACAGGAGCCGGTGAGGCGGGTAGTGACCTCGACCAGTTCTGCCATTGTGTTGCTGCTCGTTCCGTCATTTGCTTTGAATTTTTTGTAAGCGGACGCACCTGACGGTAGCACAATCGCAGGCAACTGAAAGGTGTTTTAGATGAAGCTGAAACACGGCAGAGATTACTCGCGCTTTGAGGCCAACTTTTCACCTAAATTTTTGATGTAACACTCTTGCTCAGGCTCG
Source organism: Halieaceae bacterium (assembly GCA_003523185.1). GTDB lineage: Bacteria > Pseudomonadota > Gammaproteobacteria > Pseudomonadales > Halieaceae > Luminiphilus. The sequence goes on from DPGN01000021.1 coordinate 68,214, forward strand.
TTTTTGTCTTTAGTTTGGCGGCGAAGTGGAGGCCTGATAAAACAAACTCAAAAGCCTCACTCGGGGACCCAAACCATGGCATCAGATATCGAAATCGCACAGGCTGCGACGCCGCGCCCAATCTCTCAGATTGCGGATCAACTCAGTATTCCAGAGGAAGCGCTCGAGCCCTTTGGCCGCATTAAAGGCAAGGTGAATTTGGACTGGTTGCTGGAGCAACCGGTTCGCGATAGTGCGCGCATGATCTTGGTGACGGCCATCAGCCCGACACCGGCCGGTGAAGGTAAAACCACGACTACAGTGGGTCTGGGTGATGCATTGCAGAAAATTGGTAAGGACGCGGTTATTTGCCTTCGTGAGCCATCGTTAGGTCCGGTCTTTGGTATGAAAGGCGGCGCTGCGGGTGGCGGTTATGCGCAGGTCATTCCCATGGAGGACATTAACCTTCACTTTAATGGTGATTTGCATGCCATCAGCGTCGCCAACAACCTGCTGGCAGCCCTGCTTGATAACCACGTTCATCACGGCAATGAACTCGATATCGACGTGCGTCGCATCACCTGGAAGCGTGTTCTGGATATGAATGATCGCGCGCTGCGAGATATCACCGTTGCACTGGGTGGCCCCGGCAATGGCTATCCGCGCCAGGACGGTTTTGACATCGTCGTCGCTTCCGAAATCATGGCGATTTTCTGTCTGGCAACCGATCTTGATGACCTAAAAGCACGCTTGGGTCGCATTGTTGTTGCTTACACCCGGGACCGTCAGCCGGTCACGGCGGCTGATCTCAAGGCTGAAGGTGCGTTGACGGCAGTATTGAAGGATGCGTTGGCACCTAATCTGGTGCAGACCTTGGAGGGCACGCCTGCCTTTGTACACGGCGGACCCTTCGCCAATATTGCGCACGGTTGTAACAGCGTGATCGCAACAACAGCGGGTCTTCGACTGGCTGACTATGTGGTTACCGAGGCGGGCTTTGGCGCCGACCTGGGTGCGGAGAAGTTTATTGATATCAAGTGCCGCTCGGCTGGTATTCGCCCGTCGGCAGCGGTGCTCGTGGCCACAATCCGCGCACTGAAGTTCCACGGCGGTGTTGCTCGAGAGAATCTGTCAGAGGAGAACCTTGAGGCCCTCGAGAAGGGTCTGACTAACCTCGATCGTCACATCACGAATATCCGTGATCACTACGGTGTCCCTGCGGTGGTCTCCATTAACCAGTTCATTGCAGACACTCAGGCTGAGATTGATCTCATTGTCGAACACTGCCGGGTTCGTGGCATTCAGGTAGCGCTATCAAGCCACTGGGCAAATGGCGGTGCGGGTGCGACAGAACTTGCTGAGATGGTCGTCTCTTTATGCGATGCAGATGAGACACCTGCCAATACCCCCCATCAGTCATTTGTCTATCCAGATTCAGCTACCTTGTTCGAGAAGGTCGAGGCTGTGGCAACCAAGATCTACGGCGCATCTGAGGTAACCGCCAATGCCAAGGTCAGAACGCGACTTAAGGAACTGGCTGATGAGGGCTACAGTCATCTGCCGATTTGTATTGCTAAAACCCAGTACTCATTCTCGACCGACCCTGCATTGAAGGGTGCACCGTCGGGACATGCGATGGATATTCGTGAGGTGCGTTTGTCCGTTGGTGCGGGCTTTGTTGTGGTCATTTGTGGCGACGTCATGACCATGCCAGGACTGCCCAAGGTGCCTGCAAGTCAAAGCATTGACGTGGTTGACGGACAGATTGTCGGTCTGTTCTGATCTCTAACGAGGACAAACAGAAAAATAAGCGAGGGAACATCATGGCGGCAACCGGCGGATGTTTGTGCGGGCAGGTACGTTACGAGACCAAGGCTGAGCCAATGATGACAGGCGTCTGTCATTGCAAAAACTGCCAAAAGCAGGCGGGATCGGCCTTCTCAACCCTCGCGGCCTTTCATAAGTCCGATATCGAATTCACGGGAAATCTGTCGCTCTACGAGGACAGCGACACGGACACGGGAAATACTGTTAAGCGTTTTTTCTGTGGTACCTGTGGATCGCCGCTGTACTCACAAGTGCCTGCACAGCCCGACATGGCCTACTTAAAGACAGGGACCCTCGACGACACCGAAGGTTTTGTCGCTATGTTTCATTGCTGGTCGAGTACCAAGCAGAACTGGGTTGAGCTATCGCCCGATGTGCCGGCTTTTCCGCAAAACCCAACGGGTTGAACTTTGGGCCGGGCATAATCCGCGGCGGCTAACTAGATCAATACAACCGATAATATTCTGATGCCTGTTGCTTGCTGCGTGCGGATATCGATCGTTGTTCAAAAACGCATTGCAAGGTCTGACTTGCCTATTGTGTGTACGTAAAGAACGGCAGATGATCCTAAGGGTGGCGCACTGAATTGTCTTTGGGTCGCGACCAACGATAAAAAACAATAAAAAGAGGGACCTATGCTTGCACGCCATTTAGTTAAGCCCATTACCCATTCACTATTTTTACTTTTTGGGGTGCTAGCCACTCACGCCATGGCGAGTGACAAACCCAATATTGTGATCATGGTCGCGGACGATCTCGGGTGGGCTGATGTTGGCTACCATGGGGGCAATATCGATACGCCCTCACTCGATAAGCTGGCAGAGGAGGGGGTCAGACTCAACCGCTTTTACACAACGCCTATCTGCTCACCTACGCGAGCCGCATTGATGACTGGTCGTGACCCCATTCGCTTGGGTATCGCTTACGGCGTCATCCTTCCCTGGGACAATATTGGCGTGAACCCAGCCGAGCACTTTATGCCCCAGTCCTTCCAGGCGGCGGGTTATCAAACAGCGATGGTCGGCAAATGGCATTTGGGTCATGCGCAAATGACCTACCATCCCAACGAGCGTGGCTTTGAACATTTTTACGGCCACCTTCACACCGAGGTTGGCTTCTATCCGCCCTTTGCCAACATAGGCGGTAAGGATTTCCAGGAGAACGGCGTCTCTATTGACGACGAGGGGTATGAAACCTACCTGCTTGCTGATGAGGTCAGTCGGTATATTCGTGAGCGCGATAAGGATAAACCCTTCCTCGTGTACATGCCTTTCATTGCTCCCCACACCCCACTCGATGCACCTGACGAGCTGAAAGAGAAGTATAAGGACATTGAAACTGACCTCGCGCCTGCTCGCTCAAATCAAACAGATTCCACGCGGCGCATAGCGAAGCTCACCTTACGCGAAAGTGCACGTCCAATGTACGCCGCCGTCGTCGATGCCATGGATCAAGCAATTGGCCAGGTTTTAGATACGCTGGACTCAGAGGGTTTAACCGACAATACGATTGTTCTCTTCTTCAGTGATAACGGCGGTGCCGCTTATTCGGTGGGTGGGGCAGACAATGCGCCGCTACGCGGAGGAAAAGGTGAGACATTCGAAGGGGGCATCCGCGTCGTGTCCCTCATGCGCTGGCCTGAAAAGCTTGCACCCGCTCAGGTGTTTGATCAAATCATGACGGTCATGGATGTGTTTCCAACCTTGGCCGACGCTGCCGGTATTGAGCCACTCAATAACTTCGAGTTTGATGGTGCGAGTTTGTGGCCGTCGATTCAGAACGGCGTCGTTCACGAGCGCGATGACCTCATTATGTTTGCCTCGGAGATTCCGATATACGGCAGCTTCAAACTCACGGCGTTTGATGATGAATGGAAGCTGGTGCAGGAGATGGAGCAGGACCAACTCTCCACGACAGTGACCAACTATTTATTCCGGATCTCAGAAGACCCACACGAATACAACAATCTGGCGTCAAAACATCCCGATATCGTTGAGGAAATGGCGCGCGCTATTACCGACTGGCGCGCACTTTATCCTGTTAGCGGTACACGATCAGAGCTGATTCCTCCGCCGGGCTGGCGTGCGCCAAAAGACTGGGCCACTTATCCTAGGCCAATCGATGAGCTTCAGGAGACAGAAAACCTGGGTATGGCGCCAACAGAATCAATTTTGCGTATCTTGGATATGCAGCACGGTCAGCGTGGGCGTTTGGTCTACTCGTGCACAAAGCGATGGTGGTCTTTGGGTTTTTGCATTACCGATGATTGAGCCGCACCGTTCATAGTAATCGCGTGAGCGTCGGTCGCTACGTCAGGCAAAAAGCTCGATACGCATTGATAGGTGTACCATGCGCGATATGTCGCTGCACATTGTTCTTTGCCAACCTGAAATCCCGCCCAATACGGGGAATATTATCCGCCTATGCGCCAATACCGGGGCGTCGCTTCATGTCATCGAGCCTCTGGGGTTTGAGATGGACGACAAACGGCTGCGCCGGGCCGGGCTCGATTACCACGAGTTTGCCAATGTCCGAACCTGGGATTCGCTGCTTAGTTATATTGACGCTCATGGGGATCGCCGGCTCATCGCTGTAGAGACCTGCGGTGAGGTGGCTCACTCTGACCTTACTTACCAGTCCGGTGATTCATTGGTCTTCGGCTCCGAGACCAAAGGCTTGTCACCCGAGTTGCTCGCCCTGTTTGATGCTAGTCATATTGTTCGGTTACCCATGTTGCCAGGCAGTCGAAGCCTGAATTTGTCGAACGCCGTTGCGGTTGCCGTTTATGAGGCCTGGCGACAGCTGGGGTACGCGGGCAGATAAACGATCCCGATGAAAAGCGGTAGCTACCCTTGCTTGTCGAGTTTGATATCGCTCTCCACGGATACCCAAGCGGGTGCGGAGCAACACCAGATTTGGAGTTTGGGAGGTAACAGATCCTTCTGATGGCAGCCACCCAGTCGAACCGATAACAAGCCACGGCCATCGATGTTGCTGGTATGAATGCCCGATCCACAATCACCACAGAAACTGTAGTAGCGCTCGTTACCGCTATCGGCGAGCTTTCCATGCTCCTTTAGTTGTCCGCTGGTGAGTTCAAAGTCTTCGCGCTTGATTCGGGCGGTATATTGAAATGCAGATGAACCGAAGGTCTGACAGTCGGTGCAGTAGCAGATAGCGACCATGTCGGGGTTCGCCACCGCTTTCCAAGTGATGTTGCCGCAATGGCAGGCTCCGTCAATGTTCATAAGCGAGGCAACTCCTTCGTCATCGAGCGTTATTTTATTTTGGCATAACGTATGCCATATTATTTATCCTGGCCGAAACCGAGATGGCCACGAATGTCGGTACATCGTATAACCGTAATCGTTAGTTCGACACAGCCAATAACAAAAAGGACAGAGATCAATGAACGTGGTTCCTATTTGCAAAGGTTCGGGTGGCCAAGGTTCTGTTAGTAAGGCTTTTGGTGGCAAAGCTGTTGCTAGCGAAGGATTCGGAGCAGACATCACAGATGTCGACCTAGCGAATCTCACTGATGACACCTTTGAGGCGATCTACCGCGCGTGGCTAAGCTTTGGTGTGCTGCGGTTTAAAGGACAAACACTCAACAAGGACTCACTTCAGACATTTAGCCAGCGCTTTGGACCACTGGAGCAAATTCCGACAGGAAGGATGAGCGAGGAGCAAAAGGCGCGGTTGGACAATCTCTACGTCACGCCCATCTCCAATATCAAGGTCGACGGGAGACCCATCGGCGGACTAGGTGACGCTGAGGCAACGTGGCATTCCGATATGACCTACGTTGAGGTGCCACCCCCTGCCAGCGTCTTACTGGGCGTTGAGATTCCTCAAAATGGCGGGGATACCTTTTTTTCCGATCAGCGTGCTGCGCTTGGCTTGCTACCCGCAGACTTACGCCAGCGTATCGAGGGCTTGTCGATCAAGCACAACGCGGCACACGACAGCGTGGGAAATCTGCGACCAGGTTTTGAAGCCTTTGATGATCCGCGAGACGCACCTGGCGCTGTTCATCCGATCATTCGAAAACACAACGAAACGGGTGATGCCTGTCTGTATTTAGGGCGCCGGGAGTGGGCGTATATTCCCGGTTTGTCGGTAGAAGAGAGCGAGGCTTTGCTCGATGAATTGTGGTCCTATGCGGTTCCGGCCGATTATGTCGTGGAGCAGAATTGGACGCCCGGCGATGTAATCATTTGGGATAATCGACGCTGTCTGCATAAGCGAACATCGATTGACCCCTCCCAGCGGCGGTTGTTACTTCGCTGCCAGGTGTTAGCGCGTACTGCTTGATAGTGTTGTTTTCACGATGACCAGGGTGAATAGTTTGTCATGAGAGGGTGGTTGCCGCTCTTTACTTTTATCGGAGCACTAATAACGCTTCTGATGGTCGGTCGTTTGTTGGCGGACTACTTTGGTATCGAGCTGACGCTCGACTCGGTTCATGAGTTTCGCGATTGGATCGATTCCATAGGCTGGTGGGGCCCTCTCGCCTACGTGATTCTTGTGGTTATTCGGCTCTTTCTTGGTCTCTCAACACACGTCGTACTCACGCTGGGGGGCGTAGCGTTTGGATTGACCGAAGCCATTATTTGGGGAGGCGTAGGGCTGACGCTGTCTGGCGTCGTGCAATACGGACTGGGGTACTACCTTGGTAGTGATTGGGTCACTAAGCGATTGGGCGACAAAAATGAGCGGCTACAACGCATTTTGTCGCGCAGCGGGGTGCCTGCACTTTTCCTGATAACCGTTCATCCGCTGGGACCACAAAGCCCGATGACCATCGTGGCCGGGGCTGTGCAGTTCCCATTTATGAAGTTTGTCGTGACCATGATGCTTGCCTCGCCAATTCGAGCCAGCATTTACGCTGTTCTTGGTGGCGCTGTGCTCGAGTTCGATCTATGGCTCATCGCGCAGATAACAGTGGGCTGCGTCGTCGTGATGATATTGCCGTTTCTGTACCGTAAAACCCGGCGGCTACTGCTAGGTATGGACGCTTCATAGGGGGCCTGTTTTTCGATGGTAGAGCTTGCCGATATAGCTGAGTACGAACGCAATCATTTGATGAGCAAGCTATTGCCGCCGTTGGGTGAGTTGCCCTGGGTCGCCAACGACAAGCCGCTCTCTGAAAAAAAGGTGGCGATCATCACCACCGCGGGGCTCAATTTTCGCGAGGACCATAATTTCGAGTTCGTCGATTCCAGCTATCGCGCGTTACCGCGAGACCTTGCCGCCTCGGACATCCTGATGACCCACGCCTCGGTGAATTACGACCGAAGTGGGTTTCAGGAGGACATCAACGTGGTGTTCCCCGTTGATCGATTCAAGGAGCTCGAGTCTGAGGGCGTTATTGGTCGGCTGGCCGACGTTAATTACAGCTTCATGGGCGGTGGCATGTTGCCCGACGTCTACGAAGCAAATGCAAGAGATCTCGCAAAACTACTGAAGGCCGATGGTGTTGATGCAGCCTTTATTGTGCCTGTTTGCCCAAACTGCTCGAGGACGGTTTGCGGTATCGCTTACTACCTAGAGTCTGAAGGCATTCAGACCGCGGGCATCGCCTTGTTTCGCGAAATTGCCCAGACCATGAAGCCACCGCGCATTCTTTGGGTCAGTTTTCCGCTGGGCAGACCACTGGGGAAACCTTCTGACGCAGCCTTCCAGGCCGAGGTCATCAAGCATGCATTGGGGTTGCTCGATGCTGAGCAGGGTCCTCTTCTGGAAGATTATCCGATCGACCTGCCCGATATCGATAGACCACCGCCTGCCTGCCCTGTCAGCTTTCAACGCAAGCGTGATGACGAGTCATGGCACGGGCGCCTTTCGCAGGAAGTTGGGTCTCTGACCCCGTGGTACGAACTCGGTTTAAAGCGGCGCGGACGCACAACGGTTGGGGTCTGTGAGTCTTCAATCAACGATATTGTCGCAGATGTAACGACCTGGGCTGATGACGTCATGCAGCCGTTCCCCGAGCCTTCATGGCTGAAACTGGCGCTGGAGGACCTTAAGTCGTTTTATTCAGAAGCCATTACCGCGCAGCCAGGCGATTATGAAGCGGGTTATTCAGATGCCCTGATTGTTGATGACACCGTACTGGGAGAATTGATAATTCACTACGTTAATTACTTCGAAGCGAAGGATCCGAATCATCCGTTTGTTCGGGTCATTGCCTCGCGTGAGCAACTTAAACGATCGACCGGCAACTGGGCAATCGACCGAGACGGTGCTTACGTGAAAGCGGCGTACCCGATCGTGGGCAGCGATTAAGTCAGCACATGGAATGTCTCTGAGATAACCAAGCAGAAGAGCCAAATAATCTAGAGGGAATAGACCGCTACGCGCCCAGAAGTCAGGCCCTTTTGCTTGCTCGCTAATTTGCTGCGCTGTACCGTCCTCGTATGAATAACAAGACATTTATTGGTCGCTTTGCGCTGTGGTCTATCGGCATTGCCTGCCTCCACTTTTCACTTGAGACCTTGTTTACGCTGCGCTTTGGTCAATCCTTTGTCGGGCTACTCCCTGACTACATTGCGGTTGCCTTGCTCATTTGGGCTGGCCAGCAAGTCCGGAAGAATAACGCGGCCCTTGAGTTGTTGTGTGGTGCCTGGGGCTTCACGTTTTGCCTTCATTACCGAGCTTGGGCGTGGCGCTTTGAGGAGGTCATGACAGGCAGTGCAACGCCAGTGGTAGAGACGACCATGTAAGTGCTGACCTACACCGCGCCAATCTCGATTATCTCGTTCATTATTACGCTGATGCTTTGCATGCCAACGGCGCGAAGCCACGGTAGCTAGTGATAACGCTCATACGGGCTCTATGGCTTGGCGCTTTTGCGAGGCATCGCGCAACCACGTTTCGGCCTTTAGTTGCTTACTCGCCTTAATTGTCGCCTCACACCCAGGCGCCATAATCCATAAAAGGCTGTTGTCTGACCTGCAATGAGATAGTCTTGTTGAACCAACGTAAATAACTAATAACGAGGCGAGGACGCCACAAATACTTGGAGATTAGCCATGTCTAACGAAGAATGGATGACCAGCGCATGCATCCTCTGTGAGCTGAACTGTGGCATCAAAGTTCAGACCGGCGGCGAAAATGATCGCGAAATCGTGCGTATCCGCGGCGACGAGGATCACCCCGCTTCGAAGGGCTATCTCTGTCAAAAAGCATCGGGGCTGAATCACTATCAGAACGGTAAGGACCGAATAACATCGCCTTTGCGACGCAAGCCAGACGGTACCTTTGAGGTCATCGATTGGGACACCGCGACCCGCGAGATCATGGAGCGCTTCGCCGCCATTCGCGATACACACGGCGGTGACAAGATCTTTTATTACGGTGGCGGCGGTCAGGGCAATCATTTGCCCGGTGCCTACTCGAGTGCGACCCGGTCAGTGCTGGGTAGCGTCTACCGCTCCAGTGCTTTGGCGCAGGAGAAGACGGGTGAGTTTTGGGTCAACGGTCAAATGTTCGGATCCATGGTCAAAGGTGACTTCCACCATTGCGACGTCGCGTTTTTCCTCGGTAAGAACCCCTGGCATACCCACGGTATCCCCAGAGCACGTGTGTTTCTGCGCGACTTTGCAAAAGATCCCAGCAAAACCATGATTGTTGTCGATCCAGTCGTCACGGAGACGGCGAAAATGGCCGACATTCACCTGCGAGTGAGGCCGGGAACGGACGCGTGGATGCTCGCGGCGATGGTGGCCATGCTGGTTCAGGACGAGCGCTATGCGGCAGCCTGGGTTGATGAACACACCCAAGGAATTGCAGACATCAAGAAAGCCTTTGGTACCATTTCGATCGCTGACTATTGCGCGCACGCGGGTCTAACTGTTGAAGAAGTCAGCGCAGCGGTAGACGCCATTGCGAATGCCAAGGGCATGGCTATGTTCGAGGACTTGGGGGTTCAGATGAACCATCACTCGACACTAATTAGCTACCTCGAGAAATTGGTTTGGGTCCTGTGTGGTCATTTCGGCAAGGAGGGCGGTCACTACGTCCCCGCTTATCTGCAAAATATCGCGGGCAGCGGGCGCAGCTCACGCAAGTCACCCGTTGTGAAGGCGCCCATTATCAGCGGCATGATTCCCTGTAACGTGATTGCCGATGAAATTCTGGCGGACCATCCCGATCGCTACCGAGCTATGCTTATCGAGTCGGCTAACCCGGTGCATTCATTGGCTGATAGTAATCGGATGCGTGAGGCACTCCGCTCTATGGAGCTAGTGGTTGCGATCGATATCGCTATGACTGAAACCGCGCGCGAGGCCGACTACGTATTGCCTGCCTCTACCCAGTTTGAGAAGTGGGAAGCAACCTTCTTCAACTTCGAATTCCCCGAAAATTACTTCCACTTGCGTAAGCCCTTATTTGAACCGCTAGGTGAGTCGCTGTCTGAGGCAGAGATTCATGCGCGCCTCGTTGAGGCAGCTGGGGTCATGCCAACCGAGTTGGTGGATGAGCTGCGCGGCTTGTTGAAAAACCAAGGTCGTGCAGCATTCCGCGAACGGTTTATGCAGGCCATGGCTGAGGATGGCATGGTGTCCAAATTGGCGCCCGTCATTCTCTACCGAACGCTTGGCGAGGTGCTGCCCGAGGGTGCAAAAGAGGGGGCCGTTATGTGGCCTTTGACGCTCGGTTTTGCCATGCGTGACAGTGCAAGTTTGGCGCGTGCCGGCTATGAGGGTGACCCCATCACGCAGGCCGATAAGCTCTTCGATGCCATTATTACCGGACACTCCGGTGTCGTATTCTCGAGAGACGATATGTCGACTGCGTGGGAGCGAATGGGACAGGAGGGAGGTATTCAGCTAGCGCTCCCTAGTTTGTTGGAAGAGCTCAGCGTGCTGGAAGCAGGCCCCGTTGACCGCTCAAAATCTGATTTCCCCTTTGCCTTGAGCGCGGGAGAGCGTCGCGACTATACCGCGAACACCATTTATCGTGACTTCGGCTGGCGGCGTAAAGATCCTGATGGCTCTTTGCGTATCAACCCAGATGATGCTGCCAATCTCGGTATTGAAACCGGTGATCAGGCGCGGATTGTGACATCAGTCGGTTCAGCGATGGCGCGAGTTGAGGTAACAGACCGAATGCTGCCGGGTCACGTTGCAATACCGAACGGGTTTGGCCTTGATAACGAGGACGGGACTCGATCTGGTGTTGCACCTAATGAGCTCACCTCGCTAAGCGATTGCGATAAGTTCGCAGGCACGCCGCATCATAAATTTGTGCCCGCGCGTATTGAGGCGGTGGCTTAGTTGTCAGTCACCACTGCGGATTAGTCGGGGGAGATTCAGGTCATTGAGCGTTTTCGACTCTGAGGAACATCCGCATAGGCGGTTCAATGCGTTAACCGGTGATTGGGTTCTAGTATCCCCACACCGTACCCAGCGACCATGGCAGGGAAAGGAAGAGCCCCCATCGCGGCCCTCGCTCGCACCCTACGATGCTGGATGTTATCTGTGTCCCGGAAATGAGCGTGCAGGCGGTCAGACCAATCCTGACTACTTAGGTCCCTTTGTTTTTCAAAACGACTTTAGTGCGCTGTTGCCGGAGACGCCTGAGGGTCGCCACGACGACCACGATTTATTGGTGGCAGAGAGTGAGACGGGCATCTGTCGCGTCATTTGTTTTTCTCCTCGCCACGACCTGACCCTACCCGACATGTCCGTTGCCGAGATTCATGCCGTTATTGATCTGTGGGCGTCACAGTACGCCGAGCTCGCCGCGATTGACGGCATTAACCACGTTCAGATTTTTGAGAACAAGGGCGAGATCATGGGGTGCAGCAACCCACACCCGCACGGGCAGATCTGGGCTCAAAAAACGGTACCTGATGAGCCGGCTAAAGAGTCAGCGCGAATGCTGGCACATCTGGAAAAAACGGGGCGAACCTTACTGGGTGATTACCTTTCAGTAGAGCTCGAGCGCGAGTCTCGGCTGGTCTGCGCTAATGACAGTTTCGTCGTGGTCGTCCCGTTTTGGGCCACGTGGCCCTTTGAGACCCTAATTCTCCCAAGGCGCCATGTGCGCCACTTAAATGATATGACAACGGCGGAGCGTGGTGATCTTGCCGATATCATCAAACGGCTGACGATAGGCTACGACAACCTGTTCGAGTGCAGCTTTCCGTATTCGGCTGGTATGCATCAGTCCCCAACCGACGGTGCCGAGCACCCAGAGTGGGATTGGCACATGCACTTTTATCCGCCCTTGCTGCGTTCTGCCGAGGTGAAGAAGTTTATGGTGGGTTACGAGATGCTCGCGACGCCTCAACGTGACATCACACCGGAGTCCAGTGCTGCCCGCTTGCGGGCCGTAACAGAGACGCATTACGCGGAGCATAATTAACGTCATTACTCCCACAATCGACTTATCACCTAATTACCGCGCAGAAAAGCTTCAGGATTCTGCTTATTGAGGAGCAATCACACGAGCCTGCCCTGGCTCCAACGCCCAGAATCGTTCTGCGTCGATACGATTGGCCTCCAGCGACGCATTGAGGTCAATCACCGGCTGATCCACTGGCTCCCAGGTGAGTTGAAAGACACCGAAATGGATTCCCAGACTCTGCTGACTATTCAGGTCCTTATGGGCCTGAACTGCTTCTTCAGGATTCAGATGGATGTCTTTCATAAACCAGCGAGGCTCGTACGCGCCGATCGGGAGAATGCTGAGCGCAAAGGACCCAAAGCGTTCGCCTTGCTCCTTGAAGTGCGGTGAATAGCCGGTATCCCCAGCGAAGTAGATGTTCCCCTCGCTCGTCTCAACCACAAAGGATCCCCACAACGTCCGCATTTGATCAAAGAGACCTCGAGCGGACCGGTGTTGGCACTCGACAAAATGCACCGTGGAGTTCTCAAAAACTGTGCTGGCATTCCAGTCGAGTTCAACCGCCTTTTCATAGCCAAGGTCGGCTAGTAAGGCGGCGTTGCCGAGGCCAGAGACAATCACGGGCTCCTTGTCTTGTCGTTGACGTAGCTGTTTGAGTGTTGCTGTATCGAGGTGATCGTAGTGGTTATGGCTGATGAGTATGAGATCAATCTCTGGCAAATCGCTGATCGAAACACCGGGTGGTCGAATGCGTTTCGGACCCGCAAACGTGACCGGGCTCGCTCTCTCAGACCAGATCGGATCGGTCAAAATGTTTAATCCATCCACTTGAATAAGGATGGTCGCGTGATTGATGTAAGTGGCGCGTATACCGTCCTCTACACGATCTGGAATTGCTGACGGCACAGGATTAGGTAGCGATTCTGGCCACGCTGATTCATTCCAAAGGCTTTGCCACAGAAACTGACTGATATCGCTCAGCCCCTTATCTGACCCATCGCGGTTATAAAAACGACTCCCGTCCGAGTGGTCGCTGACCGGATAGGGTTTTTCGGTAAGTAGGCTACAAGCGGATAGCAGAGACGCAGTGAGCAAGGCTAATGAGGCACGGCTGATTCGCTTTTGGTACATCGTCATTTTCATGGCCAATTTACGTCGGCTTCCAAAGAGGCGATCATT
>DPGN01000021.1:81770-87160 GCA_003523185.1 Halieaceae bacterium
GGGGAATACACTGACTTTAACGAAGGTTTTGTCTTTCCCATGACTGTCGATCGCGGTGTTTACGTGGGTATTAGAGCGCGCAAAGACCAGCGAGTGAGGGTGGCCTCGAGCCGGTTTGGTGAGCTTATTGATTATCGGCTCGATGACTTTGAAAAACCGGAGCCGGGTCATTGGTCCTGCTACGTTCTCGGTGTTGTGGAAGAATTACGGTTACTGGGATTGGTCTCGCACGGGTTCGATGCTGTTATCGACGGCAATTTAAATCTGGGTGCAGGGCTCAGTTCATCCGCGGCACTCGAGACAGCGATGGCCCTCGCGCTTCAGTCCGTCTTTGGCTTTGAGATGAGTCGTATTGATATCGCGACCTTATGTCAGCGTGTTGAGCACCGCTATGCCAATGTGATGTGCGGCATCATGGATCAATTCGCAAGTGGTCTTGGCCGCTCAAATCATGCGCTATTGCTCGATTGTCGAACCCTGTCACACGTGAACATTCCGACCAATCTGGATAAGTACCGCATTGTAATTATCTCGAGCGAGGTCAAACGAGAGCTCGCATCTTCCGCATATAATGAGCGTCGCGAGGAGTGCGAGGAGGGCGTCGCGTTATTCAGGCAGCACGATCCTGCGATAGCGTCCCTGCGAGACGTGACGCCCGACTTATTCGATGCCTATGGTGACCAGTTGTCTGAGGTAGTGTTCCGGCGCTGTCGTCATGTCATCACTGAAAACGCGCGCGTGCTCGATGCATCGGCAGCACTTGCAGCGGACGAGCTCGTGCAATTTGGTAGATTGATGACAGCATCGCATAACTCGTTGCGAGACGATTTTGAGGTCAGTTGTGATGAGCTCGATTGTCTCGTTGACATTGCAAATGGTACCGAGGGTGTTCTGGGGTCACGGATGACCGGTGCAGGGTTTGGTGGCTGCACGGTTACACTGATTCATAAAGATTCCATAGACTCTTTGAAGGCGCGCTTACGCGCCTACACGGACCGTTTTGGGCTGAATCCCGAGACGTTTGTTCTTCAGGGTAATCTTGAGGCGGGTGAAGTCTTGGCTGCCAAAAGTACCTAGCTAATCTATCGTCTTCGATTCGCATATCACGATTGCATAGACAGCATGCCCACCTCCCACTGAGAGCCTTATAACAAGGTGTCGCGATGAGGATGCGATGAAAATTACTCTCGGGCTGCATGGAAGATTCAGGCGTTATCGCCGGCCACTGATGCGAGTCGTCAATGCCACCGATGTGACAGTAGTGGACGTCTAGTACTTAGTTCAATCGCCCGATAGGCCGGGAATCTCGCAGAACATATCGGCTTCGACTTTGACGCTAACGGCTGAGTTGGCATGCGCGCCGACGCACCATGATGGCATGACCATCGAATACACACCTGATCCACCGGCCTGCAAAATCAAGATTTGTTCCGGGCCCTTGAATGCCATGCGATCTTGAGGATCGGGCCCTGCAAACTGACTAAAGAGGCGCTTAACGATGCTCGCCTCGACAAAGCTGCGCTGGTATAGCTCCTGAGCGATATCCTCTCTCGTAAGTCCAGCCCCATGCAAAATGGCACTGTGTTCGGGGTTCAATACCACCGTTGCGCATCCACCTGTCAGCGTACCGTTGTTACTGGGTGGGTTGGCTAAGCCCATGGCTAGCAGTTCAAGTAGCGATTTGTAGCTATTGGGATCATCGCCATCACCTGCATAGATAACCGAGTGAGGTGCCTCTGAACCCAGCACCGTGACAACACTGTCGCCCGCATCGAAACCACGGCTCACATGGAGCGGTGTGAAGGGACTGCTCTCTTCATCTTCGGCCAAACAGAAGGTGAACTTCCCTGGATGACCGAGCAGCGCCATGTCGGAACTACCAGGTCGTGCCTTGCCGATATTGATCATGGTGAGCCTCAGCGCTCGACCGATCGTCGCGTTCGCGCGATGGCCAGGACCCAGGGCGCCCGTGCCTGACGCAATCGGTCCGCAGGTGTGCCTTGCTGGCCCGTTGACGATAATCAAGGGCGCCGTGCAGTGCGTCGTGGCTTGCATTTCAGTGAGGTCGAAGTCGGGGTCGATCACTGCTTTCACCGCTGCGATGACAACCGGCATATAGTCGGGTAGACAGCCCGCCATGACCGCTGCAATCGCTACTTTTTCAACAGTTGCGATACCGTGTCCCGGTCCCATGGTGCCTAACATCATGTCCGCTTCGAGACCTGATGCCAGAACCATTCGATTGACGCGCTCGGCCGTGGGGATGACGACAGGAAGGCCGTCGGTGCAGCGGAGGCGATGAAGTTCCTCGAGTGCTGCCTCTTCGTCTCGCGCGGATAGGGTATTAGTCACTACTTGCCTCAAGCGCGGCTAGGATTTCCTGGGCTACAGAATCTGCAACCGTCGTCATGTTTTCCGCGCCGGTTCCTGCGACGGGATGCGGCAGTTGAACTCTAGGTGCGCCAGGCATACCCAGTGATTCAGCGACAAAATTGCCTTGCGCCCAGAACTCCTCAGTCACTAGTGCCACCGAGGGTATGCCAAGTTTGGCGAGGTTTATGCCGTCACGCACGGTGCCGGTAGTGCAGGAGCCTCAGTGTCCGTAGGCGGCGATAACACCCACGCAATCGCCACCAATTTCGCCGAGAAGTTTCTCGGGCGCAGCGATGGTGGCGTTTCCTTTGTTGTAGGCCTTGAGGTTAATCCCAGGTCGAAGCCGACCAATCGCTTTCCCAACCTCATCAAGGAAGGGCACGGAGTCGGGAAATCCGTTGGCAAGTAAACCAATGGTTGTGGCACTCCCACCGTCGACCCTTACGGATAAATCATACGGTGTATTTTCAATGCCAACGTCAGCGTCTGGATTTAAAAACTCAATCATGGGCAACCCTCTGAAACCAACACTGTTATCGCCAAGAACCCCTGTGACTGTCAAGAGCGGCATTGAAATATGAGGTTCGCTGGGATGGGTTTTGACCAGTACAATAAAAGCTCGAGACGAAGGATGACCTATGGAACGCATCGAATTAGCGCAGGGGCTGTCGTTTAGCCAGCTTGTTTATGGCATGTGGCGGCTTGCAGACGACAGCGATACATCAGTGAAGCATGTCGATGCCAAAATTAACGCAGCGCTTGATCAGGGCATCACGACATTTGATCAGGCGGATATTTACGGTGGCTATACCGCCGAAGCTGTGATGGGAGCGGCAATGAAGGTGAACCCTTCACTGCGCCAGCGGATGGAAATTGTCTCCAAGTGCGACATTGTCATTGACGCGGGCCGCCACTCGGGAGCACGTGTTAAGCACTACAACACGACCGCAGCGCACATTAACGCCAGTGTCGATGCCTCTCTTTCAGAAATGGGCATTGATGAGATTGATGCGCTTCTTGTTCATCGGCCAGACCCGTTCATGGACCATCATGAAACAGGTGCGGCGCTCGATGCGCTCGTGGATGCGGGGAAGGTCCGCGCGGTAGGAGTGTCTAACTTCAGACCCTGGGACTGGAACTTGCTCCAATCGGCCATGTGTCATCCGCTCGTGACTAATCAGATTGAGTTGAGCCTTAAACACATAGCGCCATTCACCAATGGTGACTTGGCTTTCCATCAGCAGCAAGGACACGTCGTAATGGCGTGGTCTCCCTTAGGCGGAGGCGACCTGATGACCGCCTCAAATGAGTTGACCCATCGCTTGGATAGCATTGCCAAGCAATCGGGTGTCGATCGGGCCGCGGTCGCAACAGCATTTTTATTAGCTCATCCGGCGAAGATCACGCCTGTTCTAGGCACCAATAACCTCGAACGAATCTCTTCAATCTCAGCAGCGGAAACCGTTCAGCTCGACCGGCAAGACTGGTTCTATCTTTACGAAGCCGCGCTTGGGAGTGAGGTACCCTAGCCCAAGACCAATGCCAGCTGTGATTCGTGAGCGTCGCTGAGGCTGGCGTTAGGAAATGAGTGGTAGCACATAAGCGAAATAAAACAGGAAGAGAGAGACCACTCATAAAAACTGTCTAAACTAAAAGCAACCTCAAAAAAATAATGAGAAAGGTAGGAATGCGAATAAGGCAAGTCGCCCTTGCAGCGTCGGACCTAGCGAAGACCGACACGACATTGCGCCATTTACTGGGCTGTGACGAGTCCTACGCGGATCCCGAGATCATCTACTTCGGTCTTGATAATCGACTCTACACCGTAGGTGATTGTTTTCTGGAGGTAGTCAGCCCGGCGCAGCCCAATACGGCCGCCGGTCGTTTTCTTGATCGCCGTGGTGGGGACGGTGGCTACATGGTCATTGTGCAGGTCGAGAACCTGGCTGAGGAGAAAGTGCGTTTGGCGGATACTGCCATACGCACGGTGTTTGCTGATGACCGCGGAAATGCGAAAGCCATTCACCTTCACCCCAAGGATGTTCCTGGTGCGATTCCTTCACTCGATGAAATGAGTCCTCCCGAATCCTGGTTGTGGGCCGGTGATGGCTGGGAGCAGCGAGCGGGGCGCTATGTTCGTGGCATCCTGGCGGTGGAAATAAGATCGCCCGATCCTAAACCGACGGGGCAGTGCTGGGCCGAAGCCTACGGCATTGAACTAATGCCAGCCGGCGAGGGTTGGCGTTTGGAAATGGGCGATACCGAAATACGCTTTGCTTACGATGCGGCGGCCGTGGAGCCTGCGCTCATGGCGATTGATGTTGACGCGGTCGATCTGGCTGCCATCTGCGCCGCTGCTGATGGTTTAGGCCTCGAGCGCGATGGCCATGTTGTGACTGTCTGTGGCGTGGCCTTTAATTTTCTCTCACCCTAATTTTCTCTAACAAGTACCGGGAGGCGATATGAATCAAGGAATGATCGATACAGGAACAGACCACTTACTTGCCAACCTCACTGAGGGCGTATTGACGCTGACCTTTAATCGTCCGGAGGCGCGCAATGCCTTGTCAGGAGATTTGCTTCACGCGCTCGGAGCCCAGCTCAGTGATGCGGAAATTAATCCTGATGTGCGATGCGTGGTGGTAACCGGTAGTGGCAATGCGTTTTGCGCGGGTGGCGACGTCAAGGCCATGTCCGATGTGAATACCAAGGGGGCCGCCAGTCCTCTGGAGACACTGATACACCGGCAGCGATTGAATCAGCGCTCAACCAGTGGTCGGCTCAATAAAATGCCTAAACCGACGCTCGCTGTCATCCCGGGCCCCGCTGCAGGCGCGGGCTTGTCTATCGCGCTGGCATGTGACCTCCGCATTATGTCGTCCACGGCTTTCATGACAACTGCGTTTGCCAAAGTCGGTTTCTCCGGTGATTACGGCGGCACCTTGTTCATGTCACAGCTTGTCGGCACAGCGAAGGCGAGAGAGCTGTATTTCCTTTCCGAGCGCATCGGGGCTGAG
>DPGN01000021.1:87288-91924 GCA_003523185.1 Halieaceae bacterium
AGGCGCGCGCGACAGACATTGCCCGAAAGCTGGCCAGCGGGCCCACGGTGGCCTTTAGTTATATGAAAGAGAACCTAGCGCGTGCGCTGACATCGGCGGATGTCCACGATTGCTTGGACCTGGAGGCGTCACACCACATCCATTGTGGTGGAACGGCTGATCACAAAAACGCGGTTGAAGCATTCATTGAGAAGCGCGCACCGGTTTTCGAGGGCAAGTGATCGTCGCGCTAGGCGCTGGCCGAGGGTGATTGCGTTGCGCCAACGAGCTTGTACTTACTGGCGTCGGTAATGAAGTCAGCATGACCATAGGTCTGTAAGAGGCGACCCAGTTTCCGGGTAAGGCCTCTATCCACCACCTTGGCTATACCGGGAATTTTCATGCCCAGTGCACAAAGGTTGGAGCTACCAACGATGGTCGCCATGGCACAGGCCGTGGCAATTTTGTCGTTAAATCGGTAGTGAACACCCATGGCCTCCGCTCGAGCGACCTTGCCTTCGCAGAAATTCTGAATCAGGAAGTATTTCGAAAATCCACGCTCCATCCAGCGGTGAAAACGCCCAGTAATGCTGGGATCGGTAAACAACTCTGCGTCCATGGTTCCGCGTACTAACTCACCACAGGTTTCATCGTCATAAATCTTGTGAAGCGACATGTCTCTGGCCGTCATCAGATCGACAATCTCCTGAGGCGTTTCACCCAACAGTTCCTCGGGTAAACCCAGCAGGAAACAGCGATATCGCGCCATCTCCACCCGCGCACGCTCAGCAGGGGTAAAGTCGGTGCGACCTTTAGCCAAAAGCTTGTAGGACAGAAGAAAAATACCAATGAGTCCAGCGGGCATTTGGTCAACCTGGGGAATAGGGATGCCGTAGGTAGACACGTCCCATTTGCCAGTCCGCATGATGTTAAAGCGCACCATGGAATGCATCAGACGAACCTTCGCTGCCGCCTTGAATCCCGGGTTGAAGCGCTCCATGGCGCGAGGCATGGTTGTTGCGGTGAAGAAACTGGCGGTTTCAAAGACGCGGCGGACGGATTGTTGGTCGGTCAGTGTCCCCGTCATTGTCATGGGTAAGGCGGTATACTTATTCATGAACGTAGCAATGAAAGCGCCGCGAATCGCAAAAGGCGAAATGGTCCCCAGCGGTATACGCTCGTGCTTGGCGCCTTCCTCCACCATGGCCATATCGACCCAGTCGGGTGTGGCCTCCATTGCTCTAATGAAAGCGACGAGTTCGTCTGGTGCGTTCTCAACGCTCTCGATACCCTCATCACAGGCTTGTTCCAGCATGGAGACCAGCGCTCTAAAGCCATACTCCGGTATGAGTGACGCGTAGGCGTCCGCGACCTTGTCACCCATCATGGTGTAGTTACGGATGCGTTCTACAAGCTCTGGGTTTTCAAGGACGCGCTCGCAATAGTCGCGATGGCGAGAAGGGCGGAGCGTCTCAAGATCAAAGTCCCTGACATAGCGTTCTGGGAGTTGACCAAAATCAACCGATCCGTAAATCTCGGGGATAAGCGCCTGCTGCTCCAAAACCGTTGAGTTAAACAGCTGCTGATGTTCTTGTTGCATTCTCCTTGCCCCAGTCTCTCCCTCCTAGCACCATAGCCAGTTACGCCGGTGTAGAGCAACCGGACTGTTACCAACCTCTGTGACTGCAAATGCACATCAGCCTAGTGATCTGATGCCTTCTCCTGAGTGCCAAGGGGGTGGCGTCCCATCAGTGTTGACGCTACCTTGGTCAGCTGGCGATATGAATCAGGAATAAAAAGAGAGCGTGCCCCATGAATGTTATAGCCCGACTTCTCGCTGCCTTAATGTTGGTTTCTTTAAGTCACCCGAGTTTCGCAATGACTGCGGATGCGGATGCGGATGCGGATGCGGACGCTGGCACCCGTCACGCCGTGCTGGTGCCTAAGTCCGGGACCTATTCGCGTGCAATATCGACCGATATCGACCTCGCACAAACCTATTTCGATCAGGGCCTGCGTTTGGCGTGGGGGTTTTACTTCCCCGAGTCCATAGCGTCTTACCAAGAAGCCTCACGACTAGATCCAACACACCCCATGCCGTACTGGGGGATTGCACACGCGGCGGGCCCCAATCCGAATTCCCGTTACGCGCAAATGCCCGACGATCCACAGGGCGCGGGATTGGCAGCGATTGAAGCCGCATTAGACCGCATCGATCGCGCGACCCCGATGGAAGCAGCGCTAATAAAGGCGCTTTACGTTTTCTACGATGCGAAAAGTATTCCTGACCCTCGCGAGCGCGATCGCGCCTACCTGGCGGAGATGCGTGAGCTCAACAAAAAGCACCCTGATGATCCCGATATTGCAGCGCTCTACGCAGGAAGCTTTATGTCGATTCGCCGTTGGGATTACTGGGATAAGAGTGGGGAAGCGAAGGGTGAGACGCTGGCTGTCGCAGAAGCACTCGAGCATGTGATTACCACCGGCGATCCGCATCCCGGCGTCTACCATCTCCACATCCATCTGATTGAGGCCTCGCTTGAGCCTGAGCGCGCCATGGTGTCTGCGGATGCTCTCGAGGCGACTTTACCCATCGGCGGTCATGTGGTTCATATGCCCGCGCATATCTTCGTGCGTGTTGGCGATTATCAGCGAGCCATCGACAACAATCTGCGCTCGCTTGCCGTGGATAAAGAGTTTGCCCAGCACTGGGGTGACCTTCCATTACCGAACATTGGCACTTACCCGCTCTCGCACAAAATACACGCGGGGCATGCGCTCGATTTCGTGCGTTATGCAGCCACTATGCAGGGCAGCTCTGAACTCGCTATCAAATCTGCCAAGCAAATGGCTGAGGCCATTAGTCAGCACGGCACACCCATGGGAAGAATGCAGAAGCGGGTGGCCGCGCCCTGGGTGACGCTTAAAATCTTTGGTCAGTGGGACGAGTTACTCGCGATTGAGGGTCTCAAACAGTCGACGCCCTACCTCGATGGCATCCTGTCCTATGTAAAGGGCAGTGCCCACATTGCTAAAGGCTCGCTCGATCAGGCCAAGGAGCGGCTAAGTGATATTCAACGCATTGCGCAGTCACCCGATGTCTCAGTGAATCGCGCTGGAGCTACGGCCACGGCAGAGCTTCTTGCGTTAGCGGCACACGCCTTAGACGGTGAGATAAAGCTTGCAGAGGGGAATCTTGCAGGCGCCATCGTCGCCTTTGAAAAGGGCGTCGCCTTGGAAGACACGAATAACTATACCGAGCCACCCGATTGGCCGCAGTCGATGCGGCTTTATTTGGGCAATGCGCTGTTGGAGGCAGGGCGGTTTGAGGAAGCCGAAGCGGTGTTCCGAAAAGATTTGCGCTGGCACCAGAACAACGGTTGGTCCTTGTTTGGTCTGATGAAGGCGCTTGAGGCGCAGAATAAGAAAAATGAAGCCAAAGTGATCCAAAATCAGTGGACATCCGTGTGGTCTCGCGCTGATGTTCAACTGACGTCGCCGGTGATCTTGTGATAGGAACGCTTTTTCGGCCGGAGAGAGCAGTGATGGGACGTGTTTTACCATTACTTAGCCTAAGTTTGGCGTTGTACGTTGCAGCGGCGTTGCCGGTATCAGCTGATAGTCGTTACGAGTCGGTGACCAAAGATGCAGCCTTCAGAGCGAGTATAGAGCTACCTGAGGGTGCGGCCTTTGTCGCGCTATCCGAGGGCGTTACCTACTATCGGCAGGCTAATGCGGTGTCTTGTGCGACTGCCGATGTCTTGGTCCATGGTTTCTCGGTGCCTTCCTATATCTGGGATCCAACCTACGACTTCCTTGCTTCAAAAGGGCGATGTGTTGTCACTCTCGATCTTTATGGACGGGGCTTTTCGGACAATCCAGATGTGGCGTACACCGATGAGCTCTTCGCCACCCAGGTGCTCGAGCTTCTCGATCACTTGAACATTGAAAAAGCGAATTTGCTCGGATTATCCAACGGTGGGCGGGTGGTCAGTCAGGTAGCAGGCCTTGCGCCCGAGCGGGTAGAGCAACTGATCTACGTGGCGTCGTCCGGTTTCAGAGATGTTAGCCGCGCGGCCGACGTGCAGGTCAGCCAGGAGGAGATTAATGAGCTCATCGCCCGCTATCCCGAGCTTCCCGCAGGTCAGCTATCCGACTTTAAAGACCCGACTAGCTTTCAGGACTGGGACGACAAATACGCTGAGTTACTGGTTCATAAAGGCTTTGCGCGCGCATTGATATCGACGCGTAAGAATCATGATTCGCAGGAACTGGATCGCATCCATGCCGAGCTTCAAGCGTCAGGCATTCCGGTTGCCACTATCTGGGGTGACAGCGATACCGTCGTTGTTTATGCGGGATTTGCCGAGAAAATAGAGCGCTTACTCCCCAAGCGAGCCGAGCATTTTGTGCCCGAGTCGGGTCATCTGCCGCACATGGAGAACCAGCCCTATATGGAGGGGCTGCTGACCGATATTCTCTCGCTTGATTGAGGTGATTAGGCCTAAATACTCAGGTCATCCCGGTTGTAGTCATGGATGTCCGCCCGCGCTGCGTCATCCCAAACAAACGACAGCGATTGCTCGGTAAAAGGCTTGTACTCGTAGGCTGTTTCCTCAGGGAATCGCTCCTTGCGCGCGGCGATGGCATAACCTAA
>DPGN01000021.1:92265-94654 GCA_003523185.1 Halieaceae bacterium
ATTTTGCCGAGCTTATGACTGCCCGGTAGTACCCAGACCCCATTGACCGCCGTGCTTCCATAGAGCTGTGCCATGAAGTTAAAGCCGTGGATATTTTCATCGAAATCTGGGCTGTCCCAATGGGTCACGCCGTCCTGATGCCATGAGACTGCGGCACCAATTCCAGGCTCTTTGATGAACAGCGCTTCATTGAAGGGAGCAAAGTCCTCGCCGTTGATGGCTTCCGCAACGCGGAGTAATTCTGGATGTGCATAGGTTCGCAAGCAGGCATCTGAGAAACGTAGTGAGCCGAGCAAAATGAACGGTGATGCCAAGGGTGTATCAGCCGCAGCCTCGGGCTCAAACATTTTGACCTGGTGTCGTCCGTTTGCTAGCTGCGTGCCACCGAGTGGATCGCCCAGTGGTTTTGACCAGACGAGATGCGGTGTTAACGAGTCCGAACCCAGGGCTGGCCGGCCTTCCGCGTCAACCGTGCTATCGGGAGCGACGGGGAACGACGCCTTGAGCGCCACCATATCGGCCTCGATGTCTTCGCATTCTTCCTCAGTGAGCACCCCCGTAAAGACATAAAATCCATACGTCGAGTAGGCATCCAGAATGTGCTGAGCGAGTTTGCCCGATGTGTCGAATTCAATGGGGCCTCGATTATCCAGCGCCAAGGCGGCATCTTGTCCCGCCACTAGGTAGTCACGCATGGCAGCCGCTTGCTCACCATAGCGTGCGGCGCAGGCCTCTATCGATTTTGATATGTCTTGCATACTGTTCTCTCCCCGGGGTTATCCCTTTTTCTGATGAGTCATAGTGACGACAGGTTGAGCCACTCCAATAACGAGCCTGACCATTTAGGCCTCCCCAAACTCAGATTGAAGTTGCTGATGAAAACTAACGATCGCTTTTTCGTAGTAGCCAAAGGTCAAATGCGAATTAGCGGACGTTGTAACGGTTTCTTGTATATCTCTCGCGGCAGCACGATCTTCTTCCTGACCGGACTGATTGACAAAATCAACGTCGCGCAACGCCTCTTCATGACTGATTTCAGTCCCGTTCTTGGCTGCGTGCTTGATGTAATAGGAGAACATCTGGGTGCGAGAGGGCGATAGCGGTTCAATCACAGTGACACTCGTATGCTTTGATAGCACCGAAACACTGACGTTAGGAAAGAGGTGGTAAACAAGGGTCGAAAATCCCTCGATCTCTCGCTCATCAGGCGGTAAAGAACGTAGTTTCTCAATGCGCTTGAAGGGGTAAATAACACGCGAGTTTTGACCGAACGATTCAACCACATTCACATTGTCTAATCCGAAGGGGTAGAAGCTCTCGCGGTGCAGCGACTTGATGTGATAGCCCTCGAGCAGCGTCTCGGTGAGGAGTTTCCAGTT
The DNA here is from genome assembly GCA_003523185.1 of Halieaceae bacterium. Lineage (GTDB taxonomy): Bacteria > Pseudomonadota > Gammaproteobacteria > Pseudomonadales > Halieaceae > Luminiphilus. The sequence goes on from DPGN01000021.1 coordinate 93,645, forward strand.
AGCCTCATCAAGGGTGTCGCTCTGATAAATGAGCGGCTGGGACAGTTCGAAAAAATCCAGCGCGGTATCGAGCGTTTCGAGCCTGGGAGTTCCCTCTTGCTGCACATAAACCAACCCCCCCCGCTCAATCGCGAAGAGTTCCTTTAATCCCGCTGTTTCTTTTTCCAGATCGGGGAAGGCTTCTTCGCCGGGGACGCCGCGAAGCGATCCATCGAGGTTGTAGGTCCACCCGTGGTAGGGGCAGGAGAAGGTTCGTTTACATCCCTGTCCAGACGCCACTTTCATGCCTCGGTGACGACAGGCGTTGATAAACGCGCGAACCTTTAAGTCGTTGTCTCTGACGACGAGGAGTGGCGTGCCCGCCGCTGTGCGCGAGATAAAACTGCCAGCATCTGGAATAGCCGCTGATGGGCAAAATACAACCGGTCGCTGTCGCAGTAGCACGATCTCTTGTTCGTAACGGCTTTGGCTTGTGTAGTGTTCTACCGGTTCATGCCACTGCGCTGTTCCAAGATCGGTCGTACCGTTATCGATGTGCTCAAAAACGCGGTCAATGACTTCGCTGTTTTCTAATAAGCCGACGTTGTTGTTATCCATAATGTCTCGTTCTTTCCCGTTGTTTGCGCAGAGGCCTTGTCGCGAGCCTGCTTAAAAACGCCAGAATGCGCGTGCGCGGGCATTCATCGGCTGTAGTTAGGATCATGTTGCTGCATGATCTCTACGGCCACGTTGTGTAAATCAGTATCAAACCCGGTATCAAAGTCATTGCTCAATAGGTCGACCCCGTAAAGACTGCTCAGCCAAAGTAAGGTGCCGGTCTCAACAATAATTTTGCCTTGGTGGCCTTTTTCATCCGTGAATAGAGACTCGTCATAAGGGCCTCTTGGTAATACGTCGTCCAACAACCCATTGTCCTGATACATCTGTGCCAATACCTTCGCGGATTTACCGGTTGGAATGGAGAAGATGTGCGTTGATGGAAATTCCTCACGCAGTGCATCAATCAGGGT
>DPGN01000021.1:94871-95233 GCA_003523185.1 Halieaceae bacterium
AATGTTACTACCGGTCATGCCGAAGACATCGACACCACCCTCATCTAAAGCCGCTTGAATCAGTTGCTTGTTCTCTTGGTTTGCTTCGCTGGGATCACTCCACAGATACTTGGGTACGCCTTTATCACCCCCCGCGAATACGCCCGTGTCGCTGTGATCGAAAAAGCCAGCATCCGCTGCCATCACCCCGAAGTGCTCAGCATAGGGTCTAAAGAAGCTGTTCCCCATTAAGACCATTTTGTCGCCCGCTAGATCAGCAACGGTAATAACGAGACCGAGCGAAGTGGATGCAGTTCCGTCGGACGCAGAGACGGTGATCTCATACACATTGTCGGCATCGCTATCAGCGGGCGCTTCGTAAT